>NC_008576.1:3625000-4225000 GCF_000014865.1 Magnetococcus marinus MC-1
ATACTCAGTCTGACTTACCAGCCCTTTCTCCGCTAAAAAGGTGCCCCACAGATGGTCGCTATCCCCACCTAACAGGGTATTGTCCAGATCAAAGATGGCCAATGTCATGCAGCTACTCCCTTTTAAAACAGACGCCAACTCTCCATAAAGTGGCGTGACTGTTGTTACCATGCTTAAGATGAAACAGACAATGCGCATTCTCTCAACTTGGCCTTGGTGTAGGCTTTTTTTACAACCACGTCACCCAATTGCCCCCGCAGGCTCAAACCCCTTTGGTGGATATGCAGCGATAACTCTTATTACAAGATGGAACAAAGCCTGCAAAGCCGTACTCTGAATGAGTAGACTTTAGCTTAAATCCCCAACCTATGCAGATACCCATGCACAAACATCCCCCACAGAGCGCTGTCAACTGTATGAAGTGCCAATATTTCCGCATAACGTGGAACCCGACCCACCCCCGCGCTTGTAGCGCATTGGGCTTTAAGGGGCGTGAAATGCCGAGCACCGAGGTCTTGCGCGCTTCCGGTCAACCCTGCTTGCTGTTTACCCCTAAACCAAGCCATAACCATAGCCATACCCCTAAAGATCATACCCCAAACGGCTGGTATGGCTAAACAAACAGACGCTTTTTCACCCTCTCTTTAAAGCTTACCTGTTTGTGCCCCCCCCTATCCCTACTCTATGATTTCAACATATTAAGCTTGCACTGTATTTCACTTCACTTAGACATAGATGATGTGCCATATTGTGGACTCTAGGTGCGCTACGGTTAAGTGGCGTGTTTTATTGGTAGTTCTGCAAGGTGTGACAGCAATCATGGTACTTCATCTTACGATTTCTCAGAAAATCTTTCTCTTCCTCGGCATTATGGCGTTTTCCATCGTGCTTGGAAGCTCCATCGCCATGAACCGTGTGCACAATTTTTCCCAAATATGGGCCACCTACCAAGAACAAGCAGCCGCTCGGGAATCTCTTTTGCTCAGGTTAAAAAGCCAGCTTGGTTATGGCAATGGCATACACCACTTTAAAAATTATCTGTTACGCGGTTCATCCAATCATGGCCAAGAGGCCAAACAGAGCTTTCATGCCGCCCTTGATACCATTGCCGCTTACCGCAAGCTGCCAGGTCTTACCCCTCAAGAAAAACAGAGCCTGGATAACATAACCAACACCACCCAACGCTATCTGCAAGCCGTGGAGACCGTTGCAACCATGTTGGCACAAAACAACAGCATTGATGCCATTGATAAAGTTGTGGCCGTTGACGACAGCTCTGCCACTCAGGGATTTGATGCCCTAGAATTGGCCGTTAAACGTATAAATCTAAGGACCACCACGCAACTCAGCACCGCCGTTACAAACACAAAAACACTTTTGCTGTTTATCTTTATCTTTATCGCCATCGTATGTGGCGCTTTTGCCCTCATTACACGCCAATTCATCTCCAAAAAAATTGAAACCATGCACCATGCGCTCACCCATATGGTCAATGGCAACATCACCCAGGATCTAAAGGTCCCCGCACACAAAGATGAGTTAGACGCGATTTCCGCCCTGATTAATCAACTTACCGATAAATTGCGCATCACCATTCGAGAGGTCAAACTGCAATCGGACACCCTACAGGCTGTGGTTAAAGAGTCGTTGACCGTTAAAAACACGTTAGAAGCTGACGCCCTTGAGTCCCATAATATGACCCGCGATGCGGTCTGCCGCAACGCAGAGGTGGATGATGATTTTGTCACCTTAAAGCTCCACATTGATCGGGTGAGCGAAAACTTTGTGCGGGTTAGTCAGGCGGCTGAAATTCTCTCTCACAACATTGAGACCATCGCCAACTCCGCTGAAACCGCCAGCATGAACGTTTCTGCCGCCGCGCAGGCGACCAGCGAGATGAATATGAACCTGGGGGGCATTAACCAAGGTATGGAGCAGGTTAATGAGACCATTGTACGCGTGGCCTCATCCGTCGATGAGATGACCAACTCCATCAAACAGGTGGTGGTCCGGTGTGCCGACGCACAAAAGGATTCGGAACAGGCCAATCAGGACGCACGAGACACCATCCAACTGATGGATCGCTTGGATAAATCGGCCACCGCCATCGGTAAGGTGGTGGAAATGATCAACGATATCGCCGAACAGACCAACATGTTGGCGCTAAACGCCTCCATTGAGGCCGCTGGGGCCGGTGAAGCAGGTAAGGGCTTTTCGGTGGTCGCCAATGAAGTCAAGGATCTGGCCAGTCAAACCGCAGATGCCACCAACCTGATCTACCAAAGCATCCATGAAATCCAGGATAATACCCGACAGGCCATCGACGCCAACCGGCGGGTCTCATCCAGCATTGACCGCATTCACCAAGGCAACCGGGAGATCACCGCACTGGTCGAGATCCAAGAGCATACGGTGCAGGATATTGCCCAATCCATGGAAGAAGTCACGCGCGTTACCCATGATGTCTCCGCCAACACGCAAGAGCTCTCCAACGCCGCCTATAGCGTGGCTGAATCCAGCCAAGAGGCCGCACAAGATGCCCAACAGATCGCCCATTTAGCCAGTAGCGCCACCAGTGAAGCGGAGCAATTGGTCAGCCTTGGCAACACCTCCAAGACCTTGGCAGCAGAAGCGCAGGCCATGGGCATGACCATCTTTTCTGCCTCCACTCAGGTGCAAAAAAATGGCATCAAGACCATCAACCTGGTCAATTTGATGAATGGCTCCATTCATCAAACAGGCATGTTGGTGGATGTTATTTTAGAGACCAGTCAGGGGTTGAACAACTCGACCAAAGGCTTAAATGCCGGTCCCACCCCCTTTGATGTCGAGGCGATCAAGCTGGCCCACTTAGGTTGGTTGGGTAAATTGGAAAATGTGATCCGTGGCCGCACAGCCATGAGCCCCGGCCAAGTGGCCTCGGGCCGGGAGTGTGCTTTTGGTAAATGGTATTACGCAGAGGGGTTGGAAAAATTTGGCGCCCTGCCCGTCTACCAAGAGCTTGGCGAAGTTCACTTAAAAGTCCATGAATTGGCCCGTGAGGTGGTGGCCCTGGTGCATGAGTCCCAAGATCACGACGCCGCCCTGCGCAAAATGGATGACTTTAACGGGGTGCGACGCAACCTGTTTGAACTCTTGGATCGCGTCTACCAGGATAAAGAGGCCATCGCCCTGAGCGCCTAGCTGTCGGATTGCCGTCTAATCGCGTGTGCCATGCAAAAAGGCCAGCTTAAAGTTGGCCTTTTTGCATGGCACCCCCTTTTACAGCTTACCTTGCATCTCCTCAACCCAGGCACGAAAAGACTCTGCGGGCCAATTTTTCTTATGCTCATTACACTCACCGCAGCAGGGCACACAGTTGCTATGGCTGCTACGCCCCCCTCGGCTGATGGGCTGCACATGGTCCATGGTCAACTCCTTGGGGTGGTAACGCCGCTGACAGTAGTAACACTGCCCACGCCCTAACTGGTTTTTCCACCACTGACTGCGTTTTAACTCTTTGGCTTTACGCCGTTCCTGCTCCATCATCTCTGGATCCGCAGGAATAAACAGCACATCATGCTCTAATTTATTCATGACCCTCTTTCATCAAATGTATGGGCGTAAAGGGGGTCAAATCCCAAGGGGGTACCTGACCCATAATGAACTGAGTGGTCACTTCAGCAGTAATGGGTGTCATTAAAATGCCATTCCTATAGTGCCCCGTGGCAAAATAGAGCCCCGGCCAAGGTCCTTGTCCCAGCAAGGGGTGGCCATCTCCTGTGGCAGGCCGCAGCCCTGCCCAAGCATCGGTCATGCGGGCCTGCTTAAGCAGAGGCACCATCTCCAGCGCCATCTGTGTGATGCGCTGCAAGCCCTCGGTGGTTACGGCTTTATCAAAGCCTCGGTCTTCCAGGGTTGAACCCATGACCACCCGCCCATCGGCACGGGGCACAATGTAACCTTTGTAGCCATACACCACATGTCGAAAGGCCGGGGGGCGCATCTCAACCTGCAAAATCTGACCCGACATAGGCTTCACCTGGGTGCGCAGCGGGGGCAACCCCCCAATCATGCTGCTCCAGGCCCCCCCGGCAATGATGACATGATCCCCATGAATCACCTCATCCCGGCTGGCCACCCCCACCACCCGCTCCCCCTGTACATGCAGCCCTGTCACCTGTACCCCGCTGCGAAACTGCCCCCCTAAGCGCGCTACGGCGGCGGCCAAGGCGCGCGACAAGGCCACCGGCTCCACTTGGTGATCATCGGGATAAAAGTTTGCTCCTATGATGCGCTCGCTCAGTGCAGGTTCCAACCGACGCGCTTCGTCCCGGTCCAATATTTCAACCCGTAAATCGCGCTCTAACATCCACTCCGCCCGTCCAGCCGCCAAACGCCCCTCGGCAGGATCCATGGCAACTTCCAGCACCCCACTCTCTTCATAACCACAATGTACGCCGCTTACATCCTGCAAACGCCCTACAAAATCCCGAAACATGCCCCGACTGGCGACACACAGATCTAAAAAAGCCCCTCCCCCTGACACCTCGGATTGAGCCCCCAAGATGCCCGCGGCAGCGGCTGAGGATTCGGCCCCAGGCAGGGCTTTTTCCAAGAGCGTGACGCGATACCCCTGCTCCAACAGACGAAAGGCACATGCGGTCCCCATCACCCCAGCCCCGACAATCACAACATGTTCCATCTCTTCCCCTTCCTTCCAGCCTTTATGCAGCCCCGCGTCCCTAACCGGCTGAGGTCAGATCCAGACGCAAAGCAAAGGCTGTCGCCTTACGCGCAGGATCATACCCCTGCCATTTAGCTGGGGGCAGTTCATGCAACTCAACTTCGCGGTAGCCGCTCCGCAAAAAAAACTCTGCCACGCGCTCACTCTGGGTGGCGGCAAACAGATAGTGGAGTGACTTATCGGCGGCATGCTCGGCCACGGTTTGCAACAGACGCGCCCCAACCCCATTGCCTTTATAACGTGTCAGGGTATAAATGGATATGATTTCCCCTGCAAAAGTCTCTGCATAAGGTTCCGTCAACACGCCTACCACCCCAGCCAAGCGGCTACTCCCCCCCACGAACGCCCCCCATCCCTCGCTTAACAGCGTGTAGAGGTGGTGTTGGGGACGGCGCATCAAGAAGCCCTCTTTCTCGCCCCGATGGATCATAGACTCCACCTCCGAAAAATGGTCAAGCCGCAACCGCTCCACTCGACAATAGTGATCAATGGAGAAGTAGGTCCCTGCCCCTTCATAGGTGAGCAGTTCGCGCTCCAAATTTTCTGGCTTGCAGAGACTGACCGACCGCACCCCTTTTTGCAGCAGTTGGCCAATGGCACTAAGTACGGGCTGCTGGGAGACCGGTGGCTGACAGGATATCTCCGCCAGTTGGGCCAGGGAGATAAAATTGATCCAGCCACCCTGGGGATCTTTAATGCCCCCGTCTCGACGTAACAGCAACACCCGATTGGGTCGTAGTGGGCTCAAAAAGTCCGTAACCTGCTGCATCTCCCTAAGCGGCTGTTGATCAAGCACCCCCACCACCCGGCTCAAGACACCCTGCCAGAGCTTTTGCAAGGTTGGCCAAGCGGCGTAACCCAGCCACGGCTCGCCCTCCACCTTGCGGCCAAGCTCAATACAGCCCAACGCTCCTGGCTCTGCACAGAGGGGCTCTGCGGCCAGCAGCAGCAACCGCACACCACTTTGCTGCAACCGCTGCATGCTGGCATCCAACTGCTGCCATGCGCTTGGCTCAAGGGAATCCAACAACACCAGCACCACCACCTGCTGTTGTAGACTTGTTAAAAAGAAACTACGCTCGGAAAAAGCGGTGGAGGGTGTCATCGAACCTTCGTACTCCCATCTTCATCAAAATAGGGCAGCGCGCGCAAACATGGGTGGCGCGCGCTACTTGAGCAGGCCACATTAGGATGACGCCTCAAGAAACGCCATTAACAAACCGCTTATAACATCCTCTCGCTGACACATTGGGATACGACAATCCGAGCAGCCATACTCTCCCCGAAGGGATGGTTGGACAACAGACCCCATGATAAAGCCTCAACCCAACGCAAGAGAGCGTTTCTACTATAATAAAGGGCTCTCCTGTAGGAGAGCCCTTTGTGCAAACACATTGGGATAATCCCCTAGGAAACCTTTTTGCCGGCAAAATGTTCTGCATATTTCCGGTCGGTCCCCATGATATGGTTCACCAACCAATCCCGTAGCAAACCGGTGAGATCCATATCAATATAGGCTTCACCTTTATCCACCTGCGCCACCAATTCGACCACCGCATCGGTAAATTTAATATGTTCTGGCAGGTGCGCCTGCAAACCAGGAAAATGGTTGCGGCGCATAAATGCCTCTTCATCTTTAAAGTGATTGACGGTGTAGGCGATCAAACCATCCACCATGGTACGCAGCTTTTGTTTGCCACCCTGCCCGCTGGTAATTTCTTGGTGCAGAGCATTGACCATCCGTACCAACTCTTTATGTTGGATATCCACCTCTTTAACGTTGGTCAATAGAATATCGTTCCACGGAAAAAACTCCTCCCCGGTACCGCACCCTTCTTTACCGCAACTCAGATAGAGTTGATCTAACAGCTTAAACAGGTGGCGTCGCACTCGGTCAAATTTGGACATGCTGGCCATGGCCTCTTCTCGATGCCCCTCCTCCACCATTTTGATTACCTCGCGTGCCATATCATGCACCTGCAGATGCAGCTCGCCCAGTTCCACAAAACGCGCCATTTCACCAAAGGCCGCCTTACCTTCACCATAGTACCACTTGCCTAGCTCGCAATCCCGCGCACCCCCAACATCAGTAGAGCGCAACCGGCTGCGGCCATGGATGACATCTTCCAGTTTACCAATCCAGGCCAGATGGGCCGCTTTAATGTTCTCAATGCTAAACAGGGGTTCCCCCACATTAAAGCCACGCTCTGCGGCATCCAATGATTTACTGGTTTCAGCCACAACCTCCGTAAGGAATCCCGAATACTCAATATCCCCATTAAGGTAGCCAAGCAGCTGCATGGTCTCCATCATTTTTTTCTGCACCTGCACCGAGGAGGTGAGAATTTCTGCCGCCCCAAAGCGCACCGCGTCCGAGCTATCCGCAGCCGTACCGATCTGTTGGTTGACCTGATCGGCTAGATCACTGAGCACGCTTGCGGTTTCAGCAATTTGCGTGGTGTCATTGGCGGCATCCAAGGCACTGCGCGCGACCTCTTGCGAAGCCGCCGCCAGTTCATGAGCATTGCGTGTCACCTCGCCCGAAGCCATGGTCACTGCATCCATAGAAGCGGAAATATTCGCCACCGAGCTGGCTTGGTTCTCCACCGCTTCGGTAATCATGCGGTTGGTTTCGGCCAGTGAGCTGATAATGTCACTCACCCCTTGGGTTGCCTCTGACGCCATTTCGGTACGTAGCTGAATTTCACTTACTTGGGTGGCGATCATCTTGGTGGCATCGGCGGTTTGCGAGGCCAAATCTTTCACCTCGTTGGCCACCACCGCAAACCCTTTACCCGCCTCGCCAGCCCCGGCGGCCTCGATGGCGGCATTTAGGGCCAACATATTGGTCTGTTCCGCAATGTTATTAATTAACTTGATGACATTGCCGATCTCTCTGGCCGCGCTTGCCAGAACGTGCATCACCTCTAGTGCTTCTGAAATATGCTGCCCCGCCGCAGCGGACATTTGATCGGCCGATTCACAACTGTGGGTAACATGTTCCAGAGAGTTATTGAGTTCATCAACCGCCGAGGCGACCGTGGAGACCGACGCATTAACCCGCTCTAGACTGGCGTTAACCTCAGAAATATTTGAGTTCATCTCTTCAGCGGCCGAGGCCATGGTGCTCACATTGCCGCTGGCTTGATCGGCAGACTGAGCAATAGCCCGCACATCGGTGGCCAGTTGCCCGGCAGAGTCGGCCACCGCCGAAATGGACTCTTTGGCCTGATAGATAAAATCGTTAAGTTTATGAATTTCCGCATCCAGCCGGTCATTTTCCAGCACCACATCGTTGGCCAATTGGCTATTGGTATGGGCATCTCGGAGCAGAGACTCTTTAACAGGCATCAGCTGACTGACCACGCCCTTAATGGTTTGGGATTGCACCCCCACCGTTCGCAGTACCCACAGCAGCTGGTTGCTCATAGAGTTTAAGCGATCAACAAAGATCTGAAATTCCCCGCAGAAATCGCGTCCAAGACGGCGGTTAAGATCCCCCACCGCCATCAGATCCAGGTGGTTGCTAATACGGCGTACCTGCTTATTTAAGCTAAATTGCCGCCACAGCGTAAACAGCAGCACAAAGGCACCAATCAACAGGCTAAACACCGTGGTCCAGGTCAGGGCAAGCACCACATTTTCGGCTTTGCTATTGGATTCACCCGTGACCATGACCACCGCTGCATTCATGCTTTTTAGCAACACCACGCTTTCATCCAAAAGCTTGATCGCTAGGGCATCTCGTTGCTTACCTGGTGGTTCGCTCAGCACATCGGCTATGCTTTGTTGGTAGAGTTGCCAGATCCCTTGAACTTTTTTTAACTGGGCGAGATTCGCCGCAGAGGGACGCACCATTTCAACCTGCGAGGCGGCCTCTTTATCATCCGGGTTCAAGGTGGTGGTGGTGCTGCCACCCTGGATGAGGGCTTGCAGGGTACGGTCAAACAGGCGTAGCGTTTTTTGCAAACCCGCTTCATAAGCTTTACGTTTTTCACCGGCATTTTGCAGAGCGGCAATAAAGAGCACCTCTTTGGCCGCCTTTTGCGAAAGCATGCGCTGACGCCCTGCCATGTTGATGGTATTGGCGTACTCCGACTTGAGCTGAGTCGTTTTCCAATAATTGAAGGCGGCCAACATCACCAAAACTAATATTAAAAAAGAGAGTATTCTGAATGACGCTTTCAGGCTAAGATGCAGCAGTGTGTTCCCTAATTTTTTTTCATCTTTCATAACAGTGAATCCCCAAATACATCGTGGACAATGCACAATTAACCCGTTACTGCACCTCGGCCAAACTGGTCATATGGTAGCACATTAGCCAAAAAAATAGCCCTGACAATTCGATCCAGGGCTATTTTATTTACCATTGTTCAACCATTAAGATCAAAGAGATCGTCGTTCTAGATCAAGATTTTGCTCCACATCAAGATTCGCCCGATTGGTCACAACGGCAGTCTGCGCCAAGGCTGGTTGTAGATAGGTTTCGGTGACGCGCTTTAAATCCTTCCAGGTTACCGCTAAAATCTCCTTACGGAAGCGACGGCGCACCTCGGGCGTGCGGCCACGCCGCAGATCATGGTAGGCCCGCTTTGCCTCGCCAGAGGGGGAGCCCGGTTTATCCATACCGCCGATCACATTCAGAATGGCCTCTTCCAGTGGGGCATCGCCATGCCCATCGGCCAGCAGCCAGTCGATACAGCGATCAAAGTCCTGCAAGGTTTTGCCCAAGCGCGGATCGCGGAACGATTGAAACCGAAACGCCGCCGCATCGGCATCAAAACCCGCACCCGCCCCATAAGCGCCGCCCTTTTCACGAATGGCTGTATGTAAAAAGCCGTTGCGCATCAAGGGACCCAGCACCGTCAGTGCGGGGGCATCCGCGTGGGTATAGGGCACCGCCGCATAACCCCGGGCGCAATAGTTTACTTGGGTTGAGGTCACCCACGCCAGCTTGACCGGCTGGCGTTCCACGGCAATCTCTAGTTTACCTGGAATCAGCCCCTGAGAGGGGTGCCAAATCTTGGATAAATCCTCACCTAATGCGCTCTTTTGCGACGCCTCGCCAATGCCCAAAAACTGTACAGGGGTCGCCGCAATACGGTCGCGGATGGTGCAGAGCTGCTCTGCCAACGCCTCTAAAGCGCCCTTCTCTTCCAGGGCGCGGTCCAATTTTTTTAAGAGGCCAATGGAGCTCATCCCCCCCCACCGTTCACTCATGGCCGCTGCGGGGCTCATGCCCTTTAAGGCTGAGGCGATGGCAAGCGCGGTCCCCCCATTGCTGATTTTCATCTCGGCACTGGCACGCATCTGCCCCACCAACTCACGCAGGCGACTGAGTTCATCAAAACGGGGTGCGCTCAAGGTCTCTTGCAACAGTGCAACCATCTTTTCACGGTTACGCAGCAGCGCCTTGGAGGAGACCGAAAAACGCCCGTCATACTGTTCTACATCGCTGGCCAAGGCCGAAATGGAGCCCCGCGCCCCTACCCCGCCCGTATAGCGCGAGATCAAGCCTTGGGTCTGCAAATAGTCCCGGCCACCGCTGCCAACCTCCACCACACAAGCCCCATAGAGCGGCATAAGATCCAACAACTCTGGCTCCAGCTCTGGCATGGGGGTAAAGGCTTGCAGATAGATCAAGCCATTGGTGGGTTGTGTGTACCACTCCATATCCTGGGATGCCCGTTCCCCGGTGGGAATAAGTAAATCCTTGGGCACGTCAGCCAGCGTTACCTTGGGCAGCACTTCGGGATCATCTTTACTCTCTTGGCGGGCTTTAAGGGCCACCGCCTGTTCCCGCAACTGCTCTTTTTGCGTATCACTCAACTGTGCGCCAACCGCCAGCAGACGGGCCTTTTCTGCGGCCTCCATACGCTTATTTTTTTCACCATCGGGGGTAAGTGTAAAACGCACGCGGTGGGGATTATCCAGCAGCCACGCCCGCACCAACTGGGGAATTAAGTTAGGATCAGCCGCCTGCTCCCGTAGTGTGTTTAAGGCACCGTCCATATTTAAAGCCGCCACGCCATCCCCGCCATGCAGCGTGGCCGGCAGGGCGGTAAGCATCAATTTCAGCCCGTAGGGTAGCCCGTCACCGGTGACTTCCCGTCGCGAAAGCTCCAGTTGGTGCAGCACGGCCTCGACCTGTTCGGGCTCTACGCCCTGCTCGGCGACCTCCTGCAACACCTGCAAAATCAGGGCTTCGACCGCCTCGGCCTGCTCTGGCTCCGACCCTTCTAGGCCACAGGCAAACACCATTTCCCGGCCCGAATCATCCACCCCACACACCGGCGAGGGGGCATTACCCAAATCGCTGGTCTCTAACGCTTTTAACAGGGGCGACGCGCTGTTATCCAAGAGCACACCAGAGAGCAAATGGGCCTTGAGCAGGCTCTCTAGATCCACACTTTTGGGCCACAGCCAGCCCACAACTTGGTGGGTTTTTGCACTTAAATCGGGTTCATCATCCGCCGCATAGCTGTCGCTGGCGGTGATGGGAGCGGTTAAACGTTGTTCATCTGGCACCTGCAAGTGGCGCACATCCAACCGTTCAAAACGGCGCAGCACCCGTGTCTCGAACATGGCCTGATGCGTCACCGCAGGGATGTCCCCATAGGTCATGAACACCGCATTGGAGGGGTGATAGTGGGTGGCATGAAAAGCTTTCAGCGCCTCCCAGCTTAAATCAGGGATGGCAACCGGATCGCCCCCGCTGTTGTGATGATAGGTAATGGTGGGAAAAACATGCTGGGAGAGGCCATCCCACAGGGCCCGCACCGGGCTGGCCATGGCCCCTTTCATCTCATTAAACACCACCCCTTTATAGCACAAGGGGCTGTTGGCATCGTCCAGATTCTCTGGCTCGATGCGGTAGCCCTCCTGGGCAAAATCCAAGGGGTGCAGATTGGGAAAAAAGGCGGCATCCAAATAGACTTCCAGCAAATTATTGAAATCTTTTTTAGAGAGCGAGGCAAAGGGATAGGCGGTCCAGTCGCTGGAGGTAAAGGCGTTCATAAACGTCGCCAGCGAGCGCCGTATCATGGTGAAGAAGGGATCCCGCACCGGATAGCGCTCCGAACCGCTAAGCACCGTATGTTCCAGAATGTGTGCCACCCCGGTGGAGTCCTTAGGTACGGTGAGAAAGGCCACCAGAAAGGCATTCTGGTTATCTTGGCTTACCATATGCAAATGGCGGGCACCGGTGCGTTGGTGCAGGTAGGATTCCACCGTCACGTTGAGCGCTGCAACCTCTTGACGGTCCACCAATTCAAACATCGACTCAGACATAGATACCTACAATGGTTGATCGTTCATAAACGCACCCATAGGGTGCATGGGGTATAGGCCAAACAAGAACCGTTAAAGTTCCATTTTGCAGCATATTAACCGTTTTTCATAGTTTTAGGCAGGGGAAAACGGCGCATCATCCAAGGGATCATCAACACACCCGGCAGCGCCGCTAGGGTGGTCAAGCCATAAAAGAGACTCCAACTGCTGTTTTGTGCCATCCAACCGGCATTGGCGGCCAGCAGGGTACGCCCCACCGCCGCCAGTGAAGAGAGCAGCGCATATTGGGTCGCGGTATAGGTTCGGTGGCAAAGTCCCGATAAATAGGCCACAAAGGCCGCCGTGCCCATACCCCCGGCGAGATTTTCTACCCCAATCGTCACCCCCAGCAGCGGCACACTATGGCCCACTTGCGCCTGCACCACGAAGAGCAGATTAGAGAGCATCTGCAACACGCCACACAGCAACAGCGCCCGCATCACCCCGAGCCGTGCCACCAACACCCCCCCCACCAGCCCACCGAGAATAGAGGCCACCAAACCAAACAGTTTGGTGATATTGGCAATCTCAATCTTGGTAAACGCCAAATCCAGATAGAACGGGTTGCTCATCACCCCTGCCAGCGCATCCCCCAATTTATAGAGCAGGATAAAGAGCAGCACCCACAGCCAACCCGGACGCTGCATAAAATCGGTAAAAGGCGCAACCACTGCGGTTTTCAGCCAAACCAGCAGGCCACCTTGGTGGGTTGGCGTAACGGACTCTGCGCGAGGTTCGGCATTGCTCAACACCGTGAGCATACCCACCCCCATACAAAGGGCCATGATGGCATAAACAAGCCCCCAAGCGACCACACTGGCCAGATAGAGCGCGCCTGCCCCAGAGACCAGCATACCCAGGCGGTAACCAAGCACAATCATGGCGGCGCCGGCCCCCTGTTGCGCAGGGGTCAACAGCTCGACCCGGTAGGCATCTAGGACAATATCCTGGCTGGCACTCATAAAGGCGACCAGCAGCGCCACCCCAGCGGTTAACCAGGGCGTGCCCACCGGATCGCACTGCCCCAAGAGCAAAAGAGTCAGCGCCACCCCCAACTGGGTGAACAGTGCCCACCCCCGCCGCCGACCAAAGCGACGGCTGAACCAAGGCAGTTGCAGGGTATCCATCAAGGGTGCCCATGCAAATTTAAAGGTATAGGGCACCCCCACCAGCGCAAACAGGCCGATGGAGGTTTTACTTACCCCCTGTTCGGCCATCCATAGACTCAAAGTACCCAAGGTAAGCGCCAAGGGTAGCCCGCTGGAAAAACCCAACAGCAGCACCGTCCACAGTGGCCTTTGCGCATAGAGTCTGAGTGTCTCTTTTAAATAACGGATCATATTACCTTTTTCAAATAAGCCCGGCAGGCGATGGGTTTTGCACAGCACGCTTATCTACCCATGCAATTTTTTCTCCAAGGGGCTATAATGGCGCTTTTTCCCAAGCAAGCAGGAGAACAGCCCATGGCACGCATCGCCACGGAGTCCCGCACCACCGGCGAAACCAAGATCCAAGTCACCCTTAACCTGGATGGCAGCGGCAAGGCCCAGGTTGATACTGGGGTTGGTTTTTTGGACCATATGTTGGACCAAATCGCCCGTCATGGCGGCATGGATCTGGAAATCGAGGCATGCGGCGACCAGCACATTGATGACCACCATACCGTAGAGGATGTGGGCATAACCATGGGTCAAGCCTTTCGGCAAGCCATCGGCGACCGTCGCGGCATCACCCGCTTTGGTCACGCTTATGTGCCTCTGGACGAAGCGCTTAGCCGGGTGGTGGTTGATCTTTCCAACCGCCCCTCCCTCTCCTGGCGGGTCAAGTTCCCCACCCAAAAGGTGGGCAACTTCGATACAGAACTGTTTAAAGAGTGGTTTGCCGCCTTCGCTCAACAAGGGGGCATTACCATGCATGTTGAATCGCTCTACGGAGAGAACAGCCACCATATTGCCGAGAGCTGTTTTAAAGCCTTGGCCCGCGCCCTGCGTAGCGCGTGTGCCGTGGATGCGACATTGGGCGGGGTAGCGCCCAGCACCAAAGGCACTCTTTCGGATTAAGTATAAGGATAGGTCGCATGATTACCGTTGTTGATTATGGATCGGGCAACCTGCGTTCGGTCTCCAAAGCGCTGGAAAAAGTGGGGGGCAATGTGGTGGTAAGCGCCCATCCCGAAGATGTCACCCAAGCGGATCGCTTGGTGCTGCCTGGGGTAGGTGCCTTTGCCGACTGCCGCCGCAACCTGGATCGCGCCCAACTGACCGAACCGGTATTGGCCCACATTCGTGCGGGCAAGCCCTTTTTGGGCATCTGTGTTGGGATGCAGATGTTGTTTGATGAAAGCCATGAGTTTGGCGTGCATGAGGGTTTTGGTTTAATTCCCGGCAAGGTCGAGGCGTTTTCTAAAAAAATGCAGGACCCTGCCGATCTTAAACGCCATCTCAAGGTACCCCACATGGGCTGGACCCCGGTGCATCAAACGGTCGAACACCCCATGTGGCAGGGCATTGAGGATATGGCCCATTTTTATTTTGTACACTCGTTTCACGGCGTGGTGGACCACCAAGCACACCAACTGGGGCAAACCACCTACGGCATTCCTTTCACCTCGGCGGTGGGGCATGACAACATTTTTGCCACCCAGTTTCACCCTGAAAAGAGCCAAAACAATGGCCTCAGGTTGCTGGAAAATTTTGTTAACTGGCAGCTATAACCAGCCTGTCTGGGGGGCCGCTGCCCCCCAGACAGGCTTTGAGCAAGGCCAGCCCTAGGAGTGAAGCGTGCGCATCCACCACTTGCACCTGACCCATTTTCGGCGTTTTATTGATTTTAAGCTGACCTTAGATCCTCAGCTTACCCTTTTGGTCTCACGCAATGGCGGTGGCAAAAGCGCATTGTTGGATGCCTTAGCTTTGGCACTAAGCCCCTATCTTAAACACCTGCCCACAGTGCGGGGCAATCGCTTACGCCATGGGGATTTACGCCTAACGCCCAAGGGACGCACAGCCCCCTTTGTGCGCATCTTTTGCCAAACCAGCACAGGCCTTCAGTGGGATCGCACCCTCTACAAAGACCACGGCAAAGCCAGTCGCAAGGCCGAACGTAACGCGGTAGGGCGCAAGGCGCTACGCGCCTATGTGGCGCGCAACTTTCAACCCAACACGCCACAATTGCCCATCTTTATCTATTTTGGCCATGGTGCTCAGGAAAAAGCCAAACGGATGGAACCCTTACAGCGTGCCCACGCTTGGCTAGACACCCTGCAACCCCACGGTCAAGAGGCCTCGTTGCTGGAGGCGCTATTACAGCAGCCCGAGTGGCATGCGCTGTTGCCTTGGGTCGAGCAGGCCATGACCGCAGTGATCCCCGAACTGAGTCATTTGCGCTGGCAGAAGAGTGAGGGGATACGGGTGGATTGGCAGAGCGAAGCGGGTGGCTCCCGTTACCCCATCCGCCTTAGCCAGCTCAGTCAGGGCTACCGGCGCATGTTTATTTTGGTTACGGAAATCGCCACCCGCATGGCCCTGGCCAATCCCAATTTAAGCAACCTGTTAGAGAGCACCACGGGCCTTGTGCTTATTGATGAGATCGAGATGCAGCTTCACCCCAGTTGGCAACAACGGGTTCTGCCCGACCTCATGCGCACCTTTCCCAATCTACAATTTGTCGTCACCACCCACAGCCCCCAAGTGGTGACCACGGTCCCCCCCCACCATCTGCGTATTTTGCACTGGGAACATGATCAGGTGCAGCTTCACTGTGCCACCTTTTCATTGGGCGCTAAAGCCCATCAAGTGCTCAAAGAGGTTTTGGGCACCGACCCCCGCCCGGAACAGCTGGAGATTGTGCGCCAGCTGCGTCGTTATCAAGCTTTGGTGGCCGACGGCTATTGGGACCATGCCGAAGGGCAGGCGCTACGTAAAATTCTGGATGCTTGGGGTGCCGAACATGAGCCTGAACTGCGCCGCCTGGATATGGATATACGCCTTAAAGAGCTGGACCGGCTTACATGAAGCGCATTGATAAACAGCGGGAGCCCAAACCCCTCAAGCGCTATCGCAAGCAGCACCCCAAGGCCTCCTGGGATGCCCTGCGCACGGCGCATCCGGCGGTCTACCCCGCCATCAAAAAGCAGCTACTAACCGACCAAGGTGGCCTTTGCGCCTATTGCGAGATCGACCTTAAAATCAGAAAAAAACCTCGTGAAATCGACGATTTCCGCGTGGAACATTTTCACCCAAAGTCCGATACCAGCGGCAATTGGAGTCTTGATTGGTCCAATATGTTGGGGGTTTGTCATGGTGGCTCGCAGCGCCACGTTACCGCATCGGGTGAGCGTTTTAGTGAAAACAAGCGGGACCATAGTTGTGACGTTCCTAAGGGTTCTCAACACTGGGAGCAGGTGATTCTTAACCCATTGCAGCTTCCCCATGCCCCCAGCTTATTCCGTTTTGACCGCGCCATGGGCAGTGTGCGGGTTGACGAGCACGCTTGTGCCGTAGCGGGGATTGAGGTAGCTCGCGTACAGGCCACCATTGATCTGCTGAACTTAGACTGTTCACGTTTACAGCGTATGCGTCAACGGGTACTGGACCATCTGAACGAACAGCTCATTGTCTTGGTCGAACAAGGGCACACCTTACAACAGGCCCGCGACCGGTTGGCCCGGGCTTATTTAACCAAAAATCACAAGGATTTTTGGCCAGTGGCTTTTTTTTCTGCCATCCGTCACTATCTGGGCCAAAGTGCCGAAAGGGCACTGCGCAACCAGCCACCCCCCCTTTAACCCAAGGCTTAAATCCAGCACAAGCAGCGTCGCCCGGCATCCCACAGGAAAAAGCTGCACCCCCTTCATTAATATGCTAAAATTGGCGCACAGGCGCGTGGCTCGCAACCCCTATTGGCTGTTCCGGGCCAGCATAAACCGATGATCATAGGCGCTTGGGGCAACCCGCGTCACCCGTGCGATACGGCAGCTCAGTGCCACCATTGGGCGGCTGCGGGCCTTGCCCCCACATTCGACGCGGGTTAATCCCCACCATGGGGAGAGGAATTTTGGAGATGGCTTCATCTCTCATACGCAAGCTGGCCCAACGCTTCCCCACCCTCTTGGGGAATCAAGCCCCTTGGCACATTTGGCTCAATTTTGCTTTTGGCCTGATCGCCTTGATTATTGTTGCCTCCGCTGCCCTATCTGGGTTCCATCTTCAACGTTATGGGCAGATGGTCGAGAGCACCACCGCCCAATCCTTTTCGGCTTTAGAAGCCGCAGAAGAGCTCTCCGCGTACAGTGTGCTCCTGTCGGCGGGTCTACCCAGCATGGAACACACGCAACGTTTAGAAGAATTGGCGCCATTAACCAACCGTCTAAGCCTCCATCGCCAAAAGGTCAGAGAGCGTTTGCAACAGTTGCAAGACTGGCTCCCTGCTGATCAATTGAGCCAGGTTCAAGAGCAACTCGGACAGATGGGCGATGCGTTTTCCCAGCTTATTTCTCTCCATGTCACGCGCTTTCGCCTCGCTTCGCAAAAGCAAGAGCAGCGCCATCGCATGCGTAATTTGCGGGCCGCCTTGTTGGACATCATCCCCCCCCTGGATTTTGCTTCTGACGCCCTTACCCAATCCATCAGCCACTCACTGCTAGAACAGTTTCAACAGGAACGGCTAGCCCCTCTTCTGCAAACCGTACAATTGGATGCCGAACTGGCGCAGTTTACATTAGATCTTGCTCAGCAATGTTTCCCACAAAGCCCTAGCCAGAGCCCAGCAAAACCTTTTAACAACCCCATGCCACGGTTACAGAGCTATAGCATGCAGTTGCCCACCCTAACCCCGCTTTTGCATAAATTAGCCGAACTCGGTCCCAACGCTTTTCAAGCCCCTTGCCAAAAGGATGTTACCTTAACCCTGTTGAAGTTACTCCAGCAGACCCATCAAGCCAACACACAAGAAATTAAACAATTAAATCTGGTTATTACCCAGCAGCTCCCCAGTAGCATCGGACAGCTGTTAAAAGAGTCCACCGACCATTACGCGCTAACCATCTCCATCAAAACCACCAACAACCGTTTGCACTACATACTCACGGCGGCACTGCTGACCCAAAACCTAGAGGAGTTGCGACCACTGTTGCGCAGCGCCCGACAGACTTACGCCTTTTTAGCGGCTCAGGTTAGCCAGTACAAAAACAGCCCCATGTCCACACAGAGCCCCCTATTGGTGGATAAAATCGAATCCCTTGTGCAACAGTTTAGCACCCTATTGGAGGGGGATGAGGGCCTCTTACAAAATCACCACAGGCACCTATTAAACAAACAAGCCATTGCTTTAAATATTAAAAATAATTTACACATCTCCAGCCTGCTCTCCGCACGCGTCACCCAACTGGTTAAGGATGTCAAACAACAGGTCAACAACCGCCGCCAAACCATGGCGGCCGGCCTGCCTAGCCAAATTTGGTTGTTGGCATTAACCACCTTGGGGGGATTGCTGATCGTCACCCTGATTGCTCTGCTTACCAGCCACCTACTCAAACAACGCCAGCAGCAGCTCACGGAGGGGGCCAAACGGCTACGCATTGTGGTAGAAAATATGCCGATCATGCTGCAAGCGTTCGATAACAATCATAACATTGTAGTGTGGAACAGCGAGTGCGAACGCATTACCGGCTACAGCCGAGCCGAGGTAATCGGTCAACAACACATTATGCAGCAGCTCTACCCTTTAGAGATGACCCGCCAAAAGGTGCTCGACCTATTTACCAAGCAGAAAAGCAACTTTCGCAATGTCGAGTTTGATTTGACCAGCAAGACGGGCACGCAACACACCATCGCTTGGTCCAGCAGCCACCATCATTTTCCCATCCCCGGCTGGGGGGCTTGGGCGGTGGGGGTGGATGTGACTCAACGCACCACATTAGAACGTGAACTGCTGCTGCATCGGGATAATCTGGATACACTGGTGCAAAGCCGGACCCAAGCCCTACAGCAAGCGATGCTGGATCTGGGCATTAAGACCGCAGAGGTGGAACGTTTTAACCGGGAACTTGCCCACCGTGTCGAGGAAGAGGTTGAAAACAACCGCGCGAAAGATGGCCTGCTTATCCACCAATCGCGCATGGCTGCAATGGGGGAGATGATCGGCAACATCGCCCATCAATGGCGTCAACCCTTGAGCGCTGTTAATTTAATTCTCTTTAACATCAAGGATATGTACCTGTTCGGCGAGCTTGATGAGAGCACCTTGCAAGCCAAAACAGAGCAAGCCAGCGCCTTGTTGCAAAGCATGTCTCAAACCATTGATGATTTTCGTAACTTTTTTAAACCTGATAAAGTTTTAGAGCATTTTGATTTTAATTTAGCGGTCGAGCATGCGCTCTCACTGGTTGCCTCGGCCATGGAAAATCACCAAATCACCCTACATTTTGAACCTTATCCTGAACCCTTGATTATTGAGGGCTACCCCCGTGAACTTTCCCAAGTCATTTTACTTTTATTAAATAATGCAAAGGATGCTATAGTAGAGACCGAACATCAAAAAGGGCTTATCTCTCTAAAACTTACAGAAGTTGGCACCCAAACCAAGCTCACCATCCAAGATAGTGGTAACGGTATACCAAAAGATATTTTAGATCGTATTTTTGAGCCTTATTTCACCACCAAAGAAGAGAGCAAAGGCACCGGTATTGGCCTATACATGGCACGCATGATCATAATGGAGCATATGCATGGCACCATTATGGCCCATAATGAACCCCAAGGGGCTTGTTTTACCCTTAACATACCACGGGCCGAGGGGCATACCCTCAGCGCTGAGCAGGAACAGCTTACATGACACACATGGCGCCAACTAAATTTACCGCCAATAAGCTTCACGTTCTTTATGTGGAGGATGAGGCAACCATACGCGAAGAGCTAAGCTCATATCTAAAACGACGCGTAACCCTGTTGCAGGTTGCCAGCAATGGGGAAGAGGCGTTGGAGATGTTTAAGCGCAGCAAGCCCGATTTGGTCATTACCGATATACGCATGCCCCGCATGGATGGCCTACAGCTCGCCGAGGCCATTCGCGCTCTGGATACTGACATACCCATTATGGTAACCACCGCCTATAATGATGAACGCTTTTTCCTAAAAGCGATCTCCATTGGCATTGATGAGTTTATCCTTAAACCCACGCAACCTGATCTGCTTAGCCAAGCCATTGCCAAGCTGACCAAACATATCGAAATTAAGCGCGAAAGTCAGCGCCACCAACAGTTTGTCGAGATGTTGCTGGAGAGCTTGCCAGCCTTTATCTTGGTGGTCAACGATAGCGAGATTGAACACGCCAACAGCCCCTTTTTGCATTTTTTAGGGCTCAGTCATATGGAGCAGCTGGACCCTAAAGGTTCTGACATCATACAGGCCATCTGTATACAGCCCAACGATGCGCTGAGCCACCTATTGGAACGTGGCGATTGGCTTAGTTACATGACCCAGCGCTGTAACATTCTTCCCACCATTCAGTTGCAAGAACCCAGCAAGAGCCGAGACCCGATTACCTGCGCCATCTCCTGGAGTTTTGACGCCACGGCGGGACGCCAGGTGTTTGCCTTTACGGATCTCTATTTAATCCAGCGCAAGATTAATGATCTTGAGAAAAAAGTCTACCATGACCCCCTCACCGGGGCCGCCAATCGCTCTCGACTCTATGAAAAATTTCATGAAGAGATGAAGCGCAGTGAACGCTATGGATCACCCGTCTCTATTCTGATGTTGGATATTGACCATTTTAAACGGGTCAATGACACCTATGGTCACAATGCCGGTGACGAGGTGTTGTTAGAGGTGGTCAAGCGCATGCAAGGCCATGTACGTGTAACCGATCTGGTAGGGCGATGGGGGGGGGAGGAGTTTTTATTAATTGCCCCTGAAACGGTGCTGGGGGCTGCCCTTGAAGTGGCCGAAAACATCCGCCGCCTCATTGGTCAAATTCCCTTTGGTCAAGTGGGTCGGGTCACCTGTAGTATCGGGGTGGGGCAACTGGCTAAGGGCGAGTCCATGAACACCTGTTTGGAACGGGTGGATGCCGCACTTTATCGTGCCAAAAAGCAGGGCCGTGACCGGGTTGAGATGGCCGACCCACCCCCGACATCCCCTCTTTAAGCCCCATTGCGGAACGGACCCTAAGGCGGGGCAACATGGCCCTCAGCTTACACGCAGGCCCCGAGCACAGACCTTAGCCCTCCTTCTGTGGAGCACGCATAAATAACCTTAAGTGAAACCGCGCTAACCCGGATATTTCATGAATCCCTTCGATGATCGCGTAGAGATTGGATTTTAAAGATCAAGCGAGAACGTCTGGGTTTCATGAAATATCCGGGTTAGGGTTTGATCTGCATTTTCAAACAAGCTATGCAACCTACTCGTTAAGCCCAACCAGCTGTAACACGTTTTGCGGTGGCGCCAAATCAGACCGGACTTTGATAATATTATAATCAGGGTCTGCTGCATGCTCGTGCAGGTCCACCAACTGGATGGAAAACACCGTGTGCGCAGAGCTCTGAGCGAAAACAATAACAAGTGGATGAAGAAGGTGTTCTGCGGAATTTTGCACCACAGAGGCGATCATGCCATTTTTTAATTCTACAATGCTGCCGCTGGGATACACGCCAACCAATTTCACAAAGGCTTGGAACAGGGTTTTGTCATATTTTTCGCCAGCATCCGCCAACATCTCCTGCAAAATGGCATAGCCTCGGTTGGCATCACGGTAAGGCCGCTTAGAGGTGGCGGCCTCAAAGCTGTCTACAATGGCGATCATGCGGCCTGGACGGCCAATTTGCCCCCCCTTTATGCCCTGAGGATAACCACTACCATCAAGCCTTTCATGGTGTTGCTCTACCGCTTGCATAACCGTTTGGTTTGTATCTGAGATATCTTTGAGTAGACGTAAGGTTAATGGAACGTGCATGTATATGAAGCGCTTGTCATTATCGTTCAAATGGCCCTGCTTGTTTAAAATATCGGTAGGTATACGCGCTTTACCTAAATCGTGAACCAGCCCAGCCAAGCCCATGGCCTTTATTTCCTGGTTGGGTAGCCCTAGGGTCTTCGCAAATGCAATCAGATAGGCGGCACTGTTACAACAGTGCTCGTAGGTCACATTATCCCGTAACCGTAGACTTGTGAGGGTCATGAGCGCCAAACTGTTTTGATCGAGCGATGCTTGCAGTTGAGCGACACTCTGGTTGAGCAGTTCCAGGTCAAGTGGTTGACCTTTGGCTGAACGCTCAAAGGCATTTTGAGTAGCCGCACGGGTGACATCCAGCGTTTTGCCAAGCTGGGTCATACTCCGTTTTAGGGCCTGTAAGCCGACACGCGCAGCGGGTGAGGTTTTTGGATCTAAGGCGTCCAGTTGTTGTTCCCACTGCGTCTGGGGCGGCACTGAAGTTGCGTTAACCGTTTCCATAGCTCACCACCTGGCTCTGTTTAGGTCATCCATTTTTTTTGTAGATTTTCTCCCTCAATTTATCAATAAACTGCGGCACTGTCTCCCTAAATATATGCCTAAGCACCTCTTTAGAGTTTGCGAAATATCATAAATGAGACGAAATCAAGCTGTTCCAGCATAAATTTTAACCTGTTCGGTTTTTCTTTCTCTTACACGAAACAAGATTTGGCATTCTGAGATATTTCCTGGGGGTCCCTTAGCGGCCACCGTTTTTTTTGAATGCGCTTATCTTTCAAACACAAAAACGATACCTAGGTCATTAAGTTGGAGTCACCCCTCCTCAATCCAAAACGCTATCAACAGAACGCCTGATAACTTTTTAGATGCGTTCTCCCGCTCTGCACCATGGGGTAAGGCCGCGATGGGATGTTGTTATCTAGGGAATGCTCGCAAAAACAACGGCTGGTCTCTGCTAACCGGGCGTCACGGTGTGCGCCTTAGCATCGCCTGCCTCATCGTAGCGCAAATCCACGGGGGAGGTTTTTGCATCCCATGCGGCTATTAACTGCTCCACCTGTGCCCGCTGCGCCACAAACAGGACCACCAACTCTGGATCAAACTGACTGCCCGCCAAATCTTGCAGTGTTTCGAAGGCTTCATCTAATGAAACCCCCTTCCGATAGCTCTGGCACAAGGTCATCACATCAAAGCTGTCGGCGATGGCCACAATGCGCCCCTCTTGAGGAATCTGCTTTCCCTGTAGACCATGGGGATAACCGCTACCATCCCAGTGTTCATGGTGGGTTAAGGCCAAGGTCCGGGCCAGTTGCAGCAAGGGGGATTCATGCTCACCAAGAATGGCCGCGCCTATTTCGCAGTGGTTACGCATGATGTGCCACTCTGCGGGGGTTAATTTGGTGGGTTTTAATAAAATATGATCGGGGATACCGATTTTTCCCACATCATGCATCTGCGCGGCCTGCTCCAACAGGGTCACACGCTGTGCATCCAACCCCAACGCCCGCCCCATAATGCCACAATAACGGCTCATACGTTCCACGTGCAGCCCGGTCTCATTATCCCGATACTCTGCGGCCCGTCCCAAGTGCCGAATAATGTCCAGATGGCTCTGCTCGATGCGCCGATTGGCGCGTTGCAGGTCGGCGGCGTGGGCTTGCTGCATGGTGCTAAAATTGAGATTACAGATTTGCAGTTGGCGTTGGCTCGTAACCAGCGCTAACTGCCGCGCAACCCGTGCCTGTACCACCAGTTGATCAAACGGCTTGCTAATATAATCCACCCCACCACAGAGAAAGCCATCCCGTTCCGAGCCCGCTTGCAAGGCCGCACTGGTAAAGATAACCGGTATGTGCGCCGTGTCTGCACGGGCCTTCAGTACCCGGCACACGGCATAGCCATCCATCACCGGCAACTGCACATCCAACAAGATAAGATCCGGCTGAGTAACCGGAATATCCTCCAGCGCCGATTCGCCATCCAAGGCGACCGACAGGGCGTAGCGCTCCCCTAAATACTCTACCAACAGATCCAAATTGCCGACTTGCGCATCCACCACAAAAATTTTACTGCGTCGTTCATGATTCATCCGTGCACTCTCCAGCCAACCGTTGCAGCAGGGTCTGCACCAACTGCTCAGCCTCTTTCATTCGGTAACGTTGGATATGACTAAGCAACATCGTAATGGGTGTCTCATAGCTCCCTGGCAACGAGCTTTCTTGCAACTGTGCCACAATGGGCTGACACGCTTTGGGTTGCCGCATCTCCAAGGGCTCCACCAACGCTTGCAACAGTGAATAGAGTTGGGCGGTACGGCTATCCCCCCCCACAGGCCGCTCTGGCAAAGCGGTCTGTGCCTCAACCGTTAAAGGTTGTAGCCCTGCCATTACCTCACTCAAGCTCTGCGCCAAGGGGATAAGTGCCTGGGTGGTCGCCCGCTCATCGCGCTGTTTACACGCTGTTTCAAGCACGCCCGCACACGCGGCCAAAGGCAGGGCACCGAGGCTCACAGCGACCCCCTTTAAGGTGTGTGCCTGCATCATGCAGGTGTTAAAATCTTTGCGTGCCAATCCTTCACGGATCTGCACCATGATCTCTTTTTGGTCCTGATAAAACCGCTGTAGAAGGGTAAGATAGAGGCTCTTATTCCCCACCAGCCGCTGCACCCCCAGCGGAATGTTTATCCCAGGTAGCTGCTCAGGCAGCGTAACGTCAGGCTCCGTTTCATCCCCAGGCAAACGCAAACGCGCAACGGCCCTAGACGGCTCTCCTTTAGAGGGCAGCCAACGTAACAGCATTTCATAGAGCTTATGGGGTTCTATGGGTTTGCTCACATGACCGTTCATGCCCACGGCTAACGCACGCGCTTGATCGGCCTCCATAACAGTGGCGGTCATGGCAATAATGGGCAGGGTTAATGACATGTTTTGACGGATCGCCTGGGTCGCCGCATAACCATCCATGACAGGCATTTGAATATCCATTAACACCAGATCAAAGCTGGCTTGCTCTAAAAAGCTTAACGCTTGGCTGCCATTATCGGCCACCGTCACCTCGACACCAACCATACTCAGCAGCTCAAAGGCAACCTCTTGATTAACCCCATTATCCTCCACCAGCAAGATATTGGCACCTGTCAACAAGGGCTTATAACGAGCGATGACATCGGTCTCGCCGCTCAATCCCGTTACGCGGCCCTCATCCACCAACAGTTGCACCATCCCTTCCAGCAACCGCGACGGGGTTAAAGGCTTTTGTACATGGCCCAACTGTTTATCCTTGGCCATCCATGCCAAAACCTGTTCTCGGTCCCCATGGGTATGCATTACCAACACGGGACAAGCCCCCCCTGCATCTGCCTGACGAATGGCGGCATAAGCGTGTGCGCCCTGGGCATCCACCATGCTACTGTCAAGCAACACCATATCCGGACCTATCTTGGCTTGCAACGCGGTTAGCAGCTGCTCCACCTGCTCGGCTTCTAGCACGTCACAACCCATATGTTTTAACATCTCGGCAACCACCCGCCGCGCCAGCGCCGAACCATCTGCCAGCAACACCACACGGCCCCGTATCCCTTGGGGAACGATGGCGTCCACCACCTGCTCCTGCACCACCGTAAAGGGTACCGTAAAGGTAAAACAAGAGCCAACCTCGGGCGTGCTCTGTACACTCAATTCACCCGCCATCAGGTTGACCAACTGTTTACAGATGGCCAAACCCAAACCACGCCCACCATAGCGCCGGGTAATGGAGCTATCCGCCTGCTCAAAGGCGACAAAGAGCTGTTGGATTTGGGACTCATCCATACCGATACCGGTATCTTGCACAGAGAAACGCAGCACGATTTGATCACCCTGCTGCTGCACTTTTTCTACATTGACCACCACGCTACCCTGCTCGGTAAACTTAACCGCATTGCCGGTCAGGTTGAGCAAAATCTGGTTAAGACGCAGGGCATCCCCCACCACCCGTTGGGGCAGATCAAGGTGACGCCTAAAAATTAAGGCTAGGCCCTTCTCATCGGCTTTAACTGAGGTTAGCGTCGCGAGGGTATCGAGCACCTCATCTAGGTTGAAGGGAACCATCTCCATCTCCATTTTACCGGCCTCAACCTTGGCAAAATCGAGAATGTCGTTGATGATGTGCAACAGCGATTGAGCCGCCCCATGGATTTTTTGCAAATACGCACGCTGTCTTGGATCATTGCTGGTGCGTATCGCCAAATGGCTCATACCCAGAATGGCGTTCATCGGGGTGCGAATTTCATGGCTCATATTGGCCAGAAAATCGCTTTTAGCACGGTTGGCTTGGTCTGCCGCACGCACCGCACCCTGTAATACCTGCTCTTGCTGTTTGCGAACCGAGATATCTTGAAACACCACCACCGAACCGACGATGCGCTCCCCTTCCTCTAGCGGCACAGCCACCATAGAAACGGGGAACATCTGCCCACTACGGTTGATAAAATGTTCATCCTCCGAACGGGCCGGCGCCGCTTCATCCATGCTACGCAAGGCGGGCCATTGGTAGGCATCCGCAATCCGCGTCGATGCGTGAATCAATCCTTGCATTTTTTTTAAGTGGATCTCTTCGGCACTCCACCCGAGCATCCTTTCGGCCTGTTTATTAATAAAAATACAAGCCCCTTCGCGGTCTACCGCAAAGAGCCCCTCGCCCATGGCATCGGTGATTCCCTGAAGAAAAATCTTCTGTTTTTCATGCTGCTCTTCAACCCGTTTACGTTGGGTTATATCGGTACGTATGGAGATATATTGGTAGGGCTTACCCTGACTGTCCAGAAAGGGGACAATGGTGGATGCAACCCAGAAAAAACCACCCTCCTTGGCGCGGTTTTTCAGCTCACCATGCCACACGTTACCCTGTTCAATGGTGTGCCACATTTCCTGAAAAAACGTAGCCCCATGATGGCCCGAACTCAGCACACGATGATTGTTGCCCAACAGCTCGGACTCTGCGTAGCCGCTGACCAGACAGAACTTTTCATTGACGTAGGTAATGTTTCCGGTGGCATCAGCAATGCTGACAATGGCATGCTGATCCATCGCAAACTTCTGAAACGCCAACTGCTTGATCGCGGCCTCTAAGGATAAGCCATTACGACGCTGCCGCAAAAAGCTCCACACCACCAACCCTGCCAGCAACAACGTCCCCATGAACAGGAGCAATCGGTAGTGACTGGATTTTTGTTGATGCTGGCTGTAGAGCTGCATGTAGCGCTCTTCTAAAACACCCAATTGCGCATTGAGATCGGTCTGCTCAATCCCTTGCAAAATTTCTTTTAGATCATCCTCATAGTGCAAAATAGCCTGGGCATAGCGAACCATGGTGATTATTCCACGCCGTTGCCTCGTATCCAGCGTTAAAGCACTGGCCATGACTTGCTCAAGCAGTGCATGAACACCTGCCCGATCACGCAGTGGGGTGCCATGTGCCATGGTGATAAATGCCGCCATCACCTCATCCAACAGTGGGTGTAATACAGCATCGCCTTGCTGCATCCGTAATTGAGCCAAGCTCTCTGACCATGCATTGGGAAAATAGTCGAGAAAGTTGTTCAATAAAGCCCGGTGGGATTTAAAATTCTCCACATACGCCTGATTGAGCGCTAGCATCCGCTTAAGCGGGGTCAACGCCTCGTCAATCCCGGGGCTCTCATACACCCCCAACATCGTTTCGAGCTGTTTGACATCCCGCTTTAGCCGCTGCACAACAGCCACCAGCGGGTCAAAATGGGGATAGAGCCGCGCATCCGTGCGGATAATGCGCTCTCCCATCTGCATAATATCCTGCTTAACCAGGGAAAAATGGTTGAGTGTCTGCATATGCTGTTGAACATTCACCCCCAATCCCAACAGGTAGAGTGCGGGTAACATCATCACCAAGGCAACCACGGCCAGCAGGCCCAATTTAGCGGCACGTGACTGCGGGAACAGAGCAAAAATAAAAGTACGCAGTGGTGACAGCATGCTTACTCCAACCGGGCGCCGGTGAGGGTTTTTAAAAAGGCCACAATCTTTGCCACATCCTCTGGAGGGATCTCCCGCCCCAATTGATAACGCCCCATCACCTCCACCGCGTCTTCCAGTGTTTTGGCTGAGCCATCATGAAAATAGGGGGCCGTCAGGGCCACATTGCGTAGAGAGGGAACTTTAAACTCATAGCGGTGTTCTTCGCGGCGGGTATGGTTATAGCGGCCATAATCGGCTAGGGTAACCTCGCCTCGATCGCGAAAATAGTTTCCCATCACACCCATTTTTTCATAAAAATTGCCCCCCACCCCACGACCTTGGTGGCAAGCACTGCACCCATACCCCTTAAACAGGCTGTACCCCTGCTTCTCGCGCAAAGTCAGGGCATCTTCTTGCCCTTTCAACCAACGATCAAAGCGCCCATTGGGGGTAATGAGGCTGCGTTCAAAATGGACGATGGCATCTTTAATGTTGGCGACGCTCATGCCATCGGTATAAAGGAGCGCAAACTGGCGAAGGTAATCGGCATTTTGTCGTAGCTTGGGCAGCACCTTATCCCAAGAGCTATTCATTTCATGGGTAGCAAATAGGGGAAAGTCGATTTGGGCCATCAAATCTTCGGCCCGGCCATCCCACATTTGTGCAAAGTTGAGGCTACTATTAAAGACGGTTGGCGTATTGACGAGCCCTTCTCTACCCAACACGCCCACCGAGCGAACCTGGCCATCCATTCCCCCCTGTTCCAAGGGGTGACACGTTGCACACGAAACAGTGTTGTCCTCAGAAAATCGGGGATCATGAAACAGTTGGCCCCCCAACTGTGCTTTATCGGTCTGCCAATCTTGCCCATCAGGGATAGGGGCCAACGGCTCTTGCGCCGCCGCCAACGAAGAGAGTGCAAACATGCACCACAGGAGCAACCCAACCCCCCATTTACGCGCAAACCACTCCATGCAATCGCCTTTCTCATTGGTTTAGCAGCGGCCACCAACCCACTGGGAGCCTTTAACTCTAAACACCTAAGCGATCTCTAGTATACCCCCCTCAGCCACGATGCTCTAGCCTGGAGTGCGACCCCTGCCCGTTAATTCCCGCACACGCCCCAAACAATGCTCTTTGCCCCGTGCTCCTCTCACCTTAACTCGCCAAGCCAAAAAACTTGGGGCACCCTGCCCTCGCGGCTCGGCTCAACCTAACGCCGCCATGGTATCATATCCCCCAGCGCACGCATGGGCCGCATAGAGTGGTCCATATCACCCATCTGCATATTCATGGTGCGCATGCCATGATCCATGTTGGCCACTGAACCGGTCATGACACCCACCGCGCGGCTCATCTGCCCCACATCCTGACGCATACCCAACACCGAACTGGTCATTTGCGTCACACTGCCCTGCATGAATCCCATCTGCTCATTCATCTGCCCAACATGCCCCTGCATGCCACGCATATCCGCAGCCATGCTGGTAATGTGCCCATTCATAGAGAGCATCGCCCCCCGCATGCTGCCCATATCGCCGCTCATGCTGGTCATCTGCTGGGTCATTTGGGTCATCTGTTTCGACATGTTGGTCATATCATTTTCCATATTCATAATAACCCGCCACAGATCCCCCCCCACAAGCAGTGCCAACACCCCCACCAAGCCGATCATCCAGTACCATTTATGTTGACGTTTGGCCTCTAGCTGTAAACGCCACTCATAGGTTTTTTTCACCAACTGCTCACGGGCTTCATTATCCGCACGCAGGCTTTCAAACCCTTTTTGCAGCGTCTCAATTAAGTGCTGCATATCTTTATTATCATCGTTTTCCATAATCTTACCCCAACTTTAAGAAGTTTATTATTTTATTGCGTCAAATTTATATAGCACATCTCTATATAATTAATAATTTATTATTTTTAACTAAGCGACATTCATAGCCTGTCACCTGATGGCTCATAAAAAAAGGGCACCCTCAAAACAAGGATACCCTTTTAAAGTCAATCAACGGGGGTATGCCCCCCCCATCGCTCATTTAGTTACACAACCGCAGAGATTGGCATTACGCCAAATGCCTGCCAGGGCCGATCACACGCCTGTAACATTCTCTGCTTGAAGGCCCTTTTTCCCCTGCACCGTGTCAAACTCCACCTTTTGCCCCTGTGTCAGGGTGCGAAAACCAGAGCCTTGTATGGCACTGAAGTGGACGAACACATCGGAGCCATCTTCCCGCGAGATAAATCCGTAACCCTTTTGTTCGTTGAAAAATTTGACGGTACCTACTTCACGCTTTGACATGAGAACAACCCACTTACCATTTTGTGATTCCCGGCCCTTGCCAACTGGTACAGAAACCCATCCATGTGGGCACCAGAGCGATGGACCACCGCCTCAGTTGCAGCCACCCCAGCGTGACAGACAACCCCCGAAAGGCATGATAAAACATCTATAGCACATTCACGCAAACAATCACCAGACATAATTCAAAGTTATAGGATTTCTTTTTTTAACACCTTGCCAGCCAACTTAGCTAACCAATGGACCTTTATAATAAAACCCAATGTCCCTCAATCATGAACATTGGGCTTAACCCTTATGGGCCATGCGCCCAATCAACCGACCCTATGATCATCTTTCTGTCACAATAAATTATGCGTTAAACCACTCTAAAACACTAAAAAAAAGCGGTTTCCCCCGCTTCCGGGCAAAACCGCTTTTAAAGAACCTTACTGCCCTGCCTCTATTTGCAACAGGGCTGCTGACAGGCTTACTCGGTAACACTCACTTCGACCGGATCACACTCCCACAGACCATGTTTGGTACAGTAAGAGAGTGCGGTAAGGCGCATTTTGGAACCCGAAGGCACCACATTAAAGGTCACTTCAGCTTGACCCTTAGCACCGGTGCCGCCCAGAGCACCCGCCACAAAGTTGGCTTCGGCCAACAAAGTCGTGCCATTGAACAGTTGGATCGACTTAATGTAGTGGTCGGTGTCGTCGGGATGGCTGTACTCATTACCCATACGCACGTTCACAGCAAACTTCTCCCCAGCCTTGGCCGAACTGGCACAGGTAATAAAGGGAGAGTGACGATCAATATAGTCCTTCTTAGCTTCTTTATCGACTTCAGAGATATCGACATAACGGCTGATATTTGGCATGCTTCGCTCCTTAGTTAGGAATGATATGGTTAAAAAAACGGTCGACCGGTACGCAAGGCGTTCACCTGCCCGATTTCGAGAATCCATCATACTCACACTGTGGAACCGATTCGGTTCCATTTAGCAACTCGCCTATTCAGATAGCATCGTTTACCAAAAGTTGCACATGTTTTTTATATTTTTGCCAACCCTTCGGCCAATCAAGCCCACGCAAAACCTGCATGCCCCCCATAGAGGCGCCTTTTTCCATGAAGAAATGGATATAGCCATGGAGACCTAACAAAGCGGCTCTACGCGTGTTGGGGCATCTGCTAAAACATCCCCTATGGGGCTAGCCGCGCATAGGTTTGGATGGCCTCTAACAAAATTTTCTTTTTGATTGGCTTGGTCAAATGCGCCACACAACCCGCCTGCAAACTACGCGCTTGGTCCCCCTCCAACGCATGGGCCGTTAAAGCCACAATGGGGCAAGGGGGCCGCTGTTGGGCCCCCAACTCTGCCAAAATGGCGCGGGTGGCACTATAGCCATCCATCACCGGCATCTGCACATCCATGAGAATCAGGTTAAAATCAGTCCCCTCTTCTATAAGCTGTAGAGCCTGTTGACCATCCTCCACCATCACTAAATCATGGGGGGAATTGCGCAAATAGGCCTGTATGAGCATGCGATTATCAACGGCATCTTCAGCAAGCAGTACCCTAACCCCTTGGTTCAAACGGCGCTTCACCTGCTGCTGGGACGACGCAGGGGCCAACGCCGCCGCACGTAACGGTAAACGAATCTGAAAGATGGCCCCAACGTCCACCTGACTGCTAACCTGGATCTGCCCTTGCATCAAAATAACCAACTTTTTACAGATCGCCAAGCCCAGACCGCTGCCCCCAAACCGGCGGGTCATGCTGCTATCCCCCTGGGAAAACCGCTCAAACACCTCGTCCAAGTGGTAATCGGGTATGCCCATGCCACTATCACTGACCGCATAACAGAGCTGCTGCGCCCCCTCCGCGCCCTCAACCGTCAGCGACAAACGAATAAACCCTTGCTGGGTAAATTTTAAGGCGTTGGAGAGCAGATTAAGCAATACCTGCTTGATGCGCACCGAATCCCCCAAGACCCGCTCAGGCACCCCCTCCTGAATCTCGCAACTCAGGGTCAGTCCCTTAGCCTCAGCCGCTAGGGAGATGATGCCAGACACCTCATCCAACAACGCCTGTGGCGCAAAAGGCTCGTCCAGCAACTTGAGCTGGCCCTCGTCTAATTTGGTTAAATCAAGAATATTATTGATCAAACTAAGCAGCGTATCCCCCGCCTTCTGTAACTTTTCCAGATAGTGTTTTTGCTCGGCATTGACATCGGTTTCTAACAACAGCTCGGCCATGCCCACCACCAAGTTCATAGGGGTGCGGATCTCATGACTCATGACCGCCAAAAAATCCCCCTTAGCATGGGTGGCGCAATCGGCCTCCTCCACCGCCTTGCGCAACTTCAGCTCGGTCTGTTTGAGGTCTGTGATGTTTTCATGAATCACCAACGCCCCTTGCAGATCCTCACGCCCCTCACCATCGCGTGTTACAAAGGGCACGCCTCTCACATTAAAGTGAATCGCCTCACCCTCTGCTTCCATGGTATAGCTGGCCTGTTGCAAGGGCATCGGCTCACCCTTAGCCAGCGCCAAAAAGCTCTCTGCCAACAGCGAACCCGCCACCCCCGGATGCTCTCGGATAGAAACCCCCATCAACGAGCCCCCGGCAAAACGGCCAAACGTGCTTTGATGCGCGGAGTTGACATCCCTCACCACGCCGCTGGTATCCAAAATAAGCAGCGGGGTCGGTACCGACTCAAAAATGGTGCGGTATTTAAGCTCAGACGCCTTTAACGCCGTCTGGTTGAGTACCCGCTGGCTGATGTCGATAAAGGTTACCACCGCACCCACCAGCTCCCCGTTTTGCTGAATGGGATGCGACCAAAATTCGGTACTAAAAAAGCTACCATCCGCCCGCCGAAACAGCTCTCCTTCAGCGTGGTTGGGCAGGCCCGTTTTTAAAATTTGACTAATCGGGCAGCTCCCCTTCCCCCGCCGTACAAATTGGGAGGAACAACAACTGACAATTTCCAGCATCGGCTTACCCAATAGCTGACGATCATCCCTATAGCCCATCATGCGCAAGCAAGCTGGGTTAGCAAAGATAAAGTTCCCCTGCAAATCCAGACCAAACAGACCCTCCCCCGTTGACGCTAAAATCAGCCGTAACCGGCTTTCGCTCTCCTGCAACGCCTGCGCCGCACGGTCTTGCTCCGTAATGTCGGTTAAAACACAGTGCGTCTTAACCAACCGACCCGAGCGGTCCCGACTCACCTGCCCATTGATGGAAACTTTAAGGGCTCGACCATCGGCACAGCGCAGCTCATAGTGCAAATCTTGAACATAACCTGCTTGTAAAAAGGCCTCAAATTTTTTGGCAACCTCCTGCTCTTGGCCCACCACCAGAAACTCAAACAGGGAGTGATCCAATACTTGCGAAAGCTCATAACCGGTTTTCTTCAACCATGCCTGGTTGACATTTTGAATCACCCCTTCCGTATTGAGCGATTGATAGGCTATCGGTGCATTTTCATAGAGTTGACGAAATCTAACCTCACTGGCAATGAGCTTTTCATGGGTATGCCGCGCCTCGCTCACATCCATCACCATACCCTGCACCAACAGTGGCAGCCCCTGCTCATCACACACCAAACGGGCCACATCGCGCACCCAAATAAGCTGACCGTCTTGACGCACCATACGGTACTCGACCTGCATCGGACGTTTGTGCTTTTTGAGCATCTGTCGCGCGTGCTGTAGCGTTTCCCAATCCTCAGCCCACACATGACGGTTCCACCAAACATCCAGGGGTTCGTCAGCTTGGCACCCCTGCCCCCCCAACAATACCACCGCTTGGGGTGACACATAGTAAGGAAGTTGTGTGCGGAGATCCTCGGTATAGATGACAGCAGGCATACCCTCAACCAACATAGCCAACCTTTGATGCTGCCACTCCATGCGCCCGGCCACACCCTTGGCAACCCACAGATAGGCAACGCTCCCCCCGCCTATGAGCAATAACGTTATTGATAAGCCTATTTTTAAGATTCGCTCAAAGGGGGCAAGGACCTCTTGCACATCCATTTTAGCCACCACCCCCATACGCAGCTTGACCACCGGTGCGTAAGCGATCAAAACCTGCTTACCCCGATAGTCGGTACCCTCCATAAAGCCGCTCTCCCCGGCCATGGCACGGGCCATAGCAGGGTGAAGATGGTTGGGGTTTTCCCGAAAGGATGGGGTGACCGCCTGCGTAAAACGGTGTGCCACAATAAAATGAACGTGACTATGACCAGACTTACGGTAGGCAATAATAAACTCCCCCGTTTGACCAAATCCAATGCTCTTGCCATGGGCATCGCGGATCTGACTTATGGTCGCCTCTACCGCACCGGTTGGATAATCATGACGATATGAATGATTGAAATTGGCTACCTCATCAATCAAACGTGCTTGATTGGTGGCCAAATCTTGCAAATGCGCCTGTTTTTTTGCAAAGCTATCCTGGTACAGCAGTAACAATAGCCCCGCAGCCACGGCCACCACCGCCACCACCATAACCATATACAGCGTAAGTAGACTGTTACGATGATCCATCCCGACACTCCCACAGATCCATTACACCACCACAGTTTACACCCATCCCCACCTTACCGATATCGGTATAACCACCAGCGGCGCCCCCAAATCTGCCCTGCGTAGCCACCACTCTAACACATCTCCCCGCCCACCCCTCTCACCAAAAAATCATGCCCGCAAGCGCCCAGCGTGGGCCGTGTCAGCCACAAAAAAAAACGCCCATGCAACCATGAGCGTTTTGTTAAAATGGAAAACTCCCTAAACAAGCCTGCTTTGCCGGAGTTATGATCCTGCCAACCGCACAAAACCGCTCCTCAAAAAATTAAGGCCCCCCTGCGCGCCTACCCTCACCACCGCACAACACGCGCCCCCTCAACCGATGCAGGCGAGCGGACGAGCAGGGCTATCAACGACCCTCTCACCCTAGGACAGACCGCTGCCCTGGCGATCCAAACGCCCAAAGGGTCGCTTAATCCTCAACCTCTAAGAAGAGCCGGTCTAATAGCTCAAACAGCTCGTCTTTAATACCACGCAAGCGATCCATGCTTCGCAGGGCCGCCTCTTTATCCCCACTCTCGGCCAGCGCCCAAGTTTCCCGACCCACTTGATGCACCTTTTGATGCACCCCGCCCAACTGCTGAAACAGGGCAAAGTTACCGTACCGTTGACTGCCTTCACCATAGTACCAACGTCCGAGATCGCACTTTTCATGGTTGCTTAACTGATCCATGCTCATGACATCCAAGTTGCCACCCACCATCTGATCCAATCGACGCAACCAGCGCAGATGCACCTCCTTAACCGTGCGTATATCAAACGGTAGCACGCCGACATCCAAACTGGCGCTGGCCTCACGCAATTTATCACCCGCTCCGGCGGTGGTCTCAATCAACAACCCAAGATGACGAATAAAACCCATCACCGTGCCATGATTTTCAAAAATGGCGCGAACCTGTTTATCCGCTGTCGCCGTGGCCACCCCCACCTCTTCGGTGGTGGTCAGCGTGGCCGAAAAGCTCTCTTTCAGCTCTTGATTGCGCTGCGTCACCCTTACTGCACTGCCGGATGCCTCTGAGGTATTCACCGCAATATTGGCCGTTTGTTCCGCTGCATGATCCGAAGCATCCACCACCGTGGCCGCCGCTTCCGACAATTGCTGCATGCGCTGATTGAGCAGTTGACTGCCCTGCACCACCGTCTGCATCGCCTTATCCACCTGCACCAACACCTCATTTTGCTCGGTCATACCCAGGTTGATCTCTTTATTCACATCATTAAGAGCGGTAATCACCTCGCTGATCTGGGTGGTGGCAGCGGTGGCCGCCTCAGTCCCCGAACGAATTTCATCCACATAACTGGTGATCATCTTGGTGGCATCGGCGGTCTGCGTGGCCAACTCTTTAACCTCGTTGGCCACCACCGCAAAACCTTTACCCGCCTCACCCGCACCCGCTGCCTCAATGGAGGCGTTTAAGGCCAGCATGCTGGTCTCCTCGGCAATGCGGTGGATCATCTTCACCACTTTACCAATCTCGGAGGCCGATTCGGTCAAGCGATCCATCACCTCGTTGGTCTGCTCCGTCAGCATATGCGCCTGATCCGACTGCTCCGAAGCCGTAGAGGAGAGCTCGCTCACCGCCTCCAACGCCCCCCGCATCCGCGCAACCAAATCATCAAGAATATGGGTCGCATCGGCCACGCTATTCACATCACTCGCCACGCCCAGCACAGATTGGCTAATATCCCGTGCCGATTGGCTGGTACGGGCCATATAGCTGTTAACCTCATCGGTAGCCCGCGCCACCCCTTGCACCGCATGGGAGAGGGTTGTGGTCTCGTCAAAAATTGCCGCGACCTCCTGGTTAACCCCTTGGGTCGCTGCCTGAATACGCGACATAGCCTGATGCACCCGGCTATGTTCATCCACCACCCCACGGGTAAGGTTGTGGTTCTGTTCGGACTCATGCAAAAGCTGGTTTTTTGCCTCCAGCAGTTCAGAAATCGCGGCATCCAGTGAGGCACTTTGCAGATGGATTAACCGGATCATTTGGGTAAGACGGCTGGCCATCTCGTTGACACCGTGGGTAATCATGCCCACTTCATCGGGGTGCTCTGTCTCACTCAAGCGGGTGGTCAGTCGACCCTCGCTAAGGGAGACAACAGCATTTTTCAACTCGGTTAACGGGCCTTTAAGCTGGCGACCTAAAATGATCCATAACATCACCACAAACAGCATGATACTTACCAGGGTCACCACAATGGCCATATTACGGGTACCCGCCAAGCGTTGCTCCATCTCCGTTAAATCACGGCTCAGATAGAAGACACCTCGGATATCATTGTCCGTATCATGGCATTCATGACACTCTACCCGGTTAAGCATGGGGATAAAAAAACCCAAATGGTATTTACCATCCAACTGGGTTTCAAACGCCACCACCTGCTCACTCTTTAGGGCCTCTTGAAACGCGCTCGCACCCTCAACCCCCAAATCAACCTTCGTGCGATTCTCCTTAAAGGCCTCGCTGCCATCCTTACGCAAGACGATATAACCGCTCTTTTCCTTTAAGCTATCGGTAAATTTATGGGTATTTTTGCGCGCACCCGCCAACATCAAATTCTCAAGGCCGATCTTTGCATTGGTCGCCAATTGGTTGAGAGCCGCCCGGTTCTGCGTCACCAGTTCGGTTTCCATCCGCTGCAACAGCAAGAGACCCATCACAGTCAAACTCAGTGTTCCCAACACCCCAACCAACACCATGATGCGGACGGAGATTGAATAATTTCCCAATACCATGCCTGCTCCCCCAAATTAAGCGTCTGTCTGCCCCCCCCAACCGGACACAGCTCAGAAATCGCGAGCCCACCCCCCTGCCATCAGCGCATCGCACGGAGCTTTTTTACAAGGGGATACGCAATTATTAATCGGTCTGATCACCCATAAAGTTAAGCGCCATGTCGCCTAGGCAACCCCAACGCCCCCTACAGATTGGCTTGTTCGGCCTCTAAGCGTGCTGCCACCAAGGCATAACAGGCCTTGGCCCGCGCTAACAGCGGTGCCATATTATCCAACTTAACCTCTTTACCCCGCGTCTCAATCTCTTGAGCGACTTTGCCCAAGGTTATCGCGCCTAAACTCAAACTGGTTGATTTAAGGTTATGCGCCGCACCCCGCACCCGTGCCGCATCGCCATCAATCATGCCCTGTTCAATACTCTCTAACGCCTTAGGCGTACTTTGCAGATAGGATTGCAAAATTTGCAAAAAGCCCCCCTCAATAACCGCCATCGAAGACTTTAAAGCGGCCAACGTGCGTAGATCCACCACGCTGTCATCCTCACCTCCTGTTGCCACCGCGCCCAAGGGGCTCTCAGGCTGCCCCACAGCTCCCCCCAGTACTTCTTCAGGCTCTTCAGACTTTGCAATCGTCTTCAACCACTTGGACATGGCCGCTTTAAGCCGGTCTAAACTAATCGGCTTACTGAGATAATCATCCATATCCGCAGCCAAGCAGCGATCACGATCTTGCTCCATGGCATTGGCGGTAAGCGCCACAATGGGGGTTCGCGGCCACCGCTCGCTACGCTCCATCTGACGGATCGCGTCGGTGGTCTCATAGCCATCCATGCCGGGCATCTGGATATCCATTAACACCAAATCGTAGCGATGCCGAGCAAACAGACGCACCCCTTCGTGACCATCGTTGGCGATCTCTACCCGGCACCCCAAGCCCGCCAACATACCACGAGCAACCTGTTGATTAATTGGGTGATCCTCAACCAACAAAACAGCAGCGTCGAAGGTCGCACTCATGTTATTTTGCGATATCCGCTCAACAAGACCACCAACCACCCGCTCCCCGCGCATCACCTGCCCCAGCAAGGCGCGCAGTTGTGCTTGCCGAATGGGTTTGGAGAGCGCCGCCACCACACCGGCCTGCTCCAACTCTTCGCGACGCGCATGGGCCGATGTGAGCAACACCATCCGCAGAGGCTTAATCTGCTTATCCTGGACCATCTGCGTAATCCGCTCTGCCAACGCCAAACCATCCATACCCGGCATAAGCAGGTCTAAAATAGCCAGATCAAAGGAGAGCCCAAACTTGGCGGCATCGGCAATCTTCTCCAGCGCTTGTTTGCCACTGGCACACTCCAGATGGGTCACGCCCCAATTGCTTAGATAGCGCCCTAACAGGTTGCGATTGGTGGCATTGTCATCCACCACCAACGCTCTGAGGCCCTGTAGAGAATCGACCCCGCCCGCCACCGCTTGCGCCTTGGCGACGATGGGAAAAGTAATCCGGAACCAGAAAGTAGAGCCTTGCCCCATCACGCTGGAAAAGCCCACCTCACCACCCATCAGCTCCACCAGCTGTTTGCTAATCGCCAACCCCAGACCGGTGCCCCCAAAACGACGTGTGGTCGAACCATCTGCCTGGGTAAACATGCGGAACAGGCGTGGCCGCACCGCCTCATCAATACCAATACCCGTGTCCCGCACCTCGGTTAAGACCGTTACCGTATCTGCATCTTGGCGTTCAACGGTCATGCGCACTTCAACCTCACCCTCGGGGGTGAATTTCACCGCATTACCCACCAAATTCACCAAGACTTGCCGCAAGCGGGTTGGATCGCCCGCCACTTGCATGGGTAGGTCCGCAGGCGCATTGTGCAACAGCTCCAGCTTTTCGCTGTCTACCCGCTGGGCCAGCAGCGCGGTGACATCCTCGACCAACTCTGCCAGATCAAAGGCGATCTCCTCCAGCTCCAGCTTGCCTGCCTCAATCTTAGAAAAATCCAAAATATCGTTAATAATGGTCAACAGGCTCTCCGCTGAATTGCGCGCCGTACGCATATGGCTCTGCTGCTCGGGGGTAAGTTCGGTGTTGGAAAGCAGCTCCATCATACCCACCACGCCATTCATGGGGGTGCGAATTTCATGGCTCATATTGGCTAAAAATTCTGATTTGGAGCGGTTGGCACTCTCCGCATCCAGCATCGCCTTTTTGAGCTCATCCTCGACCCGTTTACGGTCGCTGATATCTTTATGGATGCCCGCCATGCGCAAGGCTCTTTTCTCTTCATCCCGCTCGATCACCCGCCCGGAACTAAGTATCCAAACCCAGTGCCCCTGCTTGTGACGCATGCGGAACTCTACCTCAAAATTCTTACGCTGCCCATTTAAGTGGGCCTCCAACTCGCGCTCCACATGGGGCAGATCCTCACCATGCAGCAGGTCCAGCCAGCCGGTACTGTTATTAAGGATATCCCCCTGTTGGTAACCCACCATCGACAGCCATTGATCGCTAAAATAGGCTCGGTCTTGCAGTGGATCCCAATCCCAAAATCCTGTATTGGAGGCATCCAACGCGATTTGCAAACGCTCCTCGCTTTGCTTAAGTTGCCGCTGGATCTGTTTGCTCTCGGTAATGTTTTGGAACACCCCCACCGCTCCGGTGACAACCCCATCCTCACGCACCGGCACCACGGAGATATTGACCGGGAAAATACCACCATCCCGGTGAATAAAGACATCTTCATCCGAACGGTAATCCACACCACGATCCACGGCGTCATGAACCGGGCAGTCCGCCTCATTCATGGGCATACCTTCGGCATCCTGATAATGGACCGTGTCATGGAAGGATCGACCTGCTAACTCATCTTGTGTCCACCCCAACAGACGCTCGGCTTCGGGATTAAGAAAGGTACAAAAGCCCTGGACATCCAGCGCAAAAACACCCTCGCCAATGTTGTCGCTGATGCTTTGTAAAAAGCGCCGATTATCTTCGATCTTCTCTTCCAGTGCCTTCTGCCGGGTGATATCGGTGCGAATGGCAATGTATTGGATTGGCTTACCGCGCTCATCCAAAAAGGGCACAATGGTGGCCGAAACCCAATAGAGACGACCATCTTTGGCTTTATTGCACACCTCACCATTCCACACCTCACCCCGGGCAATGGTGCGCCACATGACTTCAAAAAACCCCGAATCATGATAACCGGAGTTGACCAAATTATGCGCCTGACCCAAAATTTCATCCTGCGTGTAGCCACTGATTTGGCAAAAACGATCATTGGCATAGAGGATCACACCCTTGGTGTCGGTGATGCTCACAATGGCGTGTTGATCCAGCGCGAATTTTTGCCGCTCCAGATGACGCCGGAACTCAGAGCGTTCCAACGCCAAACGGGACATAAGGTCAGAGAGCTGTTCTAAGCTGGCTTCATCTTCCCCCAGTGTCGGTTTTTGATCGGCTTCCAACAGATGGTTGGCCGTCTGTCGCAAGGTACTAAGCAGTTGTTCCTGTCGCGCGGTCTCTCGCCGCAAGCGCTCGTTGGCGTCAGAGAGCTCTTCTGAGCTCAAGTGCAAGGAGCGGTTGCGCAACAGCAGATCCCGCTCATTGTGTTCATAGGTCTGTTCAACCCGCTGCAACAGGGTTTTTAGACCATGCAACGCCTTAACACTTGCTGGGGAGATCTGCTCGGCGGGCAGCGCATCCAACTCCTGCAACAGAGCATCCACAGCGCTCTCGTCAACCAAGCCCATAGACCGACGCAGCTGTCTCAGTAACAACCGATGCATACTCATCCTATTTTGCTCCGGCTCAGCGGCCTACCCTTAAACTTCATGGATAAAAGTCACCGTCATAGTTTGATTATGCAGTTTACAATCGGTTGTTGATGAAAAAGGGCTGATCTCGCCATAGGAGTAAAAACCGGTCAACAGCACATCATCCCCCAGCACGGAGGCCACCACTTCGACCTCTTCATCCACCTGATCCCCCATCACCAATTTACGCCCCACACAGCTGACCAGAATGGCAACCCCCCCTTGGCTATGCGCACCAGCCCGCTCGCGGGTGGCAATCGCCGCTTGTTCAGCACCGCCTACCAGTCCATTGGTATTGGCGTGCATGAGACGCAGATAGCCATCTCCATCAATATCTCCGGCCAACACCAAGCTACCTTGCGCTTCATCCACCCCCAAAATGGTACGGATCAAGCCTACCTGTTCATGGTCGGCATTAAGCATTTCAAAGGGAAACAGCAACCCTGAGGCGGGCAGGTCTTTGGCATAGACATCCAGATATTTTTTATACACATTAAGGGCCGGTTCGCCGTCCAACTCAAACAGCACATTGCCCTCACTGCGGGTGACTTTGCGGGGGGGACCAAAGGGTGACCAACCACCGAAGGAGCCATGACCCACGCGCACCCCTTCACCACTTAGCCCCACCGCCACCACACGATCATCACTCACCCCTTCAGGGCTGAGCACCAAGGTGCGCTTAAAGTTACCACCATCCCCTGCCAATCCCCCGGTGATGGGCACATCGTTGCCCAAACTTTGCATAAGACCTTCAATCACACCACTGCCATTGATGGCCAACCCTTTACCAAACAACAAGACCGCTTGTGGATGGTAGGGATGCAGCGTGCTACCCAGATTGACCCCCGCTTCTCTGGAATGCTCCATGGCCCCCACCGCGCTCTGGGCCACCTGCACCGTAACCCCGTCAAAATGCAGGGCCGTCACCACACAGTGGTCATCCAAAACGCCATCGGCGGTTATTTCACCGGCGGTGGTACACCCCACCAAGGCCGCGCCAGGAAAACAGTGCTGTAGGCGTTGCATAAACGATGCTTCTTCAAAAAAGGCCATGCTGCCAAAGACCAGCACCAAGGCTGGTTGCAAGGCACTCAGCTCCGCAAGCTCGTCTGCCTGCCAATGAACATCCACCAACACCTGTTGCGCACTCTTCACAATCCATTCTCCCCACAAATAGTTACCTTGGCTACCCAGCATCCGTATAGCGACACGCCACTCACCGTCACAGTTTAGCCGCTCCTTCAGAATACCACCAACCTTAATATGCGCAAAAGCCGCCCTTAACCCTTACAATTTGGCCTCTACGCCCCCATCCTGCATAAGATTTACACGGCATCCCTCATATTGTCATCAATCACGCCCTATTGTCCCCGCTTTATATCGCCGATGCACCATCCAACCAGAGTGTAAATAATTTTGATTGATCTCTTTGACAGATGGCCCCTTTGGGGACAAATCTCCCTGGCCCTGAGCGTTGTCATGCTCATTATGCTTCTACTCACCCGCACGTTGATGGGGTCCTTGGAGTCCAATTACCTTTTGGCAAAACAGAGACAAGCCAATGAAAATAATATTGAAATACTTCTAGCAAGCGCCACAGAAGCACTGGAAAACCGCAACATTATCGGTTTAAAAAAGATTTTTGCCCAAGCCCTCCGTAGCCAACCACAGCTATTGGAACTTACGATACTCAACGACGATGGCAAGCCGCTGTTCTCCTCTACCCGTGAGCAGGCCCCCAACACCACCCTTACCCATTTTCGCACCCCCATTATGGTACAGGGCTCTTTTCAAGGGATCTTGGTCGGGGCGTGGGATTTGGCCCCGGATCTTCGCGCCATTGATACCCATGTCAACCATATCCTGCTACTCACCAGCTTACTGTTTGGTCTCATCACCCTCATGGTCATTTTTATGGTGCATCGCCTCGCCATACAGCCGGTCGATGCCATTTATAACCGTTTGATTAAACAGATTTCACCCCCACAAAGCAAACCTGAAACCTTTCATGCAGCCAGAGAGTTGCGCCGCCTGCACCAAACCGTAGAGAGTTTTAGCCGCACCGCCGCCAGCCATTTGGAAAATGCCCGCACCCTGCAAGAGAGCGAGGCCCTGCTCAAACAACGGGTTGAGCGACGCACACGGGAGTTACGGCTGGCCAAAGAGGCCGCCGAGCAGGCCAACCTAGCCAAAACCGAATTTTTAGCCACTATGAGCCATGAGATCCGCACCCCCCTAAATGGTGTTTTGGGCATGTCTGATCTGCTTTTGGAGAGCGATCTAAACAGCTATCAACGCCACCATGTCGAAACCATTCACCGTAGTGGTCGCACCCTGCTACGGGTCATCAATGACATCCTGGATCTCTCGCGCATTCAAGCCGGTCGCATGCCCCTGGAGGTGACCGCATTTAAGCTACGGGCCTGCCTGGAAGATGTGCAAGCCCTCTTCAAAGACCAAGCCCGCCGCAAAGGGTTATCCTTTAGCATCAACTGTCAGGAGGAGCTACCCCAACGGCTGTTGGGGGATGCCACCCGTCTGAATCAGATTCTCTTTAATCTGGTGGGGAATGCCTTAAAATTTACCGAGCGTGGATTTGTACGGGTTTCGGTACAGGCCGAGCAGGTACGAGAAGCCGACCTGCTGCTCCGCATTCAGGTCGAAGATTCCGGCATCGGCATCTCCGATGAGTATAAAAATCGCCTGTTTGAGATTTTTAGCCAGCAAGATAGCTCCATCTCGCGCCGCTATGGCGGTAGTGGCCTAGGTTTGGTCATAACCCGCAAACTGGCCCAGATCATGGGGGGCAAACTGGGCTTTAGCAGCCGCAGCGGTGCGGGTTCCACCTTTTGGGTAACCGCCCGTTTTGGGCGTGTACCAGACACCCTCCCCGATCATCCGCTGCTCCCCCGAGAGGAGCAGCAGTCTAACCTGCTCAATCAACGTTTTAGAGCCCACATCCTGCTGGCGGAAGACAATCCCGTCAATCAAGATGTAGCCCGCCTTAACCTAGAACGATTGGGTTGCCGTGTCACGCTGGTGGAAAATGGCCAACAGGCGGTGACGGTCTTTCAAGAAAACCGCTTTGACTTGGTGCTCATGGATTGTGAAATGCCGATCATGGATGGCTATACCGCTACCCGCACTATACGGGATCTTGAACGACAACAAGGACGCCGCGCGACCCCTATCATTGCCGTTACCGCACACGCCCTAGCCAGCCATCGGAATAAAGCCATCGCCACGGGTATGAATGATTTTCTAAGTAAACCCTTTAGCACCACCAAGCTGATTAAATTACTGGCCACCTATCTCCCCCCCCACACGGTCATTGCCCAACCTGACCCAGCCCCCCCCGTGGTAACACAAGAAACAGCCCCGTCCGCTGACCCCGCGCACAAAACGCTGGATCACCGCGCACTGGATCAAATTCGCGCTCTAGACCCGGCGGACCCGCAAGGCATGCTCAACCGCATGATCGACCTTTATTTTGAACAAAGCGCTAAAGATTTCAAAGCGATCGAAAATGGTCTTGCAACACAGAATGCCGAATTGATTCGCTTTCACGCCCACAAGCTCAAATCTTCGAGCGCGCAAATGGGGGGGCAACAGCTTTCCTTACTCTGCCGCACCATAGAGGAACAGTGCCACACCTTCACACGGGTGGAGGAGAGCATGAGCCAGGCAAGCAAGGCCCAACATGAGCTCTGTGCGGCGCTGCACGCACTGCGGCAAACAGCCCCACCTACCCCCCCCTCTGAGGGAGAGATTTGATGGCTAAAATTTTAGTGGTGGACGATGACCCCATGAGCCTCATGCACTTGGAGTATTTCCTTGCCCAGCAGGGCCATGAGGTGGTAACCGCCGCTGACGGCCACCAAGGCGTAGCGGCCTTTGAGCAGATCCAACCCCAGTTGGTACTCATGGATGTGATGATGCCCAACATGGATGGCTACACCGCGACCGGCCATATTAAAAGCAGCAGCGCCGACCGCAACCAAGTCCCTGTGCTGTTTTTAACCGGCATCGCCGATCAAACCATGCTGGCCCACTGCTTGGCTTGTGGGGGAGATGATTTTATCACCAAGCCCTTTGATAACATTATTTTAAAAGCACGCATTGATGCTTGGTTACGCCGCATTGAGTTGGACAATCGGGTGAAAGCGGATCGCCTTAAAGTGGAAGGGGTCTTATTACGCATGCGTGAGGATGATCGTTTTGATGGCCGCAACCTACGCTATCTTATGACCCCCCTTGAAAAGACCAATGGGGACATCATCCTCTCAGCCCGCACGCCCGACGGCACCCAGCACACCATGGTGGGGGATTTTACCGGTCACGGCCTCCCGGCGGCCATCGCGGGCCCGCTGCTTTCTGAAATTTTTTACCACGACGTCGCCGAAGGCGCACCCGGTCAACACATACTGACACATATCAATCAAACGTTACAAAAAAAGCTTCCAACCGCCATGTTCCTGTGCGCTACCTACCTTACCATCGGGCCGGACCGTAACAGCGTACAGCTGTGGAACTGCGGCATGCCGGATCTGCTGATATTTGATCCAGATCTGACGGTACACCGTCTCACCTCAACCCATATGCCCTTGGGCATTATGCCGCAGCCGTTTAACCAGGATTCGGGACGCATCCACCCCCTTCAGCCGAGCCAACGCCTCGTTGTCTATTCCGACGGCATTGTCGAAACCCTAAACCAACACTTTGAAATGTATGGAGTTGAGCGCTTGATCGCGCAATGGGTACAGATACACCAACAGCATGGGGATTTAACGGAGATTTTAACCGATTTAAACCGGTTTCGTGGCACGCAACAACAGACGGATGATATCACTTTGATGGAGCTTACACCGTGATCAAAACCTATGAAAAAGACCAACATCTCGTGGTCGTTTTACCCGCGCGGTTTGATTTTAAAATGGCCGACTATTTCCGCGAGATTTACCATAACCATCCACCCCGCTCCTACCATATTGATTTTAGTGCGGTACACAGCATGGACAGTGCCGCCCTAGGCATGTTGCTCCTGCTGCGGGAACATTGCGGTGGCGAGCAAGCCCGTATCACCCTAAAAAACTGTCACGGCCAGTTGGCACAGCTACTAAGAATTGCGCGTTTTGAACAAATATTCCACACCGAACCCGCCCTAAGTTAAGCGTTCAGTAGCAACATTTGTTTGGGCACACTGGCCAACAAGGCTGCCAACACCACTTTAAGCAGTTCCGGGTTTGGATGGGAGTCCCGCCAAGCCAGTGCGATACGCCGCACTGGCGCGGGCTCCTTAAAATAAGCGTAGCGCAGCGCCGAGCGGCTCTGTTCTGGGCAGTTAAGTGAACTGCACACCATGGTGGTAATCGAACTCATGGGTAGCACGGTGATCCCCACCCCGCTGGCCACCATATGGCGAATGGTCTCTAGGGAGCTGCCCTCGATAATATTGTGCAGGCCAGTCGCGGTATCCACCACATAGTGACAGGCGGGGCAGATCTCCAACACCTGATCCCGAAAACAGTGCCCCTTGCCCAAGAGCAAGAGCCGCTCCCCAGCCAGATCATTACCCGACAGATCATGACGCCCTGCCCAAGGGTGGCCCGCAGGCATCCCCACCACAAAGGGTTCATCATACAGGGGTGTTGTCACAACCCCTGGTTCATCATAGGGCAGCGCAATGACCATGGCGTCCAGCTCACCCCGTTTCAGTTTTTCTGACAATGAGGCGGTAAAATTCTCTTCTAACAGCAAGGTTAACTGTGGCGCCCACTGGTGCAGCTCGGGCACAAAGGAGGGGAAAAGATAGGGGGCGATGGTAAAGATGGCCCCCAGCCGTAAAGAACCTTTTAGAGGGTCATTCTCCTCACTACGGGCCGCTAGCTCAATTTGCGCCACCGCCTCAAGGGCTTGTTGAATGCGCGCCAAGATGCGCTCCCCCTCGGTAGTGACCCGCACCTCGTGTTTAAAGCGCTCAAACAGCACCACCCCTAACTCTTCTTCCAGGTTACGTACCGCCACACTGAGCGAAGGCTGGCTGACATGGCAAATTTTGGCCGCTCGGCTAAAGGTACCTTGCCGGGCGACTGCCATGACATAACGCAACTGGTTAAGGTTCATTTTAAGACTCGCTTCCATTCAGGTTTTTTCAGGACAAAGCCCCCACGGCACCTCGTCCACCCAAGCTACCCATACCACACCCATCAGCGCGTCACCCTGCACGGTATCGCAGGCGGGCCAAACCCATACACCCATGCTGAGCAGACGCCGCTGCAAGGGTAACAACGCCGCGGGCGCAAGCCCCTCATAGGGGATAATCGCCCCATCCAGACCATGGCTTTCCCAACGTTGCACCACGGCATGGTGGGCCTCTAGAGCGGCGCTTACTTCGGCCACCAGCAGGGCCAGATTGGCCCCTGGGCTCCAGACCTCCAAATGACAAACGCCGACCTTAGGGTCGGCGTTTGAACCTAGGCGTGCCGTGCAGCCGCCCTTAACCATCGGCAAGGATGGCGCGCATAAGCTCCTGTTGTACCCGCATATAGTCGGCATTGGGCACCTGACAGGTGCCTGCGGCATGGTGTCCCCCTCCGCCATATTTTAGGCAGAGCTCCCCAATATTGGTTTTTGAGGTGCGGTTAAAGATGGACTTACCCAAGGCAAATACCGTGTTTTTACGATCCTTACCCCACAGCACATGCATAGAGATATTGCATTGGGGATAGAGCGCATAAACAATAAAGCGGTTGCCAGCATGGATGGTTTCATCCATACGCAGATCCAGCACCGCCAAATTTTCATGGATTTTGGTGCGCATCTGAATTTGGGTTTTGAACAGGGTCTCTTCTTCAAAATAGAGATCCACCCGCTCTTTGACGTCGGGCAAAGCCAAGATTTCAGCGATGGTGTGGTTGCGGCAGTAGTCGATCAACTGCATCATCAACTCATAGTTGGAGATGCGGAAATGGCGAAAGCGGCCCAGGCCGGTCCGGGCATCCATCAAAAAGTTAAGCAACGCCCAACCGTCGGCAAACAGCACCTCATCTTCATTGTATTGGGCTGAGTCGGCCTTATCCACCTCCACCATCATATCGTCGGAGATACCGGGCAGTTTCTCTTTTCCGCCAAAGTATTCATAGACGACCCGCGCCGCCGATGGGGCTTCGCCATCGATAATCATGTTGGCGGGCAGTCCCTGCCCTTGGTCCACCCGTACCGTTTCACTGTGGTGGTGGTCAAAGCAGAGATAGCAACCTGGCACGTAGGGAAGGTTGGTGGTGATATCCCGTGCGGTGATATCAATGACACCATCTTGCATATCCTTGGGATGCACAAACTTGATGTCATCAATCAGATCCAGCTCCTTCAGGAGCACGGCACAGACCAAGCCATCAAAATCACTACGGGTAACGAGACGGTATTTATCGGCTGCCATTCTTTTCCCTCAAAAAAATCAAAGACTGCTCCACACCCTACAGGCCCAGCCGGTATAAGCCCTGACAGAAAGCAAACTTGCGGGCTTGAACTCGGTTACGTGAGGCAACCCAATCGGCAAAACAGTAAGTGTCACTTCTTCACCCGCTAAAATTAACCCAACCCATGAGCCATGGTAAAGCCCTAAATGGGCAGAACCGCAGCGCCAACCCAAAGATTGCGACTTTTTTTGCTTGGCCACGCCCAAACTTATGCTTCAGCGTGGTCAAAGCACAACGCGCCCATCGAGCCTAATGGTTGTCATTCGCCGAAAACCACAACCTATTTTCTCACTTGTCGCAACCTATTGCTCGGTCATGAGCACATAGCGATTCACAGTTTGATGATAATGCGCTACACTCGGGCAATTACCGTAGCAATATAGAGTGGCCAACCCCGTCAACCCTGCTGCGGAGAGGGCAAGCGATGATGCATCAAATCCAAAGCCTCCCCCTACTTTTGACCGTCTTGCTTGCGTTTAGCCCAATGGCCACCCCCTCGGCCCAAGCAGAGACACCATCCACAACCTTGGTTCTCGCTGTTGCCAACTCAACCTGCGACCTTTTTAGGGCGCTTAGTCAACCGTTTCAAAAGCGCACCGGTCACACCACAACTTTGATTTGCAAATCCTCTGGTCGGCTTGCCAAAGGGCTGGCAGGACAAGCAATCGAAGCGGACTATTATCTCTCTGCCAATAAAAAATGGATGGATTTTATGGTGGCAGCGCAGTTGGTCCAGGCTCCGCTGGTGCGTCAGGTGTGGGGTAACACACTGGTGGTGGCAGCCCCTCTTACCACGCCAATCAGCCTCACCGGCTTACAGGATCTGGCGCAGCCAAAGGTAAGCACCCTTTTAATCGGCGACCCCAGCACGGCCCCCTTTGGCCGCTACGCTAAGCAGGTTTTGCAAAAGGCTAACATCTGGTCGGCCATACGCCCAAAAATTGCGACCCGTTTGCACATCACGTTACTGGCTCAAGAGCTTGAGCAGGCCAACGCCACGACCGTTGGTATCCTGTTCGCCACCAATTTAACCCCAAAACATCGTTTGTTGTTTGCGATCCCCGCACAGCAGCAACCCCCTATTCAGTATTTTGCCGCGCCCCTTGATAAAAGCAAACACCCAACTGAAATTAAAGAATTTTTACAGTTTATGCAAAGCGATGAAGCACGCACAATAATCACTCAGGCAGGTTTTTTACTGGGGGAGCCTAACACGCCATGAAAGGTTTGGCCCGTTACCGTAATCTCCCGCTGTTTTGGCAACTGTTACTCCCCATGTTGCTGGTGGTAACACTATGGTTTGCCCACGCCCTCTACACCTTGCACGGAATGGGACAAGGCCAACACCGCCTCGTCAATCTTTATAACGACAAAGTACAAAGACTCCTGGAAATGGAACGGTTGCAGGTGGAGATCTCACGCATCCATCTGCTGCTGCTTAAACATTTGACCAGTGAATCTGGTCAGCAGATGGCGGTTACCAAACAAGAGCTTGATCAACACACCCAAGCGTTATACAAACTTCTTCAAGAGGTCTCCCATGAGCGCACCAGTCATGCTGCATCCTTAGTGAGCAATCAGGTTGATGAGATTTATCAACACTATATTACAGTCTTGGGTAAAGTGCTCACCTTGAGCGGTGATTTTGAAAAGGAACGAGCCCTTGCCTTGCTTGAGTCTGAGACCGGACCTGCGCTGGAGGCCATCCATGCCATCTTTTTAGATTTGACCCTTACCGAAGAAAACCATATGCACCAAGGGTTTAAAGAAGCTCTTACGTTACAAAACCGCATCTATGTCACCACGCTCTTCACGGGCATTTTCATTGCGCTCATATCTTGGTTGGTCATTTGGCTGGTTTCACGACAGACCTCCATGCGCCTACAGCAGTTGGTGCAGGAGGCCACAGCCTTAGGGCAGGGGCAACTAAACACCCGTTTAACCATCGAAACCGAGGATGAGATCGGCAAACTGGCGCACAGCCTCAACACCATGGCCTGCCAATTAGAAGCGGCCATGACCGAGGAGCACGTGGCCTCCGTGGCGCTACAGCAGGCCAACCAAAAACTTCAATCGGCCCAAGACCGGCTGGAAGAGCGGGTCAAAGCCCGCACCAAACGGCTGGCCCTGAGCGAGCAACAGTTACTGGCAGAAATAACCATTCGCTCCGCACTCAATACCTTGTTGGAACGCACCTTAGCCACCAATACCATCCAGGAGTTGATGGAAGCATGCCTAGAAAGCCTACTCTCGCAACCCTTTCTGGGGCTGGCTCAACAAGGAGGCTTTTTTCTGCTTGAAGCGGAGAGCGGCAGACTAAAACTCCAGTGCGGGGTGGATTTTCCCATGGATGTTTGCCACCAGTGCCAAGGCACAGCCAACGCCCCGTGTCATCTTTCCTTAGCCGATGGACAGGTGCGTTTTCATGCCACCACCACGTATGATGGCGAGCTGATCGCCCTCTACGTCACCCCTTTGCAGATTGAGGGTGGGCTGTCGGGGGTGATGATGTTGCGGGGCGACACCTTACAAGGGGAACGCCTAGAGACCACCCTCTTTTTACAGTCATGCGCCCGCATTATCCGCATGGCTCTTAAACGGCTCCATCTGCAAAGCGTCATGTTACAACAAGAGAAAATGGTCTCCTTGGGAGAGATGGTGGCCGGTGTCGCCCACGAGGTTAACACCCCGGTGGGCATTGGCGTTACCGCCGCCTCAGAACTATGCAGTACCACCCAACAATTTAGGCGGCTGCTCAACAGCGAGGGCATTAGCGAGGATGAGCTGGAGAGCTATCTCCATAGTGTGGAAAGTTGTAGTCAACTGATTCATGACAGCATGCAGCGGGCGGCAACGCTGGTGCGCAGTTTTAAAATGGTCTCGGTAGATCAGTCCAGCGAGCAGCAACGCCGCTTTAATCTCTACCAACATCTTGAGGCCATTACCACCAGCTTGCGGCATCAGATCCGGGGGGCTCAGGTGGAGATTGTAATCTCCTGCCCGAGGGATTTGGAGGTCAACAGCTACCCTGGCGCCTATGCCCAGATTTTTACCAATTTAATTCAGAACTCCATCGTTCACGGTTTTGCTGGCGACATGCCCACCGTGGGGGGCATCCTCTCCATTGAAGTAGGCCCCCATGGCGATCAACTGCAAATCCTCTATCGGGACAATGGTAGCGGCATTGATCCGGCGGTGCGTTCAAAAATTTTTCAACCCTTTTTCACCACCAAACGCCACCGTGGGGGCAGTGGTTTGGGCATGCATGTAGTGTTTAACTTGATCACAGGCCTGCTTAAAGGCACCATTAGTTGCGAGGCCTCCCCAACTGGAGCGCACTTTCGCATCCTCCTCCCCTGGGCGTGTGAGCCCCACCTAACAGCGACTGAAGCCCGCCCTCATGTTTGAGTATGCAGGTCCGCTCTACCGTCCCCCCTCAGAGGCGGCGCACCTGATCCTACAAGCCACCATCGGTTGCAGTGTTAACCACTGCACATTTTGCAGCATGTATCGGCATAAACGGTTTCACATCAAACCCTTACCGCAACTTTTTAAGGAAATTGAGCATGCCGCCAGCGCATGGCCCACCGCCCGCCGGGTATTCCTGGCCGACGGCGATGCACTGGTATTGCCCACCGACCATCTGGAGCGCATACTCGATCATTTACGGCGACATCTCCCCCAATTGCAACGGGTAAGCTGTTATGCCCTACCGGCTAATTTACGCAAAAAAAGCTTGCGCGAACTTAACCGCCTAGCGGCCAAAAAGCTGACTCTTATCTATTATGGCATGGAGAGTGGTGACGCTAACCTGTTAAAAATCATCCGCAAGGGCGCCACGCCCGAGGGCATGGCCGCTGGAGTGTGGAAAGCCCATGAGGCAGGCCTCAAGATCTCGGCTACGGTTATCCTAGGACTGGGTGGGCAGCGTCTGTGGCAGAGCCATATTGACCACACCGCTGAACTGATTAACCGGGTCCCCCTAAGCTATCTTTCCACCCTACAACTTTACCTCGACCCTCACCTAGAGGCGGCATTTTTGGCACGCTTCACCCCCCCTTTTCAGTTTCAACAGGACCACCAGATTTTGCAGGAGTTGGCTCAGTTGGTGGCAGCGATTAACCACCCACCCAAGCGCATAATCTTTCGTTCCAATCACGCCTCCAACGCGCTGGCCTTAGCGGGCAATCTACCCGACCATCAAGCCGCACTGTTAGCCCGCATTGCCCAGGCCCAAGCCAACGTACAAGGGTTGCGTCCCACCTGGACACGCTCCCTTTAATCACCCTGGCGTGGCGCACAGCTTGGTTGCAAGCCTCACCGCAATCCTGAGGGGGAATAGAAGAACCCGATCTTCACCCATGCCCTACCAGAGCCCCCCTCGTCCGGCTATTTCATCAATCCCTTCGATGATCGCATAGAGACTTGGATTTTAAAGGCTTTCTTAACGCGCACAAGATACTTATTGATCGCTTCAAGCGCTAAAAAGTTCTTTAAAATTCAAAGATCAAGCGAGAGCGTCTGGGATTTATAAAATAGCCGGGCTAGCCCCCCGACAAGCGCTGCTCAAAATGGTGTAGTTGCGCCATAAAGGCTTCGGGCTGATCGGCATGTACCCAATGGCCCGCCTGGGGGATCTGCACCCCTTGAATATGGGCATTACAGGCTACCATTTGCCTGAAGGTCTCGGGGGAAAGATAGTCGGAGTGCTCCCCCCGCATAAGCAGGGTCGGCATACTTAGACCGTGCAGTTGATCCCAGCGGGGCTGTTGGGCAGGGGCCGCGACACTGGCTAGCATACCGGGTTTATAAAAACGCCAATCCACCTGGCCCTGCTCGCTTACGTGCAGATTGCTGTAGAGGAAGGCCCCCAGTCGCGCCACCGCGCCCCACCCCGCTGCATGGGCCTGTTGGGCAAAAGTGTGGGCAAAATAGTGTTTGGCCGCCGCTTTGTCGGCAAAGGGTGTAGGGATCATCTCTAGCAGCTTAGCCGAACGATCCGCTATTTGGTTTTGCCCACCTGGACCAATATCCACGATCACCAGCCCCCGCAAACGCTGGGGGTACGCATGGGCAAAACAGAGGGCCACCCGCCCACCTAGGCTATGCCCCACCAGCACAAAGCGGGACCAACCCAGCGCATCCACCAGCATTAAAAGATCGTTGGCATAATCCTCCAACGCATAACCTTGTGCCGGTTTAGCAGAGCGACCATGCCCCCGTTGATCATAGGTAAGTATCTGCCGCCCCTGCTGCATGCCCCGCACAATGCGCCGCCAATTCTGGCCCGCCCCCATGAGACCATGCAGAAACACCCATGGGGGGGCATCGGCCTCGCCGGTTACGCGATAATGCAACGCGGCCACCCCTTCCATACCCCCCTCTTGTTCCATCCTGCCCCCCTACCCCCCGAAAATGCGCACGGATGAACCTAGCGATTACGCCCGCTCGGCCACTCGGCGCCATCCACAGGCCCTGCCGTAAAGCCCACAACCGGGCGCGGAAGCGGGCCACCATGGACCCGCTAAAATCATGGTTAACCTGTTTTTTTGCTTTACAAAACCCAACCATCCCTTTTAGGGTAGTCGTTGTCTGACTCTATTTTTTGTAAAGAAGCCGCTTTTGTAAAGAAGTTAAATATGCGTCACACCTCTGTACATCGCGCATCCTCTGTGCGTTTCCTCCGGCCTGCACCACGCTTTGTGTGCAACGGCCTACCCCTGCTGCTGCCGTAAGGCATACACGCGACTGTAGACCCCAAGGTGCGTATCGACCTTAACCGATACACCCCCAAGCATGACCACATAAACCTGCCAACAGGAGGGCACGGTGAACCCTATCTGCATCTCATTGTATTTGGATCGGCGTCTGACCCCTGACCGTTTGGGTCCGCGACTAGCGACCTTTCCGCACGCCCTTAACGCAGGCGGCGCGACAAGCCGTCCGACACATAACCAATGAGATAGAGTGATCTCTTCATAAAAAATCAGGAGTAGCATCATGAACGGTTCGATGCCCTTTCATAAATATAGCCCCTACCCCCCTGTAGCCCTTGCCAATCGGCAGTGGCCCAACCGCACCCTCACCAAAGCGCCGCTTTGGTGCAGTGTCGATCTGCGCGATGGCAACCAAGCCTTGGCGAACCCCATGGGACCTCAAGCCAAACGGCGCATGTTTGACCTGTTGGTCGAGATTGGCTTTAAAGAGATTGAGGTGGGGTTTCCCTCGGCCTCGCGGGATGATTTTCAATTTTTGCGGGATCTCATTGAGCAGAAGGCCATCCCCGACGATGTGACCGTGCAGATGTTGGTGCAGTCCCGCGCCCACTTAATTGAGCGCACCTTTGAAGCCTTACAAGGGGCCAAGCGGGCCATTGTGCATCTTTACACCCCCACCTCTAGCTTGCAGCGGCGGGTGGTGTTTGGCAAAAGCCAACAAGAGATCATTGATGTCGCCGTTGAAGGCACCCAGATGATCAAGGAGCATGCCCAGCGCTCTCCCGAGACCGAAATCGTGTTGGAGTTCTCGCCCGAGAGCTTTACCGGCACCGAATTACCGTTTGCGTTGGCCATCAGCGAAGCGGTGCAGCAGGTGTGGCAACCCACCCCTGCCCAACCCATGATCCTTAATTTGCCCGCGACCGTGGAGATGTCCACCCCCAATATCTACGCCGACCAGATTGAGTGGATGCTCAGCCACCTTAGCGACCCCCAGAGCATCATTATCAGCCTGCATGCCCACAATGATCGGGGTACTGCGGTGGCCGCCACCGAGTTGGCCATGTTGGCCGGTGCGGGCCGGGTGGAGGGAACCTTGTTTGGCAATGGCGAGCGCACCGGTAATACCGATGTGGTGGCGGTGGCGATGAATTTGCACAGCCAGGGCATTGATGCTGGGCTTAATTTTTCGGAGATGCCCCGTATTATTGCCACCAGCGAAGCCTGCACCGGCATGAGCGTCCCGCCCCGGCAGCCCTATGCGGGAGAGCTGGTCTTTACCGCTTTTTCGGGCAGCCATCAGGATGCCATTCGCAAGGGATTACATCTCCACAAGCAGGAGCAGGCGCAGCAGTGGGCGGTACCCTATCTGCCCATTGATCCCCAGGATCTTGGCCGCCACTATGAACCGGTTATTCGCATCAATAGCCAGTCGGGCAAGGGCGGCATGGCCTTTATTATGGAGGAGCGTTGCGGCATCCACATGCCCAAAGCCATGCAGGTGGAGTTTAGCCGGGTCATCCAGGCTGTCACCGATGAGATGGGCCGGGAGCTACAGGCCGATGAAATTGAACAGCTCTTTTTCAAAAACTTTGTCTTGCAGGAAAACCCCTTGAGTCTGGGTCATGTTGAGCATCGAGAGGAGACCGAGGAGCGCCATCATCTGCACGCCCAGGTCAGTTATGCAGGCACCGTGCAGGCGTTGCAAGCCCATGGCAATGGCCCCATGAGCGCCTTGGTCAATGCGTTGGAGACCTTTTATAGCATGACCATCCAGATCCATGACTACCACCAGCACGCCCGCACCGCCGGACGGGACTCGGAGGCGGTTAGTTTTGTGCAAATCAGCGTAAATGGTGGCAAGCCGACCTTTGGGGTAGGCTTGCACACCGACAGCAGCCGCTCTGCGTTGGAGGCCGTGCTCTGTAGCATTAACCGAGCTTTAGCCACATCTTTAACCTAATCTGCGCGTCCTACAGCGGGTAGTCCTGGGCTACCCGCTGCTTATGGGATTAAGCAATGCGCCAGTCATGCACATTTTACCAATCTGACACCACCTCTTCCGCATTCTCCTTTTATGATGGTTCTCAACAAAAACACTTGGCCTATGCTGCCAAGTGACCGCTTTTTAAGCGCTTAGGCGTGTTACGCCGTCATGGTGCGGTCAAAACAGACACACGTGTTTAAGGAGGCACGGGCGATTCGCACGGGCCACACCTTAGGTGTTTAGGTTGCGATAACACCCTAAAACTTGTGCAGTGTATTCGCTCAGCTTAGGCCACGGAACGGCATAAGCCCCCCATGAGCAACCTGCCTTTATGGTAAAACACCTCTCATCCGGCCTTGAACAACAGGTTTATTTATCCTTAGAAGAGGTCCACCATGAACGATGATCGTGTGTACAATGTTCTGTTTGTCTGCGCCCACAACGCAGCCCGCAGCTTAATGGCGGAAGCGATCCTTAACCGTGAGGGTAAAGGCCATTTTCGCGGCTATAGTGCCGGTAGCCAGCCGCGCACCGAAATACACCCTTACGCCCTAGAGCTTTTGCAAAAAATGCATCTTGATACCAGTGTCTTACGCCCAAAAAGCTGGTCTGCTTTTATTGAGAGCGCGCCCCCCCCCATCGACTTTGCCTTTACCCTATGCGATAAAACAGCGGCAGAACCCACCCCCAACTGGCCAGGACAACCCCTTGCCATTGACTGGTCCATACCCGACCCTGCTCTGGTGGAGGGCAATGAGGCGCAGCGAAGCCTTGCCTATGCTGAGACTTTTCGCATGATTACCAACCGTATTAGCGTCTTTGTAAATCTGCCCTTTGAGCGGCTAAACCACATGAGCCTCAAAGAGCAATTGATCCATATTGGCCGACTCTAAGCCCCTGTCGTATCCCGTCCCTTGCCTGGGCCAAGCGTGCCACGCCGCGCTTGGCCTATGGGCAAAAAAACGCTACTATAAAAAACTTTCAGGCTGTCCGTTAACCCCCCTGGGCCACAGGGCTGTGCCTGGATGGCGCCACCGCCAAGCCTTATGACGCAGAGCTGTTGCCCCGCTGAGCCGCCCACAGCAGGCATGGCCCCCTACGCAGGCTAAGCATGGACAAAAAGCCAAACATGATGACCTACTATGCATCCGCGCACCTTTAATCATGGGGCAAGGTGAGCACATACCTTGTTGCCATAAGCGCTAAATCGGGGAGCTTTACCATGTTTCACCCCCCTTCACGACCCCCTTCAAGCCGCCGCTATAGCCGCCGCGAAACGCTGTGGTTGCTTAGCCTTACCACGGCGGGTTGGGCGAGCAGTTCCCTATTGAGCGGCTGTTCTGTTAATCCGGTCACAGGGGAACAGCAGCTTATGCTGATGAGCCCCGCCCAGGAGCTGGCGGTGGATCGGCAGCACGCCCCCCAGCAATTTTCCAATGACTTTGGCGCGGTGCAGGATGAGGCGCTTAATCGCTATCTCACCCGCGTTGGCCAAGAGATGGCCCAGCTGAGCCATCGCCCGCAGGTGCCCTATAATTATCGTGCGGTCAACGCCACCCACGTCAACGCGTACACGTTTCCAGCGGGCAGCACCGCCGTAACCCGTGGCATTTTATTGGAGATGCAGAACGAAGCCGAACTGGCGGCGCTATTGGGGCATGAATTGGGCCATGTTAACGCACGGCATGCCGCCCAACGCCAAACCCGCAGCCTCTTTACCCAATTGGGTTTGAGTGGGATAGGCTACTTAAGCAGCTACTACAGTCAGACCGCTGGTATGTTGGTCAACTCGTTGGGAGGCGTCACTTCGAAAGCGCTACTCTCCAGTTACAGCCGCGATGATGAGCGCCAAGCCGATGCTTTAGGTATGGCGTATATGGCCAAGGGCGGCCACAATCCAGCGGGCATGGTAGGGTTGATGGAGCTCCTTAGTGCCCAATCCAAACAGAAGCCCAACGCCCTAGAGACCATGTTTGCCACCCACCCCATGAGTCGCGAGCGGCTCTCCACTGCCAAACGCCGCTTTCAAGAGAGCTACCGCAACCACCAAGCGGCCCCCAACAACCGGGCGCGTTACATGGATCACACCGCCACCATTCGGGCCCAAAAACCCACCATAGAATGGATCCAAAAGGCCGACACCGCCCTTGCAAACAAGCAAGTTTCGCAAGCGGAATCCTGTTTGGCCAAGGCCCTAAAAAGCACCGAAGATGACTACACCGCCCTGGTTAAAATGGCCAAAATTCAGCTGGCCAAGGGCGATGCGCGCGGGGCCAAGCGCTATGTGGAACTGGCCAAGCACTCCTATCCAAATGAAGCCCAGGCACTGCATGTGGCGGCCATCACCAACCTGACCAGTGGCAACCCCAGCGCGGCCCACGAAGATCTGCTGGCCTACGAACGGGTCGTGCCGGGCAACCCCCAGACCACCTTTTTGCAAGGCAAGGCCTTGGATGATATGCAGCGCCCCAGCGAAGCCGCCCGCTACTACCGCGCCTATCTGCGTCGCGGCAGCCGCGACGCCTACAGCCACTACGCTCAGCAGCGGTTGCAGCAGTGGAGCCAGACGAATCCCCAACCATGAGCTTACTCGACGCAGGCGATCCAACGCGGCATATCCTACACATGGATGCCGATCTGCTTATCTTCAACAAACCCAACCGCATGCCCATCTATCGCGGACCGGGTGGGGGCGAGACCCTGGCGGACCATCTGCCCCAGCTCTGTTTTGAGCGCGGCAAGCCTCCCGCCGCCGTGCATCGTCTGGATAGCGCCACCAGCGGCTGCTTGGTACTGGGACGCCACAAGGGCATGCGTCGCAGCCTCAGCAACCTGTTTGCCCAGGGTGGTGTTGAAAAGCTCTATTGGGCAGTGGTACAGGGACGCCCCCTCATGGATCAAGGGCTTATTGAGCTACCCTTACAGGATGTGGGCTGGCCGGGACGCCCACGGGTCAAGGTTAGGATGGGGGGCAAATGGGGCCGCACACTGTTCCAGGTCATGGGTTATGGGCAAAATGAGACGCTGCTGGCGCTGATGCCCCAAACGGGTCGCACCCACCAACTGCGGGTTCATTGTGCCGCCATGGGCTGCCCCATTGTGGGAGACCCCCTCTATGGTGGCGCGGCCTGCGATGGCCCCCCCATGCATCTCCATGCTCGGCGCATTCTCTTGCACGGTGCCATCCAACAGAGTTTTACCGCACCGGCGCCGCCCCATCTACAGCGCTTTCTGGAGCAGATGCGCCCTTTCTAAAACGGCTAATGTGCTCATCCATGCCGCGCAACAGCTTCTGTTTTTTTGATAGGTTTGGTCAAATGAGCATGACAGCCGTTTACCGACACAGGTCACCTCGAAAAAAACCAGTGTCGCGCTATCCGGCATAACGGCCAAAAACCCAAACTTTCTCGCCATAGACCACAATCCCTTGCACCATCAATCCCCCTTATCACGCAAAAAAATCTTCGTTATCAAGTTGCTATGATAGGGGGCATCAATATTTGAAGGGTTTTCATCTGCGTCAAGCTGCCTATAATGGGGAAAATTTTTACCCTTTACCCTAATCCGCCCACGCACCTAACCAGCTAAAGATGTTGATCCCATGCTAACGCCTCAACAGTTTCTTAAATCCCTGGTTGACGAAACCCGTTTCCGTTGCCTTATGCTGCTGCTTATTGAAGGCGAGATGTGCGTCTGCGAACTAAGCCAAGCTGTGGATGCCATTCAGCCAAAAATTTCCCGCAATCTCGCCCTCTTACGCCAACACAATGTGGTCACCAGCCGCCGCAATGGTCAGTGGATCTTCTATGCCCTACACCCCGAGTTACCCCAATGGGCTAAAGAGATGCTGCACGCCTCCCATCGTGGGTGCCAGGAACAGAGCCTGCTTGAACAAGATATTAAGCGGTTGGCCACCATGGATAGACCCCCAAAATTTAGTTCCGCGCTCTCCGCCGTGGCCTGAGCATAATATACACTTGAACGTATATACCATATGCTTTACCCTTTTCCCCGCTTACGCTTGATCGCCACACTTACGTCACAACCGGCGTATACCCTCGCGCACACCACAGGGGGTAATCTGCGTTAGCCGGTGATACCGACCCAGATCAGGTGCCACGCTAGCCACACGTACCCTCTAAAATAAGGCTGCTATACCCATCCAAGCAACCGAGGCAAAGGGAGTATTTAAGATGAGCGTCACCATAGGTATCAATGGCTTTGGCCGCATGGGCCGTCTGGTCTTACGGGCAGGCTGGAACAGCCCAGGCATTATCTGGGGGCCGATTAACGAGACCAGTACCGATGCCCACGGCTCCGCCCACCTGCTCCAGTTTGATTCGGTACACGGCAGGTGGCAACACCCTTGCACGGCCCAACAGGGGGAGATCTGCATTGAGGATAGCCGCATCCCTTACCACAGCGTGGCCGATATTGATGCCCACCACTGGTCAACCTGCGATCTGGTGATTGAAGCCACCGGCAAACACCACAAACAGCCCCACACCCTACAGCGCTATTTTGAGCAAGGGGTTAAAAAGGTGTTGGTGGCCGCTCCAACCGAGGGGGCCCTCAACCTGGTCTACGGCGTCAATGATCACCTCTACCAGCCCCAGCAGCACCATCTTGTCACCGCAGCCTCCTGTACCACCAACTGTTTGGCCCCTGTCATCAAGGTACTGCATGAAAAGATTGGTATTGTACACGGTACCATGACCACCATTCATGATATCACCAACACCCAAACCATTGTGGACAAAGGGCACAAAGATCTGCGCCGTGCCCGTGCCTGTGGCAACTCCCTCATACCCACCAGCACCGGATCGGCCAAAGCGATCACCAAAATTTTTCCGGAGTTGACCGGTAAACTCAACGGTGTCGCGGTGCGTGTGCCCCTGCTCAATGCCTCCCTCACCGATTGTGTCTTTGAAATGGCCAAGCCCGTTACCGAAAGCGCCATCAACACCCTGTTCAAGGAGGCCTCTGAAAGTTATCTGCACGGCATTCTTGGTTATGAAGAGCGGCCATTGGTCTCGGTGGATTTTCTGAATGATCCGCGTTCAGCCATTATCGATGCCCCCTCCACCATGGTGATTGACGGCACCCAGCTTAAAGTGTTGGCTTGGTACGATAATGAGTGGGGCTATGTCAATCGCTTGATGGACCTCGCGCTTAAAATCGCCAACACCTTATAATGACCCCGTAACCTATGGATCTTGGCTGCGGGGGGCATACCCCCGCAGCCTCCCCCTTTGCATCCCTAAATTGGGAAGGAACCACCCCATGACCTCCTCCATGCGCGACTATCTGGTCATTACGGCGGGCTACTGGGCCTTTACCTTGACCGATGGGGCCATCCGCATGTTGGTGGTCCTGCACTTTCATAGCCTTGGTTACTCCACCCTGGAGATCGCCAGCCTCTTCCTCTTCTACGAGTTTTTTGGCATTGTCACCAATCTGCTGGGCGGCTGGCTGGGGGCGCGTATTGGGCTCAATAAAACCATGCATATCGGTATGGGACTACAAGTTGTCGCCCTGGCCATGCTGACCCTACCCACGGCATGGCTCAGCGTGCCCTATGTGATGCTGGCTCAGGCGCTCTCGGGCATCGCCAAAGATCTTAATAAAATGTCTGCCAAAGCCTCGGTCAAGAGTATCGTCAAAGAGGGAGCCCAAGCCAGCCTCTTTAAATGGGTCGCCCTGCTAACCGGCTCTAAAAACGCCCTTAAAGGGGCAGGCTTTTTCTTAGGTGCCCTGCTGCTGCACCTGTTTACCTTTCGCGGCAGTTTAATCATTTTAGCCAGTGGACTGCTGCTGGTGCTGCTGCTCACTTACTGGTTGCTGCCCAATCATTTGGGCAAAGCCCCACAAAAGCCCAAATTTCAACATATTTTTTCCAACAAACCCGCCATCAACCGCCTTTCAGCCGCCCGCTTTTTTCTGTTTGGTGCCCGCGATGTCTGGTTTGTGGTGGCCCTGCCGGTCTATTTGACCCAGGTGTTGCATTGGCAAGAGATGCAGGTTGGGGGGTTCATGGCGCTCTGGGTGATCGGTTATGGCATCATCCAAGCCATTGCCCCAAAACTGTTGGGCAGCGGCACCCCAGGCCCCACCAGCGCCATCGTCTGGGCGCTGCTGCTGGCGCTGTTCCCAGCGGGTATTGCCTTGAGCATGCAGATGCCGTGGCCGGTGGCAACCATCATCCCCACCGGGCTTATCCTGTTCGGTGCCGTGTTTGCCATTAACTCGGCCCTGCACTCCTACCTGATCCTTGCTTATGCAGACCACGACAAGGTGGCTATGAATGTGGGCTTTTATTACATGGCCAATGCCGGAGGGCGGCTGGTGGGCACGGTGCTCTCTGGCTGGGTCTATACCGAGGGCAGCTTAGTGGCCTGTCTTTGGGTATCCAGTGCCTTTTTGCTGGCAACCGGGCTGATCTCTCTCAGCCTACCCCCCATGCCCGCCCCTGAACAGAGCCAGCCTCAACCCTGATGTTGCGCCAAAAAATCCTGCAACTGGGCCAGCGGCATGGGGCGCGCAATAAAATAACCCTGGCCAGTGTCACAATTAAGCTGGCGCAGAAAATCCATCTGCAATTGGGTCTCTATCCCTTCGGCCACCACCTTCATACCCAAGCTCTCACCCAGGTTGCACACCGCGTGTACGATGGCGGCATCCTCCGAATCACGTTCTAAATCCCGCACAAAAGATTGGTCAATCTTAAGGGCATCCACAGGAAAACGCTTCAGATAAGAGAGCGAAGAGTAACCAGTGCCAAAATCATCAATGGAGAGCGTCAAACCCAAGCCTTTTAAAATGCTCATGGTATTGATCGCCTCATCCACATCCCCCATCATCATACTCTCGGTCAGTTCCAACTCCAGCAGTTGGGTCTCTAACCCTGTCTCCTCCAGAGCCTCCAACACCATCTGCTCCAGATCCTCCTGTTGAAACTGTTTCGCCGACAGGTTCACCGCCACCCGTAGGGGACGGACCCGCTGGGCATTGATGGCTACCACGTCGGCGCACGCCTGTTTAAGGATCCAACGCCCCAACGGTACAATCAAACCCGTCTCTTCGGCCAAGGGAATAAAGGCGTCGGGGGAGAACATTCTGCCATCTCTGCGGGGCCACCGCACCAACGCCTCTACCCCTTCAATCTCACCGGTGGCAATCTCCAGCTTGGGTTGATAGTGGAGTTGAAAGCGCTCCTGCATAACCGCCCGGCGCAGCTCCGTTTCCAACCGCACCTGCTCAGCACTGTGGCGGTTCATCTCCTCTGAATAAAAGCGGAAGGTGTTGCGCCCGCCCTCCTTGGCTTTAACCAAGGCGCGTTCGGCACACTGGATCATACCATTTAGACTCTCGGCATTTTCTGGGTAGATAGAGACCCCCAAGCTACCGCCCAAAAACACCTCCTGCCCCTCGATGTCATAGGGTTCTTCTAATAACGCCACCGTACGCCGGGCCACGATGGCGGCGTCTTCCGCCGCCCGCAACTCGGCCAAAATAATGGAAAACTCATCCCCCCCCAAGCGAGAGAGGGTATCCGAATCACGCTCCTGACGGTTCTCTTGGCGGGCGATCAGATCGGTTTTGCGTACCAGTTGCTCCAGCCGCTTGGCCACCATCGCCAGCAACCGATCCCCCACCGTAAAGCCAAAGGAGTCATTAATCTGTTTAAAGCGATCCAGATTAATCAAAACCAGCGCCACACTGCGATTATGCCGCCGTGCCACCAAAAACTCATGTTCGAGACGATTGCGAAAGAGCGCCCGGTTGGGCAGGCCCGTCAACGGATCGTAGTGGGAGAGCCGCTCCAACTCCTCCTCCGTGGCTTTTTGCTCGGTTAAATCCTGGAACATGGCCACATAGTTAAGCACGCTACCCTGACGATCCAACACACGGTCAATACTTAAATATTTTGGATAGATCGAACCATCGGAGCGGCGATCCCACACCTCACCTTCCCAATGATTTTCTGACAACAAGCTGCGCCACATGCGGGCGTAAAAAGCAGGATCGTGCCGCCCCGACTTACCCACCGCAGGATCATGACCCACGACCTGCTGTTTCTGAAACCCTGTCAACGCCTCATAGGCGGGATTAACATCCAATATTTTATTATTATGATCTGTAATAACAATCGCCTGCCGTGCTTTTTCAAAAACTTGATTCACCAAAAACAGCTTGGCCTGGGTTAGTTGGTGTTCCGCCACCTCTTGCTGGAGTGCCTGATTGGCCTGGGTAAGATCCTCGGTGCGTTCGGCAACCTGGCTCTCTAAGTGATCGTTGGCCATTTTCAAGGCACTCTGCAACCAATGCTGGTGGCGCAGATCGTGGCATATACCGGTAAAATAGTCCTCCCCGGCATACTTAAAGTGACTGACCGAGAGCTGCACCGGCAGCGCACTACCATCTTTATGACGCGCCTCCACCTCACGACTATTGCCCACCACCCGCGTGCCACCCTCTTGCAAAAAGCGGGTAATGAACAGATCATGTTCTTGTCCCACCACATCCTGCATCAACAGGGAGACATTTTTCCCCAGCGCTTCTTTAGAGGTGTATCCAAACAGCTTGCACGCACCGGCATTGTAGCGTTGGATTATACCTTTCGCATCAATGATAAGAATGCCATCCACGGCACTTTCAAACAGTGAATTAAGCCGTTGTTCTTCTTCCTCTAAAGCTTGGGTTCGGGCTTCAATGGCCTGTCGCATCTCCAAAAAGGTCTCACCGATTTGCCCTACCTCATCACTACGCTCTGTGTATTGCAGCGGTAGATGTTCTCCCCGACCATAACCGGAGATTACCTGCGCAAGATGGCGCAATGGTCTTGTTACCGAACCAGCAAACAGGGCACTGCCCAACAGCGCAACCATCACCAACGCCAAGTTGATCCACAAGCTACGCTGGACAAGCGCATCAAAAGCGCCCAGCACCGCTTGTCGTGGTAGGCGATAAATAACCCCCACATCCGCCCCACGGCCAGCTTGGCCCACGGTGTACCAAGCCATATGCACCAAGTGTTCCCCATCTTCCCGTTGCAGCGAACGGCCACCAGTCTGCACCGATTGTAAGGCGGCCAAGCCTTCGGCCAGCAGAGGGAACTCTTCGCTTAATCCCCAAACCGTGCCGAGGGTTTGTCCAAGCTGTTTTGCCCGATCTGGATGGACAACATACCTAAAATGACGGGGCTCCACCACGTAGAGTTGACCGGCACCCGCCAAAGCGCCGCGAAGCTGTTCCAAAGAATGCGTAAGTTTTTGATATACAACCAATCGAGCTGCTGGCTGACCCGCATAATCCACCCGCAGGGTCATGCTTAGACCTGCTTGAGAGGGCTTTCCCTCAGCGCCCTGGGAGATATCGCTTTCAATGGCGGAATAGCGCACCTCTCCCGCGCGCAAGGGCGACGCCTCAGGCTCACCACCCTGGTTGGTTTGTCCCAGTTTATCCTCTACCACCGCGATTGGCTGCGCGCCAGCGGGTACCACTATCAACCAAGCCGCACCGTTTGTGGCGACGCCTTCCAGACGGATTTGCCAAGTGTCTGGGTAAAATTTTATATAGTTTTGCAACAAGTTCTCCACATCCCTCAGGAGAACTTGAGTCTTTTGCTGGTCTACATCCATCGCCAGTTTTGCCCGCAGCAACGCCTGCATGGAAGGCGCTGTCGCCAACAGTTGCAACGGGCCATGAGCGGCGGCATAGGGCTTTAAAAAATCGCCCATGGATGCTTCAACCTTTGCCCGCAGCGACGGGAGCGCGCGCTCTAGTAGCAAATGTCGGGTCTGCTCATAGGCAAACCAGCCAGAAATGGCCACCACGACCACCACCAGAGCGCTAACAAAGATCACCAGCTTATGGGTTAAACTTTTCATGCGGTTTATTGCCCCAATTTTAAACCTACGCGGGCCTGCTTGGGTGGGCGAGCATTGCGCCATCCGCCCTAATCGACAAGGGGGAATCGGCTAATCTCTGCTCGCCATCGGTTTATCGCGTTACTTACATGACCACCGATTGCCCTGCAACAGGGCTATCCGGCATGTGGACGCCGGAAAGAGAAAGAATCCAGCCTAACCCCTGCCAACGGGCCACAGGCCCTCTACTTTAAATATGTTGATAACGGCACCGCTCTACCCATCTGTAGCACCACAGTCCGTCGCTCAGGTGCGTTTGCATCACTGGCCAGCCCATCCAGAAACTTTTGCAACAAGGGTTCCAGCTCGGTTTCGTCTCCCAACTGACCCACAACAATGTTCAGTTGGAAGGCCTCTTGATCCTCCATCATCCGTTGGCTTAAATCATCCTGCAAACGCTTGGCTAACTGTGCGGCCTGCCCAAGTTCAGTAGAGGGCAATAACACCAACAAAAAGCGATCCCCCCAATGCCCAACCAGATCAATCTCCCGCAACTGTTCGTCCAGTGCTTCAGCGAGATTTTTCAGCCAAGCCATCGCCCCATAAGCGTGTGGTTCTTGGCTTAAGTCAGACCGTACGCCCTTAACCAACAACAAGCTGAAAGGTTGATAATAACGACGACTTCGGGCTATTTCACGCTGGGCAAAAACCGCAATCTCGCTTGTGGTATAAAATCCGGTCAGGCTATCGGTGCTGACCTGACTGGCATAAAGTTTGGCTTTTTCTTCATGAAGTTGCGACTCAATGAGCGTACTTTCAAGCTTTTCTGTACGCTGTTGCACGGTTTGCACCATTCTATTAAAGCTTTCACTTAGGCTGTCCACCTCCATCACGCCAACCGGTGCCAATGTCACACCACTTTGCTGAGCCTCGACCTGCTTAGCCTGCTGCGCCAAATGCAGCAAAGGCTGCGCGATTACCCCGGCCAAGCGTAAGGATTTACGGCTAAGATAGATAAAAAACAGCCCATAAAAAACCACCACAGCCGTGCCAACCCATAGCCCAATGCGCAACATCAAGCTGGCCAAGGCATCCTGGGAGGCCAGCAACACCGACTCATCCACCAACGTGACCAAATGCCAGCCTGTCAATGGTACTTTTCGGTGCGCCATCAAATACCGCTCACCTTTGCTTACCAATACACCCTGCTCTTGCCCTTCACCAAGCAACTTGTGAAACTGCTGTTGCACCATAGGATCGGCGTGTTTCAAGATATTATAGGATGCAGGGCGTAACATGGTCCGGTCCACGGTCTGTTTATAGTCGTGATCTTTAAGCTCTTTAAGCCCTAAAATGACCTCAACCTTGGGTGGCATTGCAAGAATACTACCCTGCTCATCCAACAAAAATGCACTACCGGACCAAGGTAACGGCAAAGCCAGCACATGAGTGACAAAATCCCGAATCGTCACATCCAACCCTGTCACCCCTTCCAGCAGATTGCCACTGTAGATAGGTACGACACAGGAGACCATCCAACCTTTGCCCGCAGGATCCAGATAGGTGGTGGTCCATACCGGATTACGCGAGGGGTTATGCTGCGCATCGGCCAAATAGTAAAAATTATAGCTTGTCACATTTAACTCTGGCCCAAACATGCCTGGGGCATCGGATAGAAAGGGGTAGAGTCGGTTCATATTATCAAAAGTATTCAGGTAAGCCTGAGCCACCAGCGGTTGGCTCTCCACCACCTGTTTAAGCATAGGGTCCAACCACTCTGTCGCGCGCGCCTTGCGCCGTTCCACCTCCCCAATATTGGTGGTGGCCGCATAGTAGAGGCTACTGCCACCATTATCCTCCTCCTTATAAAAGACCCCATTGGCATGTACCGCAAAGCGGGGCTCGCCATTGGGCAGCGTGAGGTTTTGCCAAGGGCTCATCTGGAAAAAACGGCTCTGTTGGTCCTGCAAAATCCGCGCGGTCCGGCTAATTTCAGAGAGCCGCTGGTTCAAATATTCGGCCTCTTGCAGCATAAATCCGTGCAAATTGGTCAGTGCAATTTGCCGCAATGCCGCGCCATTGTGGTTGGATAGATAGCCTGTCACACCAAAATAGAGCACCAACAAAACCAGATCGATGGCTAATATAGGGAACAGCGCCGAGCTAAGATAGTGGTGGTGGATGATGCTTTTCAGGGTAAAAGGGGGCTTTAGCCGCCAGCCCAATATTTGGCTGGCAGACCTAATAACCTTTTTTGCGGATCGGTCTATCGCTGGTTTTTCCATAACAAAACCTACACCCCGCTTGATGGTGTAACGGAAATCCCCCCCTCTTTCCGACACCCACACCTGCGCTGTCTGGATGGGAAATCTGCCAAGCCAGCTGTCGTGCATAAAACCGCTACACTATGTTACGAACTCTCTATCCTTTACGCTACCTTTATGTTGACTGACGGGTTATGAATTTTACGCTTCCCCGACACCATGACCGACGACCCTTCACCAAACATCTCGTTCTCCCCTTGCCCCCTTTACACATAAGGCCCCGAGCAAGGCGCGCCTACCCAGCCATGCTCCCCGCCCAACAAAAACGGGTGCGCCCTTGGCAGAATAAGCATGCCGCCGGTTTGTACCCGTTCCGCAAAAAAACATGCCACTGTCTCGTAACATCTTGCTTAAAATTTGTAAGATTTTGTGATTATACAATATTTTAACCCAATTTTTCGGTTTTACTTCCCTTTCGCCCTTAAGTTGGCTATTAAAGAGACCACGTTGACGACTGTATGCTTTTCAACCCTTACGGTTACCCTAGCAAAATTCATTACCCCCCTTGCTGTACTATTTTTTGGTCATAACGGACATGCGCCTCATGCCATTTAAGTCACACAAGCCGGTGTGGCGTGTACGATGCATGGGTTGGAACGCGCTTAGCCGCTTGCAAGCGGGCTGTGCCGACACGCCCTAAATAGCATCGGCATGCCATAGAACAAGAGATGCGTTACCTCAATCCTGACACGTTTGTTAAAGCGTTTTTTACCCAATCATGCCGCCCTTTTTTTGGTCCACGGAAATAGGTTAAGACCCATGCGCGCCACCATGCTTGCCATCATGATACTCTGTGAGGCACTGGTCTTTCTCTCAACAGCCCATGCTGCGCCCGCTGAGCGGTTTAACCGTTGGGCGGTCTACTATGCCGACTTAGCTCCAACCGAGGCCTTCACACCCTATCAACTGGTGGTGTTAGATAGCAGCTATCACCCTGCCCTCGCGCCACTGGTTGAACGACGTAAAACCCTGCTTGGCTACCTTAGCCTGGGTGAGGTAGGCTCCCATCGTGACTATTTTGCCCAGGTTAAGGCGCAGGGCATTGTGTTGCAGGAAAATCAATTTTGGCCTGGCAGTTATTTTGTCGATGTGCGCAGCCATCTATGGGCCAAGCGGGTACTGGAAAAGTTAATTCCAGATATTTTACGCCAGGGGTTTCAGGGCATTTTCATCGACACCCTCGACAATCCCCCCTATTTGGAACAACAAGACCCAAAACGCTTTAAGGGCATGACCCAAGCGGCCATCAATTTGGTCCACGCCATTCGTTTGCACTACCCAGACATATTAATCATGGTCAATCGTGGTTATGCGATCCTGTCTGATATTCAAACCCAGATCAACATGGTCCTGGGCGAATCGGTTTACAGCCAATATAATTTTATTGATAAAAATTACACTCTTGTGCCACAAGCCAGCTATACTGCCCAGGTGCAATTTCTGAAAAAGCTCCAACAAGGTGCGCCCCATTTACAAATATTTACCCTGGACTATTGGGACCCCCAAGACCGTGCAGGAATTGCCTCCATCTACACCACCCAGCGCAACAATGGTTTTACACCCTACGTTGCGACCCATCTTCTGGATCAATTGGTGGACGAGCCATGAGTCGCCAACACCCGCTGTTACAACTATGGATTCTCTTCTGGGTCTGCACCTTGGCGCACCCGGCACTCGCTCTGTTCGAGGAAGAAAAACGGGTTATCCTAACCTTTTATAATGCAGAAAACGAGTTGGGCTACTTCTCTACCCCAGCCCACCAAAATGCTGAGCAGCCCCTCAACCATCTGGGCCTCACCCTGCGTCATCTCCCCATCCAAGGGGGGCTGCCAGATCTGCACAAGATGCCCCACGTCCGGGGAATTTTACTCTGGTTTGAAAATCCGCTACTCGAAGACCCCGCCGCCTTTTTAGAGTGGTGCATTCGTGCCATGCGCGCCGGCAAGCGGCTTGTTTTAATAGGTCCCTTGGTCTTTAACAACGACATTCACGACAAACCGGCCCCCCAGCGTCTGTTAAAAACTTTTTGGAACATGCTGGGGCTGGCGACCGACCAAGATTGGCTGAGCGCCACCCACAACCTAGAACTCACCTATGATGATCCAAGTATTGTACCCTATGAGCGGGACTATCAAGGCACTTTGGCGCAATACCAGCCCATTTATAAAGTGCGTAAAGATGTACGCCCACTCCTCACTGCGAAGTTAAAAGGGAGCGATGCCCCCCCGCATATTCTGGCCGCTATCACAAAAAATGGGGGGTATGTGGCCGAAGGGTATGCCTTTTATTTGAGTAATGAAGAAGAGATTTTTCGCCAGTGGTATCTCAACCCTTTCCGCTTTTTTCGAGACGCCTTTGCCACCCAAGCGATGCCCAAACCGGATCACACCACCCTCTCTGGACGACGCATCTTTTACAGCCACATTGATGGCGATGCTTGGCGCAGTGAAACCCGCATTAAAAAATACCAACGCAAGGGGATGCGTTATGTCTCGGATGTTATTTTAGAAGAGGTGGTCAAAGCGTATCCCGACCTACCGGTTACGGTGGCCCCGGTGGTGGCGGACCTCGACCCGACCTGGTTTGGCCGCCCTACCTTTATTAAGACCGCCCGAGAGATCTTCTCTTATAAACATGTGGAGGCCGGTAGCCATACCTACAGCCATCCTCTTCAGTGGAGCTTTTTTGAAAATCCTGACCCCGAAGCCGAGCTCCCATTTTTGCATCTTTACCCGCAACGGGACCAAACCGACATGGTGGATTATCTGTTGCGCTCGGTAGGGTTACGCAAAAATGAAGCCTCGGCCACACCGGACTCTCAGGGTTGGAAACAGGTTGCCGCAAGAGCCCTACGCAAAAAGAATGAACAGGCTAAAAAAGAGACCCTTCAACTCTTTAACCATTACGATATTCCCCGTGCCTTTGCGGTCAAGCCCTTTGACCTTAACCTAGAGATCCAGGGCTCCTTTGATTTTATTAACACGCTGCTGCCCGCAAAAAAACGTGTCGAGGTGCTGCAATGGTCAGGGAATTGCGTACCCTTTGAAGCGGCCGTACGACAAACCCGCGAAGCGGGGGTGCAAAACCTTAATGGCGGCGATAGCCGCTTTGATCCCGAGTATCCCTCGGTGGCATGGCTAAGTCCCTTTGGCCGCTATGTGGGCGACGAGGTGCAGATTTACGCCTCGGCCAGTAACGAAAACACCTACACCGATCTATGGACCGACCGCTTTTTTGGTTTCATGCATCTGGTGGAAACCTTTAAAAACACCGAGACCCCCAGACGTCTCCAGCCCATGAATATTTATTACCATATGTATAGTGGAGAACGGGTTGCCAGCCTCAAGGCGCTGCGCCATAACCTGGACTATGCCCGTTCCCGTTCCTTAACCCCGGTCACCACCAGCCAGTTTGCTAGCATTACCGCTGGGGCCATGGTGGCACGCCTCTACAGCGAGGGTCCCGACTTATGGCGGGTCGAAAATCATGGCAATCTTGGCACGTTACGCTTTGATGACGCCTCACTAAAGGTGGTCGACATGCCCCGTTCACAGGGCGTGCTTGGCTACCGTCATTATCAGGGCAGTCTCTATGTCGCGCTGGATAGCAGTGTCGATAAGCCCATCATCGCGTTGGCGGAAAACACCACCCCACACCGCATCACTGACGCCAAAATGCCCTACTTGATTGACGCCCGTTGGTGGGTCTCCAAGCTTCAACGCGAGGGGGATGCTCAGTTGCGCTTTGCGGCACGTGGCTTTGGCGAGGGGGAAATGCGTTGGAAAATGAGCCAACCGGGGCTCTACTACATCACCATGGAGACCCCTGCGCAGAACTGGCGCGAAGAGGTGCAGGTGCAGACCGACGCTTTGGGTATTCTGCATTTTAGTTTGCCGGCACGAGCCATTGATGGCGTCACCATCTCCATTGAGTTGGGCCAACCCTTGCAGCCCGCCGCCAATAGCCCCCACACCCAACAGGATGCCGCATGATACGCTACCTGTTGACCATGTTGTTTTTGGTCTCTCTTGGCGTGGCGCTATCGACACTCATGCTGCCAAATGATGAAGTGTTGGCCTTGATGTATTTGAAAGATAAAGATTTTGATACGGCTCAAGGTTATTTAGAATCCTTTGTTGACGCCAGCAAAGAGATGCCCGACAGTGCCGTCCTACCCTTGGCAAAGCTCCATTTACAGAATGGCCAAGTGGATAAAGCTGTCAAGCTGCTGGAAGATTTTTTAAAGCGTCGTCCCGAAAATATCGAAGCGCAAAAGCTGCTCAACACCTACTACCAATATGCGCAGCGCCCCACCGAATATCTGCGTAATTTGGAAGCGATCGTCAAAAAAACCCCAGACAAGGATGCCTTAATTCGACTCTCACGCCTCTACAACCAACGGGGCATGCATGACAGCCAGATTGATGTGCTCTATCAACTTATCAAGTATTACCCCGAAGACACCCGTCCTTATGGGGATCTAACGCGCATGCTCGCCTCCAAAAAGCGCTATGACGAGGCGGTGGAGGTGATGCTAAGGCTCCGTGAAGAGAAACATCTTTTCCTTAGGGAGGATGAAAAGGAGCTGCTGTTGGACCTGCTGCTGTTGGCTGATCGACTACAGCAGGCGCAGACTTTGAGCAAATCGTGGTTGGATGAGCGTTTTGACCCAGATCATGCGCTACGCTACACCGAACAGTTCCATTATGGCGTTGGCTTTCGCAGCGCTTGGGAATTCATTAATCCCTATGTGGAGCAGGTGAGCAAGCATGCCCGTTTGCTGGCCAAATGGGCCGAGTTGGCCACCGCCGTTGGCGCAGGGGAACAGGCCTATACGCTACTAAAAAAACGCTATCAAGCTCAAGGATTAAGCCATGAGCTTGTGGCGCAATTGGCCGATCTAGCCTTACAGCGCAAAGAGATTGACTACGCCTTTGACGTCGCGCTCGCCATGCCCGAAAAGGTGCTGCCGGAGTGGTTGGCCATTAATCTGATCGCGGCGGCCATGGAATTAAAAAAACCAGATTTGGCCAAGCGGTTGCATAGCTATTTGAGTGACTCTTTTTTACAGGCGCACCCCGTGTTAGCGGGTGAGTTTGCCTTGACCTTGGAGCGTCCGGCAGAAGCGCTCAAATGGATTGAACTGGCCAAGCGCCAGAACACTCTGCCGGTGGACCGCAAGTTACGGCTAGCGGCGTTGATGATGCGCACCGGTCAGCAAGCTGAGGCGTTGGAGCGTATCCAAGTGCTCGCCCCCGACCCACGCACGCCCCCTTGGCTGCTTTATGATCTGGCAGGGTTTATCCTGCGCACCAAGGGCGACAAACAGGGCTTGGCCATGTTTGATGTGTTGCGCAGCCAGCGCCAGGAGCCTGCGGTACAGGCGGCATGGGCGTTGATGGCCATTAGCCAAAACAGCCAGATTGAGGAAGTGAGCCATTGGTTTAAAAGCCATGTAGAAAACTTGCCCAGCAACTTGGTAGCCGACATTACCTATTTGGCCATTGAACGGCAGCTTGGTGAACTGGGGGTAAGGGGTGCCCAACGGCTGGTGCAATTGGACCCCATTCGTGAAAACCGACTTACCTTGGTCAATGCCACCCTTGCCCATAAACAGCCTGGGCAAGCGCTACGCCTGATACAGAGCCTGCGACCCGCCCAGAGCGAGGCTGAAGAGGGGCTCTATGGGCAGGTATTAATGGCGGTTTGGGCCGCTGGGGATAAATCGGTGCAGGCTGAGCTGGCCCACTATTTAGCCCAGCGCATGGACGACCCCAAGCTGGGGGATGAAGATCGTAAGGCACTGGCTTTCATGGCACTTGAGGTGGGTAATCGTGAGGAGGCGGTGCAAACCTTTATGCAGTTGAGCGCCAAGGAGGGACCCAACAGCCCCACCATGGCCTCGCTACGCTACATCTGGGGGCCGCGACCCAAACAGGCGTATATCGAGTGGATGGCCGAACAAGCCAGCCATGGCGACCAAAAAGCGTTACCTGGATGGCTGACTCATCTGGTAGAATCCGGGGCAGCAGCGTATGCGCTACGCCTTGCAGCGCCACGTGCCCCGGCGGCGGGAACGGACCCCGCCTTTACCGATGCCTATCTCCTGATCCTAGCCACGTTGAATAAAAAACAACGTATGGGTGAGGTGATCCGCCGGGAAGCGGATGTGGCCCAATCCATTGAACGACTCCATGACTTAGCCAAACGCGCCGAGCAGGAGAACCTGCCTGCCGATGCGGGCTACTGTTTTAACTTGGTATTGGATCGTGACCCCTTGGATGAGGTGGCCTTAAAGCGGTTGGGCTATATGGCCTTCTTTGATGGCAAGTGGGAGGTGGTGGAAAAATATTTGGGCCGCTTTTTGGCCCACTATGAGGGGGACTATGAGACCAGCTTTTATCTGGCCGAGGTCTACTACTCCATGAACCGGCTGGAGCAAGCCAAGCCCTTTTATCTGCGCACTTTAGAGAAAATCGCGCAATTAAAAGAGCAGCCTTTTTCGATTCGCATGACCCGCACGCGCATTCATCAACGCATGGGGGAGCATGCTCTGGCCTTGCGAGAGTACGCTAAGTTAATCAAAGAGCAGCCAGACAACCCATTTTTAAGGGCCGATTATGTTGAGCTTTTATTGCTCGCAGGCCACGTCAAAGAGGCAGGGAACATCATGCGGGAGATGGGTGTGCGATGAGCCTTTTGGGGCAATCAGCACGGTTTAGCCGACTGCAACGTATGGCTGGACTGTTTGTAGGAGTCTGCATGACCGGCTTACCGCTGGTCTCGCAATCGGCGCCCCATGCCCAAAGCACCCTAACCACCCCCCCTCCACACGGCCCGAAACAACTCCTTTGGCGCGCCCCCCAGAGATTGAGCAACAACCCTCTGTTGGTCGATGAGCGTCAGAGTCCGCAGGTGCCGCCGATCTCTTTGGAAAAAGCGCTACAACGGCCCATTTTTAATGTGCCAGAAGGGGGGCCGCAGTTGGTCTCGCTCATTGATGAGCGCCAAGGTAGGCGCATTGATTTTCCCACTACCCTGCCCAGTTACTACTCCTGGATTCAGGAGATGATGCAGCAGCCCGTCGCAACGGTAGAGATGACGCTGCTGACACCAGCACCCCAACAGGCTGAAATTTTTCGGGAAACGGTCGCGAGCCTTGCCGACGAACGCCCCACGGGGGGGCGCCTCTTGGCGGCACTCACCCTCTCTGACCAACAGATGATGCGCCCCATAAGCCGCTATGCGCCTCCTCCACGGGGCATGCAACGGCCTGGACCAAGTGTTTTTCATGATGGTATTCCCACCATCGAGATGGTCCCGATGGATGCACCGGCGGAAGGCCCCCCCCATGCTTTAGGGGAATCCATGCAGAACATGGGCATACGCCCCATGGATGAGCAGGCGCTGTCGGACATTCCGGTGGTGGAGTTGGCTCAGTTGGAAGATCCTGCCACGCTGATGGAGCCCCCGCCCCAACGCTCGATGGCCCTACCCCATGCACGCGCTGCCCGCGATACCGAGCAGGATGATATCGACCCCATGCCCGCTTTGCCGCTGGGCATGGGCATACCCCTGCAACCCATGATGCCTGCACGTGGCAAGCAACCCGAGCCCCCTGCACAACGGCCCAATCCAGGTCTATTACAGCAGACGCCCCCGCAACCGTTCAGGCCAGCATCCCCCTCCGGGCAGGCTCTACCGATGTTGCCCAGCCCCACCGGCTCGATGCCACCGGTGGACCGCCACGACACCACTCCAGCCATCCAGCTACAATCGGCCCGTGGAGCAACCCCAGCTCAGCCGGGTGCGGGGCAGAGCCACGCCCAGGATGCCCCCTTGGACCGTCCCCCCCGGCGGCGCAGCTTGGAGAACAAGCTGGAGATGAGCGCTTCTATTGCCCCCGCCACCGGGTTGACACCTCCTGAAGGCCGCGCCCCAACCCATGCGGATTGGTTGAACGAGGCCCTTGCCAACATGCCTGCGCCCCCCTTGCCACTAGGGTTGGGCGACGGCCCCTATGCGGAGATGATTCAACAAGCCCGAGCCAGCGGACAGGTTATCGCTGCGGGACAGATTGAGTCTAATGATCACGCCAAACTGGTGTTGATCTGGCCGGAGCCCATTCAATTTGAGAAACAGGTCACGGGCAAGGAGGCGCTGCTGCGCTTTAATGCCCCCTTTAACCCCAAGGATTTGGATAAGGCCCTTGCTGAACTAACCGGTTGGTTGGGCGATGTGCGTTATGGTTATGACACTTTGCTGGTGCGTGCCAGCATGGCAGGCACGAATTTTGATGTCGTGGTCGATGGTCAGAGCATGATCATCGGCATCTCCCGTCCGCCGCCAGAGCCTGAACGGGATGAGCGCCGCGCCCAGACTGAGTCTCGCCTGCGTTATCTGCAAACCAAGGCGATGCGTGAGGAAGGGGCGCTCTATTCGGCCAAGGCACGTATGAGCGGCTTATTGTCCGAGGATTTGACCAATACGGAATTTCTTGCCGAGCAGGGCAATCTTGAACAAGATCTAGGCCGCTGGCGTCATGCGGTGGCGCTGTATGATCGCGGTTTGGAGCAGGCCCCTGGCGAGTTCAACATTATCTACGCCAAGGCCAACCAGATTTACACCCATGGGGATTGGGCGGATGTGGGTCAAACCTATAAAAACACCAGCACCAGTAATGAGCGACAGGTTAGCAGCTACAGCCGTTATCACCACACTTTTCGCCACCACTGGGATATGACCCTACAGGCCAAACATGGCTCGGTGTCCATCGACAACCTACTCAGGAGCGACGGCACCACCGCCATCCGGGCCGAAGAGTCCTGGTGGCAAGAAGCGCTGAGCATGGGCTACGACTATGACCATGGCGACCGTGCCGAACTGGAACTTCAGCATGCCAACAAGGGCGGCCTTGGGGTTACGGCGACCCAGATCTGGATCACCCCCTTTAGCAGCCGCACCACCTTGCAGGCCAGCTATCGGGCGATGTATGAGGGGCTGGCTCTCTCATTGGCCGATGGTGGACACCGCTCTAAGTTGGAGCTTAGTCGGCTGGATTTTTGGCCCAACAGTTGGCGCTCCATTGTGACCGGCTCGGTTAACCGCTATGGGTTTGAAACGGATGAAAATGCGGTGGAGTCGATTATTCTCTCGGGTTCGCTGCGCTACGACCTGCTGCAACGCCCCAATCAGGAGATCTCCTACACGGTGGAGAAGGAGTATGTCGACGAAAAGAGCAAAGCGCAGCGCCAGGATGCCGGAGGGAACCTCTTTTATCTGTTCCCCATTGATGATCGCGAAACCCACAGCCTTAATTTTGGCTGGTATGAGCCGCTTACCGACTATCTGCGTTATGACGCGTCGGTGGGTTACTCCTATGATCGGCTAACCAAAGCCAAGGGGCCAGCTTGGCAGATTGGGCTGGTCTATGAACCCTTGGCTGATTTAGAAACCGGCCTACGTTTGCAGGGGTCGGTAAGCAGCTCCAACGGCGTTGCTGGACGCACCGAGAGCTTTAGCTGGTATTTGCGTTTTCGTTTTTAATGGCACCGCACCCAGCAGGCTTGAACAACCCAAAAAAACCCGTAATCGGGGAGAGTTTAAAGATGAAAATTAAGGGATGGATAAAAAAAGGGCGTAGCTGTCTGCTGTTGCTGTTGGGCACACTGCTGATGGTGGGTTGCTCCATGGGTACGGACCGCTCGTTTGTACTAAAAGATGCGCTGCCCCGCCAGATGACGGTGGCGGTACTGCCCTTTGAAAATTTGAGCAACAACCCTAATGGCGGATTGATTGTCGCTCAACTCCTTTCCACCGAGCTCTACCATCGGCAGATTTTTCAGCAGATGGAAGAGACCGAAATGCGCCGCCTATTAACCCAGAACAAGGTGGATATGGATCGCCTGTCCGATGTCTCACTGGCCCGCAAGGTTGGGCTGATGTTGGGGGTGGATGCGGTGATTCTGGGCAGCGTTTCGGAGCTTTCGTATCAACACGGTCTGCGCGAGGAGCCTGCGGTGGGCTTTAATGTGCAACTGCTGCGGGTTGCGGATAGCAAGGTGGTGTGGCGGGGCAGTCAATCGTTGATGGGCAGTGGCTGGCTGCGTCGTGAGAGCCTCATCTACACCGCCCAGCAGGCGGCCAGTCAGTTGGTGGCGCGCATGGATCACGGGTATGGGGCCGACGGCTCAAAGACCGCCCCGACAGCAGCCAGCGCTACCCAGCCAAGCGGCACGACCGCCGCCCTTGCACCCACAGCGGAAGCCCCGGCCACCGTGCCTGCGCATTCGGAACCCTAACCGGTTAGGTTTATCCATGACCCAGGCCCAGCAACCGCACAAGCAGAGCGAACCCAATGACCAAGCGTCGCGTGCTGATGCCATTACCGCGATTGCAGGGGGGCGTACGCTAGGGGGGGTGCAGCGTTCGGCGCTCATTGAGATCGCCCTCTTTTTTGCGCTTGTGTTTAGCATTGATTTTGGTCTGTTTGACGGCAGCCGTTTTGCCCAGGTAGCCCCCCACCCCTACTGGTTTATTGTGATTGTGATTAGCGTCCAGTATGGCACCACCGAGGGGCTGCTGGCGGCGATTTCTGCCACCGTGGCGCTGCGTAGCTGGAACATTCCCCAACCCACCTTTAACCAAGAGGTGTTTGACTATCTGCTGCTGCTCATGCGTCAACCCATGATGTGGTTAATGGCCGCAGTGCTTATGGGAGAGCTACGCACGCGGCAGAAACGTTTTCAACTTGAACTACGGGATGCTCTGCTTGAAACCCGTGAGCGGGAACAGCGCATTACCGAAGCCTACAACCGCGTCAACCGCACCAAAGAGATGTTAGAGACCCGTGCCGCCGGGCAGATGCGCACCGTGGTGAGCTCTATTCAGGCGGCCAAAGCGGTAGAGCAGCAGGAGCCCGCCTTGGTTATGAATGGCGCGGCGGATATTGTGGCTCAGGTTCTCAACCCCAAAAAATTCTCGCTGTTTGCCCTGGACAAGGGCGGCTTAAAGATGCGTATCAGCCGTGGTTGGGATGGCGATGAACGGTTTAAAACCAGCTTGCCAGAGTCCAGCGCCCTCTATCAAAGGGTCGTTGGGCAGCATGAATTTTTATCGGTGGTGAAATCTGACCAACGGGACGCGCTGGATGGCGAAGGCATGCTGGTAGGCCCGCTGCTCTCCAAAGAGACAGGCACTGTCTCTGGGGTGATGAAGCTGGAAGAGCTTGGTTTTATGGATCTTAATGTGAGCACCGTCGAAAACTTTAAAGCGCTGTGCGAATGGATTGGCACCTCACTGGACAATGCCAACCGCTACCAGAACGCCAAATCCGACAGTGTGCTCAACCATGAGCATCAGCTTTTTTCCTTTGGCTTTTTTCCCAAACAAGTTCAGCTTTTCACCAGTTTGGCGCGACGGCTTAAATTTGAGGTCTGCCTCGTTATTATCCGTTTGGAGAATGCCGACGACCTTAATTTAGAGGAGCGGCGCAAGGTACCTCCAGTGCTCAGCGAGGCTTTGCGTACGGTCATGCGTAATACCGACATGGCCTTTGACTATGAGCGCCCCGGTTACGATTTTGCCCTGTTACTGCCCGCCACGCCGGTTAAAAATTTACACTTTGTGTTAAAAAAGCTGGATGAAGCCATTGAAACCTTAATTCGGCCTACGGCCCCCCGGGCCAAATTTTCCATTCAGACCCAGATCCTACACCAAGAAGAGGCGCCGCCCGAGCATGCCCCCAGCCCATCCATGCTGGATGGCACCCCACCCGTTGCCACCGCTGGCCACGTTGCGGGGCCGCAGGGGTTACCTCTCGCTACCGAGTCATCGCCCCCGTGAGCACCGCCCTCGAAAAAGAGATCCAAGAGCGCGAAGCACACCAACAGTGCGAGGATGAGAGTGTTGGCTCCCGCGCGCCCCTGCACAATGCCCTACTTATGGCTTTGGCGGTGATCAGTAGCTTGATTGAGTTGTGGCTGTTTTATCGTCTGGCCATGGCAGAGGCCAATCTGGAACCCCTGCCCTGGGCTGAGGTGATCGGTATACATGTGGGTTGGGTGGCGTTTATGAGCCTCCTGGCCTACCGCCCCATCAAGCAAGGTTGCGGCAAGGGAATCTATATTTTGCTCATTGGCAGCACCCTGTTTTTAGGTTTTATCGGGGCCATGGGCAGCGCCATCACCATGGTGCTCTACTGGGAGTATGCCCGCCACACCACCTCGTTTGACGAGTGGTATGAAGCCCTTTTCCCCGAGGAGGAGGTCAGCGAGGCCCGCACCTTGGCCAATAAACTGGAGGCCAGCGGCACGGGGGGAGAGGGCAGTTTGACCCCTTTTAATGATATTCTCAACCACGGCAGCCAGCGCCAAAAACAGAGCATGATCGCCCTCATTAGCCGTAATTTTAAACCCGCCTTTGCACCTGTATTAAACCGAGCGCTCAACGACCCCGACAACTCCATTCGCGTGCAGGCGGCTACCGCCGCCACCTTTGTGGAAAATGGCTTTCTTAAACAGGCCATGGCACTTGAAGAGCAGCTTAAAGAAGCCCCAGAGAATGCTGAAATTTTATTGGCATTGGCCAGTCACTATGATGACTACGCCTATACCGGGCTGCTGGATTTTGAACGGGAGCAACAAAACCGCGACAAAGCCATTGAGCTTTACCAGTTGTATTTGCTTGAGGACAAGGATAACACCCGTGTTCATAATGCCCTGGGACGTAATCTACTAAAAAATGAACGGTTTGAAGAAGCTCGCACCTTTTTGGAGCATCTTCTTCAAGAGGGTCACGCCCCAAAATCTCTCTACCTGTGGTATATGGAGTGCCTGTTTCATTTGCAAGATTATGATGCCCTCGGAGAGGCGGCTGACCAGCTGGTGGAAAAATATGGCGACATGGCTTTTCCGGCCCATATCATGGAAACGGTCCTGTTTTGGCACCACCGCCGTGACAATGGGCAACCGTCACCACCCCTTTCCTCCGTACCAGCCGAGGGGCAGGCATGAGCCATTCACACTCCACTTTACCGACCCCCCAAGCCGATGCCGATGGCTTTGTGGCAGATATCTGTCTGATTGTGGAAGGCACCTACCCCTATGTGGCGGGGGGGGTCTCTGGCTGGGCCCATGATCTTATCCAAACCCAGTCCAACCACAGCTTTCATCTATTGGCCATTCTCCCCCAAGGGGCAGAACTCAAACTACGCTATGCCCTACCCAGCAATGTCACCGGCATCACCCATATCTGGTTAGCCCCCGAGGGTAAGCACACGCTACCTCGGTTTAAGGGCAAAAAAATCTGTCAGGCTCTGCAACCGGAGATTGCCCGTTTTCAGAGCAAGGGCGGGCTGGAGTCCATGCGTCGGTTGCTGGCCATTATCGAGCCCTACCGCGCCAAGTTAAGCCGCAACAATCTGCTTAACGATCTGCACGCATGGCATATGACCGTGACGCTTTATAAAGCGTTGTTAGGCCAGGGGCCTTTTTTGGACTTTTTCTGGACGTGGCGCTTTTTGGGGGGCAACCTCTTCACGGCGCTGCTCTGCGAGCTGCCCAAGTGCCGCAGCTATCATGCGGTCTCCACCGGCTATGCAGGTCTGCTGCTGGCCCGTTGTCACCTGCAATACAGCCGCCCGGCCATTGTCACCGAGCACGGCATCTATACCAATGAGCGGCGCATTGAGATTACCATGGCCGATTGGCTCTATGATCAGCCTAAAGCAGACCTACAGGTGGAAAAACTGGATAAGGATGTTAAAAGCCTGTGGATTGATGCCTTCGCTGCCTACTCACTCACCTGTTATGAGGCGTGCCACCAGATTCTCACCCTCTACGGCGGCAACCAAAAATTTCAGTTGGCCGATGGGGCTGACCCTGCCCGCATGCGTATTATCCCCAATGGTATCCATTGGCAATCCTTTGCGGATATTCCCAGCAACCGGGGGCAACGTCCCCCCACCGTTGCCCTGATTGGGCGGGTGGTCCCCATTAAGGATGTGAAAAGCTTTATCCGTGCCTGTGGCATTTTGCGTAAAACGGTACCCCATGCGGTGGCCTATGTGATGGGCCCCACCGAGGAAGACCCCCACTATTTTGATGAGTGTACCGATATTATTAGCCACCAAGGGCTGGAAGAGATGATCACCTTTACCGGGCGGGTCAATCTAAAAGAGTGGATGGGTAAGATTGATCTCTTGGTGCTCACCTCCATCAGCGAGGGGCAACCCTTGGTCATTCTGGAGGCGGGCTCTGCGGGTGTCCCCTCCGTCACCACCGATGTGGGGGGGTGTCGCGAGATGATCGAGGGCATGGCCGATGAAGAGCCCCCTCTGGGTCCCGGCGGCGAAGTAACCGAGGTCTCTAACCCCGCCGCCACCGCCCGCGCCATGGCGCGTCTGCTCACCGATTCCGCTTGGTATGAGCAGTGCTCAACCGCCATCAAGGCACGGGTTATCCGTTATTATGCCCAGGAGGATCTGGCCAAAGCCTATGGTGAGATCTACGCCCAGTTGGTGCAGATGCCCGATGTACAGCGCCAAGGGGCTGACCCTAACACACCGGATGAAGAGAACCCACAAGGGTTCACCGATCACCAACCAGCCCACGAACCAACCGCACCCGCCGCGCAACACGGCCCAGCCTCCGGTGATAAGGGGCCGTCTGCCAACCAGCCCCCACCCCCGCATCCACGCCCTACCCCGGCAGCAGAGGAGTAATCCATGGCTGGTATTGGCTTTGTACTACGCAACCTAACCTATAAAGATAACCTAATGGGGTTGCTGGCGGGCTTTGGTTATTCGGCGTTGGTGGCAACGGGTCCTTGGTTGTTTACCATTCTCTCCCTATCGGGCTCCATGGCGTTGGGTTCGCTGTTTACCACCTTTGAGCAGCAGTCTACCTTTCGTATTATTGTCATCTACAATTTTGCCTTTTCATTGGTCTTTTCGGGACCGGTGGTGATGGTCATCACCCGCTATTTGGCCGACCTTATTTACACCCGCAAGGTTGAACATGTGCCGGGCACTCTGCTGGGCGGGTTGATCTTGCTGTTTGTCCTACAGGCCCCTTTGGCCATTGGCTTTTATATTTTTGCCGCCGATTTAGAGGTAAGCAACCGCATCCATGGACTGAGCAACTATTTTTTAATCACGGGCATCTGGTTGGTTACGGTCTTTATTACCGCTCTAAAGGACTACAAATTTATTATTCGTATTTTTATCATGGGCATGACCTTGGGCACCCTGAGCAACCCCATTCTCTCTATGGAGTTCGGGGTTGCGGGCATGTTGTTTGGCTTTAATGTGGGTCTGGCGGTGATCTTTTTTGCCCTGACCGCGCGGGTGTTTGCGGAGTACCCCTATAAGGTACGTCGGCTGTTTCGGTTTCTGCCCTACTTCCGCAAATATTGGGATCTGGCATTGATTGGCCTGTTTTTTAATATGGCCGCCTGGATGGATAAATGGATCATGTGGCTCGCCCCAGAGAGTGAGCAACTGGTGGGGGGCTTTCCCTCTTACCCCAATTATGACAGCGCCATGTTTCTTGCTTATCTGACCATTGTGCCCTCGATGGCCTCTTTTGTATTAAGCATGGAGACCAGCTTTTACGAGCGCTATCTTAAATATTATCGCGACATTCAAAAACATGTCACCTATGAACAGATTGTCGCCAATCAAAAGGATTTGATCCGCTCTATCCATAACAGTGGGCGTAATTTTTTTATTTTACAGGGGGGGATTTCGATTACCGCGCTGGTGTTGGCCCCTACCCTTTTTCAGGCTTTTGGGGTCAATTTTTTGCAGTTGGGCATGTTCCGTTTAGGGGTATTAGGGGCCTTTTATCACGCCATGCTGCTGTTTTTGAACATTGCCCTCTCCTATTTTGATTTTCGGCGTCATGCGCTGGCCATCAGCGGGGTCTTTTTGCTCACCAATTTTACCTTTTCCCTTATCTCGCTCAAGCAGGGCTTTCCCTACTACGGTTATGGCTATTTTGCTGCCACCGCCGTCACCTTTGGTTTCTCATTCCTGCTGGTTTTTCACATGCTGCGCAACCTGCCCTTCCACACCTTTATCTCCAGCAACGACTCGGTACGCGGCTAAAGCAGGCCGCCAAGGGGCGGAACCCCTCATAATCACGGCAAGCCCCCCTTTATCTCTGGGCTTTAACCGCTGCTAAGCGGCGGGCCAGAGGGCATTCTGGCCAGTTTACCGCTGGGTCGGGCTGATGGCTAAAGGGCTGCACGGAACCGCGCCACGCTACCGCGATCTGCTGCATAGTCTGCTGCACCTGTACCTGCCAACCCCGTTCTTGGAGCTGCACCACCCCCTGCTGACGGCTGGGCTGGGCCAATCCTCCATACAGCAGCAGCAAGGCTCGTGCTTGCATGGCCCCAGCCACGTGGTTAATGGCTTCGGCCTCGCTCTGCGGGACCCCCATCCAACCCATAAAAACCAGATCCCACAGCGCTCCCTCGGGTTGCCCCTTATGCAACGGCTGCGGCTGCGCATAGAGCCTGACCCGCTCCAGCAGATGTGCCTTGGTTAAGGTCTGCTGGTAGAGGGCCTTCACCTCCGCTTGCTCCAGAGTGGGATCCACCACATCCAGCGTGAGCCCCGCTAAAGCCAAGTGTACCACAAACCATAAGGCATGCTGCCCCATGACCAGACCACGCCCTCCGTTTACCGCAAGGGCGTGATTAAAGATAAGGTGGGCTTCGTCCAAGGTGGAACAGGGCCACGGCACCCCCCCTAGAGAAGCCCCGTAAAAGCGATGGGGGATCTCTGTCCGCAGCGCTAAAGCGCCAAATTGGAGCGGCTCAACCGCTTGCAAAGAGGGCAATAGTGCACTGGGATCCAGATGCACACCCCCAGGGCTTCGATAATCATGACGCTTCAGCGGGGCTGCTGGGGTGGGATCAACCGTTGGCGCATCGGTTAACAGACCACAACGACGCAACAAAGCCGCTTCATGGCGGATGAAGCTGAACGCCTGCTTCAAGATATGGTCATCCACCCATGGATTGCACGGTACCCGCCGCACCACCGAGACTGGCAAGAGCTCGTTATCTACCGAAATGGGGCAACGCCCTCCACGGACCACCGTAGGGTCAGGTGAGGTGGTATGTACAAACAGCACCGGTTTATCACCCAGATAGAGCCGCGCTGAAGGGCTCGATTCATGGCATACCCTACCCTGCACTTGCTTAAGACGTTCGTCATGCACATTCCAACAATCCCCATCCAGTGGGATAATCTCACCGGACCAGGCGGTCTGTAACAGATAGTTGAAAAAATTTTGTTCGTGCAAGAAGTGCCCAGGGACATGACGCCCCTCCATGTTTAGGCGCTGCTGCCAATCCCACATTTTATGGGCGATATAAAAACCGGCATTAAAATAGGGCCAAGCATGGGTCGTGGTGGCGGGATGTGCTGCAAGCATCGCCATAAAAGGGGCAATATTGTGTTTTTCTTGGGTAGCCTCAATAAATCCACCCACGGTCGCCACCTCTTCGGTTACGGCGGCCATAAAGGGAGCCTCATGCTGCGCACATAGTTCCTGCACCTGAGCCAGCAAATCACCGGTTAAACAGCAATCGCTATCAATCCACACCACCGTTTCTGGGCGCATCTCCCCCAAAAACTCAGTAATACGCATCTTCTTTTCAAAAGCGTGAATGGTGGGATCCATCGCCGCAGGGCGTGGCAGCAATATCCCTAAGGCACGAAAAAAATCCTGCACAGGCTGGGACATGCCAAAATCACAGACATACAGTTTGCTTTGGGGGGCGTAGTTGCGCATGCTTTGCAGCAGCGCAAACAGCGGCATAAGAAAATGGCTGTCTGCCCCTGTAATAAAAACCGGCTGCGGCTCATGCATATTTAGACCACCCTCGCAAACAATCCATTAATCTCTACCCTCTGCGCAGCTTGGCAGGGCACGACGGCCATGGCACACCCCTGTTCTAGCCAACAACCTGTCCTTGACGGGGCAGATAGGCCCGCGTATGCGACATGCTGTTCATGACCCTTTGTAGATCTTGCACCGCATCCACCCGCTGATACTGCACCTGCATATCCCGATCACGCCCGTGGAAAATACGCACCAAACCGTGGGCGACTGCCGGAAAAATATAGCGAAAATTATCCTCTGGTGTGAGCACATGGTAGTGCAGATCGCTCTGCCACACCGCCTGTCTAAAGCTGGGCTGGTCATGCAAACCACCATAGGTTTGCCCAACAAAAGCCAACTGCTCTTGGTAGATCTGTCGCCATTGTTGCAACAACGCATGCATGGCGGGAGTCTTGCGATACAGGATCACACCGGTATTAAATTCAGGGAAGCTACTGGGCACACCCGGTAACACCAGCCCAAAACGGCAACTGCGATCTTGCACCTCAAACAGGTGGGATAACCGTCCCGGAGCATGGGCCGCCGCCAGATCTACCCGACGCAACAGGGAGAACAGACCCTCGACAGAACCCGCCACATGGGTATCACTGTCCAAAAACAGTACCTCGTCACCAGGGGCCTGCAACATGGCGCTAATCTTATCCATAAACCCAAAAGAGGGCTGCTCCAACACCACCACCTGATCAAATAGCGCACTCTCCAAGGGGGCATCACTAAACAGCACCACACGGGCATTTTGCAAATGCGGACGCAATGAGCGGGCACTGTTGAGCGCCTCCTGCCGATAGGCCTCACCGGTGGCGGCATAGAGAATGGTCCGTTGGCACGTGGTTGCTGCGGTCATGCCTTATCTTCTCCCCAAATAAACGGCTGCGAATCACCACGCTTGATGGTCAATCTCATCCAATTAAGCCGTTTGCCCCATCATGTGCAAGCCCGGCTTCGCATCCCAACCGCGCTTATGCAGGCCCTTGTCCCGTCGCCCGTTGACCTTCAATCAAAGCATCCAACTGCTGCAACCAAGGTTGGGCCCGTTGCAGCAGATGCTGACGTACCCCATCATCCAAGGCACCAGCCCCCATATTCACCGAACCCGACCGGAAAAAATCACGCCGACGCGCCTGTTCGCGCATGGCTTGTAACGAAGTCAGCTGCTCGATACGCTCCAACAGAGCATCGCTGCAACTAGCCCCCAGATAATCAAACAGCCCCGCGCTCACCTGGCGCTTTTGTTTTACCAGCGACTCATACCGCATAACGTGCAGATCACCATAGCGTCCATGAAAGGCCAGCGCCTGTTGCACATGGTGGATAAACTCCGTTACCATGCGATCAGCCCACCCGGCCAGACCCCCATAGGGGCGCATAACCTCCAAATGAGCATCGTTTTTCTCCTGCTCAGCCAGAAGATGGTTGTGGTTCCAGGAGGAGAGGGCCATATCGATGGGATTGCGAAAAATCGCAATCATCTTGGGCCGCTCAAAATCCAGATAATACCCCTCCATATCCTCAATGATCTGGTTATCATTGGCCCCTATAATGGATCGTCCCCGGGCACTATCTTGGATAATCGTCTCCACCATAAACCGAAAGCCGCGTGACGACAATAAAGGATTCACCCCCCCCACGCTTAACCCACCAATACGGCTATGAATCCGTGCCGCATGGGCGGCATACTCCACACAGCCGGTATTCAGCGACGTTTTTAGCTTGCTAAAATCATGCTCCGCCGGGCAGGAGATCTCTGGATGCTGATCCAACAGATATTGCAGCAGGGTGGTCCCATTTTTGGGGGGGCCAAAACAGAAAAATAGCTGCTGCTTATCCGTTAACACCGCGCTGCAGCGAGACTTAAAGTTAGGCTCCGCTTGGGCGAGGGGCTCCACCGCCGCTGGCCGCACAGGCAAGGGCAGCTTAAACCGTTCACCCAACGCCTCTACCACCCCGCGCACAACCCCAGGCCAGTCCCCTAAGCGCGATTGTCGAAACAGCGTCATGGTTGGGTACCATGGCGAGTCCTGGCGCTCCAACAACCACCGCCAATCAGGGCTATAGGCGATTAAGCTCCACACCGGGCAGCCCATGGCCCCCGCCAAATGCACCACTGACGTATCCACCGCGATAAGCAGATCCAGGTTAGCCAGCAACCCTGCGGTCTGGGCAAAATCGCTCACATGGGACTCCAGGTGCACCAGTTTCGACCAGAGCGGACTGTTACGATCCGCGCTGCTGGCATTCAGTTGTAAGGAAACCCAGGAGATCCCCTCAATCGCCAACAGCGGGGCCAAGCGCGCTAACGGTATGGAGCGTGCCTGATCCCGCTCATGATTGGGGTTGCCGGCCCACACCAGCCCCACCCGCAGCGGCTGGTCACACGCGGCATCCAGACGGCTTTTCCAGGCCGCCTGAATGGCAGCCTCGGCCTGCAAATAGGGCACAGTCGCCGGTATGGTGGCCAACTCTGTCCCAAATCCGTGGGGCAGATTCATATCCATGCAGTAATAATCAAAAGCCTGCATAGAGAGCGCCTCAGCACTGGTATGCCATGCATCCACCCCTGCAACCTGCTGGAATAGAGCGAGCAGCGGCTTTGAACAGACCACCTCCAAACGGCGCAGCCCACGCGTTTTGAAGAGGGGCAGATAGCGCACCATCTGCAACTGATCCCCCAAACCCTGCTCGGGCAACACCACCAGGGATTTACCCGCGAGATCCTGCCCCTCCCAGAGGGTGTTCCCCGCCAGAGCCTGCATGCCCTGCACAAACAGCTTGGTATGGTAGCGGTGCTGATAACGTTTAAACCCGGCCCGTAGATCCCCCTCCACCAGTTCGATCACACTCAAGTTCATGTGGGTGTCCGAGTAGTTGGGGTCGTGGGCCAGCACCTCCAAACAGACCTGTTTAGCCTCGGCGATCTTTCCCACATTGAGCAATATCATCGCCAGATTATTGGCCACCCGCGGATTGTTAGGATGGTAGGCCAAATGGGTTTGGCACACTGCCACCGCCTCCTCCAGCCGGTGCAATCGGCGCAGCACCCGCCCACCCAGCACAATACCCGCCTCTAAGGTGGCTGGGTTTAAGCGCAGGGCGTGTCGGCAGGCCCGCTCTGCCTCAGCAAACCGCCCCATCTCCGAAAGGCAATGGCCCCAGTTGGCAAAGGCTTCGGGGGAATGGGGATGCAAGGCGGCCATACGCGCAAAGAGGGGTTCTGCGACCTCTTTTTCACCTTGATGAAAAAGGGTTGAACTCAGTTGAAACAGGGTATCTTTATGGGTAGGAAAGTTATCGAGTATGCGCCACCACACCTGCACCGCTTCATCCACCCGTCCACAGCCTTGCAGGGCGGTGGCCAGCCCATGCAGGGTTGCGATCCTACCTTCGTCTGCCTGGGCCACCCGCTCCAGTTGAGGCACCGCTGCGGCAAAAGCCCCCACCTGAATTTGCGCCAAACCAAGCGCCCGCTGCGCCCCCCAATCCGTTGGCTTGGCCTGAGCCACCGCCTCAAGCAGTGGCAACGCCGCCGGGTACTCCCCTAGGGTGGTCAAGAGCTGCGCCAGTTTTTCCTGCAAGGGCAGCGCATTCGGAGCGTGCTTTAACCCCTGCATCAACACCTGTTTGGCATCCGGCAAGCGCTGCTGTTCTTGATAAAACAGCCCCAGGTTGATGTAGGCCCCCATTGAACTTGGATCTACCTGAATCGCTTGCAGCCACGCCTGTTCCGCAGCCTGTGGCTTGCCCTGCTGCTGGTAAACCACCCCTAGATTCAGGAGAGCATCCGTATAGTCAGGTTTATACTGCAAAGCCTTTTGAAAACAGGTCGTGGCTGCGGCAAAATCCTGTAGCGCCATATCGACCAATCCACAATGGTAGTGGTGGTAGGCCGACTGTGGCCTAAGGGCACTGACCCGCGCCAAATGGGGGCGTGCCTCGGCATGACGCTGCTGTTGATACAACAGCAGCCCCAGCAGATGATGCCCCTCTGCGTCATCAGGATCTTGCAGCAACTCTGTTTTATAAGCAGCCTCGGCCTCGTTTAAAGCACCACGACGGTGCAAAGCCATGGCCGCACTGTAGCGCTGCGCGGGAGGGGTGTGGCGATCTCCAGTCGTGGGTTGCTGTGGGGCCTCGGTAGCGGAAATGGCCGCAGCTTGGCTGGAGGGGAATTTTTTCTGCTTTTTTTTTCGTGCCATAACCGTTAACAGCCACCCTTAACGTAGGCCAGTCCCGCTACACACCCTGGAACGCGCCTTAAAAGAAAGTCATAAACGCAAACTTAGCGTTCCCGCAGTGCCCGACTTTGACCCAGCATAAGTGGCTCAAGAAAATAGTCAATCACCCTGCGTTCACTGGTACGGATTGCAGCAGTTACCTGAACACCTGGGTAGAGTTCATAACGATATTTACCCTGTACAAAGGTGCTGCCCTCGGTCTGCATCCGTACTTTGTAGTAGGTCTGTTGGTTACGCTCATTGGTAAAGGTGTCTGGACTTATGTGGACAACCTCGGCATTTAGGCGTCCATAACGAACACCCTCCCGACTGGCTAGGGTAATATACCCCTTTTGCCCGATCTGCACATGCCCCACATCTCCCGGCGACAGGTGCCCCTCGACGATCAAACGATCATCCATAGGCACAATATCCATCACCGTCTCACCTGCCCCCACGACCCCACCCACCGTATTATTTAAGATCGCCTTCACCACCCCATTGGCGGGTGCCCGTAAGATCGTACGCGCCGCACGATCATCAAACTTTCTTAAGCGATGGCTTAACTCTGATAAGGTTTGACGCGCCTTATCTGCCTCTGTTTTAGCCTGCTCCACAAAACGATTTTCCAGGGTCTGGATGCCGTTTTCAATCTGCCGCAACTTGGATTGTTGCCCCGTGATGCCCGCCTCATCCTCATCTATATCCGACTGCAGCTTGCGTTCCTGACGCAACAAGGCCAAATGGTCCAACCGGCTGGTCAGCTCATCTTTAAGCAAATTTTCACTAATTTTAACCTGCTCATGTAAAAACTTCATCCGCTCGCGGCTGTTGCGCAGACGGGCGCGGATCTCACCTAACAGCGACTCATTTTCTTTATAGTGATTGAGCATTTCCACCTTTTCCCCGTGCAAGGTGGAGGCACGCGCTTCAAACAACGCTCTGGATTGTTTAACCAGTTGGGGGTATTTACTCACCAATTCTGGGGGATAGTCAGGGTGTGCGGCCAATTTTGCCGCCGCATCATGGCGGATAATATCCAATTGCAAGCCCACCATGCGGGCAGTCAGTTCACTTAGGTCGGACTCATCGGCAATGGACTCTAACTCAATCAAAGGCTGGCCCAATTTGACCTCTTCGCCCTCTTTGACGTGGATTACCCGCAAAATTCCCCCTTCCAGATGCTGCACATGTTTAATCTGTGAACTGGGCACCACCTCGCCGGTGGTAAACGTTACCACATCTAACACACCAAAATAGGCCCATACACCCAACGAGATAACAAAACCAAAAAAGAGGGGAATGTAGATCCAACCCGCCAATCCCAATGAACCGCCGGGCGCGTTTTTAGGATCCAACGCCTCCTCGGTGAAGGGCGTTGCTTCTAATTCGTTCATGATGCATCACCCTTATTGGCCGCTTCAACCGGTACCGTAGAGAGCGTACCCTCGGCTGGTATGGTTGCAGAGGCTACACTGACCGGTGGCACCGCCGGGCTTTCTAAAAGCACGCTTGGGGCTGCCTGTTCGCCCCCTTTGGGCTCTGCCTGTTCGGTATGCGGCTTGCTGCTCTCTGGAACAGGGGCGGGACGCCGACGCACCAACTCCGGCACGGGTTTGACATCCAGATTAAGCAACAGATTGGGTACGCGGGTAATATTAGGATCGTTGGTAAACAGAATCATGGTACTACCCTCCTGAGATAAGCGGGAGAGAATTTGATAGACGGCCTTCTGCCCCGTTAGATCCAATCCCTCCGTTGGCTCATCAAAGATCGTGACCCGGGCACGGCTGGCCAGCGCTCGGGCGATGGCCAAACGCCGCCGAATACCCAAAGAGAGATGAAGCCCCTGACTGACAATGCGAGTTTGCAAACCTGCCTCAGAGTGGTCAATAAACTCGCGCAGTTCCACCATATTAATGATGCGTTCCAACCCCTCATCATCAATATCGGGATTATTTACCCGCAGGTTTTCCGCAATCGTGTCATCCACAAACTGAGGTTCTTGGGGCAGATACATAACATGGCTGCGCCACCAAGTTAAATCCATTTGGCGCAGGTCTACACCATCAATAAGCAGGTGCCCACGAATGGGGCTGTAAATACCCATCAGCATTTTGGCTAGGGTGGATTTACCCGCGCCATTGCTACCGGTTACCACCAGAGAATCCCCTGCCACCAACTCCAGGGTCAACGACTCAAACAGCGGCCCAGCCCCCCCTGGATAGGCAAACGCCATATCCTTAAAGGCAACCCGTCCGCTATAGTTGTTCAAGCGGGTTCCCACTTTGGATTCTCGATTGAGACGAAGCAGCTGGTTGAGTTCCAAGGTAGCCTGCCGCCCTTTTGCCAACACATCGCTCGATGCTGAAAAGCGTATGACCGGGCTTAACGCACGGGTTGCCAAAATGTTAATCCCCAGCATCATACCCATGGACATGGTGCCCTCCAGAATGCCCTGGGCAGCGATGGTAATGGTGCCTACCATGGTTATCATGTTGACGGTTTGAGAAAAATTTTGTTCAGACTCCATCAACTGCTGATATTTTTCGCTGGCTTGTTGTGTGCGCACCCTGAGCGTGCGCCAACGTTGCATCAATTTTTGATGGTGGTTAAAGGCCCGCACATCTTCTAGCGCCCTGACCGCCCATCCCATCATCACACCGCTGCTGCCGGTCAGTTGATCCAGCTCTTTGGTGGGTTGTCGCACACGGTATTGGTGGACAATGCCAAATACAAAGGTGATGACCGCCATAATGGTAACAAATACCCCTGCCCTTGGTTCGAGCACATAGAGCACCCCAATGGATAAAAAGGAGAAGGGCAAATCAAAAATGGAGATAATCGTGCGGGCGCTAAAGGCTTTTTGCACATCGGTAATATGGCGCATGGCCTGATGTTTGGTGGTGGTCTCTAATTTATCCAGATGTTGCGCATCGGCATTGATAATGGCATCAAAGGCCGCGTCAGAGACAAAGGCGTCTGGCGTGGCGCTAATGGTACGGGCCAAGCGCATCTGCAACCGTTGGAAAACATGCTCCAACAACAGCACAATGGCTATACCCACCATAAGCGTGAAAAGGGTCTCTACCACCCCAAAACTGGTGTAGCGTTGCATCACGTTAATGGCGTAAAAGGTCACACCCAACGCCATGATATTTACCATAAAGGTGGCAAACAATAGGTACAGAAAAACCATCGGGCGCCGCAGCAGACGACGAAACAACTCTTGCATAGTCACCACACCTTTGCATGGTCAAAGCCGTGAGCTTTAACCTTTCATTCCATAGGGGAGCATGCCGTGTACAGGCTATTTCAATCTGCCCCACACTCTGCTCTTACCATGCGTTTCCATTTATCCCCAGGAGTTGCAGCTAAAACAGACACAGAGCACCGAAACAACCGCTGCACAACCAAGCCAGCAGCCGCACGATTAGCCCGCCATTATATTCTCTTACCCTTTCAATTGCATGGAAAGATCCTCTTTTATTGACACATAAGCGCTCAAGTGACACGAACCCGCCCTTTCTACATCGTCGCTTATTGGGCAAACATTCGCTAACGGACGGGGTTAACGGCATAGTGTCACCCCAGCCGTACTCCTGGATTCAGCAAAGCAGAGCGGCAGATCTCCCAGGGTAAGACACGAGACCTTCATTCCATATACCCGCCACAGATACTTCCCTATCTTCTGCATGACGATCGGGCTTTGGGTATCATGGCCCCCTCGCCCAGATATGGCTGCCTCGTATGCGATTCCAGTCCGTCGGATTCGCGCTTTACCTTCGGCTTCCTTCAGATCCCACCTCACGATGAGCACCCGTGCCGTTCGTCGGGCCTGTAGAGGCGTTCCACCTCCAAGTACCTGTGCCCTGCCGGGCACACCATAAAATATGAGATTCCAGTCCGTCGGATTAGCGCTTTACCTTCGGCTTCCTTCAGATCCCACCTCACGATGAGCACCCGTGCCGTTCGTCGGGCCTGTAGAGGCGTTCCACCTCCAAGTACGTGTGCCCTGCCGGGCACACCATAAAAAAAACCGGCCCCCGAAAGGGCCGGTCTCTTAGCCAAATTTTATCCAAACAACTTACGCAAAGTTGGCTGTGTACATAACACCAGTCGCTGTGATGTTCGTATCTTGCAAAGTGGCCACCATGGTCATGTCTGCCACATCCAACGTCTGGTTAGCACCAACACTCGCCAACCAAACATGGGTGTCGGTGGTCGTGCTGTCATAGACCGCAAACAGCAGCACATCACTGGCACTCGCCGCATTAAAGGTACCATCCGAGGTAGCCCCGTTGATGGCGTCAATCGTGGCTTGGGCATCTGCCACTGTTCCATCCCCGCTGGTTGCGACGTTGTTGGCATCGCGCAGGATGTAGATGTGTGCAGAGGCGCTCTCATCATACCCATCGCTACCACCCGCAACCGAAGCATCCAAGTAGGTCTTGGTTGCCGCAGCTCCGTTTGCTGTTACACCACCCGCAATCAGGTTGCTCGAAGCCCAGATGAAGAAGTCATCCACCGACCAATCGGTAATGATATCTGCATTGCCTGTCGCCAGCGTGTAGTCACCCGCTGTCAAACCGGTGGTGTTCTCGTTGAAGACAAAGTTATCCTGACCACTACCACCCGTCATGTAGGTAGAGGCACTATCGTTGTAGTCGATCAAACGGTCGTTACCGCTACCACCACTCATGGTGTAACCATCGGTGGTACCACTGCTAAAGTTAACCATCAGATCTGCATACGAAGAACCGGCCACCGTATGATCAGCATCCGTATCCAAGTCAAAGGTCATGATATGACCCGCTGCATCACTGGCACCGTTGAACTGAAGATCATAGGTCGCATCATTCAGGTCATTACCACTGTTAAAGTTAAAGCCCAGGCTGCTGTTGGTCGCCTTGGTCAGCGCTTGACCGGTAGAATCCAGCGTCCACTGACCTGCATTGCCCGAAGCAATTTGCAACAGATCCCCTGATGCGAAGTCGGTAATGGTATCCAAACCATGGCTGGAACCATCATGGTAGAAGATGTCATTTCCAGCACCACCGGTTAGCGTGTCGTCTCCAGCCTCACCTGCCAGCAACACACCGCTGCTGGTGGTATCAATCAAGCGGTCGTCACCGGCACCACCCAACAAACCTTGGGTTGAAGCATAGGTTGTTCCCAAGCTGTCGGTATCATAGTTCACGATAAAGTCGGTGTACGCCGTACCCGAAATCCCCGCAGCCACACTTGTGGAACCGTTGACAATAATCTGACCATTGGCACTGGTGATACCGGTGTAGAGGGTACCATCCACCGAAACCTTATCAAAGTTAGCCGCACCCGAGCTAAACACAGCCGAACCCGTGCTGCTGCTAACCGCCAAGATCAAATCACCCGAGGTGCCTGAATCATGGGTCACGTTTAGGAAGGTTGCATTGCTGCTGCTCGCACCATCAATGGTGACCGCGCCAGTACCACTAAAGGCCACCGTTTTTCCGGTAACGGCCGAGGCCGCAACCGTGATCGCATAATCGCTGGTAATGCTATCAAACACCTCCCAACCCGTAACCGAAGTATAGGTTCCGGTTGAACCAATTTGCAGACCCAAGGTGCCCGCCCCCGTGGATGTCAAACTACTGTAGCTGGCCGTGGTCGCCGAAGCCAACGAGACGGTGACATTACCAGCACCACTCATATCCAACGTTTGGCCCGCCACCTGAGCAGAGTCGATGGTCAAGTCACTGGCCGCAGACAGTTGATTGAAGTTTGATAGGCCCGTCACCGTTGCCAAGGTACCCGTACCTGTAACCGACAGAATCAGCTCACCACCACCCGTTGAAGTCAGGCTACCGAAGGCTACGTTGGAACTATCGTAGGCCATGGTAATGGTTGTATCCCCAACACCAGAGAAGTCCACCGTTTTGCCGGTTACATCACTATCGGTAAGATCCAGCGCCGAAGAGGCACTCAACTTATCCACATCTTTGGCCAAAATCGTGGTGATGTTGGTCTGAATGTTGGACCCGGTGTCGCTCACCGTAACCACATCTGCGGCGGTAAAGTTGATATTGGTGGTGGCCGCTTGTGCGGCTGTTACCGTCAATATGTCATCCGTCGCATCCAGGTAGGTCGCGTCAGCACCCGCAGTCACCAAAGCGCTAAAGGTCGAACCCTGGATGTTACTGGAGGTGTCGGTGATGGTGAGCACGTCATCATCGGCTATGGTTACCGTGGCATCCGTCGCCTGAGCCACAGTCACGGCCATGACGTTATCGTTGGCGTTTACATAGCTCACACCCAAGCCATCCACGTAGGCGAAGTTGCTGGAGATATTTGAGCCACTATCCACCACGCTGGCGACCTTAATGGTCCCCGTCGTAGCCGCATCCACGGTGGTCAACTGAGCGACCGTGGCATTATCCGTCACGGTTACATTGACCGAACCGGTTACATAGCTGTTGGTATTGGCCGCCAAAGCAGCGGCGGTATCGCTGAGTTTGGTATAGGTCAATGTGCCCGTGGTGTTTTGATCAATCGCCGACATGTTGGCCATGCTGGCATTGTCAGTAATGGTCACATTAACCGAGCCAGTCACATAGCTGTTGGTATTGGCAACCAAAGCCGACACCGTGTCGCTCAGCTTCGTATAGTTAAGCGTGCCCGTGGTAAACTGGTCGATCGCCGACAAATTCGCCATGCTGGCGACATCGGTGATCGAGACCGCATAAGAACCCGTGACATAGCTGTTGGTATTGACCAACAGGTTGGCCACCGAATCCTTCACACCGGCCCCGTAGGTCAATGTACCGGTGGTGTACTCATCGACAGCGGACAACTGAGCGATGGAGACCGTATCCGTTACCGAAACATTGACGGCCCCTGTCACGTAGCTGTTGGTATTAACCACCAAATTAGCCGCGCTATCTTTCACCCCACCCGCCGTGTAGACCAACGACCCTGTGGTATTATCCCCATCAATGGTTGTCAATTGCGCAATCGTCGCAGCATCCGTCACCGTGACATGGATTGTTGCTTTGACATAGTTGCCAGCATTGGTTGCCAAGGTTGCTGCGGCATCACCAATTTGGGTGTAGGTCACAGAACCTGTAGTGTTCGCATCAATGCTTGAGAGTTGGCTGATGGTCGCAATATCCGACACCGTGACATTGACAGACCCGGTTACATAGCTGTTGGTGTTGGTTACCAAATTCGCTACCGCATCGGTCAGTTTTGTATAGGTCAGGGTACCGGTGGTATCCTGATCAATAGCCGACAATTGCGCCATGCTGGCGGCATCCGTCACCGATACAGCATAGGAACCTGTCACATAGCTATTGGTATTAGCAACCAGGGCCGCCACCGCATCCTTAATCGTGACATATTTCAGAGCACCTGTGGTGTAGTTGTCAATTTGCGACAGCTGCGCCATGGAGGCTGCATCCGTTACCGTAACATTGCGGGTTCCGGTAACGACTGTACCGGCGTCCGTAATCAGGTTAGCGATACCATCATTTACCGTGATCGTGGCCCCACCCGCATTGGCAACATAGTTACCAGAGTCGATGGTGATATTGGAAACCGTATCCTTAATACCTGCCAAGCTGTAGTTCACAGTACCCGTGGTATCTTGGTCAATTGCACCCAGCTGAGCCGTGGTCGCTGCATCCGTAACTGTAACCGTTACAGCCCCAGTCACATAGCTGTTGGTATTGGCGACCAAGGCAGCGGCACTATCCTTCAAGCCTGCCCCGTAGGTCAGGGTGCCGGTAGTGGCCGTATCCATGGCAGAGAGCTGCGCCATGGTGGCCACGTCGGTAACGGAGACCACATAGCTGCCCGTAATGTAGCTGTTGGTGTTGGCGGCTAGGGCCGCTGCACCATCCTTCAAACCCGCACCATAGCTCAGGGTACCGGTGGTATCCTGATCAATGGCCGACAACTGCGCCATGGTGGCCGCATCGGTGATGGAGACCGCATAGCTGCCCGTCACATAGCTGTTGGTATTGGCTTCCAGCGCCGCAGCGGCATCTTTCAAACCCGCACCGTAGGTCAACGCACCGGTGGTATCCTGATCAATGGCCGACAGCTGCGCCATGGTGGCCGCATCGGTGATGGAGACCGCATAGCTGCCCGTCACATAGCTGTTGGTATTGGCTTCCAGCGCCGCAGCGGCATCTTTCAAACCCGCACCGTAAGTCAGCGCTCCGGTGGTATCCTGATCAATGGCCGACAACTGCGCCATGGTGGCCGCATCGGTGATGGATACCACATAGCTACCCGTCACATAGCTGTTGGTGTTGGCTACCAGCGCCGCAGCGGCATCTTTCAAGCCCGCACCGTAGGTCAGCGCTCCGGTGGTATCCTGATCAATGGCCGACAACTGCGCCATGGTGGCCGCATCGGTGATGGATACCACATAGCTGCCCGTCACGTAGCTGTTGGTATTGGCATCCAGTGCCGCAACGCTGTCTTTCAAGCCCGCACCGTAGGTCAGGGTGCCGCTGGTGGCGGAATCCATGACCAAAAGTTGCGCCATGGTGGCCGCATCGGTAACGGAGACCACATAGCTGCCCGTAATGTAGCTGTTGGTGTTGGCGGCGAGGGCCGCTGCACCATCCTTCAAGCCCGCACCGTAGCTCAGGGTACCGGTGGTTTCCTGATCAATGGCCGACAACTGCGCCATGGTCACCACATCGGTGATGGAGACCGCATAGCTGCCTGTCACATAGCTGTTGGTATTGGCATCCAGCGCTGCAACGCTATCCTTCAGACCGGCACCGTAGGTCAGCGCTCCGGTGGTATCCTGATCAATGGCCGACAACTGCGCCATGGTGGCCGCATCGGTGATCGAAACCACATAGCTGCCCGTCACATAGCTGTTGGTATTGGCTTCCAGGGCCGCAACGGCATCTTTCAAACCTGCACCGTAGGTCAGTGCTCCGGTGGTATCCTGATCAATGGCCGACAACTGCGCCATGGTGGCCGCATCGGTGATCGAAACCACATAGCTACCCGTCACATAGCTGTTGGTATTGGCTACCAGCGCCGCAGCGGCATCTTTCAAGCCCGCACCGTAGGTCAGCGCTCCGGAGGTATCCTGATCAATGGCCGACAACTGCGCCATGGTGGCCGCATCGGTGATGGATACCAGATAGCTGCCCGTCACGTAGCTGTTGGTATTGGCATCCAGTGCCGCAACGCTGTCTTTCAAGCCCGCACCGTAGGTCAGGGTGCCGCTGGTGGCGGTATCCATGACCGAAAGTTGCGCCATGGTGGCCGCATCGGTAACGGAGACCACATAGCTGCCCGTAATGTAGCTGTTGGTGTTGGCGGCGAGGGCCGCTGCACCATCCTTCAAGCCCGCACCGTAGCTCAGGGTACCGGTGGTATCCTGATCAATGGCCGACAACTGCGCCATGGTCACCACATCGGTGATGGAGACCGCATAGCTGCCTGTCACATAGCTGTTGGTATTGGCATCCAGCGCTGCAACGCTATCCTTCAGACCGGCACCGTAGGTCAGCGCTCCGGTGGTATCCTGATCAATGGCCGACAACTGCGCCATGGTGGCCGCATCGGTGATCGAAACCACATAGCTGCCCGTCACATAGCTGTTGGTATTGGCTTCCAGGGCCGCAACGGCATCTTTCAAACCTGCACCGTAGGTCAGTGCTCCAGTGGTGTCCTGATCAATGGCCGACAACTGCGCCATGGTGGCCGCATCGGTGATCGAAACCACATAGCTACCCGTCACATAGCTGTTGGTATTGGCTACCAGCGCCGCAGCGGCATCTTTCAAACCCGCACCGTAGGTCAGCGCTCCAGTGGTGTCCTGATCAATGGCCGACAACTGCGCCATGGTGGCCGCATCGGTGATCGAAACGAGGTAAGAACCGGTCACGTAGCTGTTGGTATTGGCATCCAGTGCCGCAACACCGTCCTTCAAGCCCGCACCGTAGCTTAGGGTGCCGCTGGTGGCGATATCCATGACCGAAAGTTGCGCCATGGTGGCCGCATCGGTAACGGAGACCACATAGCTGCCCGTAATGTAGCTGTTGGTGTTGGCGGCGAGGGCCGCTGCACCATCCTTCAAGCCTGCACCATAGCTCAGGGTACCGGTGGTATCCTGATCAATGGCCGACAACTGCGCCATGGTCACCACATCGGTGATGGAGACCGCATAGCTGCCCGTTACATAGCTGTTGGTATTGGCTTCCAGCGCTGCAACGCTATCCTTCAGACCCGCACCGTAGGTCAGCGCTCCGGAGGTATCCTGATCAATGGCCGACAACTGCGCCATGGTGGCCGCATCGGTGATCGAAACCACATAACTGCCCGTCACATAGCTGTTGGTATTGGCTTCCAGCGCCGCAGCGGCATCTTTCAAACCCGCACCGTAAGTCAACGCACCGGTGGTATCCTGATCAATGGCCGACAACTGCGCCATGGTGGCCGCATCGGTGATCGAAACCACATAGCTACCCGTCACATAGCTGTTGGTATTGGCTACCAGCGCCGCAGCGGCATCTTTCAAGCCCGCACCGTAGGTCAGCGCTCCAGTGGTATCCTGATCAATGGCCGACAACTGCGCCATGGTGGCCGCATCGGTGATGGAAACGAGGTAAGAACCGGTCACGTAGCTGTTGGTATTGGCATCCAGTGCCGCAACACCGTCCTTCAAGCCCGCACCGTAGCTCAGGGTGCCGCTGGTGGCGGTATCCATGACCGAAAGTTGCGCCATGGTGGCTGCATCGGTAACGGAGACCACATAGCTGCCCGTAATGTAGCTATTGGTGTTGGCGGCTAGGGCCGCTGCACCATCCTTCAAGCCTGCACCATAGCTCAGGGTACCGGTGGTATCCTGATCAATGGCCGACAGCTGTGCCATCGTCACCACATCGGTGATGGAGACCGCATAGCTGCCCGTCACATAGCTGTTGGTATTGGCTTCCAGCGCTGCAACGCTATCCTTCAGACCCGCACCGTAGGTCAGCGCTCCGGTGGTATCCTGATCAATGGCCGACAACTGCGCCATGGTGGCCGCATCGGTGATGGAGACCGCATAGCTGCCCGTCACATAGCTGTTGGTATTGGCTTCCAGCGCCGCAGCGGTATCTTTCAAACCTGCACCGTAGGTCAGCGCTCCGGTGGTGTCCTGATCAATGGCCGACAGCTGCGCCATGGTGGCCGCATCGGTGATCGAAACCACATAGCTGCCCGTCACATAGCTGTTGGTATTGGCTTCCAGGGCCGCAACGCTATCCTTCAAGCCCGCACCGTAGGTCAGGGTACCGGTGGTGTCCTGATCAATGGCCGACAACTGCGCCATGGTCACCACATCGGTGATGGAAACGAGGTAAGAACCGGTCACATAGCTGTTGGTATTGGCTTCCAGCGCCGCGACGCCATCTTTCAGACCTGCACCGTAGGTCAACGCACCGGTGGTATCCTGATCAATGGCCGACAGCTGCGCCATGGTGGCCGCATCGGTGATCGAAACCACATAGCTGCCCGTCACGTAGCTGTTGGTGTTGGCATCAAGCGCCGCTACCCCATCCTTCAAGCCCGCACCGTAGGTCAGCGCACCCGTGGTATCCTGATCAATGGCCGACAGCTGCGCCATGGTGGCCGCATCGGTTATCGAGACCGCATAGCTACCCGTCACATAGCTGTTGGTATTGGCTTCCAGCGCCGCAGCGGCATCTTTCAAACCCGCACCGTAGGTCAGCGCTCCGGTGGTATCCTGATCAATGGCCGACAACTGCGCCATGGTGGCCGCATCGGTGATGGAGACCACATAACTACCCGTCACGTAGCTGTTGGTATTGGCTTCCAGGGCCGCAGCGGCATCTTTCAGACCCGCACCGTAGGTCAACGCACCGGTGGTATCCTGATCAATGGCCGACAGCTGCGCCATGGTGGCCGCATCGGTGATCGAAACCACATAGCTGCCCGTCACATAGCTGTTGGTATTGGCTTCCAGCGCCGCAACGCTATCCTTCAAGCCCGCACCGTAAGTCAGCGCTCCGGTGGTATCCTGATCAATGGCCGACAACTGCGCCATGGTGGCCGCATCGGTGATGGAAACGAGGTAAGAACCGGTCACGTAGCTGTTGGTATTGGCATCCAGTGCCGCAACACCGTCCTTCAAGCCCGCACCGTAGCTTAGGGTGCCGCTGGTGGCGGTATCCATGACCGAAAGTTGCGCCATGGTGGCCGCATCGGTAACGGAGACCACATAGCTGCCCGTGATGTAGCTGTTGGTGTTGGCGGCGAGGGCCGCTGCACCATCCTTCAGACCCGCACCGTAGCTCAGGGTACCGGTGGTATCCTGATCAATGGCCGACAGCTGCGCCATGGTCACCACATCGGTGATGGAGACCGCATAGCTGCCCGTCACATAGCTGTTGGTATTGGCATCCAGCGCTGCAACGCTATCCTTCAAGCCCGCACCGTAGGTCAGCGCTCCGGTGGTATCCTGATCAATGGCCGACAACTGCGCCATGGTGGCCGCATCGGTGATGGAAACGAGGTAAGAACCTGTCACGTAGCTGTTGGTGTTGGCTTCCAGGGCCGCAACGCTATCCTTCAAGCCCGCACCGTAGGTCAGCGCTCCAGTGGTATCCTGATCAATGGCCGACAACTGCGCCATGGTGGCCGCATCGGTGATGGAAACGAGGTAAGAACCGGTCACGTAGCTGTTGGTATTGGCATCCAGTGCCGCAACACCGTCCTTCAAGCCCGCACCGTAGCTTAGGGTGCCGCTGGTGGCGGTATCCATGACCGAAAGTTGCGCCATGGTGGCCGCATCGGTAACGGAGACCACATAGCTGCCCGTAATGTAGCTATTGGTGTTGGCGGCGAGGGCCGCTGCACCATCCTTCAAGCCTGCACCATAGCTCAGGGTACCGGTGGTATCCTGATCAATGGCCGACAACTGCGCCATGGTCACCACATCGGTGATGGAGACCGCATAGCTGCCCGTCACATAGCTGTTGGTATTGGCATCCAGCGCTGCTACCCCATCCTTCAGACCCGCACCGTAGGTCAGCGCTCCGGTGGTATCCTGATCAATGGCCGACAACTGCGCCATGGTGGCCGCATCGGTGATCGAAACCACATAGCTGCCCGTCACATAGCTGTTGGTATTGGCTTCCAGCGCCGCAGCGGCATCTTTCAAACCCGCACCGTAGGTCAACGCACCGGTGGTATCCTGATCAATGGCCGACAGCTGCGCCATGGTGGCCGCATCGGTGATCGAAACCACATAGCTGCCCGTCACGTAGCTGTTGGTATTGGCTACCAGCGCCGCAGCGGCATCTTTCAAGCCCGCACCGTAGGTCAGCGCTCCGGTGGTGTCCTGATCAATGGCCGACAACTGCGCCATGGTGGCCGCATCGGTGATGGAAACGAGGTAAGAACCGGTCACGTAGCTGTTGGTATTGGCATCCAGTGCCGCAACACCGTCCTTCAAGCCCGCACCGTAGGTCAGGGTGCCGCTGGTGGCGGTATCCATGACCGAAAGTTGCGCCATGGTGGCCGCATCGGTAACGGAGACCACATAGCTGCCCGTAATGTAGCTGTTGGTGTTGGCGGCTAGGGCCGCTGCACCATCCTTCAAGCCTGCACCATAGCTCAGGGTACCGGTGGTATCCTGATCAATGGCCGACAGCTGTGCCATCGTCACCACATCGGTGATGGAGACCGCATAGCTGCCCGTCACATAGCTGTTGGTATTGGCATCCAGCGCTGCTACCCCATCCTTCAGACCCGCACCGTAGGTCAGCGCTCCAGAGGTATCCTGATCAATGGCCGACAACTGCGCCATGGTAGCCGCATCGGTGATGGAGACAACATAGCTGCCCGTCACATAGCTATTGGTATTGGCTTCCAGCGCCGCAGCGGTATCTTTCAAACCTGCACCGTAGGTCAGCGCTCCGGTGGTATCCTGATCAATGGCCGACAGCTGCGCCATGGTGGCCGCATCGGTGATGGAAACGAGGTAAGAACCTGTCACGTAGCTGTTGGTGTTGGCTTCCAGGGCCGCAACGCTATCCTTCAAGCCCGCACCGTAGGTCAGCGCTCCAGTGGTATCCTGATCAATGGCCGACAACTGCGCCATGGTGGCCGCATCGGTGATCGAAACGAGGTAAGAACCGGTCACGTAGCTGTTGGTATTGGCATCCAGTGCCGCAACACCGTCCTTCAAGCCCGCACCGTAGGTCAGGGTGCCGCTGGTGGCGGTATCCATGACCGAAAGTTGCGCCATGGTGGCCGCATCGGTAACGGAGACCACATAGCTGCCCGTAATGTAGCTGTTGGTGTTGGCGGCTAGGGCCGCTGCACCATCCTTCAAGCCTGCACCATAGCTCAGGGTACCGCTGGTATCCTGATCAATGGCCGACAACTGCGCCATCGTCACCACATCGGTGATGGAGACCGCATAGCTGCCCGTCACATAGCTGTTGGTATTGGCATCCAGCGCTGCTACACCATCCTTCAGACCCGCACCGTAGGTCAGCGCTCCGGTGGTATCCTGATCAATGGCCGACAACTGCGCCATGGTAGCCGCATCGGTGATCGAAACCACATAGCTACCCGTCACATAGCTGTTGGTATTGGCTTCCAGCGCCGCAACGGCATCTTTCAAACCCGCACCGTAGGTCAACGCACCGGTGGTATCCTGATCAATGGCCGACAGCTGCGCCATGGTGGCCGCATCGGTGATCGAAACCACATAGCTGCCCGTCACGTAGCTGTTGGTATTGGCTACCAGCGCCGCAGCGGCATCTTTCAAGCCCGCACCGTAGGTCAGCGCTCCGGTGGTGTCCTGATCAATGGCCGACAACTGCGCCATGGTGGCCGCATCGGTGATCGAAACGAGGTAAGAACCGGTCACGTAGCTGTTGGTATTGGCATCCAGTGCCGCAACACCGTCCTTCAAGCCCGCACCGTAGGTCAGGGTGCCGCTGGTGGCGGTATCCATGACCGAAAGTTGCGCCATGGTGGCCGCATCGGTAACGGAGACAACATAGCTGCCCGTAATGTAGCTGTTGGTGTTGGCGGCTAGGGCCGCTGCACCATCCTTCAAGCCTGCACCATAGCTCAGGGTACCGGTGGTATCCTGATCAATGGCCGACAACTGCGCCATGGTCACCACATCGGTGATGGAGACCGCATAGCTGCCCGTCACATAGCTGTTGGTATTGGCATCCAGCGCTGCTACCCCATCCTTCAGACCCGCACCGTAGGTCAGCGCTCCGGTGGTATCCTGATCAATGGCCGACAACTGCGCCATGGTGGCCGCATCGGTGATCGAAACCACATAACTGCCCGTCACATAGCTGTTGGTATTGGCTTCCAGCGCCGCAGCGGCATCTTTCAAACCTGCACCGTAGGTCAGTGCTCCAGTGGTGTCCTGATCAATGGCCGACAGCTGCGCCATGGTGGCCGCATCGGTGATGGAGACCACATAGCTGCCCGTCACATAGCTGTTGGTATTGGCTTCCAGCGCCGCAGCGGCATCTTTCAAACCCGCACCGTAGGTCAGCGCTCCAGTGGTATCCTGATCAATGGCCGACAACTGCGCCATGGTGGCCGCATCGGTGATCGAAACGAGGTAAGAACCGGTCACGTAGCTGTTGGTATTGGCATCCAGTGCCGCAACACCGTCCTTCAAGCCCGCACCGTAGGTCAGGGTGCCGCTGGTGGCGGTATCCATGACCGAAAGTTGCGCCATGGTGGCCGCATCGGTAACGGAGACAACATAGCTGCCCGTAATGTAGCTGTTGGTGTTGGCGGCTAGGGCCGCTGCACCATCCTTCAAGCCTGCACCATAGCTCAGGGTACCGGTGGTATCCTGATCAATGGCCGACAACTGCGCCATGGTCACCACATCGGTGATGGAGACCGCATAGCTGCCCGTCACATAGCTGTTGGTATTGGCTTCCAGCGCCGCAGCGGCATCTTTCAAACCCGCACCGTAGGTCAGCGCTCCGGTGGTATCCTGATCAATGGCCGACAACTGCGCCATGGTAGCCGCATCGGTGATCGAGGCCGCATAGCTGCCCGTCACATAGCTGTTGGTATTGGCTTCCAGCGCCGCAGCGGCATCTTTCAAACCTGCACCGTAGGTCAGTGCTCCAGTGGTGTCCTGATCAATGGCCGACAGCTGCGCCATGGTGGCCGCATCGGTGATGGAGACCACATAGCTGCCCGTCACATAGCTGTTGGTATTGGCTTCCAGCGCCGCAGCGGCATCTTTCAAACCCGCACCGTAGGTCAGCGCTCCAGTGGTATCCTGATCAATGGCCGACAACTGCGCCATGGTGGCCGCATCGGTGATCGAAACGAGGTAAGAACCGGTCACGTAGCTGTTGGTATTGGCATCCAGTGCCGCAACACCGTCCTTCAAGCCCGCACCGTAGGTCAGGGTGCCGCTGGTGGCGGTATCCATGACCGAAAGTTGCGCCATGGTGGCCGCATCGGTAACGGAGACAACATAGCTGCCCGTAATGTAGCTGTTGGTGTTGGCGGCTAGGGCCGCTGCACCATCCTTCAAGCCTGCACCATAGCTCAGGGTACCGGTGGTATCCTGATCAATGGCCGACAACTGCGCCATGGTCACCACATCGGTGATGGAGACCGCATAGCTGCCCGTCACATAGCTGTTGGTATTGGCTTCCAGCGCCGCAGCGGCATCTTTCAAACCCGCACCGTAGGTCAGCGCTCCGGTGGTATCCTGATCAATGGCCGACAACTGCGCCATGGTAGCCGCATCGGTGATCGAGGCCGCATAGCTGCCCGTCACATAGCTGTTGGTATTGGCTTCCAGCGCCGCAGCGGCATCTTTCAAACCTGCACCGTAGGTCAGTGCTCCAGTGGTGTCCTGATCAATGGCCGACAGCTGCGCCATGGTGGCCGCATCGGTGATGGAGACCACATAGCTGCCCGTCACATAGCTGTTGGTATTGGCTTCCAGCGCCGCAGCGGCATCTTTCAAACCCGCACCGTAGGTCAGCGCTCCAGTGGTATCCTGATCAATGGCCGACAACTGCGCCATGGTGGCCGCATCGGTGATGGAAACGAGGTAAGAACCGGTCACGTAGCTGTTGGTATTGGCATCCAGTGCCGCAACACCGTCCTTCAAGCCCGCACCGTAGGTCAGGGTGCCGCTGGTGGCGGTATCCATGACCGAAAGTTGCGCCATGGTGGCCGCATCGGTAACGGAGACAACATAGCTGCCCGTAATGTAGCTGTTGGTGTTGGCGGCTAGGGCCGCTGCACCATCCTTCAAGCCTGCACCATAGCTCAGGGTACCGGTGGTATCCTGATCAATGGCCGACAACTGCGCCATGGTCACCACATCGGTGATGGAGACCGCATAGCTGCCCGTCACATAGCTGTTGGTATTGGCTTCCAGCGCTGCTACACCATCCTTCAGACCCGCACCGTAGGTCAGCGCTCCGGTGGTATCCTGATCAATGGCCGACAACTGCGCCATGGTGGCCGCATCGGTGATCGAAACCACATAGTTGCCCGTCACATAGCTGTTGGTATTGGCTTCCAGCGCCGCAGCGGTATCTTTCAAACCTGCACCGTAGGTCAGTGCTCCAGTGGTGTCCTGATCAATGGCCGACAGCTGCGCCATGGTGGCCGCATCGGTGATCGAAACCACATAGCTGCCCGTCACATAGCTGTTGGTATTGGCTTCCAGCGCCGCAGCGGCATCTTTCAAACCCGCACCGTAGGTCAGCGCTCCAGTGATCCTGATCAATGGCCGACAACTGCGCCATGGTGGCCGCATCGGTGATGGAAACGAGGTAAGAACCGGTCACGTAGCTGTTGGTATTGGCATCCAGTGCCGCAACACCGTCCTTCAAGCCCGCACCGTAGGTCAGGGTGCCGCTGGTGGCGGTATCCATGACCGAAAGTTGCGCCATGGTGGCCGCATCGGTAACGGAGACAACATAGCTGCCCGTAATGTAGCTGTTGGTGTTGGCGGCTAGGGCCGCTGCACCATCCTTCAAGCCTGCACCATAGCTCAGGGTACCGGTGGTATCCTGATCAATGGCCGACAACTGCGCCATCGTCACCACATCGGTGATGGAGACCGCATAGCTGCCCGTCACATAGCTGTTGGTATTGGCATCCAGCGCTGCAACGCTATCCTTCAGACCGGCACCGTAGGTCAGCGCTCCGGTGGTATCCTGATCAATGGCCGACAACTGCGCCATGGTGGCCGCATCGGTGATCGAAACCACATAGTTGCCCGTCACATAGCTGTTGGTATTGGCTTCCAGCGCCGCAGCGGCATCTTTCAAACCCGCACCGTAGGTCAACGCACCGGTGGTATCCTGATCAATGGCCGACAGCTGCGCCATGGTGGCCGCATCGGTGATGGAGACCACATAGCTGCCCGTCACATAGCTGTTGGTATTGGCTTCCAGCGCCGCAGCGGCATCTTTCAAACCCGCACCGTAGGTCAGCGCTCCAGTGGTATCCTGATCAATGGCCGACAACTGCGCCATGGTGGCCGCATCGGTGATGGAAACGAGGTAAGAACCGGTCACGTAGCTGTTGGTATTGGCATCCAGTGCCGCAACACCGTCCTTCAAGCCCGCACCGTAGCTCAGGGTGCCGCTGGTGGCGGTATCCATGACCGAAAGCTGCGCCATGGTGGCCGCATCGGTAACGGAGACCACATAGCTGCCCGTAATGTAGCTGTTGGTGTTGGCGGCTAGGGCCGCTGCAGCATCCTTCAGACCCGCACCGTAGGTCAGCGCTCCAGTAGTATCCTGATCAATGGCCGACAACTGCGCCATGGTGGCCGCATCGGTTATCGAGACCGCATAGCTGCCTGTCACATAGCTGTTGGTATTGGCATCCAGCGCTACAACGCTATCCTTCAAACCCGCACCGTAGGTCAGCGCTCCGGTGGTATCCTGATCAATGGCCGACAACTGCGCCATGGTAGCCGCATCGGTGATCGAAACCACATAGCTGCCCGTCACATAGCTGTTGGTATTGGCTTCCAGCGCCGCAGCGGCATCTTTCAAACCCGCACCGTAGGTCAACGCACCGGTGGTATCCTGATCAATGGCCGACAGCTGCGCCATGGTGGCCGCATCGGTGATGGAGACCACATAGCTGCCCGTCACATAGCTGTTGGTATTGGTTTCCAGCGCCGCAGCGGCATCTTTCAAACCCGCACCGTAGGTCAGCGCTCCAGTGGTATCCTGGTCAATAGCCGACAACTGCGCCATGGTGGCCGCATCGGTGATGGAGACTGCATAGCTGCCTGTCACGTAGCTGTTGGTATTGGCTTCCAGCGCCGCAACACCGTCCTTCAAGCCCGCACCGTAGCTCAGGGTGCCGCTGGTGGCGGAATCCATGACCGAAAGTTGCGCCATGGTGGCCGCATCGGTAACGGAGACCACATAGCTGCCCGTAATGTAGCTGTTGGTGTTGGCGGCTAGGGCCGCAGCAGCATCCTTCAGACCCGCACCGTAGGTCAGCGCTCCAGTAGTATCCTGATCAATGGCCGACAACTGCGCCATGGTGGCCGCATCGGTGATGGAGACCGCATAGCTGCCGGTCACATAGCTGTTGGTATTGGCTTCCAGCGCCGCAGCGGCATCTTTCAAACCCGCACCGTAGGTCAGCGCTCCGGTGGTATCCTGATCAATGGCCGACAACTGCGCCATGGTAGCCGCATCGGTGATCGAAACCACATAGCTGCCCGTCACATAGCTGTTGGTATTGGCTTCCAGCGCCGCAGCGGCATCTTTCAAACCTGCACCGTAGGTCAACGCACCGGTGGTATCCTGATCAATGGCCGACAGCTGCGCCATGGTGGCCGCATCGGTAACGGAGACCACATAGCTGCCCGTCACATAGCTGTTGGTATTGGCTTCCAGGGCCGCAGCGGTATCTTTCAAACCCGCACCGTAGGTCAGCGCTCCAGTGGTATCCTGATCAATGGCCGACAACTGCGCCATGGTGGCCGCATCGGTAATGGAGACTGCATAGCTGCCTGTCACGTAGCTGTTGGTATTGGCTTCCAGCGCCGCAGCAGCATCCTTCAGACCCGCACCGTAGGTCAGCGCTCCAGTAGTATCCTGATCAATGGCCGACAACTGCGCCATGGTGGCCGCATCGGTAATGGAGACTGCATAACTACCCGTCACATAGCTGTTGGTATTGGCTTCCAGCGCGACAACACCATCCTTCAGACCCGCACCGTAGGTCAGCGCTCCAGTAGTATCCTGATCAATGGCCGACAACTGCGCCATGGTGGCCGCATCGGTTATCGAGACCGCATAGCTGCCCGTCACATAGCTGTTGGTATTGGCTTCCAGCGCCGCAGCGGCATCTTTCAAACCCGCACCGTAGGTCAGCGCTCCGGTGGTATCCTGATCAATGGCCGACAACTGCGCCATGGTAGCCGCATCGGTGATCGAAACCACATAGCTGCCCGTCACATAGCTGTTGGTATTGGCTTCCAGCGCCGCAGCGGCATCTTTCAAACCTGCACCGTAGGTCAACGCACCGGTGGTATCCTGATCAATGGCCGACAGCTGCGCCATGGTGGCCGCATCGGTAACGGAGACCACATAGCTGCCCGTCACATAGCTGTTGGTATTGGCTTCCAGGGCCGCAGCGGTATCTTTCAAACCCGCACCGTAGGTCAGCGCTCCAGTGGTATCCTGATCAATGGCAGACAACTGCGCCATGGTGGCCGCATCGGTAATGGAGACTGCATAGCTGCCTGTCACGTAGCTGTTGGTATTGGCTTCCAGCGCCGCAGCAGCATCCTTCAGACCCGCACCGTAGGTCAGCGCTCCAGTAGTATCCTGATCAATGGCCGACAACTGCGCCATGGTGGCCGCATCGGTTATCGAGACCGCATAGCTGCCTGTCACATAGCTGTTGGTATTGGCTTCCAGCGCGACAACACCATCCTTCAGACCCGCACCGTAGGTCAGCGCTCCAGTAGTATCCTGATCAATGGCCGACAACTGCGCCATGGTGGCCGCATCGGTTATCGAGACCGCATAGCTGCCTGTCACATAGCTGTTGGTATTGGCTTCCAGCGCCGCAGCGGCATCTTTCAAACCCGCACCGTAGGTCAGCGCTCCGGTGGTATCCTGATCAATGGCCGACAACTGCGCCATGGTGGCCGCATCGGTGATGGAAACGAGGTAAGAACCGGTCACGTAGCTGTTGGTATTGGCATCCAGTGCCGCAACACCGTCCTTCAAGCCCGCACCGTAGCTCAGGGTGCCGCTGGTGGCGGTATCCATGACCGAAAGTTGCGCCATGGTGGCCGCATCGGTAACGGAGACCACATAGCTGCCCGTAATGTAGCTATTGGTGTTGGCGGCTAGGGCCGCTGCACTATCCTTCAAGCCTGCACCATAGCTCAGGGTACCGGTGGTATCCTGATCAATGGCCGACAACTGCGCCATGGTGGCCGCATCGGTGATCGAAACCACATAGCTGCCCGTCACATAGCTGTTGGTATTGGCTTCCAGGGCCGCAGCGGTATCTTTCAAACCCGCACCGTAGGTCAGCGCTCCAGTGGTATCCTGATCAATGGCAGACAACTGCGCCATGGTGGCCGCATCGGTGATGGAGACCGCATAACTACCCGTCACATAGCTGTTGGTATTGGTTTCCAGCGCCGCAGCGGCATCTTTCAAACCCGCACCGTAGGTCAACGCTCCGGTGGTATCCTGATCAATGGCCGACAACTGCGCCATGGTGGCCGCATCGGTGATCGAAACCACATAGCTGCCCGTCACATAGCTGTTGGTATTGGTTTCCAGGGCCGCAGCGGCATCTTTCAAACCCGCACCGTAGGTCAGCGCTCCAGTGGTATCCTGATCAATGGCCGACAACTGCGCCATGGTGGCCGCATCGGTGATGGAAACCGCATAACTACCTGTCACATAGCTGTTGGTGTTGGCATCCAGGGCGGTAACACCATCCTTCAAACCCGCACCGTAGATCAGCGCTCCAGTGGTATCCTGATCAATGGCCGACAACTGCGCCATGGTGGCCGCATCCGTAACAGAAACAGCCAACGCACCCGTCACATAGCTGTTTGTGTTGGCGGCCAGCGCTGATGCGCTATCTTTCAATCCGGAACCATAGGTCAACGTGCCAGAAGTTGCCGCATCCATGGCTGACAACTCCGCCATGGTGGCCACATCCGTTACAGAAACAGCATAGGAACCTGTCACATAGCTGTTGGTATTAGCGGCCAGCGCGGCTGCACTGTCCTTTAAGCCGGAACCATAGGTCAACGCACCGGTGGTATCCTGATCAATAGAGGACAACTGCGCCATGGTCACCACATCAGTGATGGAGACAGCATAGCTGCCCGTTACATAGCTGTTGGTGTTGGCATCAAGGGCAGAAACCCCATCCTGTAAGCCCGCACCGTAGGTCAACGCTCCGGAGGTATCCTGATCAATGGCCGACAACTGCGCCATTGTGGCCGCATCGGTGATGGAGACCACATAACTGCCCGTCACATAGCTGTTGGTATTGGCTTCCAGCGCCGCAGCGGCATCTTTCAAACCCGCACCATAAGCCAGCGTACCCGTGGTATCCTGATCAATGGCCGACAACTGCGCCATAGTGGCGGCATCTGTAATGGAGACGGCTAGCGATCCGGTAACATAGCTATTGGTATTGGTTTCCAGTGCCGCCGCAGCATCTTTCAAACCCGCACCGTAGGTCAGTGTGCCCGTGGTATCCTGGTCAATCGAGGATAACTGTGCTATGGATGCCGCATCTGTAACAGAAACGGCCAATGCACCGGTCACATAGCTATTGGTGTTGGCGTCTAGTTCGGATGCGCTATCTTTCAAACCTGAACCATAGGTCAACGTGCCCGAGGTCGCCGTATCTATGGCCGAAAGCTCTGCCATGGTGGCTGCATCGGTTACAGATACCACATAGCTACCTGTAACATAACTGTTAGTGTTGGCCGCTAGTGCTGAGGCACCGTCCTTTAGGCCCGCCGCATAGGTCAGGGTACCCGTAGTATCCTGATCAATGGCCGAGAGTTGCGCCATTGTAATCGTGTCCGTAACACTGACACTTGCAGAACCCGTCACATAGCTGTTGGTATTGGCAACCAGCGCGGCGGCCGTGTCTTTAACCAGATACGATCCGTCACTTAGCCCAGAAAAACGCTCCATTTGAGTCATAGAGAGCGAAAGCACTTCACTGGCCGATGTGGAGACCGTATAGATGGTGTTCGTATTGAGCGCCATTCCGGTAATATCGGTATTAGCTGTCAGATAAAACTGAATAACACCTGCTCCGCTCACATCAAGCAGGCTCAAATCCGCACTGTCATCCCCATCACTTTGTAAAGTGATACGCAGTGTGCCAGCACCCACATCACCATCCATCAGCGTGATGTCCTTGGTCGAAAGCTCATCACTATCAATAATGGCAACTTGACCACTTTCAATTTTAAAGTAGTCAATGCCGATGATGGTTGAGCCTGTAAAATCTATGGTATTGGTAACCACATGGATGATATCACCGGTGCTGGTATCACCTGACAGATCACCACCATAGATCGTCTCTGCGTCTGTCGATGTTACATCGTCAGTATTAAAGACAAAGGTATCGGCACCATCACCGCCGTACATAATATCGGCACCTGCACCGCCATTAAGCGTATCATCTCCCGCACCACCCGTTAGGGTATCGTTACCGTCCAGACCATAAAGCGCATCACCACCGTCATCCGCAGTTACCGTATCATCCCCTGTTGTTGCATACAGAGTTGAGGCTTCTACCGTGGAGGAAGAATCCGTAATGTTGACGGTCCCGCCGGAGGTCGAAAGAATGAAGAGTTCTGCAATGGAACCTTCAATGCTCAGCTGGCCACTGGTAATTTCAATGGCATTAATACCGGCTTGGGACCACTCCTGTAGCTCTTGGTCCGTCAAAGTTTCGATATTGGCTGCGGTGTCTACAATTTTGACAACAGCATTTAAACCATCACCATTGCCAATGGTGGTATTGTTGGCTAAATCAACATCCCCTGCCCCATCAAAGCTGGAAATATTACTGGCCGACCCCATTAACGTTTCGACATTCGTGGTGATGGTAATACCATCATCGAGATAAAGCGTGGTAATGCCTTCTAATTCGAGATCAGATAAATCCAGATCCTCTCCGATATCTAGATAGTCTGGCTCAATGATAGGATCGGGTTCTTGCTCGGCATCGGGTTCGGCATCGGGTTCTGGTTCGTCCCCTGCGGCATCATCACTATCAGCCTGAATTTCCGCCAAAATGGCATCCATACCCTCGTCACCTGCGGCCTCTGCCTCAGCTTCAGCCTCAGCCTCAGCCTCAGCCTCAGCCTCAGCCTCGGCATCGGCTTCTGCGTCTGCTTCAGCTTGGGCCTCAGCCTCTGCCTCTGCCTCTGCCTCTGCCTCTGCCTCAGACTCAGCGTCTGTGCCATCGGTCCCAGCAGCCTCGCCGTCAGCTCCAGTGGCCTCGCCGTCAGCTCCAGCAGCCTCGCCGTCAGCTCCAGTGGCCTCGCCGTCAGCTCCAGTGGCCTCGCCGTCAGCTCCAGTGGCCTCGCCGTCAGCTCCAGTGGCCTCGGCACCGACGCCTTCCCCGCCCCCACCTTCGGTTGCATCTGGCTCACCGTCAGCGGCGCCTTTACCATCCTCTTTTTCTAATTCTTTGTCCTTACCCTGCTTTCCTGGGAGCAAAACACCTTGGCCTTCACCCTGGCCCTGGCCTTTACCCTGGCCCTGGCCTTCACCCTGACCTTGGCCTTCACCCTGGCCTTGGCCTTGACCCTGGCCTTGACCCTGGCCTTGACCTTGACCTTTGGCCTGACCTTGTGCCGCTGCCCCACCCTGACCGGTACCGGCCTGCGTTGCATCATCTGACCCGCCAGACGCGGAAGCCTGATCGGTAGTATCAGCTTGAGCCAGAAGGATCTCACCTTCGTTGTTAACCATATCATTCTGCCCAGTCTGTTCGCTCATGTTAGGAGCCCCCTGAACCGCGTTGCCGGTACAAACCGTCACTTAACCAGATGTAAGGACGATAATGCTTGATTAGGATAAGGCGTTGGATCGCCATTTTTTTCAGACCCACGCTATTTCGGGGTCTATATCTGTCAGTTGGCATGATCCGCAGATCGTGCCCTTCCCGTGATTTTTTTGGACAATTCAAAGGAGGCATGGCCATGGACCGCTACACGATCATCGTGCCATGCAATCATCACTTAACTATGTCACGTTGTTTTAGCATTTGTTGCAGGCCATAAAGAGCCCTTGGGTACATTTGTACCCAAGGGCGAGGCTGTCCATGCTTTTTTTGTGCTTTTTTTACTGTTGCACAAACAGATCGGGGCTCAGGCGTCCAATGGCTTCGAGGAGCTCAACCTTTGCACTCACCACGTCTGCCTTGGATTCTTCTAGGTCAGAGTTCGCTTCAATCACTTTGCGCTCAGCAATGAGAATACTAAGCAGAGAAGACATGCTACCACCACCAAGCTTGCGCTCTTTGCGGGCCAATGTCAGAAAATCCTCGTTCAACTTAACACTTTGCTGATAACGATCGACTAACTCTTTGCTCGTAATCAGCTTTTGGTAGGTATCACGAAGATTTTTCTCTAACGCATCACGAGCTTTGTCGTGAATAGCCTGAAAATCCTCCACTTTATGCTGTGCCGAATTAACATCGTGCACCGCAGCAAGGCCCAAGTTGAAAGGCATCTTGACATTGACGAGGATGGAGGTGTCCTCATCATAGTTTACAGTGCCCCCCATATCGTTTTGGAAGGTATAGCTACCCGTCAGCGTAACCTCAGGAAAATAGCCTTTGGCGCGGGTAGAATTTTTGCTCGCGACAGCCTTAACGATGTTTTGCTTTGTCTCAAGCAAGGCGTAGTTTTGGGCTTCAAACTGCGCAATCATGTCCTCCATTGAGGGAATCTCAACGTTGACATCGACCATGTTCAATTTAGAGAGATCGTCAGGCACAACATTGAACCACTGGCGATAGCCGTTCATGGCCTTCGCCAAATTCAGCTCCGCTTTTAACCGCTTTTCGATGGCCCGGCTTAGCTCAGCCTCGCTTTGCAAAACATCTTTGCGCAAGCCAGCACCGATTTTTAGACGCTTTTCTTCGGAAGCGGTCTGTTCACGAATACGGCCCTCTACCGCTTTGGTATTTTCCAGCACGCGGTAAGCGGCAACCAAATCGATGTAAGCCTTGGCACCGGAACGCAGCACTTTTTGGGTCGTTTGACTGACCGAGTACTCTTTGCCGATTTGGTTGGCACGCTCGGCGTCTATTTCGGCATTCAGCTGACCAAAGTCCCACAACAACTGATCAAAGCTGGTTTTCAGCTCACTAGAACGCGCATCAGTAAAGGGTGTCGCCCCTTGGTTGGTACCCTCATGACCAATTTTTGCGTTCACAGTGACGGTTGGAAACCATTCACCTTTTTTGGAGCTGACGTCGCTTTTCGCGCCGCCAAGCTTGGCTTCAGCAGATTTTACCTCCGCATTGGTTTGGATCAACCCGCGCAACAACTCGGGAAGATCGTTGGCCTGCGCCACACCGACCATAGAGACCGAAGCGACGCCGACGACGATGGCGTTTTTAACGAAACGTTTCAAAAGCATGGTACAGACCTTTTTTTTATCGTGATTTCTCAAAGCCCTTTGGGCGATGGTCTAATCCGGCTCGACGGCCAATTTACGCAACCGTAACTTGGTAACAAAACTAGACACAAACGTCAATCTCTAACTCATACTACGGTTTAGAGTGTAACCGCTGACGGCTCATATTCTATCCGTTAAACAAGAACTTGCATATGTTGTTTTTTTTTGTCTCATGCCAACCTCGTTGTTTCCGGTTCTTTTAATCGCTTAACCAATAAGCTAAGGCCATTTTCCGCCATAGAAACCACTAATGACAACATTGTTTATGGTTAAACAGCCACCAAAATTGAAAAGATTATCTCAATTTCAGATATTTACAACGATTCCTTTGCTTGGCACAACAAAGCTCAACCACCCCACCAACAAAGTACACCTAACCATTGCATTTAAAACATAGCTATTGCGCAAATTGGTAGATGTATAGGAAAACTCAATGGAACTGCATTTCTTGTTTTTGCTGAGCTGGATCTGCTTTTTTTTCTTGGTCTTTAGTTGAATATTGAACATAATCTTTTGGTAGTTCAAACAGCGAGGCATCTGGAACCATTTCTTGTATGTTTTTAATCTCCGCCGTTACCTGCCCGTTCTGCACCACGCGCACGGGTAAAAATAGGCGGGCATCTACCCAGAGTTCGCTATTTCTAGTTTTGCTACCTATGGTCTCTGTGAATTGCCACTTTTCTGTAGCCCGCCCCTGTTCATGACTAACCTCTACCAATTTACGGTAGAGCGTCGGCCCCTTTAGCAGCTGGTACTTTAGTACGACGCGGCGTTGCGGGTCTACCCAGAGCTGCATCTGCGTGGTTTGCCCCCGTCGTGCCATACTCACCTCCCAAAGTTGCGTCATTATCCCATCCAACGCGATCTCCCCTTTGAGCACGCACTGCGCCGGGTTATCTTTACCACAAACGGGATGATCCGGATCACTCGGCAGACGTGTTAAATCTGGCATCGGAGGCATCGGTGCACGACCGGGCCCCTCATGATACCGTTTGTTGGCAAGGTCTAATGTCCACATACGCTCTTTTTCTAAATCCATGATAAGCGCTCGGGTTTGATTTCCTACCGTACCTTCCGCACGCAGACGCATTGGCCCTACATAGAGCGTCCCTTTAGCAACCTGCTCGGGTTTGTCAGGACTATGCATAATGATGTCTGCGCGAAATGAACCGCCAAACCATACGGGAGCAGCCAACAGCTCCCTACTTCCACTCATTGCGACTGCTAGAGCCAACAATACAAACACTTTATTGTAGGGTATTTTGAGCATTGGGTTCGTTCCAACTGATATTTAATAGAGGAGATGGTCGACACTAACCGTCGTTAAAAAGAATGCAATTACAAGTCCAAAGTTTAGCAGATCTTCATTTTTTTTAATTCTCCCCCCATCATTTGATTAAAAAGCTTGGCAACCTTCATACCAATTGATACCCTCGCCAAACTTTACAAAAAGGGCTCTAGTTAGGCACTCTTGCGGCCAGAGCATCAACTAAGGATTCGCATGCCTGCGCAAGTTATGGCCCGCTATGTTTTGCTTATCCAATGAGTGCCACATAATTTAATCACCCACATGCTGCCCTGCTTGTTCATGCTGGCGGTGTTTTTTCATCAGGAGTTTACCATGACCATTGAACGCACTTTTTCCATCATCAAACCTGACGCAGTTGCTAAAAATGTCGTAGGGGAGATCCAAAGCCGTTTCGAGAAAGCGGGCCTGCGTATTATTGCTTCTAAAATGATTCGCCTAACGCCTGAAATTGCAGGAAAATTCTATGAAGTGCATAAAGCACGCCCCTTCTACAATGATCTGTGCAGCTACATGAGCTCAGGCCCTGTGGTTGTGCAAGTTTTAGAAGGTGATGGCGCTGTCCTGAAAAACCGTGACATTATGGGTGCCACCAATCCTAAGGACGCCGCTCCAGGTACCATCCGTGCTGATTTTGCCGAGAGCATTGATGCCAATGCGGTCCATGGTTCAGACGCCCCTGAAACGGCTGCCCAAGAAATCGCCTTCTTCTTTAGTGGCACAGAACTGTGCGATCGCCCTTGATGCTCGTATGAATGGCTGGGGCCTCGTCTAAAAGCTAGACAGGCCCCTATTTCACCACCACACCTGCACAATCAACGAGATTTCATTCTTTAATCCATTCTTTTTTTACAAACGAACCCTCAGTTTTCCCCACCACTGCCCATCGATTGTGAGCCCTCTATGCACACGCCCCTCTTAGATTTAACCGGTTTGACCCGGGAAGCATTAACCTCACTGGTGGTCGAGCAGTTGGGAGAAAAGCCGTTTAGGGCAAGACAGTTATGGTCTTGGCTCCATGTTAAATTAGCCCAACACCTGGATGAGATGAGTGACTTATCCATTGATTTTCGCAGGAAACTTTCTGCATTAAGCACCCCCCTACGGCCCGAGGTTTCGACCCATCAAATCAGCCGTGATGGCACGGAAAAATGGTTACTACGATTGAGTGATGGACAACAAATCGAGACCGTCTACATTCCAGAGGATGAGCGAGGCACCCTGTGTATATCGTCCCAGGTGGGGTGCACCTTGAGCTGCCCGTTTTGTCACACCGGCGCGCAGGGCTTTGCCCGCAATCTAACCCCCTCTGAAATTGTTCAACAAGTTTTGTTTGCGCGGCGCACTTTAGCGGCACGTGACAAGCGGGTCACCAATATCGTGCTTATGGGCATGGGGGAACCCCTCTATAATTATGAAGCCGTACGGGATGCTGTGCTGATCTTGTTAGACGACTCTGGATTAGCTTTTGGGACCCGTAAAGTGACACTGAGTACAGCGGGATTACTCCCCAAAATGGAACAGGCAGGGCGTGAGCTTGGGGTGAATCTAGCGATTTCTTTACATGCGGTACGCGACACGCTGCGTGACGAATTAGTCCCACTCAATAAGAAGTATAACCTGCAAGCGCTACGGGCCGCTACCCTCCGCTACCCGCTTAAATCTGGACGGCGCGTTACCTGGGAGTATGTCATGCTCCACGGGGTGAATGACAGCGAGGATGACGCCCGTTTATTCGTCTCCTTCCTAAAAGATATCCCTTCTAAAATCAATCTTATACCCTTTAATCCTTGGCCAGGTGTGCCTTATCAATCGAGCAGCATGACACGCATCGCCGCCTTTCAAAAAATCCTCTATCAAGCAGGGTTTGTAACGGTTATTCGCGACCGCCGCGGTGAAGATATAGACGCAGCCTGTGGTCAATTAAAAGGCGCCGTACAAGGGGCCCGCCCTCGCCCACCGGGGGCAAGTTAAGCTTTCATTTATGTGTGCGCGATGACACGGGGCCCAATTCCTTAACCGGATTGGGCTTGGCGGCGCCTACGTTGTCCCAACAGATTAAACCTTGCTTGATCGAATGTCGCAGGTGAGACGCCCTTTTTTGATCATACTTATATTTAATACTGTCAATTATACCTGTAAAATTATCGCCGCCACCTGCCTGCATAGAAACCATTCACGATAACTGCAAACAAGACTCAAATTTTATCCTTATGTTTTTATTATTTATTATTGAGCACTCTCGAAAGCCCATCCCACCACCACCATTTATAAAATGAGGCCCATAATTATTATGAAAATGGGCTTGCAATCCCCCTGTAAAAAGGCCAAGATAAGGCGATTTTCTCTTCGATTATAAGGTTTTCCTAATAATCGCAGCGTGAATACCTCATCCCGCAGTCAGCGGGTGGGTACTGTGACTAGGTGCTGCCGGGGGGACAGTAGGTAAAACCCTTTTAAACAAGGATGGAGTGAATCCATGGGATTCTTAAAGAACTTGTTCGCATTAGTTGGGGCCCTTGCTATCGCAGCTGGTCTCTATGGTTATGTCAAGCTGGCCCCTGTTTTGGCAGAGTTTGATCCTGGCTACCAGAAGATGTACTCAAAGTTTGCCTCGGATCTCTTGACCTCCAAAGACCCTGGCGTGGCGATGATGTGGGTGGCCGAGGTCAAACCTGATATCTCTATTGAAGATGTCAAGGAGTCTCTGAAAAGTTTGGCCGCAGCACGTAGCTTTTTGTTTGTGGGAGAGGCTCCTTTTTACAAACAGGTCCAGGCTTTAACCGGCGAGCCTTACCGTCATATTTCTTTCATGTCTTTTTGTGACGCCAGTGTCGGCAAAATGATGGCCGATTATCGGGATGAGTATACCGGCTTTATGCCCTGTCGTATCTCTGTTGTGCAGGGTAAGGATGGTAAAATCCGTTTATACTCTATGAACTTAGATATGATGATTTACGGCGGACGGGAGCTCCCCCCAGAACTCAAGAAGCAAGCCATGCGGGTGAGTAATGTCATTCGTGAGATTATGCAAGGCGCGGCCCAAGGGGAATTTTAAGCCGCTGCCCTTTTATGGGTTGGAATGCTGTACCAACAGCTTTTTTTAAACGCCGGCACACAACGGGGGTGCCGGTTAAACCGGTCCGATACATAAGGGCCAACCTAGCCATTCCTGTACGGGAGGAGAGGGAGAGATGCAACATAATAAGATCAAGACACTGTTCTTGGCAGCAGCCATGGTAACAAGCGGGATGATGATGGGTGCGGATGCTCGCGCCGAAGGCATCACCGCCGCTGCGCTTGCTAACACTTGCGCAGGTTGCCACGGTACCAATGGCGTAGCTGTTGGTCCTGCGATGCCCACCATCGCGGGGCAACCTGCGGCACATTTGGTCAACATGATGAAGGAGTTTAAATCTGGCGAGCGCCCTGCGACTATTATGGATCGCATTGCCAAGGGTTACAGCGACGAAGAGATTACCGAGCTCTCTAAATACCTCGCTACACAAAAGTGGGGGAACAATGTCGCCAATGCACGTCTTAGCATGAAAACCGGCACCCCTTTCAATCAGGTGGATGATGCTCTGGTTGCTAAAGGTGCCAAACTGCACGAATCTTTAAAATGCAAAAAGTGTCATGAAGACAATGGTCGCAGCATGGAAGATGACACCCCTCGTGTCGCGGGTCAGTGGCAGGACTATCTATTGATCAAGATGCAGGATTATAAAAATCCTGACATGAAGGTTCCTCAGCCCAAAAAGATGAAGAAGAATATTGATAATGCTTCTCTAGAAGAGCTTGAGGCCATTGCCCATTTCTACGCCAGCCAGAAGTAAGCGGGGGAGAGGAGAGTTTCGCATGTCTAAACTGACACGTCGTAATTTTATTAAAACCACTGGCGCTGCTGCGGCCGTTGGTGCTATGGGTGTCGCTGCTCCTGCCATTGCCAATAGCCACGGCAACCATGTGGTTGTTGTTGGGGGCGGTTATGGTGGCGCTGTTGCAGCCAAATATATTCGTATGGCCGATCCCACCGTTAAGGTGACTTTGATTGAGCAGAACGAATATTACTACTCTTGCCCCTTGTCCAACCCTGTCATCATCGGTATCCGTGACATGGAAGTACAGAAGTGGGGCTATGATGGTTTGAAAAAGCATGGCATTGATGTGGTAATCGACACGGTTACGGGTATTGATGCTGGTTCTAAGACGGTCACCACCAAAGGTGGTAAGTTCAAATACACCAAGTTGGTTCTTTCACCGGGTGTTGAATTTAACTATGCAGCCATTCCTGGTTTGACCAAAGAAATTGCCCATACCAGCATGCCCCACGCATGGAAAGCGGGTCCTCAGACCCTGTTGTTGCGTGACAAACTGGCGGCGATGAAGGATGGCGAACCCTTCGTCATGGTGGCACCACCAAACCCGTTCCGCTGCCCTCCTGGGCCTTACGAGCGGGCCTCATTGGTGGCACACTATCTGAAAAAGCACAAGCCTAAGTCCAAAGTGATCATTTTGGATCCTAAAGACAAGTTTTCCAAAATGGGCCTGTTCCGTGGCGGTTGGAAAGAGTTGGGCTACGAGCCCAACTATATCGAGTGGATTCCTGCTGCAGAAGGCGGTAAAGTCACTAAAGTTGACGCTGCGACCGGTACTGTCTACACCGACATGGGTGAATACAAGAGTTCTTGTATCAACATCATCCCGCCCATGACAGCGGGATCCATTGCCGTTGCCTCTGGCCTGACGGATAAGTCTGGCTGGTGTCCTGTTGATCTTAAAACGTTTGAGTCTACCTTGGCCAAAGATGTCTATGTCATTGGTGACTCCAGCGCCGCAGCGGGCCTGCCCAAATCTGGCTATGCCGCGAACTCCGAAGCAAAAGTGGCGGCGGCGGCTGTGGTCGCTGCTCTTCAGGGTAAACCTGCGCCGATGCCTTCTTATGTCAATACATGTTACAGCTTGTTGGCACCAGACTACGGCATCTCTGTTGCGTTGGTTTCGGTTTTTGAGGATGGTAAAATCACCAAAAAATCCGGCGGTCTCTCTCCTTCGACGGCCAGCAAGGCCCACCGTAAGCAAGAGGCTTTTTATGCTGAGTCTTGGTATCAAAGCATCATGGCCGATACCTTCGCTTAAGCATCATGGTTGTATGCTTGATCTTAAACGGAGCCCTTTTGGGCTCCGTTTTTTTATGTCGCTCTAGATATCTCTGGTGTTTTAGCAGGCTGCGCCCATTCCGGTTAATATTTGAAAGGCTTTAATTGTACAGGCATTGTTTGTTTTGCCTTGCTCTTACAATAAATCCTCTCTTCCTATCGGGCTATGGTCTCTGCGCGCATAGATTTTGCCTATCAAACTCCCGCAATATTCTATTTGAGCTAGATACCCACGCATTATTTAAAGAAGGTACCGCGTAAAAAGGGGCTCTGGTTCGCTTTTTATGGAGCACCCCCTTTCAAGCTTTTTTATCTTCTTCTTTTTGTTACACTGTTTTTACAATTTCGTCATGCTCCAAGAAATATTCATTCTCTTGGTTGCGAAAAACAGAGGATCATGCTTGAGAGGTTCGGTTGGGTTTGATACTCTCTAGTGAGTCGTTTTAAGAAAATTATCTGGTCTTAGCCAAAGGCCCGCATTGAGATCGATTTACTTAGGAGATCCGTAAATGGTAACTGAGGAGGGAAAGATGGGCGTAAGCCGACGTGGTTTCTTCCGCACCGTAGGTGCTGCTGGTCTGGGTGTTGCGGCCGTTTCTGCACAACCGGGCAAGCTATGGGCCGCTGAAAATGTGATGGATAGCATCAAAGCCAAAATGGGTGGTTCTGATGTGACGGAAGGTAAAGTCGTGTTAAGTACCCCTGATACTGCTGAAAACGGTTCGCTGGTGCGTGTTCCAATCAAGGTTGACCACCCCATGGAACCGGGCAACTTTATTGAAAGTGTAGGCATCTTTGTCGACAACAACCCCGCACCTTTTATCGCCAAGTTTGATTTCAAACCTGAGTTGGGTGGCGTCGATTTTGAGGTTCGCATCAAAATCGCAAAAACTTCGCCACTGCGGGTAGTCGCTAAGTCCAACACCGGCAAGCTCTATGCAGCCGTAAAGAATATCAATGTGGCTGAGGGTGGTTGCGCATGATCATGCGCCCTCTTTTGACGCGTGCCAACCTTTCGATAAGGAAAATGTGAACATGGCTAATATCGGCTCCCCTAAAGTTCGCGGCCCCAATGGGGCTGTTTCTGCCGGCTCTATGGTGGACGTTAAAACCCTGATTAAGCACCCCATGGAATCTGGGTTTCGTAAGGATCGCGCCACGGGCGAGACCTATCCGGCGCACTATGTTGCCAAGGTAGAGGTCAACTATCTGGGTAACACGGTGATCTCTGCTGAGTGGTCGGGTGGCGTTTCTAAAAACCCCTTTTATTCCTTTAGCCTGAAAGCCACCAAATCAGGTCCTGTTGAGGTCACTTGGACCGACAACAAGGGGGAATCCTGGAACGAGAAGTTTGATCTCACCGTCGCTTAACCGACGCTAATTATCTCAAAAGAGACCGCCCTACTCGGGCGGTCTCTTTTTTCGTGCTCAAGCAGATCCTCAGCGCCCCTGACTGGACACTTTTTTTGTTTAACAACGGATCGACCAAGGAGCGGTCGGGCCAAGAATCTGGCCGCCCGCCTTGAATTGGGGTTTTAACAATCCGTTTGGTTCAAAACGTGCAAACTTCGGTTCTTAATAGACCTTATTGGTTTATTTCGCTAAACTGGTGATTGATTTAGTCTTTTGCCTATGTTTGGACAGGTCAACGATGCTTTGTACGAAATCACTCCACGCCCTTAGCTATAGACCATTCCGTTTATTGATCTCACTGCTATGCCTGCTTTGCACACCCCTAGCCTTTGCGGCAGAACAATCGCCTTTTCGCCTCTATATTTTGGAGTCCCAATTGGGCTTGCCTTATGACGAAGTCCGCCATGCGCTTATCCAAAGTTTACAAGCTTATGGTTACCGTCGTGGTGAGAATTTGCACATCACCATTGAGTCTGCACAGAACGATGTACAACAGGGCATGACCTTGTTAGAAAAGGCTCAATTGAATAAGTTTGATCTCTTCTATACGGGCGGTACGGTCGCCACCATTGCCGCAAAAAATGTACTTTTGGGGCAGCAGACGCCGGTTGTCTTTGCTTCCCCCACAGACCCGGTTGGTATTGGTGTGATTGATGGGTTTAAATTTCCTCCCAAAGCTAATTTTACGGGGGTTTGTTATCCCGTACCCGTCAAAGCCAGGCTACGTTTTATTCGTCAATTGCTCCCAAAAGCTCGAACTTTTGGGTTAATTTTTGCCGACATGCCTCAGTCCCACAGCTATAACCGATGGCTACAAGCGTTGCTGCAAGATGACCCCGAGTTTAAGGATATACGTATCCTTTATCGTGCCGTTCCCTTGGTTTTGGGTGAGGAAGGGGACCTCCGTATGGCCCAAGCCGCGATACCGATCATTCAAGCGTTGGATAACCAAGTTGATGCCTTTATTAAGCCCAATGATCAGTTAGGATCCCGGCGTGCCTTTGCACAAACGGTTTATGAACATGCCAAAAAACCATTAATAGGGCTGGTTCGGCAGGATGTTATGCAAAATTGGGGGGCTAGTGCGGTCATCTATCCTTCTCACACCAGCATCGGTCAGCAGGCCGCTTTTATGATCAAACGACTCTTGGAGGGGGAAGTGGTTGCCAACATTATACCCCAGTGGCCAACCCAGTTTGGTTATGCCATCGATTTACCCAAAACCCGTCAATACCATATTTCCGTGCCTGTTGGGCTCTTACAACTCGCTGGCGACAACGTCATTAAATAGAATGGTCTTTCATGCGCCTTAACCACAAGATCTTGCTGTTGACCATAGCCATTTTAGCCCTGCTGCTCAGCGGTAGCACGGCGCTAAATGTGGCAAGCTTTCGCAGTACCTATACCGATGCTCTCCTCAGAGGCTCGTTTGGCATAGGCCACGGCATTAATGATATTCTTAACGAGATGCTCTCGCTTGGCTTGCCGTTGAACTCGTTGGACGGCATGGATACAAAGCTAAGCAATATTGTCAAGCAAACCCCACACATTACCTATGCTGCTATTACGGATTTGCAAGGCATGGTGCTGTTTCACAGTGATGCACAGCTTATTGGACGTCACTTTAAAGACGAAGCCGCGATCAAAAGTACCAATACCCGCGAACCCATTTGGCAAATTTATAACCGTTTTGATGGCAAGCGTTATTATGATGTCGCGTTACCCATTTTTGATCAAACCAAACAACATATTGGCGTTATTCGTCTCGGTTTTAACAGTAAAGAGGTCGATGACCGGGTTTGGCATGAGATCACCCTTATCGTGATCAATATGTTCATCACCTTCGGCCTGATTGCGCTGTTGCTTAACTTTGTGCTGGTGCGGCTTATTATTAAGCCTGTTGAGATTCTTTCTCAGCAAGCCCGTGCCATTAGCGAAGGTCACTTTGAGACGGGTCCCCCCACGCAACGCAGCGATGAGGTTGGCCAGCTTTCCACCGCCCTTGACCGGATGTCTGCCACACTCCATCAACAATTTCAAGATTTAACGCAATATCAGGCTGAGTTAGAGCTGAAAGTAACCCGCCGCACCCATGAACTTGCAGCGGCCAATCATCTGTTACTTGAACGCAATGATGATTTAGAACAAGCCATCACCACGCAGCGCCGACTGAATGATCAACTGCATCAAAATAAAGAAGCGCTGCGGGAGAGTAAAACCCTGCTGGTTAGCATTCTACAGTCGCTTTCAGTAGGCGTGTTTGGCTTGGATTTAACCGGTAAAATTCAATTTATAAATCCGGCCGCAGCCAATATGCTTGGTGGTGTTATTGAGAGCATGTTAGGGCAATCGGGCCTCTCGCTGTGGTATCATGATGGCACAGGTAAAAACCCCAATCCCATCGGCGTTACCCTTACCAACCACCAGCCACAACAAGGCGAGGGGCGGTTTGTGCATATGCGTGGGCATACCTTGCAAGTAGGCTATACTGTCATGCCCATCTTAGAGCAAGGTCAGGTTACCGGTGTTGTGGTAACCTTTAATGATATCACCGCCAATCGTCGGACTGAGCGCTTAACCCGCACGATTATTCAAGGCACCTCGAAGGTTACGGGGGAGGCTTTTCAGCGTGAACTGGTGCGTAATATCTCAGAATCTTTGGAGATGCGCTTTGTTTTTGTGGGTCGTTTTCATGAGGATCCCATGCCACGCATCGAAACCACTTCGGTGTGGGCGAATGGCCGCCAGGGCGCCCCTTTTAACTACCTATTAGCGGACACTCCTTGTGCGGAAGTGATCGGCAAAGAGACCAGCGTGTATGCGGAGCATGTGCAAACGCATTTTCCCAACGACCCCCTGCTTGCCGAACTGAAGGTGGAGAGTTACATGGGCACACCACTGTTTCGCTCCGATGGCAAGCCCTTGGGGATTTTGGTTGTTATGGACGTCCAGCCCCTAACGGATATTGAATTAGCACGCTCTATTTTAGGTATTTTTTCAGGGCGAGCCGCCATGGAACTAGAGCGTGAGGAGACTGAACTGGCGCTACGTGTCGCCAAAGAGCGTGCTGAAGCAGCCAGTCAAGCCAAGAGCGAATTTTTGGCGATGATGAGCCATGAAATCCGTACCCCGATGAATGCCATTTTGGGCATAACCGAGTTGCTACAAGAGCAACCTTCCAAAAAGGAACAGCTTGAATTTCTCACTGTGCAAGCCAAGGCTGGACAAGCACTCTTAACCTTGATCAACGACATTCTGGAACTTTCGCGGTTAGAAGCGGGCCGTGAACAGCTACAAACGGCTCCCTTTGATCTCTACGAATTGCTGCGTTCTGTGAGCACGCTGTTGGAGCCGAGCGCCAAGCATAAGGGTTTGTCCGTGCATTTGGAAATTGCTGAGGGCCTTTCACCAAACTGGATTGGTGACGAACGGCGGCTACGTCAAGTATTGATTAACTTGGTTGGGAACGGCATTAAGTTTACCAATCGAGGCTCGATCTGGATCTCTGCCCAACCGATGGCCAATGGTCTTGAAATTAGGGTAAAAGATAGTGGTGCGGGCATTAATCCCCGTCATCATGATAAAATTTTTGAAAGATTCCATCAGGTTGATTCTACTGCGACACGTAAACATGGTGGTACGGGCTTAGGGCTGGCGATCACCAAAAAGCTTATGGATCTTATGGGGGGAGAGATCCGCATGGAAAGTCAACCTGACCAGGGAAGCTGCTTTACGCTGGCCTTGCCCCTTAGTGAGGCGCCTTGCGCTCTCCCTGCGGCGGAGGAGGCCGCCTTGCCACCCCTTGATGTGACAGCACCGTTGCGTGCCCTTAAGATCCTGCTGGTGGAGGACTCAGCAGATAATGCCTTACTCATTCGCTCCTTCCTTAAAAGCACACCCTACCATTTAGAGATTGTAGAGGATGGGCAGCAAGCCCTAGATCGGCTGCAAGATTCGAATTTTGATCTGGTTTTAATGGATATGCAGATGCCCGTTATGGATGGTTATACGGCTACCAGCCAGATCCGTCTGCGTGAAGCGTTAGATGAGCTTCCGCCGTCCATCATCATTGCCCTCACCGCTCACGCTTTGAAGGGGGACCGGGAAAAGTGTTTGAAGGCAGGCTGCGATGATTTTTTAACCAAGCCCATACGTAAAAAGCAGTTGCTGGCCTTTTTGGCCCACTACGCTGTCTCCCCTACCCTGTAGATCGAGAAGGCTTTGCACACGCAAGGTTGGGCAGGCTGGCACCAAAGGTAAGCTGTGATTCTAACTAGGGCCACACATAAAAAAGGGCCTGCGTGTTTGGAGCAGGCCCTTTTTTATGTGTGGCTTGCACAAACGCCCTACAAGTTGGACGCTTTTTCAGCCGCTTTTGCCTCATCAATGACATGCATGCGGGCTTGTCGGTTGGATTCAATTTTTTTACGGAGCATCTCCAACATCTCCTCAACTTCGTGTTGTTGCAGAAGATATTGGAACTGTTTTCGATAGTTAGCGATAATACTTACCCCCTCCAAAACCAGATCCACCACTTTCCAACCCTGTGGGGTTTCCAAGCAGAGATAGGTTAACTTAATAGGGGTTCCGCCGAGATCCACATGACTATCCAGGATGATAATCCGGGCCGATTTGCGCTGTTCTGGGGCAAATTCGGCCCCTTTACCGCGATAGGATTCCACTTTATCCAGGTAAGCATCTTCGAGGGTCTGCCGAAACAGATCAATGAAGCTCTCTTTCTGTTTTTGGGTAAAATTGGACCAATAGCTACCGATGGCCCCCCGAGACATCATGGCAAAATCAAAATGTCCATAGATAAGCGCGCGCAATTTATCGCGTCGGCTTTCCAGCATATCGGGTTTGGCCATGGCAGGATCGCGCAACAACTCCAGCGCCAGTTTTATCGAGCGCTGAATGGCATCGGTTGCGGGAGGGTCGGTGGGGGGTTCTGCCTGACTTGACAGGGGCAGTAGCAGTGCCACCAAAAAATAGAGTATGGCCAAGGTACGATGCTGTATCATTATTTTCACTCACGACTTTTGATACGTACAAGAGCAGGTAAAGCTCGGGGGATTATGGCTGATTTAATACCATACTTGTGTCGCGCATGCATAGGTTTAGCGTGTGAAAAATGAGGCGCTAGCATAATTTAATGCACCTTTTTTGCATTTTTTGACTCACAGTAACAGGACTAGGCATAACGGCGCGATAGCCTCTTGTAACAGCCAGATCAAACTGTTACGAAAAACGTTCGAAAAAAATGGAGTTTGCGCGCTTCTCTTGCTGAAGTGTGCGTTTTTTTCCGTTATGATGCACTCGGGCCATTGAAAAATGATCGTTTATGACGCACTATCGCTTACTTAAAATGTGTGGTACTAAAAGCCAGCAGATCCAAACAGGGTGAATAGGAAACAATCATGTCCACTTACAAGGAATGGTTCGGGATTTTAGGGATTGTCGTGGGGTTGATGTTGTTGCCCCATCCCCTTCAAGCCCAAGAACAGCTCGGCTTTTTGGATGATAACATCTTGGCGGAATTTGATGAGCATAATGCCGATCTATGGAACCAAGGCAAGGCCATTGAAGATCCCCTGGAAGGCTGGAACCGAGCCATGTTTGCCTTTAATGACAAGCTCTATTTCTGGCTTTTGAAACCAGTTTCTACAGGTTATGCCGCCATCATACCCCAGGCGGGTCGACATGCTGTGCGCAACTTTTTCCTTAATCTGAAAGAGCCCATCTACTTCGTCAATGCACTGTTGCAGGGTAAAATGGAGCAGGCCAGCATTGAGCTTACCCGTTTTACCGTCAACTCGACGGTTGGACTTTTGGGTCTGTTTGATATTGCAGGTGACTACCACAATCTGGTTTCGCACCAAGATGATCTTGGCCAGACCTTTGGTAGCTATGGCTCCGGCGAAGGCTTTTACATCGTTTGGCCTGTGTTGGGGGCCTCTTCGGTGCGCGATACCTTTGGCTTGGTGGGCGATGCCTTCTTGACCCCTGTGACCTATATTGACGACACATGGACCCAAGTTGGGGTGCGTGCGGTGGAAACGGTCAACCGTACCTCCCTGGGTCTCGGTGACTACGAGAGCATTAAAACTGCGGCGATTGATCCCTATATTTCGGTTCGCAATGGCTATAAACAGATACGAGATCGCGAAATCAAACGCTAATCCGTTCTGCATCAGGAGATGGCTGTGAGACACCATCCCAACCATAAAAACCGCTTTAGCCTTTGGCTCAGCGGTTTTTTTATGCTGATTTATTTAAGTGGCTGCGCCACCCCACCCTCAGCGGGGGATCCTCAGTGGCATCCCCGCAATGCCGAGTTTGAGCTTTCGGATCTGGTTAAATCAGAAACCAACATTGTGGTGGAAACCACCCTTATGGCGGTTATGAAGGAGTTGCGTAATCTGGCGGAAAAACTCTATCTCCGCAACCCTCGGGAGTTGGCGAAGGTTAACGCCACCGGTTATGGCGAGCGGCTTCAGCAGCTCTTTGAGCTGGAACATGATTGGAAGTTTGCTGAGTTAAACGACCATTTTGGGCCTGAAGCTATCTACCTTGCTTTTGATGACACCTATCAAGGGGACCGCGTATTTGCTTTTATTGCTGGGCTGGGTTACATGATCCATGCTTCCTACGAAGGCAAGCGCTCCTTTAACATGTTCGACCAATTTCCTACCTTTCAAGACACCCTGCACCCTCAAAAGCTCTACAATTGCGCCCGCAATATAGAGGTGGCGGCTTGGCGGCTGTTTAATACCCGCACAGCCATGGGGGAGCCCTATCTCTACAGCATCCACCTAGGGGATGCCGCTGAACCACCCAATCTGAGCTTTGAACGTACCACGGGTAAGTTGATAGCCCTGCAAGATCTTATGGCGCAGATTATGGCGCAAAAAAGTAAACGGACCATTAAACAGGTCTTTTCATTTATGGCCTCAGCGGTATTTTTACCCATTTAAGCGCTCTAACCCCTTACCAGCTCTTGCTTCACATATGGGGGTGGGGACTTTTTTTTTCTCCTTTTTTTCATCCTTTTTAGCTATTTTCCATGCGATGCCTTGCGGGTGCAACCATTGCGGCTATTATAGGTAAGTTGCCGGTCAGGTTTCGCGCCTTTCAAGGTAACGCAGGTGGGCATACGAACGGTATGCGGGGTGGCTGTGGAGAGGCAAATTTGCTTTTCTCATAGTGGGCAATCAAGCCCAGTCTGTATTGTGCACGTAACTTATGAGATCTCTAAGCAAACGATTAATCGTGGTCATTTTAGCCCTATTGATACCCTCTTTGTGTTTAGCTGAGGATCTTGAGGCTCAATTGGATGCCATCCACCGTTTGGTGGATCGCCAGGCCTATGCCGAGGCGCAGCCTAAATTGGAGGCCCTTGTCAAAAAACATCCCAAAAATTTGGATGTACGTTTTTTACTGGCTGTCACTTTTGCTGAGAGCAATCAACACCCCAAGGCGCTCGAATTGTTTGAGCAGCTGAGCAAGGAGTTCCCCCGCCAACCTGAACCCTACAACAACCTAGGCGTGCTGTATGCCCGCCAGGGCATGATGGATCAATCCCGTGCAGCCTTTTTAAATGCGGTCATGAGCCATCCAAGCTACGCGACAGCCCATCGCAACCTCCAGGCAATCTACGCAAATATGGCAGCCCGCGCCTATGGTCAAGCACTGGAGATGGAAGAGGTGTTTGACGAACAACCGGACCTCGCTATTTTAAAAAAAACAGGTTCGAAGGTGCAGGTATTGGTGGAGCAGGACCAGGAGACTCTGAAAAAGCTGGCCTCCCTACAAGGTGAGTTAGAGGTTTTGCGTAAAATACGCGATCAAGCTCAACAAACCTTAGTGCGCCAACAAGAGGCTGAAAACCGCTTAAAGCTCGAATCTAAGCAGCGCAAGCAGTCTGAGGAAGCCCAAAGTGAAGCGCTCAAACGTGCCACCGCCGCAGAAAACGAGCTGGCATTAAAGTCTCAAGAGATTGAACGCCTGACCGCGCAATACAACAGCCGCTTAGAAAAAGAGCAATCCAGTTCGGCCACGGCATTGGCTGATCTGGCGAAACAGCAGCAGCAGAGTAGCCAGCTACAGGAACAGCTGGCTGCTCAGTTGCGCACCTTGGAACAGGCTCGTTTAACCAGTGAACAGGCGCTGGCCCGGGAACGCGCTAACAGCAAAAAAAGTCAAGAGGCTCTCGCTCAGGAAAAACACAATCTGGAGCAGCGTCTTTCCCAGTTGAATAACCAGGAAAACGACCAACAGGCTGTCATCGCTAAGCTCAAATCGGATTTATTGGCTTCACAGCAGCTGGTTAGCCAACTACAAAACCAGCAGAACACCAGCACCCAATCCATGGCGCGTTTAAAACAAGATCTTGAAACGGAACAACAACGCTATGCTAAAGCACAGAGCGCCATAGAAAATGCCAAGGCTCGCCAGCAGCAAGCCATGCTCGCCCAAGAGCAACTTAATGCACGTTTTGCCAAACTAAACACGCAAATTCGGCAGTTAGAGCAGTCTCCGCTCGCCTCATCCCAAAGCGAGACCGCCACAACCGTGCCCGCCCCTACGCCAGCACAAACGGAACCGGCCAACGCCCCTGAGCCTGCGGTTGCGGCCCCGCAGGATTCCCCCCCAAAAGCGATCGTGGCGGAACCGACCCCCAAAGCCGTACAACGCCCTGAGCTCATGGTCAGCCTAAAAACCACGCCTGTCACCTCATACATTTTGCCCGACGAGGCTGAGGTCACCGTTGTGGAAGATTGGCGGGACAGTGTGCGCAGCGCCGTGACGCGCTGGACCGCCGCTTGGAGCAACAAGGATATCAGCACCTATCTGGCTGCTTATGGTGATGGCTTTCGCCCCCCCAAGGGTCTCTCTTTACGTAACTGGCAGAAGCAGCGGGTTCAGCGGTTAACCCAGCCCCGTTTTATTCAAGTAACCTTGGATGACGTGCGGGTGGTGTCGGTACATGGGGGACGGGCTAAGGTTAGCTTTGTGCAGAACTATCGTGCTGACAGCTATCAGGACAAGGTGAGTAAGATACTGTTGATGGAGCGTCAAAACGGTCAGTGGAAGATTGTCCGTGAGTTATCCGATGGCTAACACCTTCACAGCAAGCCGCCTGCTGCTGTTGATTCTGTTAACAAGCGTTGTGGTATGGCACGCCACCATGGCCAACGCCGCAGAAGATAAGCAGAAATTGTTTAAGGGTATCTTATTGCCCGACGACCGCATTCAAATGTCGAGCTATGAGCGTCTTTTCCTGAAAGGGATGGATGCCATTGCCAACAATGACATGGCTTTGGCATTAATGCACTTTCGCACATTGACTGAAACCAAACCGGATTTTAAGTTGGCACAGTTAATCTATGCTGACCTACTGCTGGCACAGGCTTCGCCCATCTCTCAATTTGGGGCAAAAGTCAACCATGACGATGAGGAGTTCCAACGGCTGATGAACGAGGCGAAAGCCCGTTTGATGCATCAACTCAAGCCTATAGCCCTGGATAAATTACCGGCCCCTTTATTGCGTCTTTCCAAGCGTCATAGTCATGTTATTGCTGTCGATCTGACCCGCTCCCGGCTTTTTTTATTTGATAACCGTGAGGGCATGCCTAAGCTGATTGCCGATTACTATATCTCCAGCGGCAAAAAGGGTGCGGAAAAGATTAAACAGGGGGATAAGCGCACCCCTGCGGGGCTCTATTACGTGACCGAATATATCCCTGGGGAAAAACTACCCGATCTCTACGGGGCCGGTGCGATGCCCATCAACTATCCCAATGAATGGGACCGGCTGCACAAGCGCACCGGGTATGGTATTTGGCTGCATGGCACGGTTTCGGGCACCTACAGTCGGCCACCCCGTGCCAGTGATGGCTGTGTGGCACTCACCAACCTCGATTTTGAAGAGTTGGAGGAGAAAACCAGTATTGGTACGCCGGTTTTATTAAGCAAACGTCTGTTGTGGATTAAACCAGAAGCGTGGAAAAAGCAGCAGCAACTATTTTTACAACGGCTGCACCAATGGTACCAGGATTTGCAAAGCGGTGATCCTAGCCGGGCTTTGCGCCACTACGCACCGGATTTTAATAACCAGCGGCAGGATTATGAAAGCTGGAGCAAATATATCCGCAATGTGGTGCTTAATTGGAAAAACAGCGCCTTTATTCTCACTGACCCAAGCATCATGCAGTATCCCGGTGAGCAGGCTATGGTGGTGGTTACCTTTACTCAACAAGATCCCGATGGCCCCCCTGGCTCTTGGCGTCTGCGCCGTCAATATTGGAAGATGCAACCTGCGGACGGGGTTTGGCATATTGTGTATGAAGATGTCGGGTAAGCCGTCTAACCTTGCCTAACGCACTTAACTTTATTGTCCCTTTTTGCCCCTTAGGGAGAGCCTTGCTCGGCATTAGGCGGCCTTAATTCCCAACGATCATCCCAACTTGAGCGTGTCGCTTCCCCAATCGACACGGCCCGCGCCGGGTCGTGACAGCGATGGCGTTACCCCAGTGTGTTCAATTTCCCGATTTAGCGGGTTAAAGCGGTTCCCCTTTACGCCTAGAATGGGGCATAATGACCCAAAACCTTACCTAATTTTGCCAATGTCATGGGAGCCACCTATGCTGGTACGTGCCACCCTCTCGGCCCACGCCTTTGTGATGGATGTCCAGCCTGGGCAAGCAACCCGACTGCTGTTGGTCCAACTTAACTATTCGGACCAACGGCGCCATAAATGGGCTTTGCCCGGTGGCTTTGTGGATCAAGGTGAGACCATTGAAAAGGCATTACAGCGGGAGGTCGCCGAAGAGGTCGCCCTTACGTTGAACCAATGGCAGCAATTTTCGGTGGTCCCCTTGCTGCTTTGCGAGCTTCCCCATGTGGGGTTTTTATTTCGCTGCGATGGCTGGCAGGGCACACCACGGCTAACCAGTCGTGAACTCTGCGATCTACGTTGGGTCGATCGTGAAACCTTTAATGCCATGGCCGACGCCGGCGAGCTGGCTTATACCGAGATGCGTATTCAAGGGGATTTACTCACGTGGTAAAGCCATGTTCCATACTCTGTGCAGCCTGTTTACTGCTCACCCTCTTTGCCAGCCCAGCTCTGGCCATGCAGCCCTCGGCTGGGTCGGTCAACACGCCAGAGCTGGCCCAACAACCGGATCAAGCCTCCCCCAGCCAAGCGCTGAAACAAGCTTTGTATGATCTGCAACGGGCATTAATAAATCTGCAAGAGGCCAGCAAGGATGTCAGTGCTGAACACCTAAAAGCCTTACAAAAAAAGGTCCAACAGGCCCAGCAACGGTTACAGGCGTTGATCGACCACCACCAGCCCCAGTGGCAGGCTTTATTGCATGAAGGTGGGGCGCAGTTGGAGCTTTTACTGCGTCAGGGACAGAGTGCATGGCAAAAAAACCTTCCCCGTTTTAAAGAGCTGCTGCAAGAGCACTTGCAACCGCTTATGCCGCCCCATCCCCCAACGACGCCAGAGCATGATGCGGTAGAAGAGGGACAATTAATCTAGGCACTATCCGCCACCATGCTCAGGATAGGCCAGAGCGGTTAACCGATCATACCGCCAGACTCAAGACCCCACGCGCAGCACCACGGCAGCAGACTCAACGCCTAAAACCAGGGTTGCTGCAACAGGCCCAGATGCCCACCCTCGATCCCCTGCCCCTGAAACAGCCGGGCTAACGTTGCAGCTGGAATAATGGGGTAAAGAGGATATGCAGTGGCTTCCTCAAGATTTAACCAAACCAGTTCAAGCGCTTTGGTTTCGGCAGGATTAAGCCGGGGTTCCCCATTGGCCGTAACCGCAAAGAGCAGGTGCAGCACATCCCGCCCCGCAGCTTGGGTCTGTATAGAGCCCAACAGGGCACCGACCGTTACTTTAAGCCCCATCTCCTCATCAAACTCTCGTGCCAGTCCACGGCCCATCTCTTCACCCGCCTCTAGGTTCCCCCCTGGCAGGTTGTAGCGCTCCTGCCCATTGTAGTGATAACGCATCCACAACATTGCGCCATCCCGCTGCAACAGCCCACAAGGGCGAATGATCCAAGCATTTCCATTCATTGTTACGCCTCTCCGGGCCATTGGCCTTGACGCGCGGCCAGCGCGGCCACAAAAGCATTTACCGCACGACCACGATGGCTCATGGCATCCTTTTCATGGGGGGCCATTTGGGCAAAGGTACGCGCCTCGCCCTCCGGCTGAAAGAGCGGATCGTAACCAAAGCCCCCCTCACCCACCGCAGCCTGTACAATCCAACCATCCACCCGCCCCTCAAAGCACGCACGTCCGCCTTCTGGTGTCACCAAGGCTAAGGTACAGTGAAAATGCGCAGCGCGGTTGCTGTGACCCGCCATGGCGTGCAGCAGTTTATCCACATTCTCCGCATCACTGGCTTGCTCACCCGCATAACGCGCCGAGCGCACCCCTGGCGCGCCATGTAGGGCATCCACCACCAAGCCCGAATCATCGGCCAAGGCCGCCAAACCGGTGTGCTGCATCAACGCCTCCGCTTTTTTAAAGGCATTTTCAGCAAAGCTCTCGCCATCTTCTACCACCTCTGGTGCCTGGGGAAAGGCATCCAACCCCAACAGTTCGACAGGCTGCCCTGCTAAAGCCCGTTTTAACTCGATCAATTTTTTACGATTTCCCGTCGCCAACACCAAACGTACCATTTACCTACCCCTATTCATGGTCACTATACGTCGCCCACTCTAAAAGGTATCAAGCCACGGTTCAAGCCCAAGCTGACCCTGGCGACTTGCCTTGCCTACTTCCCTTGTCTAACAGGATAATAAGCGCAGCAGTCATGAAAGAGTTGGGAATTCTTCAAGAGCATGGCATAATCACACGCGGTTTAATAATCATGCCTACTTCGTTAACTCAAGGCCCTCCATGCGCTTATCCCTTGCTGCGCGACAACATCATCTGGCCACATCGGTTCAGGGGAAATTGATCCTAGCTACCGCACTTGGTGCCGCCATGGCGCTGGCAAGTCTGCTTTTTTTATTCCAGTATCTCTATCAACAACAGTTGACCCAAGGTGCCCATAGCATGGCGGCCCAGGTGCAGTTACTGTTTAAAGCCTCCTTAGAAAATGCCATGCTCAAACGCGACTTAGAGGGCTTAGATGATATTGTGCAAAAGCTCGCCCAGCAACCGGGCATTCAAAATGTTATGATTCTTAACCCGGTTGGTGAAGTGCGTTTTAGTTCGAACAGCAGCGACCTTTATCAAATACTTGACCCCGAGGCCATGCCCGACCAAGTTAAGCAGCCTAGCAACCGTTTTATGCAAGACCGGCAACAACAAGCGGTCCTGCGTAGCTACTTCCCGGTGCCCAACCAAGCCCCTTGCCAGGTCTGTCATGGCAGCCTAGAGCATTCCCCAATCAATGGGATCGTGGCGGTTGATTTCGCGGCGCAAGCCGTTGAACACGAGGCACGGCATAAGACCATGCTGTTATTCTATGTGGCACTGCTTATTTTACTGTTAAGCATGCTGTTTGCATGGCTAGCGGCACGGCGTGTTATTTTGCAACCCTTAGCCGCGCTTAGCCAACTGGCGCAAACCTTTGCCATGGGGGATCTGCAAGCACGCAGCACCCTAGCGGGCCAAGATGAGCTCCACCAACTGGGCCGCACCCTTAACCAAATGGCGGACAATCTACAAATAACCCTGCGCCGTCTGGCGGAGCAGGAAGCCTATACCCACTCCATTTTAGATCAGCTCCCCGATGGGGTGCGGGTGATTGATGGACAGATGCGCACCCTATTAACCAACCGTATTTTCCGCGAACGCTTAGGGTTGGAAGAGGATGCCGCAGAGATGGCCCCCTGTTTTGCCGTTAGCCATGCCCGCACCACCCCCTGCCCGCCTACCCTTGTTACCTGTCCGGTATATGAAATTTTGGACAAACCGGGGCAACGTTTAAAATCTCTACAGACCCACCTGCATACCGATGGGCAGCAGGAGCTACAAGTTGAGGTGGTTGCCTCAGCGGTCGAGATTCTAAAGGAGGGTAAACCCGTCAAGGTTATTGTCGAATCGGTGCGGGATATTAAAGAGGCCATGGCCTTTGCCCACGGGCAAAAGCTGGCGGTGTTGGGCCAATTGGCTTCGGGCATCGCCCATGAAGTACGTAATCCCTTAGCCAATATACGCTTTGCCATACAGTCTAACCTGCGTGGGGCCAGCATTACCACCGAACAGTTAGAAGAGACGGTGGCCCTTACCGAACAAGCGGTCGATCACTGTATTGAGATCACCGAACGCATTTTAAAGCTGAGCGAAGCCCCTGGCGAGTTATCCCTATTAGAGCTTAACAGCCTGAGCCAAGAGTGCGTCGCGCTCATGGCCTGGAACGCACGGGAACACTCGGTTAACATGCAGATTGAGCTTTCTAACCAACAACCTCGCACTCTAGCGGCGGATAGTGACCTACGCATTATCTTGCTCAATCTCATGCAAAATGCCTTGCACGCCATGCCCCATGGCGGCTCTTTGCGCGTTGGTACCAGCCGTGGCAATGGGCGTGTGGCCTTTGTGGTCGAGGATAGCGGTGTCGGCATGGACCCCCTTATACAGAGCCACATGTTCGACCCCTTTTTCAGTCGCCGTGCCGATGGCAGTCGCGGTGCGGGTTTGGGCTTAACCTTAGTTCACTCGCTGGTTAGCCGCTATAATGGCCAGATTATGCTGGATAGCACTCCCGGCAAAGGCAGCCGTTTTACCATCACCTTAACCGATGCAGACACACCGCTTCCTCTCGGGGAGGAGGTTTAGTATGGGCGCCAAGATCCTGATTATTGAGGATGATCCTACCTTAAACCGGCTTATGGTCAACCATCTTAGTCGGTTAGGCCACCATGTCACTGGCACCCATAGCCGGGCCGAAGCTGAACACTATTTTAATCAACATGAACCGCTCTTGATTATCATGGATCTCCGGCTACCAGACGTAAACGGCATTGACTATTTGCCCCAAATACCAGTGCCCGCGCCGGTCATTATGCTCACCGCCTATAGCTCGGTAACCAGCGCGGTTAAGGCCATGAAAGCCGGTGCCTTTGAGTATCTGGTGAAGCCGGTTAATGTGGAGGAGCTGGAGTTGGTTGTGTCGCGGGGTTTAGAGCATGCCAACATGCTGCATGACCGCCAATTTTTTAGCCAACAGCAGCCCCAACAGCAGCGCATGATCGGCACGAGTGTCGCCATGTTGCATCTTCAACAGCAGATTCAACAGATGCTGGAGCATGAACAGCCGGTTTGGGTCTTTGGCGAACCCGGCACAGGTAAATCATTGGTAGCGCGCACCATCCACGAAAAAAGCCTACGCCGTGGCGGTCACTTTGGCATATTACACTGCGACAGCCTGCCCGAAAGCCTGTTGGAAGCCGAATTATTCGGCCATGAAAAGGGGGTTTTCCCCGGCCATGTTGGTCGCAAATTGGGTCTTTTAGAGGGGGCGCGCCAAGGCTCCCTGCTGCTGGATCAGTTGGCGTCACTGCCGCTAAGCTTTCAGAAAAAACTTCTGACCCTGCTTGAAGAGGGGCGTTTTTGTCGGTTAGGGGGTACCCGTCAGCTCACCACCACAGCGCGCCTTGTGATTTCTACCGACCGATCCCCCCAACAGCTGCTCGCTGAGCAACGGCTGCTGCCTGAATTGCTTGAGCACCTGAATGTTCACGCCATCCACCTACCGCCCTTACGGGAACATGCTGAGGATATACCCGCATTAATCCATCATTTTTTAGACAACCACCCGTTTGCTCTTACCGTACCCAAACGGCTCTCCCCTAGCGCCATGAAACGCTGCCTTGCCCATCACTGGCCGGGCAATATCCTAGAGCTACAAAATGCGATGGAACGGGCGGTGCTGCTGTCGGCCCGCGAAGAGGTGATCCAGGTTGAGCATTTGCCCTTCCGCGAACCGGGCTCCGCAGCCCCGAAACAGAGCAGCATTACCCTAGCCTTCCCCTTTGAGCCCACCTTGGAAGAGATGGAAAAACACTATCTCGAATCCCTGTTGCAGCGCTATCAGGGGCATCGTGCCTCGGTGGCAAACACCTTGGGCATTAGCGAGCGTAACCTCTACCGGTTGATTCGCAAATATGGTCTACAAGAGGTCCGTTAATACAAAAAAAAAGGCGCCACCCGCTCATGTTGCAGGCGTCGCAAACAAGCGAGCTTGCTGCCTACCCCACCCAACTAAACCTAGTACCCTAAATTGATTATCCCTGACCGCCTAATACTTTTGGATATTCTTGCAGACGAAGCCCTACAAAACGGGTTATAATTCCACACTGCATCCGCTCGTTTTCATTCAAATTTGGCACAGGCAAGATAAGCATGAATCCGTTGGCATTAACCTTTCGTCGTTTTTCCATTGCCCAACTCTTATTAGCCGCGCTCATGGTGCTGCTCACTTGTGCTGCTATGGCCATCTATTTGGCTTCTGACATTCTTACGCAGAGATCTATTGATGAATTAGCGGCCAAGCAGGCGCGCAAGACCTCTCAATTGATTTTTCAAAGCCTCTACGGGGTGATGCAAAAAGGGTGGATTAAACATGATATTCAGGATGTCGTGACACGCATTCACTATACCTTGCCTGAGATTGACATACATTTGGTGCGCAACAAGAAACTCGCGGAGATGTTTGGCGAGAGTGAATACTCTTTGGAGCAGCGGGAACACTCCGCCCAGGTCAACCAAGTCATGGAGAGCGGGCAAGAGTTATTGCGAGCCGAGGCTGACCGGTTGCATTTTATCTACCCCTTGGTGGCCGATGAAGGGTGCATTAAGTGCCACACCAATGTGCAAGAAGGCTATGTCAACGGGGTGATCCACATTACCTTTCCTCTTAAAGAGCTTAAAGTACCGTTATCCTTTGCGCTGACCAATATCATCCATATTTTTGGGGTGATAACTCTGCTGATTTTGCTCATCCAATTTTTTGTGTTCAGACGTTTTTTTGTACAACCCATCATGAACCTTACCGAGCATATTTTAACCATACGTGAAACCCGTGAGCTACCCTCACAAAAAACACTGCGCGACTCGCCCACGTGGTTTCGGGAGTTGCACCACCTTACGGAAAATTTTTGTGACCTGATGCAAAATTTAAACAGTGCACAAAATCGGTTACGGGATCAATCGGAGCGGGATGAGCTCACGGGGCTGTTTAACCGCCGATTTTTTAACCGCACCTTTGCCGCCGAGTTGAGCCGCGCCAAACGCTACAAGCACTCGGTTGCGCTGTTTATGCTGGATCTCAATGGTTTTAAACCCATTAATGACACCTACGGCCATGGTGCCGGGGATGCGATTTTACAAGCCTTGGGTCGGGAGATGCAGAACAAGTTGCGGGATAACGATATTATTGCCCGTGTGGGGGGGGATGAGTTTGTGGTGTTAGCGCCTGAGATTGGCAGTCAGGGAGCCAGCCAGTTTGAAGAGAAACTGCGTAGTTTAATTGAACAAACCACCATTGTTTATGAAGGGGAGCAGCTTAGTGTGGGCACCAGTATAGGGGTTGCCCTCTACCCCGATCATGGGGATGAGGCCAAGCAGCTACTGGATTTTGCCGACGAGGCCATGTATGCCGATAAACGCCGCCGTAAAGGGTTAGCGTAACCTCACCCCGCTGCCCTTCCCTCATTGACCCATTCTCAACCAACAAGCGGCCTAACTATCCTGCAAAGCGGGGCGGCTTCAGGCCGCCCGTCTCTGCGCTGCCACGGTGTAAAGGTGGCTCCGTCTCACTTCAGACTAGGCGTGTAAACTTCTTGCCGCTGCACCCCATGGGTGGGCGTGCAGATTGGCCTGTTGCAACTGCATAGCCCCATCTTCCATGCCGTTTACCGCCTCCATCCGTGCCACCAGCCCCTCTAAATGGGCACGATTGCGACACACTTGAGCGCTGCACTGGGGGCATGCTTCGTGTTGCACCTGCATCTGTGCCAGGGAGGGTAAGGTATCGAAGATCTGGCACAGACTGGTTCGTGCGCTCGGTGCGCCTGTTTGCTCACTGAGCAACTGGGCGATGGAGGCTTTAATCACCAGCATGGCGTCCCGTTCATAGCCACACACTTCCATACTCTTTCTCCCAACCAAAATTTTCCCCGGCAGCCAAGCTTAGGCGAACCCTTTCAGAACGCCTTTATTGTAACTTTACTGTGAAGTTTATGAAACCGATTTTTGACTTATGTGACAAGATTTCACATTGGGCCGATTTTCACTCCATGGCTTCACGGTCCAAGCCTGCCGGCTAAGGCCGTCTATAAGCTGGGCAACCGCCCTCTGAATGGGTATTTTTTAGCCATCTATGGGAGGGGGATTGGCGTTTTTATCCGCACACTTTGGACAACGGTGGGCAAGCTCAAAAAAAAACCTCTATTAGCCTTGACTAATAGGTATATTTTTTTTAGGATGCCGCTCCGTTAATAACCCCTCAATTGAAGGAGACACCCCATGGACGGCGTGACCCCCTTGATCGTGGATGTTGGAATTTGGTCGTTTTTAGTGTTGCTGTGGTTTCTGGGTATGGCCTATTAGTCCGTTATCCATGAAGCCCGCCCCTTTGGGGAAACAAAAAAAGTCCCGCCAACCGGCGGGACTTTTTTTATGGTGAAACCTCATATGGAGGAATAGCAGACTACTCCCACTCAATGGTGCCGGGGGGCTTGCTGGTAATGTCGTAGGTGACGCGGTTAATGCCGTCAATCTCGTTGATGATGCGGTTGGCAATGTGGCTCAGCAGATCATGGGGCATAGGGTACCAAGTGGCGGTCATAAAATCCTTGGTCTCCACCGCACGCAAAGCCACCACATAATCATAGGTGCGACCATCCCCCATCACCCCAACACTCTTCACCGGCAAAAACACTGTAAACGCCTGAGAAATACGCTCATAGTGGCCCGATGCATAGAGCTCATCCATATAAATGGCATCCGCCCGGCGTAACAGATCCGCATACTCCTTTTTAACCTCACCCAAAATCCGTACCCCTAAACCAGGACCCGGAAAGGGATGACGAAACACCATGCGATGCGGCAAACCCAACTCCAAGCCAACCTTACGCACCTCATCCTTAAACAGCTCCCGCAGCGGCTCCAACAGCTTGAGCTGCATATCCTCCGGCAAGCCCCCTACATTGTGATGAGACTTAATATTGGTCGCCTTGCCGGTTTTGGTACCCGCCGACTCCACCACATCCGGATAGATCGTGCCCTGCGCCAGCCATTTGGCATTCTCGATCTTGCCCGCCTCCTCATCAAAGATCTCAATAAAAGTGTGACCAATGATCTTGCGCTTCTTCTCTGGATCAGACACCCCCGCCAACTTGCCCAAAAAACGCGCCTCAGCATCCACACGGATCACCTTTACCCCCATATTTTGGGCAAAGGTCTCCATCACCTGATCCCCCTCATTCAAGCGCAACAGGCCATTATCCACAAACACACAGGTCAGCTGCTCGCCAATGGCCCGGTGCAGCAGCGCCGCCACCACCGAGCTATCTACCCCACCCGATAGACCCAAAATAACCTTGTCATCCCCCACCAAGGCCCGAACCCGCTCCACCTCATACTCAATAAACCCATCCGATGTCCACAAACCGTGACACCCACAAATGGTGCGCACAAAATTATGGATCAAACGCTCACCATTATCGGTATGGTTGACCTCGGGATGAAACTGCACCCCATACATATGGGTCGCCTCATTCGCCATGGCCGCAAGGGGGGCATTCAGGGTCGATGCGGTGGTCACAAACCCCTTGGGCAGCATCTCAACATGGTCGCCGTGGCTCATCCACACGGTGCTTTTGGCGCCGGCTTCAACAAACCCCTCAAACAATGCTCCAACCTGCCCCGCACACGCCTGAATTTCCGCACGACCATACTCGCGCTTATCGCTGGGGGCCACAGTGCCGCCAAAATGACGCCCCAACAACTGCATGCCATAACAAATGCCCAATACCGGCACACCCAAAGCCATCACCGCATCATTCAGCTCAGCGGCACCAACATCATAGACCGATTGATGCCCACCAGAGAGGATAACCCCCTGCGGATTAAAGGCTCTAACGGCCTCCGCTGCCATCTCATGACCATGGATTTCACAATAGACCTGGGTCTCCCGCACCCGCCGCGCAATAAGCTGGGTATACTGAGAACCGTAATCCAGAATAAGGATCTTTTCCGAATGCAGCGCGTCTGACATAGCAATATCCAGAGTGAAGGCTAAGGGTGACAAGCGGGCGGGAGCTCCGGGGGGGGCACTTTCGCCCCCACAAAAATTGACCTGAACGGCCTCTAAGCCCGATCACTCCATACGATAGTTAGGGGTCTCTTTGGTGATGGTTACATCGTGTACATGGGACTCTTTCAGACCCGCACTGGTGATCTGCACAAATTGAGCCTTGGCCCGCAGGGTCTCAATATCCTCACAGCCGGTATAACCCATGGCCGCACGTAATCCACCCACCATTTGGTAGATAATATGCTTGAGCGGCCCTTTGTAGGGCACCCGCCCCTCGACCCCTTCAGGCACCAGCTTCTCCGCATCGGAGACATCCGCCTGGAAATAACGGTCCTTGGAACCCTTGGCCATAGCACCGATGGAGCCCATGCCCCGGTAGGTTTTATAGCTACGCCCCTGGTAGATAAACACCTCGCCAGGGGATTCATCGGTGCCTGCAAACATGGAACCCAGCATCACGCAAGAGGCCCCCGCCGCAATGGCCTTGGCCACCTCGCCAGAAAATTTCACCCCGCCATCGGCAATGATGGGCACATTGGCTTTATCGGCCTCTTCCGCACAGTCGGAGATGGCGGTAATCTGCGGCACACCCACCCCCGCCACCACCCGCGTGGTGCAGATCGAACCCGGGCCAATACCCACTTTAATCCCATCAGCCCCGGCCTCCACTAAGGCCTTAACCGCCTGGGGGGTTGCCACGTTACCCGCAATAACATCCAGCTCAGGATACTTCTCTTTGGTCCAAGCCACCATCTCGATCACCCCTTGGGAGTGACCATGGGCGGTATCCACCACCACCACATCCACACCCGCCTCCACCAGCGCGGCCAGACGTTTTTTATTATCTTTACCGACCCCCACCGCCGCACCGGCAATCAACCGACCCGAACCATCCTTACAGGCCATCGGGTGGGCATGGTTCTGTTCAATATCCTTAACCGTAATCAGACCGGTCAGTTTGTACTGATCATCCACCATCAACAATTTTTCAATGCGATGCAGATGGAACAGATGTTTCACCGTGCCCATATCCACCCCCTGGGGAACCGTGACCAGCTTCTCCCCCTGGGTCATCAAATCACGAATAGGCAGACTATCATCGGTGGCAAAGCGCACATCCCGGTTGGTGATAATACCCGCGACCCGTCCATCGGCCTCCACAATAGGAATGCCAGAGACCTTACGCCGTGCCATCAGCTCCAGAGCCGCCTTGAGGGGCTCATCCGGCCCCAGGGTCCACGGATTGATCACCGTGCCGCTAATATGGCGCTTAACCTGCCGCACCGCATCGGCCTGCTCTTTGATGCTCAAGTTTTTGTGGACAATACCAATCCCACCCTCTTGCGCCATGGCGATTGCGGTACCCGCCTCGGTCACGGTATCCATCGCGGCGGACAGCAGCGGCATATTCAAGCGGATATTGCGGGTTAAACGGGTGGAGATATCCACCTCATGGGGCAACACATTGCTGTGGTCGGGTACCAGGAGAACATCATCAAAGGTCAATGCCATTTTGGCTATGCGCAACATGTTCCTGTTCCTTCTTTAGGGAGCCTGAGCAGGTTAGCCTTTAAAGCCCATACCCACTAGGTAGTGTTCTGGACTGCGGCTACGGCTGGAGTCGGGCTTAACCACCTTCACCACCGTGAACATGGCGCGGGCCTGCTTAACCATGTCATGGAAACCGGGTCCATTAAAAAGTTTCACGGCGAAATTACCGCCTGTTTTTAGATTTTCTTCCACAAACTGAAAGGCCGCCTCGGCCAACGCCTCGCCCCGCAACTGGTCCGCCGATTTAACCCCGCACATATTGGGGGCCATATCCGACAACACCACATCCACCCGCCCTTCGTGCAACAGCCCTTGCAACTGGGCCAGCATCGCGTCGTCCAAAAAATCCCCCACCAGGATCTCCGCCCCCGGTACCGGGTCCATCGCCAACAGGTCTATACCCACCACCGAACCCTCTACCCCCGCCAACTTAACCGCAACCTGGGTCCACCCCCCTGGGGCAGCACCCAGCTCCACCACATTGGCCCCCACAGGGATCAACAACAGGCTCTTACCGTCCTCTTTCACCACCTCTTGCAGCTCCATCAGCTTATAGGCCGCACGGGAGCGATAGCCTTCACGACGCGCTTGCTGCACGTAGGGGTCATTATGGTGCTCTCTAAGCCACCGTTTGCTGCTGGGACGCTGCTTAGCCACAGGCTTATTGTCCAATAAAAGTTACATCGCGCCCTAAGACACCATGCCACGGAACGCTGAAAAAGGCGGTTATTATACACTTTAATACAAACAAATTCAGCCCATTTTTAGAGACTCGATCGACCTTGTTCCACGGCACCCAGCCGCTTGTTCTCCCCATCCCCCCTGAGCCAGGATGGTGGCCCCACAAAAAACAGATGGGGGAGAGACGTCAAAACATCTCTCCCCCACCCTGACGATCCCATTTTAACCGTTCAAAAGGTGATCTCAACCACCTCAAAATGGCGGGTACCACCGGGGGCGCGCACCTCGATAGAGTCGCCGGCCTCCTTACCAATCATACCCCGTGCCATGGGGCTGGAGATGGAGATCTTACCCTTCTCCAAATCCGCCTCTTCATCGCCCACGATGTGGTAGGTGGACTCCTCTTCCGTATCTTCATCAATCACAGTTACTTTGGCCCCAAACACAATGCGGCTAGAGTTAAGGCGACTGGTATCAATCACCTCGGCACTGGCTAACATCCCTTCTAGCTTGGCGATACGGCCCTCATTAAAGCTCTGCTGCTCCTTAGCGGCATGGTACTCTGCATTTTCTGACAGATCGCCATGGGCTCGCGCCTCTTCAATGGCCGCGATAATACGTTTGCGGTCGGTGGTTTTGCGGCGCTTGAGCTCCTCTTTGAGTTGCTGGGCACCTTCTAAAGTCATGGGTACTTTTGGATTCATGATTCTACCTTTGCAAGCCTTTTCCAACCGGTCGCCAACGGATGACGGCTCCGGTCCCTGCCGACCTAAACCCTGCATAAGCAGTGCTTGACAGGCTTGGATCAACCGTTAGGTTTATGAATAAACACGGCGACGCATCCTTAGGGATGCGTCGCCGTAGTGAATCAGTTATGTCGGATTGACCGCGGCGTGTCAATAGTAATCTTGCAAAGCCTTGCAACTAAAGTCCCCGGCCCGCATCGCTTCCATGGCCGAAACCGCCGCCCGCATACCCGCAACCGTCGTAAAATAGGGGATTTTACTCATCAGCGCCGTACGACGAATGGGGAAGGAGTCTTCCAACGCCCGTTTGTCCTGTGTGGTATTAAAGACCAGCGCCACCTCATTGCTCTTCATTTGATCCACAATGTGGGGGCGACCTTCAGTCACCTTATTCACGGTCTCCACAGGCACCCCCTCCCCTTCCAGGAAGCGGGCGGTGCCGCTGGTGGCGCTTAGTTTATAGCCCATCTCCACCAGACGTTTGGCTGGCATCACAATGGCGTGTTTGTCCTCATCCTTAACGGAGATAAAGATGCGCTGGTTGGCACACTTGCCCGCCATGGGCAAATAGACCCCAGCCCCCTCTTGGGCCTTGGCAAAAGCCGCCCCAAAGGTATCCGCCAGCCCCATCACCTCGCCGGTGGATTTCATCTCCGGCCCCAACACGGGGTCCACATTCATAAACTTCTCAAAAGGGAAGACCGCCTCTTTAACCGCCACATGCCCCAGCTTGGGTGAGTGGGTTAACCCCAACTCTTGCAAGCTTTCTCCCGCCATGACCCGCGCGGCCAGCTTGGCAAAGGGCACCCCTGTCGCCTTGGAGACAAAGGGCACCGTGCGGGACGCACGAGGGTTGACCTCCAGAATGTAGACCGCCCCCTTTTGGATCGCAAACTGAATATTCATCAACCCTTTGACTTCCAGCGCGGCGGCCAACATTTTGGTTTGCCGCTCGATCTCATTGATCAGATCCAGCCCCACCGAATAGGGCGGCAACGAGCACGCCGAGTCGCCGGAATGCACACCAGCCTCCTCAATGTGCTCCATAATGCCTGCCACCACCGCCGTTTTGCCGTCAGCAATACAGTCCACATCAATCTCAATGGCATCCCTGAGAAAGTGGTCAATCAGCACAGGGTGGTCCGGCGAAGCCTGCACCGCCGTGCGCATATAGCGCTCCAGATCCTTCACATCGTGTACAATTTCCATGGCTCGCCCACCCAACACATAGGATGGCCGTACCACCACCGGGAAACCAATGGCCTCCGCCTCGCGAATCGCCTCTTGCTCAGAGCGGGCAATACCATTAGGGGGCTGACGCAAGCCCAACTTTTGCAGCAAGACCTGAAAACGTTCCCGATCCTCGGCCACATCAATGGCCTCGGGCGTGGTGCCGATAATGGGCACCCCGGCAGCCTCCAACCGTTTCGCCAGCTTGAGGGGGGTTTGACCACCAAATTGCACGATCACCCCGTCGGGCTTCTCGATATCCACAATGGTCATCACATCTTCAAAGGTAAGCGGCTCAAAGTAGAGACGGTCCGAGGTGTCATAATCGGTGGAGACGGTCTCAGGATTACAGTTGACCATAATGGTCTCATAATCCACATCCCGCAGGGCAAAGGCCGCATGCACACAGCAATAATCAAACTCAATACCCTGACCAATGCGGTTAGGGCCGCCGCCTAAGATCATGATTTTTTTACGGCTACTTGGTGCAGCCTCACATACTTGCTCATAGGTGGCGTAGAGGTAGGCGGTCTGCGAGGCAAACTCGGCCCCACAGGTATCCACCCGTTTAAACACCGGCACCACACCATGGGTCAAGCGGCTGGTCCGTACCGCTGTGTCACTGGTTTGGGTAAGGCGAGCCAAGCGGGCATCGGAGAAGCCCATCTCTTTAAGCTCACGCAGGCGGGGGATGGAGATATTCTCAAAGCTCACCCCACGAATAGAGGCTTCCGCCTCCACAATCTGCTGAATTTGATCCAGGAACCAAGGGTCAATGGCAGTCACGCGATTTAACCACTCCAGATCCTTACCTTGGCGAAACGCCTCGGCCACATAAAGGATGCGATCTGGGCCAGGATTATGTAGCCGCTCTTCCAGCACCGCTTCCCAGCTCTCATCCGCCACATCCAAAATTTCGCCAAAGCCATCCAGGCCGATCTCCATGGAGCGCAATGCCTTTTGCAAGGACTCCTTAAAGGTACGCCCGATGGCCATCGCCTCGCCCACCGACTTCATTTGGGTGGTCAGCAGGGCGCTGGCTTGGGGGAATTTTTCAAAGGTAAAGCGGGGGATCTTGGTCACCACATAGTCGATGGTGGGCTCAAACGACGCCGGGGTTACGCCGGTAATGTCGTTCATAATCTCCGGCAGGGTATAACCAATGGCCAGCTTGGCGGCTACTTTGGCGATGGGAAAACCGGTTGCCTTAGAAGCCAATGCCGACGAGCGGGAGACCCGTGGGTTCATCTCAATGACCACCAGCCGCCCATTTTCTGGATGGATGGCAAACTGCACATTAGAACCGCCGGTATCCACACCGATCTCACGCAGCACCGCGATGGAGACATCCCGCAGAATCTGATACTCTTTATCGGTCAAGGTCTGGGCCGGAGCCACGGTAATGGAGTCCCCGGTATGCACCCCCATGGGGTCAAAGTTTTCGATGGAACAGACGATGATGGCGTTATCCAGACGATCCCGCACCACCTCCATCTCAAACTCTTTCCAGCCCAGCACCGACTCTTCCACCAACACCTCTGTGGTGGGCGAGGCGGCCAAACCACGGCGGATAATCTCCTCGAACTCTTCCGAGTTATAAGCGATGCCGCCGCCGGTCCCCCCCAGGGTAAAGCTGGGGCGGATAATGGTGGGGTAACCGACCTCTGTCTGGATCTCCCACGCCTCTTCCATGGAGTGGGCAAAGCCAGATTTGGGCATCTCTAGGCCAATATCATCCATGGCCTGTTTGAAACGTTCGCGATCCTCCGCTTTGCTGATGGCATCCCGCGAGGCACCAATGAGCTCCACATTGTACTGCTCCAGCACCCCCGCATCGGCCAAGTTAAGGGCCATGTTCAGGGCGGTCTGCCCCCCCATGGTGGGGAGAATCGCATCGGGGCGCTCTTTGGCGATAATGCGCGTCACCGACGCCAAGGTGATCGGCTCCACATAGGTACGGTCGGCCAGCTCGGGATCGGTCATGATGGTGGCGGGGTTGGAGTTCACCAACACCACTTCATAACCCTCTTCTTTTAGAGCTTTACAAGCTTGTGCACCTGAATAGTCGAACTCACAAGCCTGCCCGATGACGATGGGTCCCGAGCCAATGAGCATGATTTTTTTTAGATCGGTACGTTTGGGCATGGCGTCCTCTAAACCCTTCGATTAGCGCATCAGATCGGCGAACTGTTTGAACAGGTAGTGGGCATCGTGGGGGCCGGGGCTGGCCTCGGGGTGATACTGCACCGAGAAGACCGGCTTATCCTTCATGCGCACCCCTTCCACACTGCCATCAAACAGGGAGCGATGGGTTACCTCCAGCGTGTCGGGCAGTGCGCTATCTGAAACCACAAAACCATGGTTCTGACTGGTGACTTCCACCACACCGGTGGAGAGGTTTTGCACCGGATGGTTACCACCACGATGACCAAATTTCATCTTTAAGGTCTGCGCACCCAGGGCCAAGCAGAGCATTTGGTGGCCCAGACAGATACCAAAGATGGGGATTTTGGTCTCTAACAAGGCGCGGATGGTACGCACGCCGTGTTTGACAGCATCAGGGTCGCCGGGGCCATTGGAGAGGAAAATACCGTCGGGGTTGCCCGCCAGGATTTTTTCGGCTGGGGTATCGGTGGGCACCACGGTAAGGTCACAACCCGCCTGCACCAAACCGCGCAGGATGTTGTGCTTGACCCCAAAGTCCATCACCGTTACCCGCTTGCGGTTGCTCCCGCTTTCGATCTGCCGGTAGCCCTGTTCCAAGTCCCACAGCCCCTGTTGCCAAGGGTAGGGTGTTTGGCAACTGACCTCCCCGGTAAGATCCATCCCCGCCAATCCGGGAAAGCTCTTGGCTTTGGCAATCAAGTTTTCGGTATTAAAATCCAGGGTAGAGAGCACCCCGCGCATGGCCCCTTTATCCCGCAGGTGCGAAACCAAGGCGCGGGTATCAATGCCTTCAATCGCGGGAATATTATGGCGGGTTAAAAAGACCGACAGACTCTCCTGAGCCCGCCAGCTACTGAAGCGGCGGGCGGATTCCTTGACAATAAAGCCGCGAATCCAGGGGCGTCGGGACTCCATATCCTCTGGGTTGATGCCCACATTACCAATTTGGGTATAGGTCATGGTGACGATCTGTCCCGCATAGGAGGGATCGCTCATAATCTCCTGATACCCGGTCATGGAGGTGTTAAAACAGACCTCCCCTACCTGTTCAGTTTGGGCACCAAGGGAGCGCCCATCAAAACGGGTGCCGTCTTCTAGAACCAAAACCGCGCGGCCTTGATTGGATTGCTGCATGTTCAAAGTGTATGCTCCGGCGTTGGGACGGGGTGGTTACTGCGGCCCCTTCACGATGACATGATGGACTTTTTTAAAAGCGTGCCGCCGCTTATACTCTTTTTCGTTACTTTCGTCAATAAGCGTTACTTAGACAGCGCCGCTTGTAGAGCATACGAAAAAATGGTTTAAATGAATAGCTTGTTCCGCGACAGAGGGGGCATCATTACGGTGAATGGGATTTTTTCACCGGGTGTTCGCAAAAAATTCAAGCGATTCACACATCCATTCAATCCTTTGCAGCAGGCATAGGGTTGGATTAAAGGAGAAGGCTACCATGAAAAAACCGCTGCGTTATCTGACGTTGCTGGCTGCTGGCCTATTGAGCAGCACCCCCGCTTTGGCCGCTGGCTGGCTAGGGGCCAGCCTCAACACGCCACGCGGGGTCCAAGTAGGCGAGATTATTAAGGGCAGCCCGGCCGATCATGCTGGTTTGGAGCCCGAGGATATTATTTTGGAATTGAATGGGCAGGCCATTCACGGCCCCGGCCAATTTGCCCGCCGCATCGCCACCACCAAACCGGGTACCCGCATCACCCTAAAAGTGATGCGTAAAGGCAAGCTCACCGAGCTAAAAACCACCCTGGAAGATAGCAAAGACCATGCAAGCGTAACCTCCTACATGGGGGGGCCTATGGGGAGCATGTTAGAGACCCCCAATCAAATGATGCGGAGCATGCCTTTTCCACCCATGCGCGGCAATCCTGATGCTTATGGCGCTCCGGGCGGGGCGTATGGGCCCCCTCCCGGCGGGCGTAACCAAGGCGGCTTTGGCGGCGAAGATTTTGGCAATCGGCCACCCCCTCCTGGTCAGGGCGGTTTTGCCCAAGCTGGCGAGGCGAACGACCTTGCTTTCACCCCTCCCCCGCCACCCCCTAACGATCAACGTCAGGGCGGGTTCGGCCCACCGCCTCACCTGCGTGGCATGCCCATGGATACCAACAAAGCGTGGTTAGGTATCGCGGTACAGAACAGCGCCGCTGGGGTTGTGCTGGAAGGGGTAGCCCCCACCAGCCCCGCCGCCAAGGCAGGCTTACAGGCCGGGGATCGCATTGAAAAAATCAATGACACCCCCATCACCGGGGACCAACAACTGGTGCAGAGCTTAGCCCCCTTACAGCCCGGGCAAAAGCTGACGATACACTATGTTCGTGACGGCAAATCAAACGCCGTGGTGGTGGATCTGGTTAGCCGCCCAGCCCATCCGTAAAGGGTGGCGGTGTGGAGTATCCAACGCCACTAACGCCCGCCCGCATGGTGCAACGCTATAAACGTTTTTTAAGCGATGTCACCCTGGCCGATGGCACTCAAGTAACCGCCCACTGTGCCAACTCCGGCTCCATGCGCGGGTTGGTGCATGTGGGTGAGCCTGTCTACCTCTCCCACTCGGACAACCCCAAGCGCAAACTGGCCTGGACCCTGGAGTTGGTGTGCGATGGTGGCGCGCTGGTTGGGGTCAATACGGGCTTGGCCAATGCACTGGTGGCCGAGGCGCTACAGCAAGACCGCATCCCCCCTTTACAGGGGTTTGCCCACTTTAGGCGAGAGGTCCCCTATCAGGACTCTCGCCTGGATTTTTGCCTAACCGCCCCCGCTGGTGCGTTAACCTATGTTGAGGTGAAGAGCGTTACCCTGCGCTTGACCGACGAAGCCGCTTTTCCCGACGCGGTAACCAAGCGCGGCGCAAAACATCTGGCGGCTTTGCGCCATGCGGTTAAAGCTGGACATCGGGGGGTGATCCTGTTTATTGTCCAGCGTTCGGATCTCGACCATTTTCGCCCTGCTCATGAGATTGATCCAGGCTATGCCCAGACGCTACAATGGGCGATCTCCGAGGGGGTTGAAATACTGGTTTATGCCTGCGCGCTCACCACGGCATCCATCTACGTTGAACGCCCTTTAAGCTATACGCTCGGTTGAGTGGGCGGGATGGCTGCACCACCCTGCTTTGGTTTGTCATTCTGCACTTCAGGCCGGTCAGATTTAGCCTCATGCACGACAGCCTAGCCTGAGCTGTGTGCCGCGCGAGGTCTTATTGAAATTGTGTAAATATTAACCTACGTCTCATCGCTGGGACGTGTGGAGTGCGTTGTCATGATCATCATTAAAACTCCGGAACAGATTGAAAAAATGCGCGTTACCTGCCGTCTGGCGGCAGAGACTTTGGATATGATTGCACCGCACATTAAACCTGGGGTGAGCACCGAAACGCTAAACACCATCTGCCATGACTTTATTGTCCGTAACCATGCCATTCCGGCCCCCCTTAACTATCGGGGGTTTCCCAAATCCATCTGCACTTCGGTCAACCATCAGGTGTGCCACGGCATCCCCAGTGACCGCGTATTACGGGATGGGGATATTATCAATGTGGATATTACCACCATCGTGGATGGCTGGCATGGGGATACCAGCCGCACCTTCCAGGTTGGCACCCCCACCAAAAAGGGGCTTAAAATCGCCGAAATTGCCAAAAAATGTTTGGATCTTGGCATTGCTGCGGTACGCCCTGGCATACATTTGGGGGATATTGGTGCCATTATCGAAGATTATGCCCGTCAAAATCGCTGCACCGTGGTACGGGAATATTGTGGGCATGGCATTGGTGAAAAATTTCACGAAGAGCCAGCGGTGCTGCACTTTGGCAACTATGGCGAAGGGGTTAAATTATTACCGGGCATGATCTTTACGATTGAGCCCATGGTCAACTTGGGGAAACCTTACATTAAACTGATGCCGGACCAATGGACGGTCGTTACCAAGGACCACAGCCTTTCCGCCCAGTATGAACACACGGTTCTGGTCACCGAAAGTGGCCATGATGTGCTCACCGATATTAATGGGGAGTACCCGCCCTGCTAAGCATGCCCCTACGCGCGGCCCCCCTTTATGCATGCCTGCGCCCCGTTTGTTTTTTTAAGGGACAAAGCGACGATAATCCTGCAAAATCTCAATAATCTTTAGATTTTTATGGTGTAAGGCTGCCCATGCGTGATCTCCTTGCTCAAACAGCGCCTCGGCACGGGGCGCCTTACCCACGCAAGAAACAGCCCGAGACCATCGCTTGCGCCCCCCCGCAAAGGGCCTTTAGCGCATATAAAAAACGCCACGGTCGACACCCAAGAAGCCTGCTTTGCATGCCGTCTTTCGCATACTTAAAACGATCTTGGGCGTACTTTTTTTTCCAAGGGCTCATGGCACGCCGCGCCACCCCCTTTACAGCAGCCAAGCGGACCACAACACGGCTTAAAGCGGTCCCTCCCCCTGTTTAAGAGATCCATTTGTTAAAGGGGGGGCCATTGCCACCCTTTTTTCCACCGTGTGAATACGGAGCTTTTCCGCCATGTACACCCTGTTAATCGCCGAGGATGACCACGCCTATGCGCTCATATTGGAGCATTTTTTACTAAGCCTTGGCCATAAGGTGCTCATTGCCAATAATGGAGAACAGGCGGTGGAGATGTTTAAGATCCATCAACCGGATCTTATCTTCATGGATGTGCTCATGCCCGCCATGGATGGTCACCAGGCAACGCGCGAAATACGCCGACTCACCTTGGGCGATCCCGTGCAGGTTCCTATTCTTTTTCTAACGGCTATCGAGAGTGAAAAGGTGCTGGCGGAGTGCCTGGAGTGTGGGGGGGATGATTTTATCAGCAAACCCTTTAGCACAACCACCCTCAAAGCCCGCCTAAATGCTTGGCTAAAAAAACGCCACATGTCCGAAGAGATGGCCCGCGACCATCGACATATTGCCCGCGTGGTAGAGAACTTACGTCGCGATACGCGCTATTATGGGGAAAATTTACGCACCATCACCTGCCCGATGGCGCAGGTGAGCGGCGACCTTATCCTCTCGGCCAAACGACATGATGGCACACAATTGATCGCGGTGGTGGATTTTACCGGTCATGGTTTAAGTGCGGCGATCTGTGGTCCCCTCATTAGTCACGCCTTTTACACCCATTTTCTCGCCCATATTGAGACCACCGCGTTGCTGTTCATACTCAACGAACTGTTATGCCATAAACTGCCTGAAGGTATGTTTATGGCTGCCCATTTTGTAGAACTTTCACCCGACCAGCGACAGATGCGGCTCTGGAATTTTGGCATGCCTGCATGCGTGCATATCGACGGGTCGCAAATCTTCCTCTATGGGAAACACCTTTTACCGATGGGCATCCATGAAATGACCCCTCAATCGATGGTCTGCACCGTGCAACCTATAAATAAGGGCAGTCGACTCTATCTTTTTTCCGATGGGGTAAACACATTGGTTGCCTACGACTCCGAAAGCCAATATATGGAGGATATTCATTGCTTTTTAAGGGCTTGTTTTGAGGAAGGGCAGACCCCTCCTCTGCCCGACCAGCCCACCTTATCTACGGGCTGCACGGCACCCATCAAGGATGATATCACCATTGCCGAGATCACCTTAACCGCGTAAGGATTTTAAGCGACACGCTTGCGCAGATCCCGCTTACAAACGCCGCACACCCAAACGATTCCGATTGCTCCTGCCTACCCTTGTGCAGACAACCGGCCCGCGTTGCGGCCACACCACCCATTGCCCCAATACCACACGTTCCACGCACTCCAGCACTCAATCCCCGACCCTTTCTAAAAATATTTTGATCTTCATAAAATAAAATGTTGCACCGCATCCCTGAGCGTTTCATCATCACCGGTGCGCTCAGCTCTCTACCGAGATCCCTTGGCCCATAAACGAAAATATTACCCACGCGCCACCAAGCCATCACACGACTGTGATAGGCTGTTCGGTTATCAGTGGTTTTATCGACAACCCATGAGGATACCCCCCATGTCCCAACCTAAGCCTATGAATACCATCGCGGTTATGACCAGTGGCGGCGATGCTCCAGGCATGAACAGCGCCATTCGTGCGGTGGTGCGTACCGCCATCGGTGCAGAGATGGAGGTACTGGGCATCCGCCGCGGCTACAGTGGCCTGCTGGAAGGGGATCTTATCCCCATGGATGCCGCCTCGGTGGGTAATATTCTACAAAAGGGTGGTACTGTGCTGGGCACCTCCCGCTGCGCGGAGTTTCTTAAACCGGAGATTCGCCAAGAAGCTGCCAATATTTTACGCCGTAAACATGTGGATGGCTTGGTCGTCATCGGTGGCAATGGCTCCTTTAATGGCGCCTACCAACTGCACCAAGAGCATGACATACCGGTGGTTGGCGTACCGGGTACCATTGATAATGATATCCAAGGTACCCACTACACCATCGGTTTTGACACGGCGGTGGAGACCGGGGTCTATGCGGTGGATAAAATCCGCGACACCGCCAATGCCCACGACCGTATTTTTTTGGTGGAGGTCATGGGGCGACATAGCCCCGCCATCGCCATCCATACCGGTGTCTGCACCGGGGCTGAACATGTGATTCACACCCCCGAAAATACCGACTATGACACCTTGGTCTCAGGGATCCGGCGGGGCCGTAAGCGGGGCAAAAACTCCTTTATTATCATCGTCGCTGAGGGGCAAGTTCCTGGTTCAGCCTATCAGGTGCAAAAGCATCTGGCGGACAATTATCAAATCGCCTCGCATGTGGCCATTTTGGGCCACCTGCAACGCGGCGGATCGCCCACCGCCCATGATCGCTTTATTGCCGCCAGCATGGGTTTTCACGCTGTCCAAGCCCTCAAAACCGGCGAAGTGGCCACGGTTACCGCTTGCCGTGACGGACGTATTCAGCTGGTCCCCTTACAAGAGTGTTTGGAAAAAAATGATGCCATCGACGCTTTCTCCTTAAACCTGACCCAGCAGTTGGCAATCTGACCCCCCACAGCCCCACGCTTGAGATCCCTAAAGCCCTCTTTTGGCACAGCCGAAAGAGGGCTTTTTTATAGGGCTTGGCCCACAACTTAGCCTGAAGTTATATTTGTATATATATTTTTAAGTTTTTGATTTTATAAGATTCCTTCTCATTCATAAAAAAAATAGCCCCATTTCCCATAAAATTCCACACTCTTGATACAGATCAAATCAAAGCCTCTGCTTTCTCTGTTAAGCAAGAACCACACTGTAAAATTAGGTACGGGGGGAACCCTGTCACCAATAAAGCATGCATGGCCGTCCATTGAGCAACCAGGCAGGGTATCACGCATAAACGGTGGTCAACGCGATTTCGGTTGGCCCGTGCAGGCCGCAAAAAAAACATGGGGGAAGAGCGATGAAATATGGGTTAAAAAAATTTTGGAGTGTGGTGGCGTTTGCGCTACTGCTCTTCACGGTAAGCCAGGCTGAGGCGGTCCGCCCTGCTGGCCAACCGGGTAAAGATTGGGGCGGACCAGAGAATGCCAAGTGTGCCGAATGCCACATGAAAGAGAGTCCTGGCCTGTGGAAGCAGTGGAATGAGAGCCAGCACGGTCAAAATGGCGTAGGCTGTTTGGATTGCCATAAAGCGGCAGAAAAAGATGTGGATGCTTTTGAGCACAAAGGGCAAAACATTGCTGTACTGGTAACCCCTAAGGATTGCGCCCAGTGCCATGCCACAGAGGTCAACGAGCAGCAGCGCTCTCACCACGCCAGCGCGGGTAAGATTTTGCACTCGCTGGACAACCTGCTGGGTGAGGTGGTTGGGGGACCTGCGGCGGTTAACGTGGGGTGTCGTCAGTGCCACGGCTCGGTGGTCAAGTTAGATGTCAAAAAGCGCCCCACCACCGACACTTGGCCCAATACCGGCATTGGCCGCATCAATCCCGATGGCAGCTTAGGTTCTTGCAGTGCCTGTCATGGTCGGCATAACTTCTCCCGTGCCCAAGCCCGGCATCCCGACACCTGCGGCAAGTGCCACATTGGCCCGGACCATCCCCAGTTGGAGGTCTACAACGAGTCTCAGCATGGCATTCAGTTCCGCGCCAACATTAACAAGATGAACCTGGGCTCCGACAAGTGGGAAGCAGGCATTGACTACACCGCCGCCCCCACCTGTTCCACCTGTCACATGAGCGCCGTTCCGGGTCGCCCCAAGACCCACGATGTGGGTGAGCGCATCTCCTGGAACCTGCGTTCCCCCATCTCCAACCGTATTAACCTCATCCGTTTGGACAACGGCACCTCGTTTGATTCCCCCGACGGCAAACCCTTGCCTAAGGTTGGGGATATGATTGAGGCCCGGGGCGGTAAAGTGATTGAGGTCATCACCTCTGAAGAGCGCCGTGGACGCATGCAGGATGTCTGCTTTGCCTGTCATGGTGAGCGTCTTGTCACCGGTCACTATAAGCAGTTGGATGACTTTGTTGAGCTCTACAACGAAAAGTTTGCCAACCCCATCAAGAATATCATGGCAGAGCTCAAAGCCAGCGGTAAGATCACCAAATCGCCCTTTGATGAAAAGATTGAGTGGATTTGGTGGGAAATTTGGCACCATGAGGGGCGTGTTGCACGCCATGGCGCCTCCATGATGGGACCCGACTATGCTTGGTGGCATGGCATGTATGAAGTGGCCAAACACACCTACTTTGAGTTTATTCCTGAGCTCAAGCATGTCGTGGGCGAGGAAGAGGCCAAGCGACTGCTGGAGAAGCACTTCAAACCCATTGCAGGGCATGACTGGTACTTCAATGGTATGAACAAAGAGGCCCTACAGAAGATCAACAAAGAGTACGAAAAGCGCTACGGCAAAGGCTCGGTCAACTAAGCCAAGCCGAATCATCAAAGGCGACCCTGCGGGGTCGCCTTTTTTTTTACACCATGCCCCTGTCAGAGAACGGGCAAACCCGTCACCGCATCGCCACAACCCCCTCCAGCACGCTGAAAGCTCGCTCTAGGCGGGCACCCTACTTATCCAACATATCCACCCAACTCGCAAACTCTTCCCCACTATGACCAAAATCTACCACCACGGTCTTTTCAGTCCGCACCACATTTTGGCGCTCCTGTTCTAAACGGTGCATAGAGGCTTCCAACTGCTGTTTCTCATCCTTTAACTTTTGGAGCGTCGCCTCCAGCGCCTGTTCATGGTTCCAACGTTCGCAACCATCCCGCGCCATCTGGTAGAGTTCCCCACGGGAGACCGGCTTTTTAATAAATTGCACGTCATGCTGCAATTGATCATGGATCTCATCCACAGAGTGATCACTGTAGGCCGAAACAATGTTAATATAGATATGCGCATCCAACGCCCGAATGCGCCGGGCAACCTCCAGCCCATCCATGCCCGGCGGCATGCGTATATCCACAAAAGCAACCGCAAAGGGGCGCTGCTGTTGCATGGCCCGTTCAACCTCTGCCACCCCATCCTGCCCTTGACTGACCGCAACCAATTCAAAGACTAACCTACTTACTTCACTCAGCGGGGGCTGGCTGGCGGATTCGTCGATAAACTGTTCCAAAAAACCCGGCTGCGTCGCCTGCGCCGAAAAAATGGCACGGTAGGCTTCCAACACCTCAGGGTTATCATCCATCACCAAAATTCTAGTATTAAAGGTCATCTTCGCCTCCCTACCCAAAAAACCAGACGCCTACATTGACATAATTACAGCTATTATGATGGGCCTCTGCTATACTTATCGCAAGCCATTTAGGGGTCAAGTCATGCGCCATTACATGGCAATGGCCACGTAGCTTAAGGCGCTTTTGTTGGAAGAGGGCGAAATAGATGTTCCAGGCCAAAGATGACGCCAAACGCCTGCAAACCACAGATCCACGAGAAATCGTTAAAATTTTCACCTCGGCCATGTTAGACGAGTCACATGTACACGTCCGTCTAGACCACGGCATGGTGGAATATTTTTCCCTGTTCCGCAGCTCAGCCGATGAGCTTGAGGCACTGCAAAGCGCCGATCACCTGACCCTAACCCCCCTTGATCCCCCTGTGGGCAACGCCAAAATACGCCTGTGCGAAAGGGTTATGCTGCGCTTTTTTACCGCACAGTTTAGTGCCGAGTGCCAATGCACCTTTTTGGAAACCCAGGACAACCGTAGCATCCACCTTAGCTTGCCTGAACGTCTCACCCTCATCCCCCAACGACGGGCCGATGTACGGGTTAAAATTGATGAAAAAAAGCCCTTTATACTCAAAATTATCCGTCCCTCAGGCATCTCGTTCCTGGCTAAACCCATCGACATCAGCGCCGGGGGAATCAGCTTTGCCAGCATCGGCAATGTTCCCCATATTTCTGAAAAATCGCGTATTCATCTCATTCTTGACTGGAAAAACGAAGGAATCCACATCAAAGTGCGGGCTTTGATGCTCAAAGAGATAAATAAAGAGGGGGAACAGCTGCTGCGCGCCCGCTTTTTACCCGAATCACTGGCCGCCGCCCAGAGCATTGAAGAGCTGGTCGCCCTGGTCCAACGCAAACATCTGCAACAACGGGCCGAACTGTTTAGTTAGCCCACCCCCCGCAAGGACGGCCCCCTCAGTTTTCCCCCAGACCACGCCATACCAGCACAAAGGCGCATGCCGTCTGGCTGCCCTGCGCACGACCGTGTGCCGCAACAGATAGGATGGCAGAGGCCGACAGCAGCACCGGCAGCTGCGCACCATCGCCACACAACAATTGGCACGACAGGTTTTGTTGGGCCCCCTGGGCCTGAACACGGCTCAGCAGATCTTCCATGACCAAATCAGGGAACAACCCCCCCACCGACATCCCCAAGATATCCTCTTCATCATACCGGCTCATGGCCGCCGCCGCTGGGTTGCTGGAGGTAATCATACCCCCTGCATCACACACCACCAGCCCTTCGGAGAGGGAAGAGACCAGACTCTCCATGCTCAAGCGCGCGATGGCGTGCTCCTGCACCTGCTGCTCTAGGCTAAGCTGACGATTAACCAACTGCTGATCCTGTGTCCAACGGTTACAGGCATTATGGGCCAGCTGCAAAATCTCATCCCGCGTCAGGGGTTTGCGGGTGAGTAATACATCGTGTTGGATGGTCTGCTGGATCTCATCCACCCCACGATCACTATAGGCCGTGACAAAAATGATGTAGATGCGATCATCCAGATCTCGAATCCGACGAGCCGTCTCCAAGCCATCAATACCGGGGGGCATGCGTATATCCACAAAAGCCACTGCAAAGGGGCGATTGTCCACCAACGACTGCTCGACCAGCGTCACCGCATCCACCCCCTGTAGGGCGGTTGCCAGCTCAAAGGCACGCTCCAACCCTACAGGTTCAACCTCGACCTCATCGGTAAACATGGCCAGTGCGGAAACCTGCTTGGCCCGTGGCTCTAGAATATTGCGATACACATTCAGCAGTTGTTCGTCATCATCCACCACCAGAATGCGTTGGTTGATCGTCACGACGTTTCCCCTTCCTTCCCAAGCGGCACCTTGTAGGGTGTCTGTACGGTAAGATCGATGGTTTCTGAATAACGGTTAGCCATACCCCAGCAGCGTTGTAGAAACAGTCGTGTTGGCACATCATCGGGACAGGCGGCTAAACAATCCTGAAAGCACTGCAAAGCCTCTTTAATGCTCCCTTCATGGTACAACTTTACACCGTTTTCGTAGAGCGAAATGATCCCCTCTCGCGCAGTGCGTTGCGGCTCTGGCCAGGCATCCACAATTTCATAAAAGGCCATAGAATCCCGCTTTCCCCGTACCTTGACCCAATCCACCAGACGGGTGGAAAAAGCGTCAGGGGCAAGCAAAGCCGCACAGGCCGCCGCCGAGAGCATGACCGGCACCCCATAGGTCTTGGTTAACCCTTCGGTACGTGCGGCAAGATTGACCGTATCGCCAATAACGGTGGTGTCCATGCGGTCCGACTCACCAATGGTGCCCAACATTAAGCGCCCCACATTGATGCCAACCCCAATGGCAATCGGCTGATATCCGGCGCGACCTCGCCCCAGGTTGTATTCATGCAGGCGATGACTCATCTCAATGGTGGTGCGTACCGCATTATCTGGCTCTTCAAACAGCGCCATAATGCCATCGCCCAGATATTTATCAATAATCCCATCGTGCTTGCGGATGATGGGCCCCATATGGCCCAAATAGCTGTTGATAAAACGAAAGCTGTCCGTTGGGGTTAAGGTCTCGGAAAAGGCCGTGAAGGAGCGTATATCCGAAAACATCACCGTCATCACCCGCTCACTGCACTCCCCTAATGAAAGGTGTCCCCCATCGGTCGCGGGATCCAGCACATGAATAAATTTACGCGGCACAAATTTGTTAAAGACCTCCAACTGCTCTTGCAACTGGTGATGTTTGCGCGCCAGCGAATCCCGACTCTCTGCCAATTCCCGATCCCGCTGCCAACTGACGCAGGCATTGCGGGCCATTTGAAAAATCTCTTCTTTAGAGAGCGGCTTGCGCCCCAGCACCACATCGTGCCTTAATTGCCGCTGGATCTCTTCAATGCTGCGGTCACTATAGGCTGTGACGATAATAATGTAGATGGAGGGATCCTCTTGGCGAATACGCGAGGCGGCCTCAAGGCCATCAATACCCGGTGGCATACGTATATCCACAAAGGCAACCGCATAGGGGCGCCCCTCCTGGACCGCTTGGCGCACCGCCTCGACCCCTTCCAGCCCCTGCGCAACCGCCGTCACATCAAAATGGGTGAGCAGGTCACACTCCTCCTCTGCTGGGCGTGGCGCCACCTCTCCTTCTGCCAAAAAATCCAGCAGATGGTCACTCACATGGGCGGAGGCTGGTTGAGGGGCCAGAATATGCCGATAAGCATCCCTTAAATGGGCATCATCATCCAACACCAGTACACGGTTATTGGTCTGCATGTTTGACATCCTCCCCGGTTAGCGGCAAATGGAGCCGAAAGAGACAACCCTGCCCTATGCCAGCGCTCTCCACTTCAAGTTTGCCTTGCATGGATTGCACAAAACTGGCCGCCGAATGCAAACCAAAACCCGTGCCTCGATTTTTGGTGGTATAACCAAAACGAAAAACATGCGCCACTTGCTCTGGGGCAATACCACATCCATTATCCTGCACCTGAAGCATCAAGCCCCCCCCTTCATCTCGCCGGGCGACGATGTGAATCCATCCTGCGGCAGGGTCCGTGGACAAGCGCTGCCCAATCGCTTCTTGGCTGTTTTTAATCAAGTTTATGACCAGTTGTAACAGTTGACTGCGGGGTAAATAGATATTTTCCAAGCCATCCTCGCACTCAAGGGTGAGTTCAATATGGAATTTTTCCAGCTTGTCCGCTTGGATCAATACCGCATCATTGAGCAAATCCCGCAGATCAAAATGGGTTAGCAGCATATAGTGCGAGGCATCCTGATGAATCTTAATAATTTCAGAAATATGCTGAATACCGGTGCGGATTTTCTCGGCATTGTCGGTAAAGTCCAGGTTGGACATTTTCGCCAATCGGCTGGAGAGTTCATCAAAGATGGAGAGCACACCATTCAGAATATCCCCCTCACCCTTGCCCTGCGCCCTTTTGTTCTGAATACTCTCCCCTACCCGACCAAACAGCCCAGCTAACGCCTTTAACTCCTTGCTAGAATCTCCAATCATATCGGAACGGCTCATAATCCCCATAATGACATTACCGATATTATGCAAAATTGAAACGCTCATTTCTGCCACCCCCGCTTGGAAGGAGGCATAACGCTCTTTTTCCTCTGCCTTTTTGCGCTCGGTCAAATCATGGGCAATATGGATCGAACCCGTCAGTTCCCCGCTCACTGCGTGGATCGGGTAGACCGACACCTCGTAATTGCCGCCCAAGCGTGCCTCCAAAAGTACCTTGCTGTTGGGGCAGCTCTGGGACAAAAGCTGCCCATGAGGGCAAGCCTCGAAGGGTTCTTTAACCCCATGCAGCGCTTCATAACAGGGCATGCCTTGTATTTTTTGCTGTGAGATTCCCAAAACTTTAGCCATTGCTCGGTTACAGCGCACAATTTTATAGTGGGTATCGACAATTAAAATTGGCTCTGTGATCGCATTAAAAGTTCGTTTCCACGCATCTCTGGCTTCCTCTAAAGCCCATTCGGCCTGTTTTATCTCGGTTATGTCCTGTACCGTGCCGACCATGCGCAACGCCTTACCTGCGGCATCCCGCACCACATCTCCCTTGGCGCGCACCACCCGCACGTCGCCTGCCGGACGGCGTATGCGATATTCTATGTCATAGATATCGTTTGGATCGGCAAACGCGCGTTGCAAGGCTTCGTGCACCAACGCCCTATCCTTAACATGCACCACCTCCAAAAACTGCTCGGCAGGCATGGCTTGGGGCTGTAGAGGCCGCTCAAATATGCGGTAGACCTCATCGCTACAGGTTAACAGGTTGGTGGCGTAATCCCAGTCCCAGCTGCCCAGATGGGCCAGCTGTTGCGCCCGCTCCAAGCGCGCACGGATCTTTTCATTTTGCTCTTCTAAAATCACCCGGTCGGTAATATCTCGGTCTACCCCTTGATAACCGGCAAAATGGCCCTCTTCATCAAAAATGGGCACACCACAGCTTTCCAACACCACGAGGTGGCCATTTTTATGCCGGTTACGGTTGACCAGTTTTTCAATAGGCCTACGTTGTTCAACAAGCACCTGAAAGTTGGCCCTCACCCGTTGGGCCTCATCGTGGGGCATGAGGTCAAAAGGGGTTTTTCCCATCATTTCTGCGGGTGAATAGCCCAACATCTGTTCCACCATGGGGCTGGAATAGGTGTATACACCCTCTGCGTCCACCGCCCAAATCCAGTCATTGCTGCTCTCAACCAAAGCCTTAAAGCGCCGCTCGCTACGCGCCATGGCATCCATGAGGCTACTCTTGTTAATGGCATTATGCAGTGTTTTTGAGAGAAAATCCGCAAAGTTTGCCCCGTCATCACGGTAGACAAAATCCGTTGCCCCCAAACGAATCGAAGTAACCGCTACCTGTACCGTGGCCTCATGTGCCACCATAATGACCGGCGGAACATTGTCTCCCTCCTGCAACAGCCGTCGCAACAGATCAATGCCATCCTCGCTGCCCTTGAGATGGTAATCAATAAGGATCGCGTCATATGCGCCGGCTTGCACCTCTGCTAAAATCGCACCCTGCTCTTGCACCCACACCCATTCAAAGCCATCGTGAGCCAAGCGGTGTTGCAGGAAGGCTGGGAAATCCTTATTATCATCAACACACAAAATTTTTAATTTTTTGCCGCACGAGCCAGACATTGCACGCTACCCTTCCTTGACGATCGGATGATTGGCACCAGCTTCATTCGGCAAGATCTCCATAGGCAGCGTGACAATAAAGAGCGCGCCTCGACCCAACCCTTCACTTTGGCAAACGATTTCACCCCCTATAGACTGCACAAAGTTAGCGGCCGAGTGCAGACCAAACCCTGTGCCCTTCTCCTTGGTGGTATAGCCAAAGCGAAAAGTCTCGGCTAATTTATCGGTCGCAATACCGCAGCCATTATCCTGTACCCTAATTTCCAACCAAGCACGCTCTTTTTGTTCCACACTCACTATGATTTGACCCTTTTCATCATGATCTTGAAAGCGCGTAACAATCGCCTCGCGACTGTTTTTGATTAAGTTAATAATCAACTGCAACAACTGACTGCGCGGCAATGCTACCTGTTCCAGCGTTTGGGTAAAGTTTAGCTGCACCTCAATGTCATATTTATCCAAACTGTCAGACTGGATCATAATGGCGTCGTCAATCAAACTGGCGAGATCAAACCGGGTAACCATGGTGTGTTGGGCGGAGTCCTGATGGATTTTAATGATCTCTGATATGTGGAAAACGCCTTGATGAATCGCGGCGGCATTTTCCATAAAATCGGCCTTGGCCATGTTGGCCAATTTTGTACTAATCTCTTCAAAAGCGGGCAGTAAACCGGTGAGAATTTGCGTATCACTCTGCCCTTTTTCCCGTTTAAGGGCCACACTTCTGCCCACCCGGTCAAACAGTTCTGCCGTATGTGCCAACGCCTCACTGGCACTTGTAATGCGCTCAGAGCGGTTCATGATGCTCATGATGGCATTACCGATATTATGCAGGATAGAGATGCTCATCTCTGCCACGCCCGCCTGGAAGGAGGCATGTTGCTCGCGCTCTTCCGCGCGTTTACGGTCACTAATATCGCGCACCACCCCTACTGCGTGCCAGTTATCGCCGTGGGGGACGGCGGCCAAAGAGATCTCCATGGCAAATTCAGAGCCGTCCTTGCGCAGCGCCGTAAGTTCAAGGGTTTTATCTACCGCCGCACCAGAGCCGGTCATGGCAAACTGGGCAAAACCTCGCTTGAAGGACTCATGGTAGCGTTTGGGAGCTACGAGGGTATGCAGATCTTGGCCCAGCACCTCCGACTCGGCATGGCCAAAAATGCGTTCTGCCGCAGCGTTCCAAAACGAGACCCGGCCAAATTCATCAATCATGATAATGGCATCCTGGGCAGCCTGGGCGATCATGCGGGTGCGTTCGATGCTCTCTTGCAGCGCTTGGGTCATTTTGATCTGCTCTGTGATATCTTCAGCAGCGCTCAAAGAGCCGGTGATTTGCCCTTCATCATCTTTGACCAAGGTATGGTGCCACGCCAGCATGCGCCGCTGGCCTGACTTGGTGACCGCTGCGCTTTCTACATACTCTGCGCCCTCGATCTGCCCAAGACAGACGGCGGTGTGAATCTTCCTCTGCTGTTCACGCACATCGGAGGGGCTAACCTTATCAAACCAATTTTTACCCAGCAGCGCTTCCCGAGAATATTCTAGAACGGTGCAGCCTTTATTATTAATCAACTCAACGATGCCGTCACGGTCCAGTTTAACAATGATACTTCCAACAATATCAAGATATTGTTTAGCTTTGTTGCGCTCCAAAACAACCTGCTTACTTTCGGTTTCGGCATTCCAACACCTAGCGGTTTCCTGGTGGATTCGGCGCCCCAACAGCCACAGGCCAAACATACCGATGATCCAGATTGCAAAGATGACCGATCCCTGCCGCAGCACATGCTGCCTCCCCATGGTCTCCCAGGGCAGCATGTGTATGGTGACCGATAGCCCGCCCCGGACATCACCCAGTTTATAACCTTGATGAGCATGGCATTTGAGGCAGCCCTCCTCAGTGATCAACGGCTGCATCAGACGTAAGACGCTTTTTCCGTCTTTCTGGAGAAAGTCGGCGACCTCTGTTTCGCCCTGTTCAAAATGCTTTAATGCACTCATTTCCCAGGGATCGGCATAATTACCGGGATTAAGGGGTTTAAGACTGGTGAGGTGGCCTTGAATATCCCCATTATCGCGAATGACTTGGTAGATCTGGCGTAGCATGTAAGCGGGATTCATTAAGGTGAGTTGACGCCCCGAGGGGGTAGAGATATCGCGCTCATCCACATGGGCCAAAAAGGGGTTAGCAGGGGTTATTTTTGTCATAGGCACATAGACGCCACCATGCATACTTGCCCAGTAGCGGAAGTCGAGGTCTCGTTCTAGGGCGGTGCGAGCCTGAGAAAGGGCCAACCGTTGCATATCCTGTTTGATTTCAAAAAGGCTACCAGCAACCAACAGCAGCATGAGCAGTGACCACAGAATGGCCATTTTCATGGTGGGGAAAAATGAAACACCAGCCGTTGCATTGGGAATGAAGGATTTCATCGTTCCTCCCTCTTTCGCGAAGGGTGGGGAGACTGACAGCCGATCGCAGACCAACCCTAGATCTGCAACGGCTGGATGCGTTACAAGGAGCGTTCAGAGCCCCCCGTTGTTGTGCCACAGGGCTGACACGCCCTAAGTTGTGGAGACACCCCTTTGAAAGCAACCTTGCCTTACCCGTGCCGCCTTGGAGCTTTGCGCACCCTCACCCCATATGGCCCACTCGGCCTACTGCGCACCCTTTAAGCGCGTGTGGCTGGAACGGGGTTTTTTGGAACGGCAGCGGTTGTCAACCGCGCACCGAGCCGGGGCTACAAGCGATCCATCCAACCGGCATGCTCTTTTCCTTAAGTATAACCCGACCACACCAATCTGGGTAGCACCGATTCCCTCTAGACCAAGAGGTTATCACACGATTAGGCAAAACGTGCCGCACTTGCCCTTGTCTCTTTCATCAACTCCCGTGAAATCTGTAAAAGATTGGATTGCACTGGCCTTGCCATACCTCACTTCTCGCGTGGCCCACACAACAGGCTACCATGGAGCCGTTTCTTGACACGACCACCGAGGCAAACCATAATGCCCCCAGCACCGGCTAAGCGCCTTAAACCTGCCCACCCCCTGCAAAAAGGCACGCCATGGCCACCTTTAAGCATCACACTTTTTCCTGGTTCGCCGAACATGAGTTCGCCCACGGAGATGCCGGAAAACGCGCCAACCACAATATGTTGCTCTACCACCTCGTCAAATCCTTCTCCCAACCCACCGTGTTGGAGTGCGGCACCGCATTGGGACAATCCACCTGCCTGCTGCTTACCGCTGTCGAAGAGCAGCAAGGCCGCCTCTGCTCCTTGGATATACAGGATTGCGCCCATGTGGCCCAGTCCGACCGCTGGCAGTTTATTCAAACCGATGATCGTGATGCCGCCTATGTCCTAGGCTTGGCACCCTATTTAAGCGAGGGTATCGACGTTCTGTTTTTAGATAGCGTGCACAGCCGCGCCCATGTTTGGGCACAGTTACAGGCGTGGTACCCCCTGATCAAACAGGGTGGCTATATCGCCTTTGATGATATTGACCCCACCACCTACCGGCAGGGAGGACGCACCCCCAACCAACAGCGCTGCGCAGAGTTTGGGGATATGTCTGAGATGATCCGTGAGTTTTTCTATGCCAATCTGGACGATCTGTTTCTTGCCTACCACTTTGGCATCAGCGGTCGTGGCATTATGAAAAAGCTTGCCCCCATGGGCACCCAACCCAAGCCGCCCATGGTGACAGCAGAGTGGCCCAACCCCCCTGGCATCACCGAGTCGGCCCGCAACCTTGCCGCCGCCATCGCACGCTATGTGCGCGTCAACCTATTGCCCTAAAGGGACGGCCCATGCTTTTTTGGTTTGTCCCATATCCGATACACAACCCAACCCATCCGTGGCTAACCCTGGGGAGCCAACGGCATGGATAGTGCCTCGCTGCGAGAAACCATCCGCACCATGGATGCCCACTATCGGCAAAATGGACCCGGAGAAATCTTTGGTTGCGATCTGTTCAAACAGGCCTTCTATCCCATCCGCTATGCACGCATCGCCCGGTTTATCCGCAAGCGCTTACAGCCCAAAACCGGCCAAGTGTTGGATATTGGCTGCGCCACGGGGGGATTGCTCGCCGCCTTGCAGCAACAAGCCCCGCAAAAACAGTACCTGGGCAGCGACATCTCCGGGGTTGCCGTAAGCTATGCCCAACAGAGCCTGCCCCACGCCCACTTTTTTCAAGGGGGCTTTCCCGACCTGCCGCTGGCCCCAGAGCAACTAGAAGGGGTCATCTGCCTCGAAGTGATGGGCCACCTAACCGACCCCCAGCGCCAAGCCGCCATCTTGGAGATCAGCCGACTGCTTCAGCCCGATGGCTGGCTCTGTTTTTCGGTCAAGATAAACTATCGGGGCAATGGCTTGGATGAGGAACGCGCACGTGCTCTACTGGCGGCCCATTTTGAGATTGTCGACCATCTTTACTACCACAACACCCTGCTCCAGCGCTTTCACCGCCCCACCCAGCGACTGCAGAACCGGGCCAAGGCTCTACGTCTACGCATGGAGACCCTGGCCGCCCAACTGCGCGGCACGCAGCCCATGCCAGCCACCCTCTCGCCCCAACGCCAACGCATGAACCGCCTCTTCGCCACCCCCTTGGGGCGGCCCCTCTTTGGGGTATTGCTCTGGCTGACTAAGGGCTGGCACCGTGGGTTGTTTTGGTGGCTCTGTTGGCTACCATTGGGTCGGGGAATCACTTGGCTGGAGAGCTTGTTGCCCCTCTCCCATGAGGGGATTGTCCTGTTTGCCCATAAAAAAACTGTCGCGGCACCTCCCGCTTAACCCCACCCATGGCTAGCTACCCTTGCCCCCCATGCGCCCGTTAATGCGGTAGATGTAGGCCAGCACCTCGGCCACTGCTTGATAGAGCTGAGGCGGCACCTCGCTGCCCACCGGAATTTTTTCCAGCAGATGCACCAAATCGGGATCCTCCAACAGCGGAACGTCGCCCTCCTTGGCCCGCTTTAAAATGGTCTCGGCCAAACGCCCCCGCCCAGAGGCCGTAACCCTGGGGGAGGTATCCTTGCCCAACCGATAGCGCAACGCCACTGCCCGTTTGTGCATGTAGCTGTTATTGCCATCCTGGGAGTCTGCCATGCCCTTATCCTTGCGCCTGAAAGCCGGTGTTGTGACCACCGCCGTCCAATCCCAAAGCGGCGGCCCGCTCGGCGCGAATCTGCGCCCCGCTCAGCTTGGCCAACTCCAGGGCCTGCAACGGCAAACCTGCGGCATTCATGCTCTGCCGCAGCGTCGCCAACTCCTGACGCAAAGCGGTCAAGGCAAGCTCCTGCTCGGCACGCAAGTTGATGCCAATATAACCTTCGCGGGACTGCACATTGGCCTGCACCATGCCCAACTCAGTCATATTCAAGGAGAGCAAAACGGAGGTAAGATCCTCCGCCTCCCCACCGCCACGCGCCCGCTCCCGTCGGATGATCGCCTCGCCCAAGCCCCCTTCGTTCAGCCAAAAAATACGGTAGCCCAAAATGGCGCTGTTGGGGTCCATCTGCGGCGTGCGGGGCAGCAAATCCTGCATCGCCAACAGATCCCCCATACGCCCTAGGGCATGCCGTAGCGAGGCCACCTCGCCCTCGCTACGCCCCTCTGCACTGCGCACCCCATCGGCGGCTTGACGCATATTGCGGATCGCCTCCACCAACTCCTGTTTACTGCCGCTTTCAAGCAGACGCGCCAGCGCTGTACCGTCCCCTTTGAGCAACCCCTGCACCGACAGATTGCTCAAATTACTCTGTAGCAGCTGGGCCAGTGTCTGCCCATTGGCTAGGGCAAGCCCCCCCTTTGCCCCCCCCACCAACAGCCCACCACCCTCCCCTTTAAGCAGCCCGGCCCCCTCCAACAGCTTGGTAAAGAGCTCTGGCGCACGGGCCAGACTCTGCTGTCCATCAAAGGCCAGTTTGGCCGCTTGGGCGCTCTCGCTACTTACCATGCGCAGGGTCGGCTGGGGTTCCAGACTCATCACCTGCAAACGCACCTGTTCCCCTGCCTGGAGCGCCGTATTGCCCTGAAAATTCATCGTACTGCCATTACTCAGACGAATGGTACCCTGCCCGTCTTGACGCATATCCTGTATGCGTCCCGTCAGGGTATCCCCTACCACCAGGGTTAGCTGTACGCTACCTTTGGCACCAGCGGCGGCACCGGTTATGGTGACAAAACTTTGCAGGGGGGCAACCATGGCGTCTCTCTCTTGGTTTTAACCCTATCCAGCCCTATACTTAGGGCCTAAAACGACAAAACGCCACGACCCAGGGTCGCAGCGTTTGTCACCATTCCACACGGGAGCGTTGGAAGCAGCGCTTAGCTTATCTCACGACTGGTTTGGGCACCGGAGAGACGCTTGAGCAGGCTAACCTCCTCTACCGTTAAACCGGTCTCCTCAATCACCCGCTCCTCATCCACACCATTGGAGAGCAGCAGTTTGGCTTCGCGATAGGCATCGGGTTTGGCACCCTGGCTATGGTTGCTGCTCTGTGGCTCATGATGATGTTGGCTTGGCATGCCCCGATCCAGATAACGTAGCTCTTTTTGCAGCGCATCCAAACCCGATTGAATCTGCTCCGGCAATCCCTCGACGGTGCGCAGGATGCGGTCCTCAACCCCAGCCAACTCCTCCAGAATAATCTCTGTCTGCTCGCGACCCTCCGCCATCACCACCGCAGGATCCATACCCATAACCGGTGCGGGAACAGGGTCGTCCATCATGACCTCAGACTCCACCATGGAGATACGGTCATCATCCATGCCTGGCTCTACCGCCCGTAGATCGCCACGCAGCTGCCTGAGCTGGCTGAATATTAACATCATCCCCATATAGAGAACTGCAAAACAGACAACGACAAGTAGGTTCCAAAGGCTCATGCCATTCATCCCTGAAGGTGCCGCATCAATGGAAAAAGCTCCACCGCTGCATTAACGCCCATCTCACCACCACCCCCTCAGCGCACTCCCTGCACCGGGTTTTGGTAGCCTACCACACCCATTTTACTAATTGGCGCGATTTAAAAAACGTTTGATCCGTGCTCGCATGCGCAACGCCGCTTTGCTGTGCAACTGCGATATGCGGGATTCGGTCAAACCCAGCACCTCGCCAATCTCACTCATGGTCAGCTCTTCAAAATAGTAGAGGGTCACCACCAAGCGCTCTTTTTCTGGCAGGGTCTCAATGGCATCGGCCATGGCATGGCGCAACTCCATCAAACCGATGGCCTCTACCGGATCTTGCACCGAGGGGTCGGCCAACACTTCTAGCACATCCCACTCTTCATCATCGTTATTGGGACGAATATCCTCAAACGAGACGATGGAGATACCGCGCACCTGATCAATCTGCTCGTGGTACTCATTCAGGCTAATGCCCAGATGTTCCGCAACCTCAACATCCTCAGCAGGGCGGCCAAATTTGGCCTCCAACTGGTTGTAGGCTTCCTGCATTTGGCTGGCATTTTGGCGCAGCTGTCGAGGCACCCAATCAATGGCCCGCAACTCATCCAAAATCGCCCCACGAATGCGGAACTCCGCATAGGTTTGAAATTTAATGCCACGGTCGGGATCAAACTTGGAGACCGCATCAATCAGCCCCATCACCCCCACCTGATAGAGGTCATCCAGATCCACCGACTGGGGCAGTTTCATGGAGATGCGACCCGCCACATAACGCACCAGCGGCGCGTATTTGAGGATGATCTCCTCCCGCGACAGGCTTTTCCACGCTTCGGCTGTGGAGAGCGCCTGACTAGCATCCGGTTTATGCATGTTCATGATGGACATGGCTCAAGAGCTTTCCGGCTCGGAGGTTGATGGGGGATCCTCTTCATCCAGCAGCCGCCCCCAGAAAAATGTGGCCTGACCATTATTATCCCGTTCCTGACGCTGCCACGTTTCCACCAACCATTGAGAAAGTCGGGTAAAAGCGATGGAAGATTCAGCCTCGGGATAGGCCAGTGACACAAGCTGCTGTTCCCGCACTGCCTGTTGCAACAGATCATCCTTAGGGATATATCCAGCAAATTGCAGTCCAATATTCAGAAAACGGCTAGAGACATCCGAGATCGCTTTATAGACCCGTTTAGCCTCTTTAAGACCGGTTACTTGGTTCACAACTAAGTCAAAATTGTTTAGGCGATGGTTTTTATACATCACCTTCATCAAGGCGTAGGCATCGGTAATGGAAGAGGGGTCTGGCGTTGCCACCACCAGAATTTTCTCCACCGACAGAATAAAATAACGCACATTGGGCGAGATCCCTGCGCCGGTATCCACAATCACCACATCAATGTCGGCATTCCAGTTATCCAGATGGTCCATCAGCGAAGCCCGCTGCTCTTCACTAAGATCCGACAACTCGGCCACACCGCTGGCTGCGGGTAGGATATAGATGCCCTCAGGCCCCTGCACCACCACATCATCCAACGATTGGTTGCCTGACAGCACATCGGCCATGTTATATTTGGGCGTTACACCCAACACCACATCGATGTTGGCCAAACCCAGGTCGGCATCAATGATCAATACTTTTAGGCCACGCTGGGCAAATCGTACCGCCAAATTGACCGACACCAACGTTTTACCCACCCCCCCCTTGCCACTGGTAACAGCCAGCGTGTAGGGCACTTTGCGTCGGGCATGTTTGCCCAACGGCGTACGGGGGGGAACCGGCCGTGGCGGTACTAAGCCACGGGCCTCGTCATCACGCCGCTTTTGGGCCTGCTCGGTCAACTCGCGCAGTCTGGCCGCCTGGTTGTCCATATCGTCGATCATAATCCCTATGCCTTCGCACCTTGGCACCGGTTGCCCGGACTCCATCCATGGTTTCACCCCATTAATGCGGGGGTACCCATGGATATTCTATTCACGAAACATGCCGTTTTTTAGAGCGCCCACGATTATCCTTAAACCATCTCATCGCCCGGCTCACCATCCCGCTGCTCGAACCATTTGGCCAACACTTCCGCAGAAAACCAGCCCAAATTCTCCGGCACCCGTTGCCCATCGGCATACATGGTCAATGGCAAGCGTGCCCGCAACCCCACATTGAGCAGATTGCCAAAGGTGACGGTCTCATCCAACTTGGTAAAGATTAAACCGGTGGGGTTAAGGGTCGAAAAGCGTCGGAAAACCGCCTGCTGTTCCGTCTCTCTGACATTGGCCGCCATACATAACAGGGTCTCACGATCCTCCCCCATCACCGGCAACAACGAACCCGTTGAGTTCACCTGACGACGGTTGTAGGGCGAAGAGCCCACCGTATCCACCAAAATATAGTCACAGCGGTTCAACGCATGCATGCCCGCCTTCACCTCAGAGAGCGAACGGGCCACCACCAAACGCACCTGCAACAGTTTGGCGTAGGTCTCCAACTGCGCCACCGCCCCCACGCGGAAGGTATCCAAGGTGATCATACCCACCGAACGCCGCCGATTGAGCAGCAGATCGGCGGCAATTTTTGCTAAAGTGGTGGTTTTACCCACCCCGGTGGGACCCACCAGCACAATCACCCGTGCGGTGCCCTCCAACGGATCGCGGAACTTGAGATATTTTTTTAAGGATCCCTCAAAGCCCCCCCGCTCATTGCGCGAACTGACCGCCAATTTACGGGCGATAGGCTCCTCGGTGCCATGCATAATCAGCCACGAGTAGAGCTTGCGGCCCTCCCCATCTAACTGCTGGATTTCACCATCCATTGGACCGGGCAGACCGGCCACCCGGGCCTCCAACGTGGCCAATGAGCTGCGAATGGTCGAAAGATCCGATGCCAGATTCTTGGCTCCCCCTGCCGCGCGCATACTGGCCCGGCTGCCTGCTCGCCCCACGGGTGCTTCAACGGGTTCACTATGGGCAGGTTCGGGGGCCGCCACACGGCTACGGGGGGCAAGCTCACGCTCCGGAGGGGCCGCCTGGGCCTCGCGGGCGGCAGCCCGATCCGAGGGACGGTTACGGGTCGGCGGGGTTGGGTCATCACTGACCACCGCCGAAAATCCACCCCGGCGCGGCGCCGGTGTTTCACGCGCCTCACTGCGGGGCGTCACCGCGATAGGCGCATCGGTGGCAGGATTGGCCTCCTCAATGGCTTGTGCCATGGCAGGCGGGCAGGCTTTGACCTCAATGATATGGCGGCCAGTGGGGGCCCCATTGGCTCCCTTTTCCCGCACGCTGCGCGTCGAGAGAATGACGGCATCAACCCCCATCTCCTCCTTGACGATCTTCAGCGCCTCGCGCATATCTTGAGCTTGAAAGGTACGGATCTTCATGGGCGTTTGTTCCTTTTACCCGTCTCCCGATGTGGGCACGGCACTCCCAACTTGGCCATCCTTGGCCCTATTATCCTATAAGCCCGAGCGGGCCTGCTTGTTACGACAAATGGATGCTACCCAAGCTGCTAACCGACACATTGGCGGGTATCTCATTTTGTGACAACACCACCAAATGGGGTAGCACCCCCTCCAACGCCTGCTTAACAAAGGGTCGCACCCGCGAACCGGTAATCAACACCGGCTGCACCACCACGGTGGCCGCCTTCTCTACCTCGCTCCGCACCCGGGTAAGGAGCTGCTGGGCCGAGCGCGGCGACAATGACAGGTAAGAACCATAGTCACCACTGACAATGGCCTCTGCCACCAAGTTTTCCGCATCCGGCCCCAACACCAGCGCCGTTAGGGTGCCCTCATCATCCAGATAGCGGCGCACAATGGAGCGCGACAGTGATTGCCTAACCAACTCTACCAACTGCTGGGGCTGTTTGATAATCTTGCCATAGTCGGCGAGGGTTTCTAAAATGGTCCCCATATCGCGGATGGAAACCCGCTCCCGCAGCAAACCTTGCAGCACCTTTTGCACATCGCCCAACGAGACGATATTGGGGATCAACTCCTCCACCAGCTTAGGCTGGTTTTTAGAGACCAGATCCAGCAGGTTTTGCACCTCTTGGCGGGTCAGCATCTCATGGGCGTGGTTATGCACCATCTCGGTGATATGGGTCGCCAGCACCGTGGAGGCATCCACCACAGTATAACCCAACATCTCTGCCCGCTCGCGCTCCCCTGAGGCAATCCACTGGGCAGGCAGACCAAAGGCGGGCTCCACCGTTGCAATGCCATGAATCTGCCCCGTCACATCGCCCCCCTCCATGGCCAGATAACTACCGGGACGCAGCTCACCCTGCCCCACCTCAACCCCCTTCACCAGATAGCTGTATTCGCCGGGCTTGAGTTGCAGGTTGTCCTTAATGTGAATGGGGGGCACCACAAAGCCCATATCCTGGGCAAACTGGCGACGGATGGAGCGAATCTTATCCAACAGATCCCCATGTTGCGTCTCATCCACCAGCGAAATCAGGCCATAGCCAACATCCAAGCGTAGCAGATCCAGGGCCAGATAGCTTTCAATGGGCTCCTCGGCCTCGGCTTCGGCCTCGGCTTCGGCCATGGCTTTGTGCTGTACCGCTTCATCGCGCTGCTCGGCCCGGCGGAACAGGTACCAAGACCAACTACCCATGGCAATTGCCAACAGACCAAAGGCCACCGTGGGCATGCCAGGGATAATCGCCAACAGACCCAGCACCACGGCGCTCATCAAAATCACCCGAGGCTGTGCGGTCATCTGCTGGCTAACATGGTCCGCCATGTTGGCGTCACCCGAAGCACGGGTCACCAAAAAACCAGCCCCTGCGGAGATCACCAAGGTGGGGATCTGCGCCACCAATCCGTCGCCAACCGTCAAAATTGTATAGATCTGCGCCGACTGTGCCGCGCTCAGATCCAACTGGGCCACACCGATAATAAAGCCCGCCACAATGTTGATCAGGGTAATCAAGATACCCGCAATGGCATCCCCCCGCACAAATTTAGAAGCACCGTCCATGGCTCCAAAAAATTCAGACTCTTGCTCAATTTCACTGCGTCGTCTACGGGCCTCGTCCTCGGTGATTAGACCCGAGTTAAGGTCGGCGTCAATGGCCATCTGTTTACCGGGCATTTTATCCAAGGTAAAACGCGCGGCCACCTCGGCGATACGTCCCGCACCCTTGGTGATGACGATAAAGTTGATGATCACCAAAATCGAGAAGATGATCACACCCACCACATAGTTACCACCGACAACAAACTGACCAAAGGCACGGATCACCTCGCCCGCCGCCGACTCCCCTTCGCCACCATGCAGCAAAATCAGTCGGGTGGTGGCAATGTTCAAGGCCAATCGAAACATGGTTGCCAACAACAGCACACTTGGAAACGACGAAAAATCCAAGGGCTTATGAATGTAGATGGTGGTCAGCAAAATCACGATGGCAATGGCAATATTGATGGACAGGAAGAAGTCCAGCAACTCCGATGGCAGCGGGATAATCATCACCGCCATCACCACAATGACGCCCACGGCCATATAGAGATCGCTATATTTTTTCAGCGATATGCCCTGGAGTTTAAGGGGTAGTCCGATGGCAGCCAAAGGGAATCTCCTGTTTTCCTCGAATCTCATCCGTGAGCTTGGAACCCTCCCCTTAGTGCTAAGGGAGATTCCGGCACCAAGGAACAAGCAACATTCCTGCCAATAATCACAAAAGTCGGCATTTTCTGCCTAGCAGTGGGCGACTCTTGCCGGGTTGCCACGCAAACCACGGGCCGCATAGCACTTTGCGTTAAAAAATGGCATACTCGCCCCTACCTCTACTGCGAAGGAGTCGCTTACCCATGCGTACCCTGCTTCTATTTTGTCTCTTCCTTCTGTTACCCCACACCCTCTTGGCGGATGGCGATCTTAAGCGCCGGTTGGAGCTCTCTCAGGATATTGTTATTTTGCGGGACACCGGCGGGCTGATTAAAAAACTTATTGATAAGCGCAAGGATTACTACCGCACAGCCCACACTTTGATGCAGCTAAAGATCACCCGCCGCAACCCCAATCTTAAGGGCAAGGTGGCTTCGGCGCTGGCTCAGAGATATGTTCAACTTTTGCGGGAAGAGGAGAGGAACAGCGCCCCAGATATTGAAAAACGCATGACCACCATCTACGCTGAAGAGTATACGCAAAGCGAACTGCGCCAGATGAAACAGTTTTTCAGCAGCACCGCCGGACGTAAATTTTTTCTGCTCAATAGCGCTCACCTGGAAAAAGCCATTGCAGGCGCCTTTCAGCAGGCCAGAACCCGAGCCAACGAACGTTTCCTTGAACTGCAACAGCAGCTCAAGGAAAAGAGCAACCCCAACCCCCGCCCCAACAAAGAGTATGAGATGTAAACAGGCCCGTGCGGCAGTGCACCTATTTTTTCCTCTGGGAACAGACCGTGGCCGCCTACCCTAACTGGATTTCCCGGCAACGACCCATTACACTGGCCCGCGCCATTAAGCGGCGCTCTTTTACCATCCTAGCTTGACACGGGGCCTATGGCTTTTACCTCTTGGCACTATTTTTTACTGCTACTGGTCACTCTGGGGCTGTTTCATCGGCTGCCCGCTGGGCGCTTGCGCATGGCTCTGCTGGTGGCGGCCAGTTACCTCTTTTATGGGGTGTGGGATGTCCGTTTTCTGGCGCTCATTCTGACCTCCACCGTTATTGACTATATCACCGGTGCGGGGCTTGATGGACGCATGCTCAAGCGCGGCCATCCCTACCTGCTCAGTGCCTTACCGGCTTTGTGGTTGGCGGGTTGCTGGCTGGTGGGACAACCGAATGTCGAGACACCGCTACTGGGGGCTGTGCTGCTTACCCCCATACTGCCATGGATCAGCCAAGGTTTGTTGCGGCTGCCCGAGGCATCCCGTAAACGGGGTTTTTTGCTGCTAAGCATTGGGGCCAATTTAACGTTATTGGCCTTTTTTAAATATTTTAACTTTTTTATCGACTCGGCCCAGCAACTCCTTGCCACGGTTGGTTTGGGCGGCAACACTTGGAGCTTGGAGATACTGCTGCCGGTGGGCATCTCTTTTTACACCTTTCAAAGCCTCTCCTACACCATTGATATCTATCGGGGCCAGACCCGCCCTGTGGATGATTTTGGCCACTTTGCCGCCTATGTGGCCTTTTTTCCCCAACTTGTGGCAGGCCCCATTGAGCGCAGCCACCATCTGCTGCCCCAACTGAGCAATCCGGCCCCCCTTACCCCGGCGCTCCTGCATGAAGCCGCCCGGTTGTTGCTGGTGGGTTATTTTATGAAACTGTTTGTGGCGGATAACTGCGCCCTTATCGCCAACCATGTGTTTGCCAGTGGCGAGCCCATCAATGGCCCATGGGCGCTGCTGGGGGCGGTGGCGTTTGCTTTTCAAATCTATGGAGATTTTGCAGGGTACAGCAACATTGCACGGGGTTCGTCGCTGCTGTTTGGCATCCGTTTGAGTCAAAACTTTGCCTTCCCCTATTTGGCGCGCACCCCTTCTGAGTTTTGGCGACGCTGGCACATTACCCTTTCGTCATGGATTCGCGACTATATTTTTATTCCCTTGGGGGGCAGTCGTGATGGTCGGCGGCGCACCTTACGCAACCTGAGCATCACCATGTTTTTAGCCGGTTTATGGCATGGTGCGGCGTGGCATTTTGTGCTGTGGGGGCTCTATCATGGTGCGCTGTTGGCCCTCTATCGGCTGGTGGGGCCTTTGGCGCAATTGAAGGATCAAGCGCAGCACCACCGGTGGTGGGTCAATTTGGGTGCCTGGGCCTTGATGTTTGGCTTGACTTTGGTGGGCTGGGCGTTGTTTCGCGCCGAGGATCTTGCGGGATTTGCCACATGGTGGCTGGCGCTGGGCCACTGGAGCATGGAGGGCATAGAACCCATCGCCGGTGCGCTCAAATGGATCGCCGCCCATGCATTGCCCCTCTTGGTATTGCAAGCACTTACCTATAAACAGCCCGATGAGTGCCATTTAGGGGCGCTACCAACCCCCCTGCGGGGGCTGGTCTACCTGCTCTTGTTTTTAATGATCACCACCTCCACCCAACTGGAGATGGAGTTTATCTATTTTCAGTTTTAGCCTCACCTGATTTAGCGGAACCAGAAGCATCGCGCCAAAAAAAGTTTGGGCACGTAAAAGCCCCCCCTTTTTGAGAAGGGCTGGCAAGTTATAGCCGCTTTCGCGCATCAACGCATAGACCCTGCCCTGCGGGAAAAATCCCTATCCAGACAGCACTCTGTTTGCTGATGCCCAGACACTGGCTCCCCGTCAGAATGTCTGCATCATTTTTCTTAAAGGTTGACACCATACCACCCCTTTGCTCGGAAAAATGACCTGGACACCCGTGCCCCCCCTGTTAGCCGTTGCCTACAATGGCCACTTTGGCTTCACTGGATAATCGTTTAACTTGCTCTAAGAGCTTTGCAGGGGTCCATCATTGGGGTTGCTGGAAGGGTATCCCCCCCGCGATCTTGCCTCCCCCACCGGTCGAACATACCTCTAAAGCGATCTATTTTGCATACGTCACAAAAACAGCTAACATGGTGCCTCCTTTTTCCTATTGGGAGTCGAACCCATGCCGCAGCCCACTCTGTTGCAGGCGTTGCTCGCCGGCATCGCAAGCATCGTGCTTACCCTGGGCATCGCCCGCTTTGCCTATACGCCGCTGCTGCCCCTCATGCAACAACAGGCAGGCTTGAGTTTGGCGGGTGGTGGAGAGCTGGCTGCCTTTAACTATCTTGGCTACCTGAGCGGGGCGTTGGTGGCTGCGCTGATCAACGATCTCTACCTCAAAGATCGCCTGTTCCGTTTGGGGCTATTGGTTGCCTTGCTCTCCACCCTAGGCATGGGCCTAACCCAAGAGCTCTGGATCTGGTCGCTCTTACGCTATCTGGCTGGATTAAGCAGTGCGGCGGGTCTGTTGCTGGGCACAGGTCTGTTGCTCAATTGGTTGCTGCGGCAAAACCACAAAAGCGAGCTGGGACTGCACTTTTCCGGGGTGGGTTTAGGGATCTTTCTGGGGGCAGCGGTGGTGGCCTGGGCAGACCCTTGGCTGAACTGGCAGCAGCAGTGGTGGCTGCTTACCGCCCTAGGGGTGGTGCTGGCACTGCTGACCCTGCGCTGGTTTCCCCATCCCGACGCCAACCCCTACTCCACCAGCGGTACGCGCTTGCAAGACAACCCCCCCACACCGCTCTTTATGGCGCTGTTCCAAGCCGCCTATTTTTGCGCAGGTATCGGTTATGTGGTAAGCGCCACCTTTATTGTGGCGGTTATGGAGGCCCTGCCCGCACAACAAGGCTATGGCAACAGCGCCTTTCTCATTCTTGGTTTAGCCGCCGCCCCTGCCTGCCTGCTATGGGACCGCGTTGCCCGCGTTATGGGTGAGATCCCCGCCCTTATCCTGGCCAGCCTGTTGCAAGTATTGGGCATCGTGCTGCCCCTCTGGTTGGATGGTCTGTTCTGGGCTCTGCTGGGAGCCGTGCTGTTCGGTGGAACCTTTATTGGCATCGTCTCGCTGGTCCTGACCATGGCCGGACACTACTACCCAACCCGCCCCGCCCGCATGATGGGGCGCATGACCCTCTCCTACGGCGTGGCACAAATTATTGGACCAGCCCTAACGGGTTGGATCGCGACCTCTAGCGGCAACTACCGGGCGGGGCTCTATCTGGCCGCCGCCATGATGCTGCTGGGCACGCTGCTGCTGCTCATTCTCCAGCAGGTGGACCGACACCAGCAAGCCGCCCCAACCAACTAGCCCCCGACTCCCCAGCGGCCTCTTTGGTTTTTATTGGGTAGCGGAACCTGTTGAGCGTGCTAGAATGGCTGCGCCTTTTTGTCCTGACTTCGGCAACCCCACACCCGCAGCGACCTAAACCATGACACTCTACCGCAATGCCACCTATCTTAAACTCTTCGCGGCACAGGTTATTGCCCTGACCGGTACGGGTATCTCCACCATTGCCATAGCCTTACTGGCTTACCAGTTGGCCGGGGCGCAAGCGGGTAGCGTATTGGGCATTGCGCTGGCGCTCAAGATGGTAGCCTATGTGGTGGTCGCCCCCCTCATGGGTGGGATAGCCCATCGGCTGCCCCGCCGACGCTGGATGATCGGCATGGATCTGCTGCGTGCCGCCCTGCTCTGTAGTCTGCCCTTTATCCAGAGCATTGAGCAGCTCTATCTCTTAATCTTTTTGATTAATGCCTGCGCCGCTTCGTTTAAACCCCTCTACCAGGGGGTCATTGCCGACCTTTTGCCCGACCCACAGAACTACACCCGCGCCCTTGCCATGTTCCGCATCGCCTATGATATGGAAAATATCCTTAGCCCGGCGTTGGCGGCCCTATTGTTGATGATCGCCAGCTATAACCAGCTCTTTTTCTTGAACAGCTTCACCTTTATCGTGTCGGCTCTGCTGCTGTTGGCAAGTTCCTTCCCCGCTGCGGCAGCCAGCGACCGACTGGCTGGCGTGGGACACAATTTGCTATTCGGCTTAAAAAGCTATCTGGCCACCCCCCGCTTACGGGGCCTGCTGGCCCTTTACATGGGGGTTTCGGCGGCAAGTGCCATGGTCATCGTCAACACGGTGGTCTATGTCCAGGGGGAGCTGGCGGGACATGATGTCGAGACCGCTCAAGCGATGTTGGCGGTGGGAGCGGGCTCTGTGCTAGCAGCCCTGCTGTTACCCAGAGCTTTACAACGGTGGCACAGCCGCTCCCTCATGCTGGGGGGTGGCTGGTTGTTGGCGCTCGCTATGCTGGCCGGGGTGTTGCACCCCAACTACACGGGGTTACTGCTGCTCTGGTTTGTATTGGGGGTTGGGCTGGCGGTGGTGCAAACCCCATCGGGCCAGTTAATCACCGCCAGTTGTCAAGGGGCCGACCGCACCGCCTTTTTTGCGGCCAACTTTTCGCTCTCCCATAGTTGCTGGTTTTTCAGTTATCTCCTAGCGGGGCTGTTAGGCACCCAACTGGGCCTCTCCGTTACCTTTGCCCTGTTGGCGCTGCTGATCGCCGTTTCGGTCTATACCGCTAGCCGCCTTTGGCCCCGCCATGAACCCCACCAGCTTAACCACCATCACGATGCTACGGCCCATCACCACCCCCACATTCATGATGCCCACCACCAGCATCATCATCACCCAGATGATGAACCTAGGGATGCCAAAACCCCCCATGTTCACCACCATCAACATCGCCCCATGCAGCATAGCCACAGCTTTGTGATCGACACCCACCACCCCCACTGGCCAGAGCCACAAGGGGGTCGCTAAGGGGCTCCTGTCAATCGAGTCCACCACCCTCAGCACGCAGCAAACTCCCCGGCAATACGCCCAAGCCCAGCGGTATCCTGGCAGTGGTGGAGGCGAAACATCCCTTAACCGCACACCAATGGAGGATTACACCGTGACCCGTGTGAGCAGCATATGCTGCACGCCCCGCCCAAACATGCTGGAAAACAGTCCCATCTCCAGCCGCTCTGTGGTGGGCGAGAGCAACGGCAGCGCTTGACTAAAATCCTGCAAGCTCTGGGCGGTTGGGCCATCCAATGGCGCATAAAAGTGGATCATCTCTTCTAAGGCATTCAAGATGATGGGTAAGAGCTGTGCATCCCCTTGCACATCGTGCTGCTCTATGAGCTTCATAATTTGCTCACTTAACCGGTAGAGTTGCTCCACATGCTCCATGGCCGGATAGTGGCAGCGATAATCCAACAGGTTATGGGCCTGTTTCGACAGCAGTTTGGCGATGCGCTCATTAGCCTGCGCGGGAGTATCGGTAATATTTTGGTACCAACGCCAATCTTTAAGAATCTGAGGGGCGGTACCTGTGACCTGAAACTGCCCGCCCACCACCTCTAGCACATCCCTTTGCGAGATAAATTTTTTATCGCAGAGGGGAAACATTAAATTTTCCTCAACCCAATTTATGACCGGTTTTTTTAACCCTGACAGGGTTTGTAAATGGGGGCCAAACAGTGCAGCAAGACGTTGACACTGTTGCGCATAAGGGCTTTGTGCGTCGACCAACCGTTTAGCGGCCAGATAGCGTAAAAAATCGGGAAAGGCCGAGAGGGTATCAATGGTGGTGAGCAACAAGATACCACCGGGGGCCACCAGTGGCAGCACCTGCGCAAGAAACCCTTTGGGATCCTGCTGGCACTCGATGGTACGTTCACACCATACCACATCATACTGTTGCGACCATTGGCGCGACTCAAACAGTTCGGTAATAATTTCGCAGCGGGTATGGGCGGCATAGCTCTGAGCGATCTGTTGCAGAGTGGGGGTACAGAAGGGATTGGCTTCTAAAAAAGTATAGCTGGCGGGCCGTTGCTCCAAAATATAACGGGCATGCGCACCCTGGGCCGGGCCGATTTCCAATACCGATTTACCCGCCAAAAGACCAGGCGGCAACCCCAATTGCATAAACAGCGCCCGACGTGTCGCAAAGAGCTGCGTTAAATCTCGCACATGCACCTGCGCTGGGATCAAACGCCCCTCCTGTGCATAATAGTTTACATATCTGTTTTGCATGGTTTCAACTCCCTATGGAAACCACTCAAGGGGATTACGGCTATGGCGAACAGGCCATGATGCGGCCACTACAAAAATGGATATTCGGGCGTCGGATTGTAGCACATCGAGCCCCGAAACCAATGCCTATCATGACATGGCTCAAACATTGGCGTGACGTTTTACCTAATCACCCTCCATTGCGGCGGCCCCCCCTAACCATGAGAATCCTACCCAGTAAAAAATACCGCGCACAGGCGATCAAGTGGCCATGGCAATGCTCCTGCCCGCACGGCAAAACAGAGGGTATGGTGCTATAAAGTTACACGCAACCCCCCCCCTACACTACCTGCAACCTAGCACGCTAAAATAAATAAAATATATAAACTTTTGTTTTTCTTTCGGGTATGACATGCTCTCTCAGAATAGACCGCTGCAACCGAGGGTTGTAAATCCCTAACCACCTAGAGTTTGGTAACACATGATCCTATGGATGCTGCAAAAGATACCATCGGTGGGTAACGGACGCGGAACTGGAGTCCCTGTTTTTCTTGCAAGCACTCCTTAGGCAAGATGGCTCTGCTACCCGACGCTTAGACGGAGCAATCACACACGAGTCCGTCAATAAGCACTAAGGCACGCCATACGCGAGAGGCAGGTACGGTCGTCGCCTTTGCTTTTTTGCCCAAAAGGCGTCCTATTCTTTGCTTAACTTTACAGGGTTATGCAGGCGTTTATTCACTTATCCAGTGGAACATCGTGTCACTGGCGATCATTCTGAGGAGAAAAATAGATGAAGCGGTATTTACGTGTCGTTGTTGCTGTGCCTATGATTTTTGGCGCTTTTCAGGTTGGGAGTGCCAAGGCTGCCAGCTATCAGCCAGCCGTGTCGTATAACGAGTATTCAGAAACAAAGCTGGAGAAATGTTATCAGGAAAAATTCTTCGGCGAAAAAATAAAAAAGTGCATTAAAGCGGGCACCATTGGTGGCGGCGTTAATGGGCAAGCCAGCCTACTAACTTTTGCCAATGAGGATACCGGCGAGATCGGTGCCGTGCTGCTGGCCGAGCAAAACTTTGTGGTCAATCTCTTTGGGACTAAAATAGAAGTTGGGGCTATCTGCCAGTATAACAACAGCAAAAAAGCTGAAACGGGGGTTTTCTTAGGTTACAGCCTTTCAACGCCTGCCATTCCTAGCGTCAGCATCAAAGATATCGTGGTCGCGGTAATCACCCGAGCAGCGGCGGCTAAAGTGGGTTCCATGGCCAATAAGGCTGCAACCGCCAAGGTTAGTAACGGCAAGGCTTCCAGCGGTTATGCAGGGGCTGTGGCCAGCGCGAGCTTTAATCAGTTGATGAGCGCTGGAGTGTCGGGGTGTACCCTTAATACGCCTGATATGAAACTCTTTAGCGGCATCAAGGGCGTTGATCTCTTTAAAGCCGGCATCCAGTTCACCATGGTCGCGGATAAAATCAACATCAACACCAGTACCGGTAGTGCGTCGGTGGTTTTAACAGCCACCTCTGAAGCGATTGCGAAGGTAGGTGGTGAGAAAGTGAGTTTTAGTGTAGCTGGCCAAAAAGTAAAATGGTCACTACCCGGTTTTGAGGTTAAAGAGGGTGTCACCCTTATGAAAAAAACCATCCAACATTGATGTATGGTTTTCACCCGATTGGCGTAAAAAAACGTCTTAAGAAACAACGATGAACGCATACTCTATGGTATGGATAAGGGGTTAGCTTGCATTGATCCGATTTCCTTAGAGCTTAGCGAGAGATCTGAAATATCTCTAAAAATGGGCACTAAAATCGTACACCGTCACGTCCTGTAACCGTGATTCACGTATGGTTTTAGTGCTTTTTTTTTCAGCAATCGTTGTATAAAAATGAGCATTCCATAAACCCTAGGGCAGCATTTTTATCAAGATCAGCGACCCGCTGACGTTCCCAATAACACCATAATAAACCCTAATGATTGATTGGATGAAGAAGCCCCGTGATTGAGCTGGGTCCAGTTAAGCCCATAAGCAGGTGCTGGTTTATGAGGGCAAAAGTGTTCCTGCTTTGTCAGGACGGCGCCTCATCCCCATCTTTAGGCAAGGTCTTGGCATATTCTTCAACCACAAAATAATAAAGGCTATTTTTACATTCCCATCAATGGAACCTCTCTTGATTGGCACACTCTAAGGCGGGTAATTTGATCATTCTTCTTGGCACTGGAGCAGTCGTGCACCCCCCCCATAATAGCCAAACCGTACGCATGCTCATGACAGCCGTTATGGATAACAAGGGGCGCTTCAGCGTGCGTTACAATCCCCTGACGCTTCTAACTTCCATTGCTCACCGCTGGCTTCTGCACGCCTTTCGCATTCGTCAGCGCGGTTATGCGGCTCCGCCGATCAAAGACGGCTTGCATGCCCACCAAGTACAGTTCCCTACCGCCAACGGTAAAAATCTCATAGGCTGGTGGTGTGATCCAGGCCAAAGAGGTACAGTGGTCGTCATGATGCACGGTTGGGGAGCCAACGCCTCCCACCTGTTTCCCTTGGCTCAAGCTTTTGTCGCTGCGGGCCACCCTGTGTTGCTGTTTGACGCCCGCTGCCATGGGCTGAGCGATGATGACGGTTTTGCCTCCTTACCCCGTTTTAGTGAGGATATTTTGGCGGCACTGCATTATTTAGCCTCCCTTGGTCACACCACTCCTCTGCTGTTGGGGCACTCCGTAGGAGCAGGCGCGGCCCTGTTGGCGGCAACCCGTTGGAAATCGCTACAGGGCGTTGTGAGCATCTCGGCGTTTGCCCATCCGCAGGAGATGATGCGGCGCTGCCTGCGCGGCTGGCACATCCCCTATTGGCCCATTGGAGGATGGCTGCTTCGCCACGTTCAACGCATCATCGGCCACCGATTTGATGACATTGCCCCCATCCACACCATACGCCAACTGGAAATTCCTCTGCTGCTTATCCATGGCGAAGCCGACACCACTGTGCCCGTGGCCGACGCCCAGCGCCTGCATAGGGCCAACCCCCTATCCGAGCTGTTCGTGCTGCCCGAGGCCGGACATAACCGGGTGGAGGAGCTGCTGCCCCATACAGAGCAGCTACTGGCTTGGATCGCGGCATTGAACCCAACCGCAATAAGCCGCGCGCAGAGCGAGCCCATCCCTACCGTTTATTCCAAGAAAGTGTCGCTATGATAAGCCCACCAAGACTTCCCTTCCTGCCCATCTCCATCTTTGCCACGGTTATGGGTTTGGCTGGTTTGAGTATCGCTTGGACAAAGGCGGAACCGTTGCTCAAGTTAGCCACCCTCAGCCCGCTGCTTATGGGGCTGACGGGTACCCTGTTTGTGGTGTTACTGTTGCTCTATGTTGTCAAGGTTGTTAGACATCCAGAGGCCGTCCGTGCTGAGCTGCACCACCCCATCAAATTGAGCTTTTTTCCCACCATCTCCATTAGTTTACTACTGCTCTCGATTGTTACCCTGCATCTGATGCCGCACCTCTCAAAAGGGCTGTGGTTGCTCGGTGCAGGGCTTCATCTTGGCCTGACCCTCTATGTGTTGAGCGCTTGGCTTAATCATGATCATTTTGAGATCAAGCACATGAACCCATCGTGGTTTATACCTGTGGTTGGCAATATTGTTATCCCGCTGGCGGGTGTGGAACATGGCTATCTAGAGCCTTCGTGGTTTTTTTTTAGTATTGGCCTGCTCTTTTGGTTGGTATTGATGGTCATTGTCTTTTATCGTCTGTTTTTCCATCCTCCGCTGCCAGACAAGTTAATGCCCACCCTGTTTATTCTGATCGCACCACCAGCGGTGGGTTTTCTTGCTTATCTCAAGTTAACTGGTGAGTTGGATGCCTTTGCCCGAATACTCTATTATGCCGGGCTGTTCCTAACGCTGATGCTCTTTACACAGATTAGACGTTTCACCCGTTTAAAATTCTTTCTCTCTTGGTGGGCCTACTCCTTTCCGCTGGCGGCCATCACGGTGGCTACACTGGTGATGCAGCAGCGTTTGAATACACTCTTTTATCTATGGTTGAGCATGCTGCTGATGGGGATCCTCTGCCTTGTTATTCTGGGCCTAGCGGTGCGCACCGGTTTGGCCGTCTATCGGCGGGAAATCTGTGTGGAGGAGTAAGTGTAAAAGGTCGATTCAAACAAGTTCCGCAAATGAGTTCCGTGAGTTCCGGTGAGTTCCGGTGAGTTCCGGGGACATACACTTTATTAGTGATTCGCGCAAATGAGTTCCGGGAGTTGGAGTTCCGTGGGAGTTCCGGGGACATACACTTTATTGGGGAGTTCCGGGGACATACACTTTATTGGGGAGTTCCGGGGACATACACTTTATTGGGGAGTTCCGGGGACATACACTTTATTGGATTGGGTAGACGATTGGGAGGCTTATTTAGTGGGAGTTCCGGGGACATACACTTTATTGGATTGGGTAGACGATTGGGAGGCTTATTTAGAAGTCGGTAGTCGTCGTGAGGAACAAAATGGAGTTGGAGTTCCGGGGACATACACTTTATTGGATTGGGTAGACGATTGGGAGGCTTATTTAGAAGCCGGTAGTCGTCGTGAGGAACAGATGCTGATTCAACTGCGTGAACGAACAGGTCGGCCAATGGGCAGCGAAGCGTTTACAAAGCGATTAGAGCAGCAGACGGTACAGAAGCTTGGTAAGCAGAAACTGGGACCAAAGTCAAAAAAGAGTGTTGATCATGAATAAAATGTATGTCCCCGGAATTCTCCAACTTCCCCTTCCTTTACAAATCAATTAAATAGATGATCAATCTCGTCGCCCGATGTCGTATAGTGCAGATCAGTCCGCCAGACAACGGCATCATCTTCCAAACGGAAGAAAATCCGCAGCTGCCGCTTAATGGCATCTGAAAACAGCGTCCTATCCATATATACGACCGCCCGGTGGTCTTCTACCGAGTAAACAACTCGCCCCCTCGGTACGTCCATATACTCTCTGAAGCGCAGATCCGGAAATAGACTGGTGTAACCTTTATCGCTGTCCCAAAAATCGGCATGATTATCAGGGCTGTCGATAATGCCAACATGCTCCACACCTTCGCTGACGGCCCTTGCCTTGCCGAACACCGTCCCTTTGTAGACCCAGAAAATCCCGATCATCAATGATCAATTCCGGTCGAAAGTTTCCAGGTAAAAACCATCTCAACTAAGACCTGGTGTATCTTCACCATCGCTTCAGTGTCGCGCTTACAATATTTCAACAAATTGCATCGCAACAATTCGAGCTTAATCGGATCTGTCTCGGAACACATCAAGTGATAGGCATCCATCGCCATCCCACCATTTGAAATCTCAAGATCTTTGTAGGACATATCCGGGACAAATGCAGGCAGAACGTTCTTGATCGAATTCGACCCGTATTGCTGCCAGCGATATGCGTAGCGTTTACGGAAAGGCACGATAAGGTCCATAACGCGATCATGGATGTGGTTCAGATCTTCAGCGTGCTCCGGGAAGTCTTGACTCATTTCCTTGATACGAGTCTTTTCAAAAGCCATATTGAAGGTCAGCACGCAAGAATCCTTAGGGATTTGCTCCAACATCGCCTTGATCAGATCTGGACGTGGATCAACGTTCGGTTCCGCCAGAAACTCATAGTGCTCGACGGCCCCGCCTTCTTGTCGCTGGATATGCAACGAATACTGAAACGGGATCTGCTGATAAGGGCGCATTCCATCGTGGAGCGGAACCGGCGACATAAAGGTTTCGAAATCAAAATGACAGAGCGGATACCAGAGGTTGCCAAGGAACTCTTGTATCCCATCAGTGTCAACCTGCTCGTCCTGATTCAGATGCATCTCAACCTGGAAGCGTTGGCTGTCGTTTAGTTCATCCAGTGGAAGATCGGCAAAGGCTATCTGACCGCGATTGTAATAAGCAAACTTGTCGATACCCCGACCGCGCAGATCGAAGACCGAGTTTTCAGGGATGTGCTGCCAGCAGTGGCCTCGGAAATCACAGTCGTAGGGATCGGAACAGTGCGGTCCTATATCAACCAGCGGCATATCTCCTTCAATCATGGACCGCATTGAGGAGATGTTATTTGCTACGTCCTGCTGCATCCCAACGACGTCAACCGTCAGATCGTTGATGGCAAAAAGCTTGTCAATTTCAATTTTTCCGTTGCGAACATACTGGTTATTGATATGTACGAGGCAAGATTTTTTAATCTTAATTCCGGCTCCTGCAAGCACATAATACTGAAGAGCGATATCATGGTAATTGACAGCTTTCACCGCAGTTGAACTTTTTACCTCGTATAACTCCCATCCTTTATCACCCCGGTGCAGGATGTCGACCTTTACGAAGAGACCGTCATGCTCAAACGAAGCCTCATAGATTGTCCTTACTCCCTTGGCAATCATATACCCCGTCATCTTGAGCTGCTCGGCAATCGACAGCCCTTCATATGGGACTTCAACCCCTCCCGGAAAAAGATTCTGAGCCAGGACACCTATATCCGTTCCGCTTGAAAAAATCGCTTGTTGAGTTGCGCTGATCTCGTCGCGCAGTTCTTTGTGGTGCTTATATAGGAAAAGGGATTTGTGACATTGTATGCCACGAATGTATTGGGATTTACTCAGGTAAAGACTTCGCTTCATAAAATCTCCTGACTCAAAAAATCGAAAATCAATCTTCGTAATAGCTTGCCATGTTCCGAACTGTCTCGGCAAACTCCTTGCGGAGGGATTTTGGAGAAACAACTTCGACATATTCACCAAAACTCAACAGCCACCAGCGTAATTGATGGGTATCAAGAACTTCAGCTTCAACCAGAACATCGCCATTTTCCTGTTCAATAATCGTTTGGTTTAGGCTTAATGGACTCTCGTAAAGATGAGCCGCAGCATACTTGTCGAACAGGGCCTTGAGCTTGATCGTCTTCTCTCCTGGCAACGGGAATCCAAGCGCGCCACTTTCCAGATAATCGTCGAGCTTGAACCCCTCCGGCTTTCTTGACGCTTCATGAATCATCTCGACAGCCTGAAAGCGATGAACAGCCAAGAGCTTTATATCGTCATAGTTCCAAAGTGTCGCAACCAGATACAAAACCGGATCTGCAGCAACCAGGCCCAGCGGGTTGACTGTATACTCGACTGGATCATCTGCCCCTTTCTTTAAATACATCGCTTTGAATCGCCGATCCCGGAATAGCGACTCGTAAACAATTTCAAGTAGGTCCGCATCGACATCCGGAGGTAGTAACGGCTGAGTTCTTGGAACAACTCTTACTTTGTCCGGCCAGCCACCATAACTCTTGTCACCCAGTTCATCGAGAATTGCGTTCGCCCGTCGCAGATTCGGGGCCAGAGACTCAAGACAGCTCTTGGGCAGCAAACGGGTCATGAATTCACTGACCATCTTCAACGTCAGCGCACCGGTTCGATCCATCCCAGGAATATCAAAGGACATCGCTTCGCGATCCCATCGCCATGATATCGGCTTGCCCTGTTTGGCAGTAACCGGAAACACCTCCATCAATTCCTTCAAATCCCTTTGCACGGTTCGAAGATCAACATTGAATCCTTCGCTTTCCAGCTCCTCCCGGATCGTGGCCGCGTCCTTCGGATGTCTGGAGGGCAAAAGCTGCAACATTTTCCACTGCCTGAGTAACGCATAATATTTTTTCGGCTTTGTCATGTCCCATATCCTTTATCACGTCATCCCGACAGAATGTGTCGCACTCCAACATTTATAGCCTTTTCTCATCAAATCGACAACACGAATCATAAGCGACGCATTTTGTCGCAGACAGGTGTTAAGTTTATAAGCAACATGAAATTTCAAAAAGTTGGAGAGAGACATGATCGAAAAATTTGAGCAACGGACCATCATCCAGTATATGCAAAACATCCTTAGCAAAGAGCTGTCGGCTCACGCATTCAAGGAACTTTGCGACTTCCTGGAGACCGGCATGCCTTTCCTCGGCATTGAGGAGGATATCGACGAGATTCTTGAAACCATCGACGATTATCAGAATGCCATCCGAAAGAATTCCAGCGCACGAAAACTCTACAGAGTCTTACCTGGATCCGTGAGTTTATTTTTAGTTTGCGTCCTGCAACCGTATGGCAAAGCAGATAAATTTGTTATTATATGAACTGTTTTTTGATTCACCCAGGGGGTGAGATGAAGCGGTTCAAATTGGAGCAATCGGAGCAGGAGATCTACACGGCGACCAGTGGTCTGGCACTGGCAGGCGCTTGTCTGGACCGCTATGTGAATTTGGACAAGGAATTGAAGAAAGCACAGCCGTTGCGACACGGTATCAGCCATGCTGACATTGCTCGCAGCTACCTGGGTTTGTTGTTGCAGGGCAAGAGCGACTTTGAGGCGATTGCACAGTTCAGAGAAAATCGATTTTTCATGGAGGCACTTGGTATAGCCCATGTGCCATCCATTGCGAGAATGCGCCAGCGGCTGGATGAAGGGGCTGAATCGTGGTTGTCTGTAATAGAGTGCTGCACAGTTGATTTTTTGGTCAACGCCGAAGTTCCCGTGACGTGCTTGGTGACCGGGCATGTGGCGCTGGATATGGATGTGTTTCCTATGGACAACTCCAGCACGAAGAAAGCGGGGGTTTCCCGCACCTACAAGGGACATGACGGATTCGCGCCCATTGGGGCCTACCTCGGGGAAGAGGGCTGGTGTGTTGGGATGGAGTTTCGTGAGGGCAAACAGCACAGCCAGAAGGGATTTATTTCCTTTTTGACGCGTGTGTTGCCCCAAGCCCGCCGCTTGAGCGCCAGTCACCGTTTACTGGTCCGCCTGGATAGCGGGCACGATGCGCTGGAAACGCGTGTGGCGTTGGTAAACGAGGATACCGATTATATTCTCAAATGGAATCCCCGAACCGCTGATATGACACCCTGGCTGGCCATGGCGGAAGAGGAAGAGTGCTGGGTTGAAACACGTCCTGGAAAGTTTGTTTCCCGGTTCAGCGTCATTGAGGAGCAAAGCTACGAGGGCCAAAGCTATCAGTTCCGGCGCGTGATGCAGGTGACTGAACGCCGAATTGATCGTCACGGACAAGGCTTGCTGGTTCCCGATGTGGAAGTTGAGGGCTGGTGGACATCGCTGGACTTGGTGGAAGAGGATGTCATTGCCCTTTACAAGGCACACGGGACATCAGAGCAATTTCACAGCGAGTTCAAGACAGACCTGGATTTGGAGCGGCTTCCGTCGGGCAAGTTTGCCACCAACGCCCTGGTTATGGGAATGGCGGCATTTGCCTACAATATCCTGCGGTGGATCGGACTTTTGGGTCTGATGGGCAAAGATGGGCCAGTGCGGCACCCAGCTAAGCGTCGGCGTTTGAAGACGGTTATCCAAGAGATGATCTATCTGGCCGCTCGCTTGGTCAGAAGCGGAAGGCGGCTACGATTGCGCTTTGGACTGAATTGCCCTGCATTCGACGCATTCGAACGGGTGTATGAGCGATTTGCTCCTGGAAAGCTGTTGGTTGGATGATCACAGAGCACAGAAATGGCGGCGTGAATGCACGCTAATCCGGGTATTTGCGCCTTGATATTGAAAAATGGGGGCGTTCGGGGTAAACTGAGACAGCATCTGGCCACATATTGCCGGGAAACAGTGGTCTGACCATATTCTGAGGGCAAAAACAGGGGTTGATGTGTTGGGAGAAGCGTTCGGTCAACACGCCCCAAAGAAAGTCACCGATTCAGGGTACATCTTAATCGGAATATTTTTGGTAACAACAAGCACATAATCAAGGATCAGCAGATGCGACTATTTTCTTATAACATGACCCATGACTCTGGTTTTGCCCCCAATCCTTTTCATGGAACATTGACATTAGCCACTTGTAAACCGGGTATTCGTAGAACCAAACAAGTTGGAGACTGGATCGCAGGATTTTCATCAATTGCTCTCAGTCGCAATGCCAAAAAATTCGGGGTTACAATAGACATTGACGCATTACTCTACCTTGGACAAGTCAGTGAAATAAAACCACTTGGAGAGTATTTCATTGATCCTATGTTTAGACTAAAAATTCCACCACAACAATTGACTGATGATCAGATTCAGAATGTTGGAGATAATATCTACAAGCAGATTGGCCTTTCACCCGTGAGAAAGCCAAAATTTGAACAGGTAAGCACTCTTCAACATGGAACAGGGGATCTTGAACATGATACAAATGGAGTTAATGCACTAATTTTTAGGAATTTTTACTATTTAGGGGCGAAAGGTATTCCCATACCTAAAGACATACAGATCCAGATCTCACGTCCATCAGGTCCATCACCGTATGGATATAAAACTGAAAAAAGTGAATCAATTTTACGCCTTATCGATTGGCTTGACAGTACTTTTGGCGAAGGAAGAACTGGTTATCCCTGTATGTGGAGCAAAGAACCTGGTTCCAGCTGTGGAGGATGTTCATCATGAAGAAGATCGTTTTTAGCAGAAAGGGATTTGACAGCAGTGCAGGAGGATTTCCAAGCATTATATTTCCTGATGGATCTCTCTTTTCCATTCCAATCCCAAGCAACAGAGATAAATATACATACAGTGATCTTGAGTATAGCTACGAAGGAGATGAAATCCAAAAAATTCTCGCAGATATCACAAACGGTATGTACTGCAAGCATAGTGTAGAGGAGCTTTCGCAATCGTCTTATCCTCAATATTGTCATCATGATCCATACTTTTTCCGAGAGGAGTCCTATTCTGGTTTAACATTAGGACAGGTAGGATCTGCAGAGGGCCATTTGCGGAATCAAGGTATATCGGAAGATGATATCTTTCTTTTCTATGGTTGGTTTAAACAAATCAAAAAAAATGGTGATCTGTGGTCATTTGATTCAACAGCTAAAGATTTACATTTGGTGTGGAGTCAAATAACTGTTGGAAAAGTCATTCAATTAGATAGCCAGCAAGATCAAGAGGCTGCACTACAGGAACATCCTTTCTTAATCAATCATCCTCATGTAGGAAAACAAGATGGTGGAAAAAATAGAATTTACCTATCAAAATCATCAGAACTATTTGATTTCCACACTCAACGCTGCCTAACTGATACCGAAAAATACAAAGGCCGCTCAACCTGGAGACTACCACGATATTTCAACCAGCCAGAGGCCTTCAGCTATTTAAATAATTTCTCAATTGATGGGCATGATGTCATTATTTCCTACCAAGGTTACGGACAAGAATTTGTACTGAATCTTGATAAGGTAAAAACAAACGAGGAAAGAGAGCATATCAAAAAACATATAAGCCTGATGCTTTGATAGTTGTGGATTTCATATGGTTTTTATTCCCTTTCCGTCCCCAGAGGTCTCTTGAAAACAACCCCATAACAAAAAGCCACAGAATCAAAAGCTGTGTACTCCATTGAATTCGTTCATGGTACACAGCCATTGTACTTTTTTACACGGTACACAGCTTTTGGAGAATATGGCGGAGAACAGAGAATAACGGGCCTTCCTGGAGGCCAAAGGAGAGGAGTTTCAACGATCGGACATCCGCTGTAACCGTTGGATTTATTGGCCTTTCCCACATAGCAAAAAACCCCGCATCCGTTAGGACGCGGGGTTTTCCGTAATCTAATGGTGAGGTGTGCAGGAGTCGAACCTGCGACCCAGTGATTAAAAGTCACTTGCTCTACCAACTGAGCTAACACCCCTTAGCAACCCGTAGGCTTTACGACCCTGCCTCCGAGGTCCTGAAATTTAACAAAACCATGCCCGCTTTCCAAGAAAAAAATTCACAGAATGGACATTTTTCCGTCAGACAATCCCAACAAACACGACAACACCCTAAAATACAAAATAAATTTTACCACCACCAACCCCTGTATACACTCCGCAACCAATACGATATGGCACCCCATAGACCACAAACCACCCCAAACCCCATAACCGCCCTTACAACCCGTCACACACACCAACCCTAGTAAGGACACCTACCCGTACTCAAAACCCCCTTCACAGCGCCCCTGTACCCTCTCTAAGCCCCATTTCCTGCCCCCACCCTAACAAACACCCGCGATGGCCACCCAAGCATGCCCTTGCCATGCCCGTGCTTGACACCCACACCAGCCCGCTCACCCACACCAGCCCGCTCACCCACACCAGCCCGCTCACCACAACCGCGCTCATCGTGCAGAAGCCAGCCCCCACCCTGACAAACCCGCGATGGCCACCCAAGCATGTCCGTGCCATGCCCGTGCTTGATACCCACACCAGCCCGCTCACGGCAAATCCACAGCCAGCACGGCCACCCATCCCTGCGGCACTCTGTGGCTCAATCCCGCTCGTCGATCCACATCATCTGAATCGCTTCCAAAATCTTCTCATTACAACGCTCTTGCTCGTCCTCAAAACCCGGCAACGCCATTACCCACTCCTGAAGATCGGTAAAACGTACCGTCAGCGGATCAACATCCGGCTTGCTCTCAACCAACTCTATGGCAATATCCCGCACATCCGTCCACTTCATCACCGCCCCCTATTTCTTGACCTCAACCTTAAAATTAAGACTGTACTCCGGAATGGTCACCACCAAACCATCCAACGCTTCCGTCATCACGATCTGACACCCCAAACGACTGTGCGGCGTCAAACCAAACGCCTTGTCCAAAATATCATCCTCATCCTCCGTCGCCTCCTCCAACTTATCAAACCACGCCTCATCCACTATCACATGGCAGGTCGAACAGGCCAACGAACCCTCACAGGCACACTCTAACGGAATATGGTGCTCATGCGCGACATCCATTAACGACTGCCCCGACTCAACATCCACAGTCTCATTGATCGGTAAAAATGTAACCTTGGGCATCGCCCCTCTCCTTAACCTATCCATTAAAGATCCAACAGAACCCCAAGCATCAAGCAAACCCTACCGCTCAAAGGTATCCAGACTCTGCCCCGTCATCACCTGACGCACCCCACGATCCATGCGCCGCTGGGCAAAAAAGGTGGTCGCCTTGTCCAATGCCTCAATGCCCTGATTGATGGCCGTCGCATCAGTGCCCGCCGCAACGCCCACCAACTGCTCCACCGCCGCCTTAATGCCCTGCACCTCCGCCTCGCTAAGCAGATCCACATCCTTAGCCAACGCCGCATCCAGCGCATTCAAGACCCGATCAACCTCAACCCGCGCCTCACTCAACCGACGCGCCTCCATATCCGCCTCACCATGGCTCAGCGCGTCCCGTAGCATGCCCTCAATCTCAGCATCCGACAAACCATAAGCCGGCTTGACCTCCACCGTCTGCTTAACCCCAGTGGTCATCTCCTCCGCCGATACCGTCAGCAGCCCATCCGCATCCACCTGATAGGTCACCCGAATACGCGCCGCCCCCGCCACCATGGGTGGAATACCCCGCAACTCAAAACGGGCCAAGCTGCGGTTCTCTGCCGCCATCTCCCGCTCACCCTGCACAACCTGAATCACCATCGCCGTCTGATTGTCCTTAAACGTGGTAAACTCCTGGGCGCGCGCCGTGGGCGTGGGGCTGTTGCGGGGAATAATCTTCTCCATCAACCCCCCCATGGTCTCCACCCCCAGCGACAGCGGCGTCACATCCAACAACAGCAAATCTTCACCGCGTCGGTTGCCCGCCAACAGATCCGCCTGCAAAGCCGCCCCCAACGCCACCACCTTATCGGGATCCAGATCACTCAAAGGCTCCCGCTGAAACAGCTCCGCCACATAGGCACGCACCTTGGGCACCCGGGTCGAACCCCCCACCAATACGACCCCCTGCAACGCCCCCGGCTTCACCCCGGCATCCTTTAAAGCCCGCCGACAGGGCAGACCCGTACGCTTAACCAGCGCATCAATCGCCCCCTCAAACTCAGCCTTGCTCAGTGTGCGCCCATAGTCACCGATCACCACCTCAACCTGCTCAGCATCGGTAAGCGCCTCCTTGGCCAGCCGCGCACTGCGCATCACCTGCTGCTGCTGCTCGGCACTGGGCTGCTCAACCCCCATCTCCCGCAAAAACAGATCCCCCAAAGCGTGATCAAAATCATCCCCACCCAACGCCGAATCACCTCCGGTGGACATCACCTGAAACACCCCCTTGCTCAACTTTAAAATGGAGATATCAAAGGTACCACCCCCCAGATCATATACCGCATACATGCCCTCTTTGCCCGCCTCTAACCCATAGGCTAAGGCCGCAGCGGTGGGCTCATTAACCAAGCGCATCACCTCCAACCCCGCCAAGCGCCCCGCATCCTTGGTTGCCTGGCGCTGGGCATCATCAAAATAGGCGGGCACGGTAATCACCGCACCATACAACGCACCCCCCAGAGCCTGCTCAGCCTGGGCTTTTAAATAACTTAAAATTTCTGCGGAGACCTCAACCGGTGATACCTTACCCACCCCCGTATCCATACGCACCATGCCCCCTTCACCCGCTTCCAACCGGTAAGGGGTGCGCTTGCCCTCGCCCTGCACATCCTCTAAACCACGCCCCATAAAACGCTTGGCTGAAATCACCGTCGCGTGGGGATGGCTCACCGCCAGCTCCCGCGCGGCATGGCCCACCAACACACCACCATCGGCCCCATAATGCACCACCGATGGAATGGCAAACCCACCCTCGGGCAGGGGAATACAACCCGGCTTATTCTCCTGATCTATTGCCGCCACCAGCGAATAGGTGGTCCCCAAATCAATCCCCACCACCCGCCGCATATCCTCGGGGCGTGCCTCGTGGGGTTTGGCCGACTGCCCAGGTTCTGCAATATCCAGTAGAACAACCATGTCGATCCCTACTCTTTCCTGACGCTTCGCGCACTACAGCACGGCGCAAAATTGATAGATCTCTATCTTGAATGGAGCTCAAACCCTAAAACAGCCGCTCCTCAAAGCGGTCCACCTCTTCCAAAAACTTGGTGTGATAACGCAGCCGGTCAATATGCCGGGCCAATACCACCCACCACTCTGGGTCCCCGTCCTGCTTGGCAAAACCGCTGCTCAGGGCGGCAATCTCCTCCTCCGCCAGTGCCGTCACCTCATGCTTGAGCGCTTCCAGCTTATCCCAAACCGTTTCGCTCTCGGCATCCAGCTCTTCCAACCGTTCCCGCAGCTCCATCACCTCCATCAAAAACATGGGGTCTTGCCCCCCACCGCTGGCGTGACTGGCTGTTCCCCCAAGCTGCTCTAACAGATAGATGGCCCGCTGCAAGGGAGCGCTTAAAATCTGCTTAGCCTCGTTCAAACGGGTAGCATACTCCATGGCATAACGACGGGCGGTATCGGCCTGGGTGGCGAATTTATCGGGGTGAAACTGCTGCTGAAGCCGCAGACAAGCGGCCTCTAACGCCTGCGGATCCACCCCATACGAGGGTGGCAGCCCTAAAAACTCAAACAGGCTTTGATCGCGCTGCGGTGGCTGAATGGCCCCACAGGTGGGACAAAAAGCCGAGGCTTCAACCGGCCCCTTGCAGGACCAACAGGCATGCAGTGACATGAACCACCCCTTTGTGACAACACCCACGAAAAAGGGGTGCGAAGCGCAACCTCACACCCCTTACGCTTACCCGTTACACCGCTTAAACCTTAAACGACTCACCACACCCGCAGCGACTGGTCTCTTTGGGATTGGTAAAGGTAAAGCCGGATTTAAAGTTTTCCGTCACATAGTCCATCTGGGTACCGGCCATATAGAGCAGGGATTTGCTATCCACCACCACACGTACCCCGTGGGCCTCATAGACCATATCCCCCTCTTCAAGCTGGTCGGCATACTCCAGCTTGTAGCTGAAGCCCGAACAACCGGAGGTGCCCACCCCAATGCGAACCGCCGCATCGGGTGTGCCGCGCCCTTGCAGCATCTTTTGCACCTGGGCCGCAGCCTTCTCGGTAATGGTCACCCCTTGCTGTTGCTCGCTCATGATCAGGCTCCCTTCTTCTGCTGCTTTTCACGATAATCTTTAACCGCCGCCTTAATGGCATCCTCGGCCAACACCGAACAGTGAACCTTTACCGGTGGCAGCGCCAGCTCTTCGGCCACATCTTTATTTTTGATGGTCAGTGCCTCATCAATGGTCTTACCTTTAATCCACTCCGTCACCAGTGAGGAGGAAGCAATGGCACTGCCGCAGCCAAAGGTCTTAAACTTGGCATCTTCAATCACGCCATTGTCGTCAACCTTGATCTGTAGCTTCATGACATCACCGCATGAGGGCGCCCCCACCATGCCGGTTCCCACATCATCTGCATCTTTATCCATGCTGCCTACGTTGCGGGGCTTTTCGTAGTGGTCCAGCACTTTCTCATTGTATGCCATGGTTGATACTCCTTATGTTAAAGCCCATTAAGGCTCTGTTTACTGTCTATTTTGTAGCTGCCCAATGCCAAACCGCCGCATGGCAAGCCCTACGGCTCTCTGGTTGGCTTAGTGCTCTGCCCACTTGATGCTGGAGAGGTCAATACCCTCTTGTACCATCTCCCACAGTGGCGACATTTCACGCAATTTATCCACCGCACCGGTGACAATCTTGATCACCGCATCGACCTCCTCTTCCGTGGTAAATCGGCCTAAACCGAAACGGATGGAGGTGTGTGCCATCTCATCATTAAGCCCTAAAGAGCGCAGCACATAGCTGGGCTCCAACGAGGCCGAGGTACAGGCGCTGCCCGAAGAGACCGCCACATCCTTAATGGCCATCATCATGGACTCGCCCTCGACATACTCAAAAGAGATGTTCAAATTGCCTGCTATCCGATGCTCCAACGAGCCATTGGTCTGCACATGGGTCATTTGGCTCTCTAGGGCCGTGCGCAGCTTTTCACGCAGACGCAGCACCCGTGCCTCTTCTACCACCATCTCTTCCGTGGCCAGACGGCACGCTTCGCCCAACCCCACAATCAGCGGGGTAGAGAGGGTGCCCGAGCGCATGCCCCGCTCATGTCCACCACCGTGGATAATGGCGTTGACCCGCACCCGAGGACGACGCCGCACATAGAGAGCGCCAATCCCTTTAGGACCATAGATCTTGTGCCCAGAGATAGACATAAGATCAATATTCATCTCATTCACATCAATGGGCATTTTACCCACGCCCTGGGCAGCGTCACAGTGAAAAAACACCTTTTTACGGCGACACAAGGCACCAATCTGGGCCAAAGGCTGGATCACCCCAATCTCATTGTTCACCGCCATGATCGAAACCAGCACGGTCTTGTCGGTAATGGCGGCCTCCAGCTCGGCCATATTCACCAAGCCATCTTTCTGCACCGGCAGGTAGGTTACTTCAAACCCCTCCTGCTCCAGATAGCGGCAGGTATCCAACACCGCTTTGTGCTCCGTCACCGGGGTGATGATATGGTTGCCTTTGTCTTTATAAAACTTAGCGACCCCAGCAATGGCGAGGTTGTCCGACTCTGTCGCGCCAGAGGTAAAGATAATCTCACGGGGATCGGCACCAATGCTGCTTGCCACCTGCTGACGGGCATTTTCCACCGCCGTATCAGCCTCCCAGCCATAGGGGTGGGAGCGCGAGGCAGGATTGCCAAATTTTTCCACAAACCACGGGGTCATCGCCTCGAACACACGCGGATCCATGGGGGTCGTGGCCTGATAATCCATATAAATAGGCATGCTCATCCGTACATCCTCAATGCCGAGCCCGGATCTCTGTTCCCAACCAAGACCCGCTCTGACTTTCCGTTGATGGCGTCAAAACGCCCCACGCAGGCAACCAACTGCCCACTCCTACCGGCTACACCGGCCTTTATACCCGCATGCCCGCCATATCTTTCAGCCGCTTAACGCTGCTGATCAATGCTTGAACAAGCTGGTTTATATCACTTTGCTGGCTCTCCGCCCCCAGAGAGACCCGTATCGCCCCCCGGGCGGTCTCTGTATCCACCCCCATCGCCTTGAGCACATGGGAGGGCTCGGTGCGGCCCGAGCTGCACGCACTGCCGCTGCTCACCGCCACCCCTGCCAGATCCAACTGCATCACCAGGGTCTCACCATCCATACCGGGCAAACCCAGCATTGTGGTATTGGGAAGACGCGGGGCCTGCGCCCCATAGATCACCAGCTCCGGTAGCGCCGTGACCAACTGCTGCTCCATATCCTGGCGCAATGTACGCCAGCGCTGGGCTTGCTCGGTCATCTCCGCCATCGCCAGTTCCGCCGCCCGCCCCAACCCCACAATGCCGGTCAGGTTTTCGGTGCCGGAGCGGCGTCCCCGCTCCTGCCCACCACCGAGAAGTTGCGCATGAGGGGCAATGGCGCTATCCACCACCAGCGCACCAACCCCCTTGGGGCCACCAAACTTGTGCGCGGAGAGGCTCACTAAAGAGATGGGGGTTGCCGCCAAATCCAGGGGCATTTTACCCACCCACTGCACCGCGTCGCTATGCAACAGCACCCCTCGTGCCCGACACAGCGCCGCCATCTCCACCACCGGCAACAGCACACCGGTCTCATTATTGGCCGCCATGATGGAGACCAAGCGGGTCTCCTCCTGCAATGCGGCCTGCAACGCTTCAGTGCCAATTCGCCCCTGCTGGTCTGGCTGCAAGCGGGTAACCCGCATACCCCGCGCCTCTAGGGCATCCACCACCCGCCCCACTGCGGGGTGTTCCACCGTGGTGGTCACCATATGGCCCGCAAAACCAAACTGCGCCGCCATGCCAAAAAGGGCCAGATTGTTCGCCTCGGTACCGCCACTGGTAAACAGCACTTGGCTAAAGTGTACCCCCAGCAGGTGCGCCACTTGGCGCCGTGCTCGATCCAACCCCTCGCGGGCGGCCCGCCCCGCACTGTGTACGGATGAGGGGTTACCAGCCTTGTCGCTGAAGTAGGGCAACATCGCCTCCACTACTTCGGGGCGGGTCGGCGTGGTGGCGTTGTGATCCAGATAGATGCTCAATGGGGACCCCGCAGCACCATCTCGGTATGGTCCACCTCGGCCTCGCCCAGCATGGCCAAGGCTGAACCGTCCCGCATCAACTGGGCCAATGAAACCGACTCCAGATAGTGGTAAATATGCTCCCCCAGCCGTGCCCACAGATCGTGGGTAATGCAGCGGGTATCACGGCGGCACCCCTCCGTGCCCTTATCCTTGCAAGAGGTGGCATGAATCGGTTCATCCACCGCGCGGATAATGGCCGCCACTGAGATCTGTTCGGCCCCTCTATCCAACTGATAACCCCCACCGGGGCCGCGCACACTACCCACCAATCCACCACGACGCAATTTGGCAAACAGCTGCTCCAGATAGGAGAGCGATATTTGCTGACGGTTGGAGATCTCTGCCAACGTCACGGGACCCCGGTTGGCATGCTGGGCCAGATCCAGCATCGCTGTCACGGCATAGCGTCCTCGCGTGGTTAAACGCATGACTCCCCCTCTCAGGCCCGCTTTTTATCGGGTTGCTGTTCGGTTTCCTGGGCCACGAGTGCCCGTTTTTCTTCTTCTAGTGTGTGCAGACGGCGCTCCATTTGGTGCATCTGCTCCAGCACACAGGTTACCGCTTTGGCGACCGGGTCAGGCATCTGCCCCTCTACCCCGTAAGAGGGGAAAGCATGGGCTTGATCGGGGCTTAACTCTTTTTTCGCCCGCACCTCGCGCCCCGGGATACCCACCACGGTGGTATCGTGCGGGACATCTTTAACCACCACCGCGTTGGAACCTACCCGTGCCCCTTCATGTAAGGTGATCGGCCCCAATACCTTGGCCCCGGCCCCCACCACCACCCCATCTTTAAGGGTGGGATGGCGTTTACCTTTGTTCCAAGTGGTCCCCCCCAGGGTTACGCCGTGATAGAGGGTGCAGTTATCGCCGATCTCACAGGTTTCGCCAATGACCACACCCATGCCATGATCAATAAAAAAGCCTTTACCAATTTTGGCCCCAGGGTGGATCTCAATACCGGTCAACACCCGCCCCACATGGGAGATAAAACGTGCGGCCAGTTTAAAATTCCATTGCCATAATTTATGGGAAAAGCGATAAGCAATCATGGCGTGTACGCCAGGGTAACAGAGCACGATCTCTAAGACATTGCGAGCAGCCGGGTCACGGTCAAAGATTACAGCGATGTCGTCACGTATGGTTTTAAACATGGGCCACCCGGCTTACGCAGTAGTTGATAAAATCAGTCAACTTTACCCCCACAACCACACCCAAAAGCAGTACAGCTGTAGTACCCATTTTAAATACCCCACCAACTTTGTCAACTATTTTATTATGAGACGCTAATAGTGATATTGAATGGTGGGGATTCCGCTAAAACATAGTGTTGGCGTGATGGCAGCCAGCCTTTTCGTGGAGCGGGTGTAACTTTAGTGCCACCAGACGCTACCCAATTTCATGGAGGCTTTGCAAAAAATAAGCGGTTGCAATCCTCCTATGAGCCGTTCTAATCTGATTTTCAAAGATGGCCATGCAAAGGTTCCCTATATGCCCATCTTTTACCTGAGCCGGTTTAAACTGGCATGACAGCTTAGCCCCCTTGCCCACGGCCCCGCGCCCGGCAATAAAAAGGTTGGGTTGGGCCATGGTGTGACCCTCACCGGTTTAGGGCCACCTACGGCTATTAGCCTTGAGAGGAGAAGCGCCATGGACAAACGCGGTCCCATTGACCAGATCCTCAACGGAAACTCCACCTCCAATCCGTTTAACATGGGTCCTCCGTCCCCTATTACGGATTATGTGGAGCCCTCGCCCGATGCCATGGCCGGTGGTGCCATACACAATGGGCGGGTTAGCGACTATCCCTGGATCGGTCCCTTTGGTCTACTGGGTTTTCCCAAACCAGAACAGCCCATGGGTACAACCCACAAGCAGATCATAACCAAGGCCAAGAGCGCCCGTCGACGCGCTTCTGAAAACATGGAGCCCATGACCTTGGTGCGCAACCATGAGGTGGATCAAATTTTATAACCCCATCTCCTTAACAACCAAAAGGGAGGACCACATGGCCCTCCCCTTTCGTTGTATAGGGCATGCCAAGACGATCTAACCGTTCCCCAAAACAGTGAGTGTCCGCTCCCTTGAGGAGAGCCCCTGCTTAACCCGGTTGAAAAGTGCTTCGTGCGCGTGCAATGCATCGAGGCAAAAAAACAAGAACGTTTTTCATTAAACATCCAGCAACAAAGCTTTCGTGGAAGTATTATATTGCGTTTTATGCAATTTTTAGCTTTGTATAATCTTGTGCCGTCTAATTATGCATTTATACGGTATTTATATGCTTATTATGCGTAATGCGCAACGCTCCCCCTTTTTTGGGAATATTAGCGATAAAAAAACTTCCCCATCCCACTCAAAGGCCCGTCTGCCTACCCATTCCATTTTGGTTCAACCCTGCCGCTCAAGAACAAGGACGGCAATTCTATAAATGCGTTGCACTCAGACCCTCTCCCAAGCCTCTCTATCACCAAAAAGCCTTCAAACAGCAGGGTTTGGCACCTCACCCCTTTAAACAGGGTGTTACCCAATTTCCAGCCCATTTGCAGAACTTGATCAAAGAACACGATAAAACCAGCAACATGCATCATAACTTTTATAATACATCTAACCCGCTCACTCAATCAATGGGCGTAGACCGCTTGCAAACACCCTTGCTGCGGCTAAACTTCGCACATTGACTTTCAAAAACAATGCCGCCCAAACCCAACAGAGTCTGGTAAAGCAACAACTTGACACCACTAACGCCTCGCCATCACACTCTAAGCCAAGCAGGGTGAATCACGCCGCTCTCACACCGACAGATTTGTTTGACCAAGTGAGCAAACAGCGGTGTGATGAGATAGGAAGTGCGATCGGTCGGACGAACTGCCACAAAATGCAGTGCATCGTGCTCGCCATCTTGCTACTCATTACACGTTTCAGCCTGATCAGGGGCGGCTCTATCAACGGGGTAGTTTGGTCGCAACGCGTCGAGCCGATGGTGTATGGCTTGATAAGCAGGGCAAGCCTCATCAGGCTGGGCAAGATCCTCAATCCCTCCTGCATCACGACGTTGTCAAGGAAGGCAAGGATACGGTGAACCAGATTATGGATGGCGCTGCCCTGGGTCTAGGTATGGTTGCGCTGGCTCCTTTTGTCGTTCCTGCGGGTGCTGCCGCTGCTATCGGTACTGGTACAGCCGCCGCAGCTGGAGCTGGTGCGCTGGCCATTGACGTAATACGTGGGTTGGAAGCTGAAGATTATTCTTGAATCGTTCTGAGTGGACTTGGCTTTGCCCCCGCAAAAGCAGCAAAACTTACCTCTTTTGCTGGTGGGTTGGCTCATACAGCGAGCTCTAAACCTAAAGGACCATAAAGCTCATGGAAAAAGATAGAGAAGACACAGATAATGATGAAATTTGGTTAAATTAGTAATTTAATATTGATAGAATATATGACATTTTTTTGCTCTTCTCTATCTTATCCTCCAACCTGAAGATTATGGCGCGTATCTTGTCGCGGCTATTTTTTTATTGTTGGATACAACCAAATTTATGGATATTACAAAGGCCAACCTATCGGCCTAGCGGGTTCCCTTTATTATGACACGCCTGAAAACAAGGGGCCGCGCTTATTGTTGCTCTATTTTTTTATACTCTTTATTGTTTTTTCATTGATACTATTTATTATGCTTGCTGTTGGACATCATATATTTATTGGGCGCAGTTAACATTATCTTCTTCACCGCAGGAAGCGAGGTTTTCTAACAACGCGCTCTATAGGACCATTTTGGCCATCGCCTTAATTGCCCCCATTCCGCGAACAATCGAGGGTTGTGGCAGCCACGCACGCCAATGGCTACCGCGCCGCCGAGCCGGTGCCATGAGGGCTACATTGCTGTGCAGGTCAACATGGTGTGCTGTGCATTCATAGTGAAGAGTATCCCCGCCCCCTTCGCAGACCACCATGAGGCTGCGCATAGGGCACCATCCCGTACGCGTGGAGCCTAACCCCGTTGTGCGCCCAAAAACAGGTTTAGCAAGACAATTTCACACCTTGCACTTAACAGATTATGATATTGATTTATTTGAAATCATATAAGGTTTAGCCTGAAAAAAATATTTCCTTGCCGCTTTTCATCGGGTTAATGCATTTTAAACAAAACTTTTTGCAAAACGCAGCCACATACCATTTTATGTATAATGCGTAGATATTTTATTGCGTCGCGCCTTTAAATCTGGGAAACTCATCCAACCAGGTTAATCGTTACTTGGCGTTACAGATATATGCATGAACCATAAAGCAAGGATGACAAACCCTGACCCACGACATAGGCCGCGCAACCAGGCCGGAACATCTTTCCGACTGTTTTGCCGTTCCAAGCGTAGGTAACACGACGACATTTTTTTCAGTGGAGGCGACATGCCCATTCATACTTCATTGAATGACAACGAACTGGTTATCTCTTTGGTTGGTAGCTTTAGCCATGCCATATTCAAGGAATTTAAGAACGCTTATCTCCCCCTTACACCTGGCCCAAGCTTTCGTTATTGTATTGATTTGAGCCAGGTAAAATCTTTGGATAGCTCGGTACTCGGCATGTTTCTTATGTTGCGCGCGCATGCTGGTGAAGCAGAGGCAGACATTACCCTGCGTAACCCCACAAACTTGGTTTTACGCATGCTGCTGGCTGCTCGTTTCGACACCATGTTCAAAATCGTCACGAACCAGACGTATCAACCCTCCGCGTAATGTTACCGAGCCAGACCCTAGCAACTCGCTGAACACTTTTTTATGCAGGCTGGCTCAATTGCCCAGCGATTTCCGTAAGCAGAGCTTGCACCCGGTCCGTATCAAATTCATCCATCGCCGCCACTACCTGCTGGAATTTATGGGCGTATCGGCTCTGTTGTAACAGCGTTTGCAGTTGCCCCTGAACATGTTGTGCCACAGCAAAATCTTGTTCCAACATGGCAGACATCTCCTCAATCCGCGACAATACCCGCGCAGGTTCCAAAGGCTGGGCTTCTGAATAGGCCTCTTCAAGCGTGGTATCCAGCTTAGACAACCCTTTTAAAATGGGATCTAAAACCCGCGTGAGCCCATGCAAGGCCGCATCAAGAGATTCAGAACCCTTTAAAGCTAACTCTACAGCGCGTGCACTCTTGGCCACCTGAGGCATCCCTAAATTTCCAGCAACCCCTTTAAATGAATGGATCAACTCTCCCGCTTGAGCTGGGTTCTCCGTCGCCAGATTAGAAATTTTCTGCGTTATAGCACTGTTCTCCTGGGCAAACCGAACCAGCAGTTTGCGCAACAACTCCGCATTGCCCCCCACCCTGGCCAAACCTGCTTGTACATCAACACCGGTCAGCTCTGGCAAGACCATCTCCTCTAGCGGCCTAGGGGCTTGCGGAGAGAGATTGAGCGGTTGCTGGTTGGCCTGTCGCGGTTTGATCCATTGTACCAGTGCTGCAAAAAGTTGCTCGGGTTCTATGGGCTTGGGTATATGGTCCTGCATGCCCAACTGCAAAGCCTTTTCACGGTCACTTACCATGGCGTGGGCCGTCATCGCCACCACCGGCAGCGTCTTAAAACGGGGGTCCTGGCGCAACTGACGCGTGGTTGCATAGCCATCCATATCGGACATTTGAATGTCCATTAAAACCAGATCAAAAGGGGCCTCGCTGTTGAGCAGGTCCAGTGCCGACTGCCCACTGGCAGCAGGTGTGACCGCTACCCCGGCATAGCCTAACAACTCTATGGCGATTTCCTGGTTTATTGCATTATCCTCCACCAACAGGACACGCGCCCCCGCGATGGCGCTTAGACCATCCCTAAGCTCCGGATGGATAAGGGGACGACGCGAGCGCTGCTTGCGCGGCAAGCACTCACCACGCACCTCAAGCAGTGTCTCCAACAGCACCGAGGGCGAAATGGGCTTACACATGAAGTGGGTTATGCCAAGCGCCTCGGCCTCCTGACGCACCTTTTCTCGGCCATGGTCCGACAGCATAAGCACCTCGGGTATACGCGCCAGATTGATTTGGCCGCGTAGCCGCCGCACCGTCTCTACCCCGCTCAACCCGGTCATTTGATCATCCAGCAAGATCAACTCTGGGCGGGGCTCATGGTGTAAAACATCCAACGCCGCCTCGCCCGAAGCGACGCTGCACACCTCCATATGAAACGCGTTTAGTTGCTCTTCAAGAATCTCCCGTGCTGTTGCATTATCGTCCACCACCAGCACGCGCACACCATTGAGGCTGGTGGCAGAGGGCACCTCATCAGGCTTGATCTCAACGGCTTGCAAGGGAATGGTGAATTCAAACGTGGTGCCCTGACCAACAACACTCTGCAAGCTGAGTGTGCCACCCATCAGTTCAACCAATTTCTTACTGATCGCCAACCCTAAACCGGTCCCCCCATATCGGCGAGAAATGGAGCTGTCCGCCTGGCTGAAGCTTTGGAACAAGCGCTTTTGTTGCTCAGCAGAGATACCAATACCCGTATCCTGCACGGAAAAATGGAGAAGATAATGCTGCTCACGCTGCTGCTTGGCATCCACCCGAATGACCACCTCGCCATGCTCTGTAAATTTAATAGCATTGTTGGTCAAATTGATCAGCACGGCACCCAACCGCATGGGGTCGCCCATCATCTGTGTGGGTGTGCTGGGCGTCACGTGATAGAGCAGGTCCAGATCCTTATCCTCTTTGCGGGCAATGGCGATGTTGGCAACATTGCTGATCACATCATCTAATTGGAAGGCGACGTGATCCAGCACAAGATGCCCCGCCTCGATTTTGGAATAATCCAAGATATCGTTGATTACCCCGAGCAAAGTACGCCCTGCCGATTCAATTTTTTCCAGATAATTCGACTGTTTTGACGTCAGCGGCGTCTGTAATATAAGATAGCTCAGGTTGATAATGGCATTCAGCGGCGTGCGAATTTCATGGCTCATATTCGCCAGAAAATCACTCTTTGCCAAGTTGGCCTGCTCTGCACACTGTAGGGCCTTCTCTCTCTCCTCCAATGCGGTGCGCAGTTTTAATTTTCCCTCATCTAACTCCTGCTCCCTAAGCTTCTGCTCGGTCACATCCAGCACGGTACCGATCATCTTTACCGCGACCCCGCTCTCCCAGATCACCTCGGCCCGCGCAAAGACATGCGTTAAACGGCCATCGGCATGGCGCACAGGATGCTCGGTCTGAAAGTGCACCGCGTTTCCGGTAAGCACTTGCTCTAACTGCTCGATAACCTGTTGTTTGTAGGGATCAGGGATATGATTGTGGATCATCTCCACGGTGGGCTGCGCGATAGCCGGATCGATCGCCAAAATGTGGTATGCTTCTGTCGATAACACAAACCTATCTGGCTTAATCTCCCAGAACCAGTGGCCAAGATGAGCAACCGTTTGCACCATTTCCAACTGTATATTTTGGTGTATTAAGGCTTGGTTAGCGCTCTCTAGGGCCTCTTGTCCCAAAAGGATATTATGGTAAAGGGTTTGAAAGGGTGTTTTTAACGAGGTCTCCACGACCGCTTTATAGAGCAGATAGAAGGCAATGATTTTAAAAACATGCCCCAGTAGATTAGAGACACCATAGGCATGTAAATAGCTGGTAAAACACAATTCCGCACAGATCGTAATGAGCATGGCCCAATGCAGATAGCCCAACACACTTTTATTAAATCGGTCTCGATGGTGGTGTAACAACAGCATGCCAACCACCAACAAGAGACTAACCCCATATTCACTGTAAATTTTGAAGGGGGTTAATCCCTGCCCCTCCACCAGGCAGTCAGGGAACAGGTTCCATTCAAAGATCGACAACAACAGCAGCGTCGTTATGATCCCATAGAGCGCCATTAACAGCTCTGGCACCACTTTACGACGAATAAACAGAAAAGCGCCTAAAAAGGAGAAGCTTTCAAGAAAACGCGTGGCTATCCATATTTGGGTTGCCAAATTGGCATCCTTGCGCTCAAAAATCATCATGCCCTTATAACCCAAGGCGTGAATCAGATCCAGGATGCCCACAAATAAAAATGAAATTCCGATAAAGAGGAGAAAGTGATTATCAAAAAAACGCCGACTGTTCCAAGTAATCACAAAAAAGGTTATGGCAATGATAACGCTGAACAACTCCGCCAGAATATGGAAAAGAGGATAATTTTCGAACGCCGTTGCGAACAGCAGCACCAGCACCAAAAGTTTAAAGGCTATGCCCGCCATCCTTTTTTTTGGTGAGCTGATATCATGATAGGCTGTCAGTTCTTTGATCATCTGCTTTCTATCCCTACTCTGCGGAGCCATACCGCTCTTTGTTCAATCGCCTAACGACATCTGTTCGACACCGTTGCAGCCTCACCCAAGCCCTAGATTAAAAGCAGACGCTGTTGGCCACATCAATTCCCTGGTGTGCGTAGTTCGAGCAAGGTAATGTCGTCATCCGATGCGCCTTTTTCTCGATAGCGGTTTAAAACCGGGAGTAATGCCTCCAACGTTTCCCCCTCTCGAACGATCTCCCCCAGTGTTTTGCGTAGGCGTTCTGAATCAAACACTTCGCCATGGGGCGATTGGGTTTCCACAATCCCATCCGAAAAAACATAGAGCCGATCACTGGGAAGCAGGGGGGTGGCTTGGCTGCCTACGTTTACCACATGGGGCTGTACCCCCAGGAAAGTCGCCGTCGAGTGGCTTGGGAAGAGCCACTGGCCCCTGCGCAACAGGCACGCTTCAGGCATGGCGTAATTCCATAGACGCACACGCTCCTGTGCCGGTGAAACTTCAAGAAAATAGGCCGCCATAAAAACGTTGGGGGGGACCCTTTCATATAATTTTCGGTTAATTTCATCTAAAATTTCTTGTGGCGGCAGCCCCTTACGGGTCATGGCGAAAAAAATATCCATCACCATAGGGCCGAGGATCGCCGCAGGAATACCATGCCCGGTACAGTCGCCCAGCAGGACGTGCAGATACCCATCTGGCCGCTGTTCCAACAGCACAATATCACCCGAAGTACGTTCAACGGGGGTAAACAGTGTGCGCAGATAGGGTGCCCGCAACAGCGGGTGTTGGCGCATGGTCAGCAGAATCTCTTCAATGATCTCCCGCTCCCAACTCAATTTTTCCAAACTGGCTGCCAAGTCTCGATAGGCCCGACACAGGGAGAGATGGGTTTTTACTCTGGCCTTGACGGCAATGGGGTTGATGGGTTTGGAAATAAAATCGACCCCGCCCATAGACAATGCGCGGGCTTCGCTTATGGGATCATTCAGCGCGGTAATAAAAATGATGGGGATATTAGATGTATCAGAGCGCTCTTTCAATCGACGGCAAGTTTCAAAACCATCCATGTCCGGCATCATCACATCCAGCAGAATCAGATCTGGCAGAGCACCATTTTCCATGCTTTCCAGCGCCTTTTTCCCGCTCTTAAAGGGCACCACGGAATACCCTTCCCCTAGGACTTCCAAGAGAATGTGCAGATTTTCTGGCGCATCATCTATAATGACGATCTTCGATTTCGTTTCCATAGATCCCATGACCGGCTGGTTGTGTAAGCTGCGACAGGTCATCTCCTTAGCTATTCCGCGCTGTCCGCATACTGTTGGGCCAATTCCTGAAAAGGGTGTTGCAGACGCAAAAAGGCGTCAACCACATTTGGGTCAAAATGCTGCCCGCGCCCTTGTAGAATAATCTCGGTGGCTTGTTCATGGGTAAAGGGGGGTTTGTAAACACGACGACAGATCAGGGCGTCATAGACATCCGCCAGGGCCATCAACCGGCCAGACACGGGGATCTCTCGCCCTGCCAAACCTCTTGGATAACCACTACCGTCCCATTTTTCATGGTGGGTATAAGAAATTTCCGCCGCCACGCGCAAAAACGAATTATCCCCCAGTTCCCGCATCGCCCCGTCCAAGGCCTTCCAACCATAGTCGGCATGGCGTTTCATCTCTTCAAACTCTTCGCGAGTGAGGGTGTCGGGTTTGAGCAAAATATGGTCGGGCACACCGACCTTACCCACATCGTGCAGCGGGGATGATTTATACAAGAGATTGATCATGCCAGGCTCCTGTAACTCCATAAAATCAGGATGATCAATCAATTGTTCTGCCAGCAGACGCACATAGTGCTGGGTACGTTTGATATGCCCCCCTGTCTCTGGATCCCGCGTCTCGGCCAGCGATGCCAAAGCGTTGATGGTCACATCCTGGGTGCGTAACAGCTCACGGGTGCGATTGACCACCAACTCCTCCAGCCGGTCCCGGTGGCTTTTGAGTTCCAAATGGCTGCGCACCCGCGCCTTGACCAGCGCCGGATTGAACGGTTTGCTGATAAAATCCACCCCGCCCACCGTCAGACCACGGACCTCATTCTCTTCATCGTTCAGGGCGGTGATAAACAACACGGGAATATCCCAAGTGGCAGGGTCCGCTTTGAGTTTAAGGCAGACCTCAAACCCATCTAAACCGGGCATCATGACATCCAACAGGATAAGGTCTGGACGGTGCTTGGCGTTGGCGAGCGCGATGGCCTTATGGCCATCCCTTGCGGCGGCAATGGAGTACTCGTCACTCAACGACTCCACCAGAATCCGCAGGTTGGCCGGAGCATCATCCACCACCAAAATTTTTTGTTTCATGGTCATCCCCCGCCTTAACCTGAAACGCCATGATATTATTTGATTCAACTTTCAGTTGTTAACTTAATATCTAAGGCTATTTTCAAATTTGCGCAGCACCCACTGGGGCTACGCCGAGCCCCCACACTCCGCTACTATTTTGGCTGTTTATATTACATTACACGCATATTTAATAAATGACTAGCCATCATTCCTAAAAAAATCACAAACAATGATTAATTTAACCCATTATACTATTTGAAATTTTATTTTTCTATGTAACTTTTCAACTCATTGTAACGCAATCTATCATAATTCAACCCACATATACAAGAACCCTTACCCCCATACGCGTAGAGCGCTACACGCGGCATCGCTGAAATTTGCAATTATATTGGTTTTTGTATTATCAGGCTTTAGTGTTGGATAGGATGTTTTTATTTTTCTCTGCGGCATAAATCCTGTTCAATAGTAACGCTTGTCCTGCATAAGGCCGAGCGGGGCTCCACCTTGCCAAACGCCTTATCCTGTTTGCTCAAGATATTTTCGGCATGAGCCGCCATTCTTAGCGGGCATAGTGCTTCGTTCAGCAAATGGGCATGCTCATGCGTTTAGGCCGCACCGTACCGCACCCAATAAACAGAGTCCCCTTTTTATCCCCCATCTCCATACGGGTTTGCCGACTGGGGCCTTTCTCCCCAGAGCTCTTAGCCTCGGTCCACACCTCGGTGCATGGCGGCACAACCCCCAACACCCCCACGAGCTCGGGCTACGCCTTGCTGCTCTGGTTTAAACCCAAAAGGGGGAGCCTCCGTGGAGGCTCCCCCTTTTTTAGGGTTGTATCACGCTTTAGACCGTCCGCTTAGCCACTGTGGCGGTTGCGCAAGGGCACCACCACCTTGCTCAAGGTGCGCCCCATACGCTGCGCGGTAATCGCCTCCGCCACCCCATACCAAAAGATAATGCGGGCTTGAATCGCCTGAATGGCCGCATCCTCAGCCTCGCGTATCTTGATCGGGTCGCCATCACACAAGGACTCCAACAACTGCATGGAGAGCGGGCCATGATGATCCCCATCCAAATGAATATGCCGCTCCAGATAGTAGTGGAAAATGGGCGCTTGATCGGCACCAATGCTCATCTCTTGCAGCAAGGCTCGAAACATGGGGGGAATGATATGTTCCCGCCCCAGAGCAAAGGCTGCGGCCACCACATGGGGCTTACCAGTTCGAATAAAACCGAAGGTGGTCTGCATAAAGCCCCGTGCAGGCTCTGGCACATCGGCGACTTTAAGGAAGGTTTGCACCCCCTCCTGCCCCACCCGCTGCACAAACTGGCTCACCTGCGCCGTATTGGCCCCAACCTCGCGCATGGCATCCACATAGAGCTGATAGTGGCTGCTGTAGGTGGTTTCACCCCGGGGGCCGGGCAACCCTTCATCACACTCCTCTTCCACCACAATTTCATTAATAAAGCGGGCAAAGGCGGTGTGGGCACGGGGTAGCCACGGCATACCAGAGGGGGCAACATGGTGTTGTAATGTTTTAAGCAGGGACATAAAGTCCCATACCGAATAGACATGGTGTTGCATAAAGAGATGCAGCTCATCCAGGCTCTGTACACGACCATAGACCGGATGCTGGTTAAGCTGCGCCTTTAAGGGCAGAATTCTACCCATGGGAAATGCGCTCATGGGGGGGCCTCTCTTCACTAACGGTAGCGCGCACCCTGCGGCACAGGATGCGTTCCGCAGGGGCGGCATCTATAAGCCTCTGCTGATATTGGTGCTCCATGATGGCTCATCGGTTCCAATTTTGGCAAGCAAAACTTGACAAAGATCAACTCAATGCGCCCCCCTACGCCCTACAGCAGCAGCAGCGTGGCCAACCCCAAAAAGCCCATAAAGCCCACCACATCGGTTACGGTGGTCAACAGCACCGAACCCGAGATGGCAGGATCTTGCCCATACCGGGTAAGCAGCAGGGGCAACCCCCAGCCTGATAGCGCAGCGATGCCCATATTGAGCACCAAGGCCACCCCAATAACCGCCCCCAAGGCGTAATCATGAAACCACACCATGGTGACACCCGCCACCACCACCGCCCACAACACCCCGTTTAAGGTGCCAACCGCCAGCTCTTTCATGGCCAATTGACGGGCATTACTGCTGCTGATGGTACCCAACGAGAGGCCACGAATGACCAAGGCCAGGGTCTGTGAGCCAGTAATTCCGCCCATGCTGGAGACAATGGGCATGAGCACCGCCAGCGCCACAATTTTTTCCAGCGCCCCCTGAAACAGCCCAATCACCCACGAGGCTAAAAAAGCGGTCAATAGATTGATGCCCAACCACACCGCCCGCCGCCGAGCCGAGGGCAAAACAGGGCCAAAGGTGTCATCCAACTCATGCAGGTTGGCCATGTGCATCATCTGCTCATCGGCCATCTGGCGAATCACATCCACCACATCATCAATGCTGATGCGCCCTACCAGCATGCCCAGTTCATCCACCACCGCCACCGAGAGCAGATCTCGCTGTTCAAACAGGCGGGCCACCTCCTCTTCCGAACTATCCCCTTGCACGGCCACCGCATTGCGGTCCATCACACTCTCCACCAGGGTCTCCGGTGGATGGGTCAAAATGGCCGCAAAGCTCACTTTGCCCAGATAAAAGCCCTCCCGGTCCACAATCATCAAGCCATCGCTATTGGTAGGCACATGCTTGAGAAACCGCAAATAACGCTGAATGGTCGCCAAGGTGATGCCGGTGCGTACCGACACCTCATCCACATGCATCAAGCGTCCAGCCGAGCCCTCTTCCCACTCCAAGGTGGCTTCCAGGCGTTGCCGGGCCTTGGGGTCCAACGATTCACGGATCTCATCGGCCAACTCTTCGGGCAGACCGTCCAACAGCTCCACCGCATAGGGTTCTGGCAAAGCGTTGATGGAGGCGGTCAGGGTCTCCAGATCCAAGGTCTCGGTAATGGTGCTCCGCGTGCCCACCTGCATCTCGGAGAGCACATCGGGCATCACCTCGGGATCAATCTCCTCCGCCACCGCCTGCCGCTCAGCCAGGGGCAGACTCTCCAGCAGATCGGCGATCTCGGCAGGAGTGTATAAACGCAGATCGGTATGCAACGCCTCCGTTTGCTCATTAGCCAATTGCTCAAGGGTATGAAAAATCAAGGCATCGGTATTGCTCTGCCCCTCACCCGGGGTCACAATTACCGCTTCAGGAACCTCAACTTCATCCTCTTCTTGTTCGGGACTAAGCCCCTCTACCTGCTCCATGAAGACACCTTTTTTACTTTACTCGCTGACGGGGCTGTCAGGCACGACCAAAACCGCCGCACACCCCCCACATTCACTGCGCCTACACCCCTTACCCCCCCTGTACGGGTGGCGTCACGGCCTGTCGAATGGCCTCGATCAAATCCCGTTTACCCAACGGTTTCACCACATGACCATTGCAACCGGCATTAATACTCTGCTGCCGATACTCCGACAAGGCATGCGCCGTAAGGGCCAAAATGGGGGTTGCCACACGTTGTTGGGCACGTTCCCAGGCACGGATCGCCTGGGTTGCCGCATAACCATCCATGATGGGCATCTCCACATCCATAAGCACCAGATCATAGTGGCCAGTGGTAAACTTAATGAGGGCCTCGGCACCATCCTTGGCTTCATCAATCGCCCAGGGGCAATGTTTTAAAAAGGCTCGAAACAGTACCCGATTCTCCAGGGTATCTTCCGCCAGCAGGATGTTTAACGTAGGCAGGGTGATAACCTCTACCTCCTGAGTCGCCTGCTGAGCCGCCAGCAGATCCCCGGCAGCGACCTCCTTTAATGGCAGCCTGACATAAAAACGGCTACCCTCCCCCAAACGGCTCTGTACCGAAATGGTCCCCCCCATTAATGCCACAATCTGTTTGGTAATGGAGAGCCCCAAACCTGTGCCGCCAAAGCGTCGGCTGATGGTGATATCACTCTGGGAAAACGGCTCAAAGATAATCTGCTGTTTATCCTCTGCAATACCCAAACCGGTATCCCGCACCATCACGCACAGCTGCTGTTCAGCCACGCTTATTTCGAGAGCCACCTCGCCGCTCTGGGTAAATTTAATCGCATTCCCCACCAGATTAACCAATACCTGCCCCAAACGGGTCGGGTCGCTCATCATCCACTGGGGCACTTGGGGCTCCAGCGTCCACTGCAAAGCCAGCCCTTTATCCTTGGCTTTGAAAGAGAGCATCTCCATGGTTTCATGCACCAAGGGGCGCACTTCAACAACGAGGGACTCCAATTCAATCCGCCCAGCCTCTAGGCGTGAAAAATCCAAAATATCGTTAATCAACGCCAGTAAACGTGAACCCGCCCGGTAGATAATATGCACATAGTGCTTTTGATCTTGGTTCAGCTCTTCCCGCTCCAGCAGCTCCGCCAACCCATTAATGGCATGCAAAGGGGTGCGAATTTCATGGCTCATGGCGGCCAAAAACATACTTTTGGTGCGGTTGCTGGACTCGGCCAAGGCCACCATGGCGCGGCTCTGCTCCATGATGGTGCGCTCCCTGCTTTCCATATAACACTCAAAGGTGATCATGCCCAAGCGGTCGACCCAGCGGTTTAACCGGATCAACGCCCACGTAAACAACTCAGGATGATCGGCAAAGCGGCGTTGCAGCAAGGGCAGCAGGGCATCTTTAAGCAGAAACACAAATTGACAGGTCTCCATCGGGCTAAACCCCTGCTCAGCCCGCAGCCCACTCATCTCTCGCAACACAATCACCACATCACCGTAGGCGGGGCAACGGGTATCCTCTAACGGCAAACCCTCAAACAGCGCTACCAAGTGCGCCCAAAGCTGTGCCGCTTGCCGACGCAACTCAGCCTCCCCCGCTTTTTCAAGCTGGCGCATGCCTGCATGGGTAACAATGTGTCTTATCCAGCTCTGCAAAATCTCATCCTGGTGCTCTGCAAGCATCGCCCCCAGCAAAGCATCCTGAGACACCCCATCTTCCCCCTGGTGAATCATCACACACCTCTCTTCAACACAAACCTTGAACGGGTGACAGGCAAGGCCCACCATTGTATGCTTACCAGACTGATTAGCAAACCCATCGTGCCACCCAACCACCCCAAATGTGGTTTTTATCCTGGGCAAATACATCGGCACCCATTGTTAACCCATCCTCGTTGCACAGGTTATCACCATGCTATCCGCCATTCTCCGCCTGCTTTCACAGCCGATATTACGCCATAGCTTGGCTCTCGGCCTGTTTGCCCTCTGTTTTAGTGGCCCGCTGCACGCCCAAGAGCAGCCCAGCCCTACGGGTATCGCACCTAAGCAAATGGAGCTGAGTGCCGAAGAAAAAACCATTCATAAACTTAATGATATCCAAGAAGATCTCAAACTGCGCAAAAGCGAACGGGACCGCCTGATTGGCGCCATCCGCAAAGCCCCCGCTGGGCCTGAAAAACAAGCCCTGGAAGGGGAGCTCGCCCAGATAGAGCAGAGTATTCTAGACCAAAACCGCTCCTTTGATCTGATTATTACCGCTGGCATGGAGTTGGGCAAATTAGACGCCAACCGACAGGAAAAATTTGACTGGCAAAGCGACCTCTTGGAAATTGTTCAGCCCATCATGAGTGAGCTGCGCCAACTCACCGAAAAAAAACGCCGCACCCAAAATCTTAAAAACCGCGTACTCTTTCATACCCAGCAGCTCAAAGTGGCCCAAGCCACCTATGAATCCATAGAAAAGCTACAAACCAAGGGCATGCAGCGAGATACCGCCAAACGCTACAAAGAGGTTCTCCAAGAGTGGCACCAAAAGGTACGGGAACATCAACACCTGTTGGAGGTCAACCAACTGCAACTGGATGAAATGACCCGCGTCAAGGTTGAGGTTGGGGAGAGCTTGGAAGAGAAGTGGCAAGCCTTTTTACAGGGCAGAAGCGCCACCCTAGCCCTCTCGCTGTTCTCCGCGCTGGGCATCTATATTCTGCTTACCCTACCAGTCCGCATGTTCGGCTATTTTTCACGGGGACAGCTCTTTGCGAAACGCTCCCTGCCGGTACGCCTGCTGATGGTCGCCTACCGTTTTATGACTGTGACCGCCGCGATCTTGACCATCTTTATTGTGGTCCATCAACGGGGGGATCGGGTGTTGGAGGGGATCTTTCTGCTGCTCATCTTCGCCCTGATTCTCTCCCTAAAAAGCGCCATCCCCCGCTATATGGAAGAGCTCACCTTGCTACTTAATATCGGGCCGGTGCGTGAAGAGGAGTGGGTGGTGTTTCGGGGCGTACAGTGGCGTGTCGAGGCGCTGGATATCTTTGCCCGCCTCCACAATCCCTACATGTCCCAACCCCGCATGCGGGTCCCCCTTAAAGAGATGTCCAACCTACACTCCCGCCGCCCCCACGACGATGAAAAGTGGTTTCCTTGTCAAAGCGGGGATTATGTTATGCTCTCCGACGGCCAGTTTGGACAGGTTAAATGGATCAGCCCCGAAACGGTCGCACTAAGAATCTCGGGGGGCACCATGCGCAGCTACTCTACCGCTGATTTTCTGTCAGCTGCGCCGAAAAATCTCTCCACCGGCTTTGCCTTGGTGGTGGTTTTTGGCATCGACTACAAACACCAAGCGCTCTGCACCGACGCCATCCCCAAACAGTTGGCTGAGGATGTGGAAACCGGCCTAAAAGCCAAACCCTACGGCATTTTTATCACCCAGGTAGTGGTGGAGTTTGATGAAGCGGCGGCCTCATCTCTGAACTTAAAAATTATCGTCCAGTTTGACGGGGATGTTGCCACAGAGTACTACGCCGCTCAGCGCGCCATCCAGCGCTTGGCGGTGGAGAGCTGTAACCGCCACGGCTGGGAGATTCCCTTCACCCAAGTGACGGTTCACCAAGCAACCTAAGCGGGCAGTGCGGTCCTGAAGCCCCTTTTAAAACCTCAAGAGCCCCTGACCAGACGATGGTCAGGGGCTCCTCCTTATCGCTCGCACCCTCGGCTCGCAGGTTAAATCAGCATCGCCAGCTCTTGGGCATCTGGCTGGCTTTGGAAATAGCTGCGCAGTTTTGCCATAGCCCGCTGCTCGATCTGCCGGACCCGCTCCCCACTAATTTGAAAACGCTGCGCCAACTGCTCGCGGGGCTCGGCATGCTCCCCCATAAAACGTGAGATAATGATCGCCTGTTCCCGCTCATTAAGCTGTTTTAACCCCTGTTTAACCAACCTGCCAAGCCGCTGCTGTTGCTGCGCGCTCTGGAGTTGCAGCTCTTGATTGGGACGCTCATCCTCTAGCAGCTCGATGAGCTCTCCCCCCTCATCAAACAGCGGCTGATTGAGGGAGCTATCGGCACCGGCCAACCGGCTATCCATCTCCAAAATGGTCTGGGCATCGGTCGCAAACTTGACCGCCAGCTCTTCGGCCTCCTGCTGATTGAGGGGGGCCAGCGAGCTTTTGGCTTGGCGCAATTTAAAAAACAGATGCCGCTTGAGCTTGGTTGTCGCCACTTTGACCATGTGTGCGGTGTTTAAGATAAAGTCATGGATCGCCGCCCGGATCCACCAAACGGCATAGGTCGCCAAGCGATTACCACGCTGCGCATCAAATTTTTTCACCGCATGCATCAGCCCAATACTACCCTCCTGCACCAAATCGGGCAGAGAACTGCGATAATAAAGATACTCACGGGCTATCTTGAGCACCAAACGCAGATGGGCATGCACCAATCGGTGGGCCGCCTCCAGATCGTTATGACGACGGTAGTTGGTCGCCAGCTGGTACTCCTCATCCGCACTGAGCATGGGGGCTTGTGCGGCTTGTTTTAAAAAACGCTGAAAACCCTCTTCCCCTTGACCGAGGGCAAGCTCCGCAGGACGGGAAATGGCAACAGACTGGGTCGTCATTTAGGCTCTCCATTGGTTTCGTTGTATCTCTCATTCCTTCTCAATCCAGGCGCACCTACCACGCACCCTTCTTTTCACTCTCTTAGATAAGGCTGCTTCTACGGGGTTTCAAGGGGTCTCCACATTTTTTTACCCCCCCTCCACCATGCGCCTATTTTATTGCCCCGACCAACCCCATGCCACCGACAAAAAAAATCACCCGCCCCCCTTGCATGGCGGGCAAACGCCCCTATTTAACGGCTTAGAGAGGCACTCCAAACCGGGTGCCCACTGAGCAAAACCAACACAAAGCAGGAGACCGACCATGAGCACCTTAATGAGCTACGACCCTTTCCATCGTGTCCGCACGCTGCAAAATGAGTTAAACCGCCTGTTCGATCCCGGCTGGGACGATGGCAACAGCCAGATGGCCAAACTCTCGATGGGGGTAGATATTCGCGAGGATGAGAACCAAATTGTCATCAAGGCCGACCTGCCCGGCATGAGCCAGGAGGCCATTCAGGTCAATGTGGAGCACAACACCTTAACCATCAGCGGTGAACGCACTTTTGGGGATGAGGTCAACCGGGACCGTTACCACCGGGTCGAACGCGCCTATGGACGTTTTAGCCGTTCGTTTCAACTGCCCAACACCACCGACACCGCCAATATTAAAGCCAGCTATGTGAATGGTGTGCTGGAAGTGGCGCTGCCCAAACGGGAGGAATCCAAACCCCGCGCCATCCAGATTGAGGTCCAATGAGGGCAAGCCCGACGCCGCCGCGCTTAAGCCCCAGCGCCAACGCGCGACGGCGCCCCTGAGCGTGAGCGCCACGGCGTGGTCACCCTATCAGGCCCCAGCAAACCGCACACTATAAAAAAAAAGGCCACCCGGAGGGGTGGCCTTTCTTATTTTTTAAAGCAGCTGCAAACGGAATCGCTTAGATAGCGACAACGTTCTCACAAGCAGCCCCTTTTTGACCGGCAACAACGGTGAACTCCACTTTCTGACCTTCGGCCAGGGATTTGAAGCCAGTGGCGTTGATGGCAGAGTGATGCACGAAAGCATCGCCTTTACCGCCGTCACGCTCGATGAAGCCAAAGCCTTTAGTGTCGTTGAACCATTTTACAGTACCGGTTTCGCGCTCAGCCATGATGTAACTCCTACACAAACAGTTTTATGGTATCTGGTGCACTGATGCAGCTGTACCACCAGAGATCAAAAAGCCGCGGCAAGGAGCCTTTTTCAAGGCGAGGCGACAAACCTGGGAGAAACTACTCTTTTCTCAAAGGTATGACCGCCACCAAACGCTACGGTACATTTAATCACGTGGGTAATGTGCTACTCAAACAGCATCCAAACAAATCGAGGTTTCACTATAGGCCGATTGGTGGAAAAAACAAGCGAAAAATAGAGCCCTCGCACAAAATTTTTACCACCCGTTGATTGGTCAGTGCGGCGCTGATCAGACTGCTGACGGCACCGGTACGGTTGTCATAGTTAAACGCCGGGCTTATGTAGCGGTACTCACCAGCCCGGATCATCTCCTTAGCGCGCTCAGTCCAGCGCACCGTGGCATACAGACCTTGCCCCGCCACATATTCCAGCGTCTCAATCCAGCCCGCTGCCGGGGCCGGTTGCCCATTATACTCGGCATGCATCGATTGGTGCTCGTAGTCAACCAACACAGCATCACCCTGGGACTGCACCATAGCGGGATGCCGCAAGCCTATTAAGATGCCAGCTGACGTTAGGAGATTGGCGGGGTTTGGGTGCGTATTAGCGCACAAGGGCGGGTGTGGGGTTGACGCCAATCGCGGGATCGCGCCGTAAAGGTGTTTAATGGCCGTTTAATGGGCCATTTTGGGGATTGGCCGGTGGGGTAGCAGCGTTGCAAAAAGCGCTTAAAAGGGGCAAATCCCGATTGACTGTTTTAGTGGTCACGGGGTGGGCAAATTGGTACTATGGTGGTGAGTCGCCCTGATCGGTGGAAAATCGTCGGGCCACGGGGTTGCCCTCCCATGAGGATGCGGAACCCGATGCGGGAGTGCCAGGCAAGGACCTGGATGGCGTCCCGCCAGTGCGCGACTCAAATCTCACCCTCCACCACATCATAGCGGTTACGGTCGCGCAGCGCATCGAGGGGCATCTGTGTCGCGGTACGCACCGTATTGACGATCTGATGACGCTTTTTCTGGTCATGCGGCGGGGATCTTGCTACGATGAAAAATAGGAATCAGGGCCGTGCTGACAGGCGGAAAATCGCCGGGTCCGCCGGACTACGGACCCTCCCATTGAGGATGAGGCCGTCGATGTGGGAGGTGGCGTCCCACCGGTGCGGCCCCTGATTCTCCACGTCCACCCTCACAGCGTACCCTCCACCAGATCAAAGCGTCCATCATCCTGCAACGCCTGGGTATCGACCATGGTCGCCGTGCGCACCGTGTTGACCACCTGATGTACCACCCGGTCCTCACGTTTGACCTTGGCGCGATAGTCGATCTTAACCACCAGTTTGGCATCCTTCTCCCCCACTGCAACCCTCCCAGCGCAAGCCACCGCGTCCCAGCTTAGCCCCCACCCGGTGGCCACGCCCCCCTTACCTTTAGTAAAACAGGGGGGCATGCACGACGCTCTCCCCCCGTAGGGTTAGAGGGTGTTCATCTCACTATTATCAAAATTACGCCGGTAAAAGGCCATATACTGGCTCTTCCGCTCCAGCGCTTCGATGACCGGAATGGAGAAGTTAACCCCTTCAAAACTCTGAGCACTACCCAGGCCGCCGGGGCTGAACACATTGATCTCCATCAAACGCCCACCCACAATATCCAACCCCACCAGAAACATGCCATCTTTGACCAATTTTGGGCGCACCATCTCCACCACATGCAGCATCTCGGGGGTCACTTCAGCCCGTACCTTTTTACCCCCCACGTGCAGGTTAGAGCGCAGATCCTCCCCGCTGCTCACCCGCCGAAAAGCCGCATAGCGCCCCTTATAACGCAAGGGCAGACCGTTCATGACAAACAGCCGGGTATCCCCAGCGGCAGCCTCGGGCATATATTGCTGGGCGATCAGATAACCGTCCCGCGCGACCCCCTCCACAATCTGGTTCAGGTTGGACATATCTCCCGAACGCACCAAAAACACCCCCTTACCCCCAGAGCCTTGCAGCGGCTTGACCACAATGGCGCTATTCATCTCCTTAGCAAAGGCGCGAATCTCACTTTTACACCGGGTAATAATGGTGGGAGGGCGCACCTCTTCGGGAAAGGTCTGCAAATACATTTTGTTCATGGCCCGCGACAGCCCGTTGGGATCATTGACCACAATCACCCCGTGGCGGGTCGCCAGTCGCCCAAACTGTATACCCACATCCCGCGCCCAAGGCCGCAGATCTTCATTGGAGGGGTCGCTACGTAGCATCAACACATCCAGATCGCTCACACAAATGCGCTGGGTAAACGGTTTTTTGGCCTGAATGTCCGCCAAAAAATTCTTGAGCGTCTTATAGCCCGCCTTCGGGTGCCCATAGCCGGTGGCATAGACCTTTTCATCGGACGCATAAAGGAAATCATCGGCCTGGATATACCAAACCTCATGCCCCCGATTAACCGCTGTCATGGCCAGACGCGTGGTGGTATAGCCAACCTCCTCTGTTTGGATATGGTTAACCATAAATCCAATTTTCATCACATCCACTCCTTATCGAGCCAATTTTCCAGCGACCATCCCTGTTCCTGCAATAGCGCCAAGCGTTCCTGCACCTGCGGTTTTTCTAAAAAATGGGGCAATAATGCCGCCCCATGCAACATGCCACGCCAGCGCAGCTCCCGTATCATCGGTAGATGCTCAAGCCCCATCTTGCCCACCCAAAACAGCTCATCCAGCCCCTTCTCCTGCACATGCTTAACCACCGCCAAAAAGCCGGGCAGATAGAGGGCATCCTTGGTCAAGCCTCCCCCACGAAATACCCGCATGGTGATTAAAAAAGCCTGCTGCTTGTTAAACCCATACTGCTCGACCAAGTCAGTGTAGACCTGCGCAAAGCGCTCCCCTTGTAACATGCCCTCAACCGCCACCACCCGCGCCGCCAGCGTTCGCACCCGCGCTTGGGTTAAGCCCCCTGCCAGATACTCCGACAGCACCGCCAACCCCTCCTGGAACGCCTCGTAACCCGCCAACCCCACCGACAGCAGCCGCATAGGCTGTTGGCGCCCGTTGTAATTGGTCAGAACATGTACACCAACTTCATGATTAATCAAGGCTTCTAGTCGCCACGCCGGTATGCGTGTATCACTACCCACAAAAAGCTCATCCCCCGACACCATAAGCCCTGCGGGCAGGTCATCCACCCGCTTAACCCGCCCCTTAAAGCCCGCGTTTTTGGCATGATAATAGGCAAAACAGGCCTCCACATGCTCCACCACCGTCTGCACCGGTAAGCCGCGACTCTCCCGTTCGGGGAGAGCGCGAGCAGCCAAAATCTGCCGCGCCATCTGGATCGTCTTGGCCGAGGGCGCCCCAAAGAGCTGTACACTGCCATGCACAAAACGGGGGGTATCCACATCCACCAACAGGGAGATCATACGGTCCAGCTCTTCCTGCTTTTCCCGGAGCAGATAGGCCAGCGCCGGATCGTTCACCTTCTCGATGGGAATGGCAAAAAGCGCCCGCTTCATCACCGCCAGATCAAAGGGCACGGGCCGATATTGAAAAACCGGCGTGGTGGAACACCCCTCTTTATTAAACTGCCGCATCGCCTGAGGCGTATTGGTGGGGGTGACTTGGTAGAGATAATCCACATGCTCACTCAACCCCGCCAACTGGCGGTCCACCCACAGCGCTGTTTTACTCCAACGACGCGGCCCCAACCGGTGAAAGTGGGGAAACCGCACCGAGGTTTCATCCATACTAAAACGAAACACCGTCTGCCGAATGGCATAACCCAACGCCCGCCGCAACTGACGCACCATCTGCGGAGCCGCCATGTAGGCGATATCCTGCTCAAACATCTGATAAACGGGGGGGAGCGCCAGACCGAGCCGGTAGACCTTATCCTGACACGCCTCATCCACCTCCAACGCAGGAAAATTGGGGGTGTGGACCACCCCCTTTTTTACCTTGAGCTGGGTTTGAAACTTACGCCCCTTAATCGCCATGGTGGCCAAACGACGCTCTAGGGTGGCCACAAACGGGCTGCGGGCGGTGGCGGCACTGCTGACAATCTCAACCTTGGTGCGGGGCAAACCCTTTTCGTCCACCTCACCATGAGACTGCGCCCACACCTCCAACACCAAAATCGCCCCAAACCGCGCCACACTGCGCGCCACCACCTGACGAAACCAACCCCGCGCCTCAACCCCACAACCACGCTGATGGCCCACCACCATAAAGGCGGCCTCACCCTCTAACAGGTAGCGGGTGCCAGGATCAGGACGATGGGGGATGCGATAGAGGATCAAAAAGGGGAGAGGACGTTCTAGGTAGAGTCGGCCATCCTGCTTTAAACAGATATCCACCCGCCCTTCAGCCAGCCGATTGGGCTGCTCTGTTGGGTTAAGCAAGGCGGGGGGCTGCTTTTTTTTCATCAGAATCCACTACTCCATGGGACGCTGTTCCTGCATCGAGGCCAAATGGCGGAAGAGACTGGGTAGTGTTGCGGATAAAGCCTGCCCAATCTGTTGGAACAAAGCTTCATCTTTTAAGCCCGTCCACTCATCCATAAAAAATTTCTTGACCTCAATGGAGATAACACAAGCCGCAAACGGAAAACGACTATGGATCCAGCGGGCCATTTCACCCCCCTGGAATTTCTGGTTTTCTCGTACATCCAACATGCGCCCATTGAAATCAAACTGCCGCAGATCCTGCATAAACTCAGCAAGCAGCGGCTCCCACATCGCCCGGTTCGACAGGGTACCCGTGCCAATATTAATCTCGGGATTATGCAGGGGATCATCCACCGGTGCCTGCATCCCCCCACGACGGTGGTTGTAGCTATGGATATCCAACACCACAAAATAGCCCCAGCGCTGCTCCATCAAGCCCAATAACGACTCTAATGTGCTGTAGAAGGCGTTGTAAAGATGCATATTAGCCAGCACTTGCGCCCGCGTTGGCGGCTCGTGCCAGAGATCCAGCCCCCAGGCGTGTTCCGGCTGCCGATAGACCGCCCGCAGGCGATCGCGGTTGAGATCCAGATCAAAACGGGAGCGGTTGACCACAATCCGGCTGGGGGCGATCTCGGCCCAAGTACCGGTAAAGGGGTCCTCTTCCCGTAGGCGACTGGCATTGGTGAGCGCGCTGTTATGCTGGGCTTGCTGCGACAAACCGTGACCTTGGTGGATGGCGGTGGCTAAAATGGGGCTATCTTCAATATGCATATCCCATAGCGGACCCTGATTAAACGAGCTTTGACACCCTTCGCTACAGGCCATATTGGCGCGTTCCATATCTGCCACCCCCACCCGATCAAGGCACGTTTACCTTACTGCTTGGGCTCTTCCGACGGAGGCATCATCTCTTCGCTGGGGGGAAAATGCCCTTCGCGCTGCATCAGCGAATCCAAGGAGTCGGGATTGACATCCGGAATATCAGGACGGGCTGGAGCCATCATCTCTTGATTAGGCTCGGAGACGGGGTCCATACTCTTCAAGCACTCTTGAATGTAGGCCCCCATATTGTCGGGAGAGACTTGATCTTCCTGACCATACTGGGTGCAGAGACGCAATTTCTCTGCTTCAATGCTTTCATCTTGGGCAATGGCGGGGGTGATGGCCAGCGTCACGCAAACCAGCGAAACCGCACCGATGAGGATTGTCTTGGTGTTTTTCATGGATCTCTCCACCCTTCATGCCACAGAGCAGAGGGGCTTTGCTCCCACGCATCTGCTGGCCACACGGTTGTTGATGGCCTATACATAGAGCTAAAAGGGCGCTGGGTCCAACTCAAGTTTTTTGTTCAATTGATTGAATTTATTTGATAAATTAAATAGATAGAAACGATTAAAAAAATGTTATAGTGTGGGGCTCCAAAAGGGGGGCTTGATTCCCTTTTATCCGGGGGGCAAGGGTGTACCTGTGGAAAGTACGAAGGGTGCCATTATAAGTGGACATTGATCAATTAAGGACCTTTTTAGAGGTCAATCGTACACGCCACTTTGGGCGGGCCTCGCAAAATCTGTTTGTGACTCAGTCGGCCATCAGCTCACGCATTAAGCAGCTTGAGGAGGAGCTCTCCATCAAGCTGTTTACCCGTGCCCGCAACGATATTCAGCTCACGGTTGCGGGCAAGCGTTTTCTTAAAACCGCTGAGATGATTGTCAGCATGTGGGAACAGGCCCGCCATAGCATTCAGCTTTCTAATGAAGACAAGCCCATGTTGGTGGTGGGGGGCATACCCAGTTTGTGGGAGATTATTCTCAAGGATTGGGTGTTGGACATACACCAGAGCCACCCCGAGCTTATTTTAAGCTGTGACAGCGAACCGGCCCAAAGCATTATTCAACGGGTATTGGGTAAAACACTGGATTTGGGCTTTGTCTACACCTCACAAAAGCTGGTGGAGTTGGAACAGATTGAGATCACCCCCTTGCAGCTGATTATGGTGAGTGACCGCCCTGAGCTAACCCCGCAGCAGGCGATTAAATACCGCTACCATTTTGTGGATTGGGGGCAATCCTTTGGGGTCGCCCATGCCCGTTGGTTTCCTGAGCTACCGCACCCTTTTCTGCGGCTTGGCTGGGGGGGCATGGCCTTGGAGTCTTTGGTCAAATATGGGGGGGTTGCCTACCTGCCCGATCTTATGGTGCGGGAATTTTTACAGCGAGGGGCACTCTTTCCCGTTCAAGAGGCCCCTACTTTTAGCCGTCAGGTCTACGCCATCTTTCGCGAAGAGCACCCGTTAAAGGGGTTCATTTTGCAACTCTTAGAGAAGCTCCAACCCGGCCATGCGTAGGGCAAGCTTGCGGCGTCTCTGTGTGTGGGTTAGATTTCGCTTAGTGCGGGAATGGGGGTCGGTCGGCCTTCGTCATCCAGAGCAACAAATTTAAAGTGGGCCTGGGTCACTTTAACCCGTTCCCCGATGCGGTCACGACGTGCCCATGCTTCCACTTGGATGGTCATCGAGGTACGCCCTACGGTGACCACTTGGGTATAGACGCATAGGTCGTCGCCCACCCGCACGGGTTGAATAAAGCTCATGGCATCCACGGCCACCGTCACCACCCGCCGCCTTGCCCGTTGCCCGGCACAGATACCGGCGGCCAAGTCCATTTGGGACATCACCCAGCCCCCAAAAATATCCCCCGACGGATTGGTATCGGCGGGCATCGCCAGGGTACGTATGGTCAATTCACTCGGCAGTTCACCTTGCATGCGCAGGGCTCCTTAAATGGGGTAAAAAAAACAAAAATATCTCCGCACCGACAAGAGGCCCTTTTCAACCCTTAGTACGGGGCTCAAAAGCCCGCATGGAATGCGCACGCCACAAGACGATCCTCGCACCAAGGAATTGACAAGCCTTACAGGATTATAACGCCATCGCGGCACGAACGTCATTATCTAAACCACTGTTTTTATCGGCAACCACCGGTGCCACCCCATACCTCCCTGACGTTCAAAAGGGCAGATTGTTTTGGCGTGTTGCCGCACACACCGCCACGTCCTCTGGATCTTTACTGGTTTTGCGACCCACATCACGCCTTACAACTGGCCCTAACCCCCTGTGATAGGGTAGGATTGGATGGGCATCATCACGCAGGGGAACGATGTTCTAGAGCAACACCACCCGTGTCATTCCCGCAACGGTTGGGCACATACTGCCAACAGGCATCTTTGGCGCACACTCGCGGGGGAAAGATTTAACCGCACCCTATGGTTACATAGACGCCCTACCCCCTTGCCTTGGCATATTGGCAGACGCCTATGGGCCAGATAAAGTCAGGATTTTATGCGCTACCTCACCAACAAGACCATTCTGCTGCTCTCTCCACAACCGTGGGCACACGTCAAGATATCTAAACACCACTATGCGCAACTACTGGCCCAACATAACCGGGTCTATTTTGTGGAACCACCCTTGGACCACGGCCCCGTTGGGATAACCTGTCACCCCATCCCAGAGCAGGAGAATGTGTGGCAGGTAGTCTACCGCTCTTTTTTCCCACGGCGCATCCGGTTTCATCTACCATGGCTCTACAAACGGTTGATGCACCTACAGATCCAACGGATTAATCAGGCCATTGGTGGTACCGCCGATCTGGTCTGGAGTTTTGATTTTAACACCTTCCCCGATCTGCGCGCCTTTGGCGCACAACAGACGATCTTTCATCCGGTTGACCCCATGGCTGACCCCGCCAGCATCAATATTGGCTACAGTGCCGATTTAATCTTTAGCGTCTCTCAATCCATCCTGCGAACCTTTGCCGATCCTCGCCTCGCCACCAAGTGTCACTGGATTAACCATGGTCTTAGCGCCCCCTTTGCCCAACTGGCACGCGCCCCCTTACCCCGCCAAGCGGGCCCCATTCGCGCCGGCTGTTTTGGTAATTTTAGCCGACCGGTCCTGCAAGTACAGGCGCTCCACCGTATGGTACGTGAGCACCCCAACGTGCAGTTTCACTTTTGGGGGCCTTACGACCCAGCGGCACCTCTAATCCCCTTTTTACAAAACCAGCCCCACGTCACCCTGCATGGCATGGTTGACAAGCCCCAACTGGCGCAACAGGCCGCGCAAATGGATCTGTTTATCCTAGCCTATGCCGATGATGGTTATAGCTATGATCGATCCAATGCCCATAAGCTGCTTGAATATTTAGCCACAGGCAAGGTGGTGGTCTCCAGCCTAATCGAAACCTACCGCCACCAACCCATGCTCATCCGCGCCCCCGCCGATGGGGATGATCACCAACTGGCTCCACTGTTTGCCGAAACCGTGGCACAATTAGATTTTTATAATCGCCCAACGCTCCAAACCCAACGCCGCACTTTGGCTCTGGAAAATCTTTATGAAAAACATCTCCTGCGGATTGATACGCTACTGACCCAAAGCGTCACAGAGAAAGTTAAGCACGCATGAATGCGGTCTCCAGCAATACAGAACGGTTTGCCCGCCCCGCAGACGCGGCCCGACAGCGCCATATTCTTATCCTCCCTTCCGAGCAATTTTTACCGGCGGAGAGTCATCTGGCAGGCATCTTTCAGCACCACCAGATCCAAGCCATGCAAGGCTACCCTTTACATTTTGGGGTTCTTTCTGTGCGGCTACGCTACTCTCTGCCCATGCTGGTTAAAAACCTTGTGCGGCGCTGTTTCGGACGCCCCCGCACCTACCCCCTAACCGAATACGGGTTTGCCGCACTGGGAAAACTGTTGTGGCAGCGCCTGCTACCAAGCCAGCACTCAGTTACCTTTGAAACGATTGCCCAAGCCCAAGTCGTGCGGGTAGAAGGAGCGTGGTTACTGCCCCCCCATCCCCGTTGGGACCATCTAAGCTGGCTACGGGCAGGCAAACATGGCTTTTTTCATTACGTCAAACGGCATGGCATGCCCGATTTGATCCATGCCCACAACGCCCTCAATGCGGGTCTGTTGGCTCAGTGGATCCAACGCCGTTATGGGGTCCCCTATCTCTTAACCGAACACAGCTCATACTATCAACAGGGGCGCGTACCCATGGGTTTGCTGCCGATGATCCGTCAAACCGTGGCCCAAGCTCGGCGCTATTTTGTGGTTAGCCCTCAACTGGGCCGAGTGATGGTGGCGCAGCTTGGGCCAATTGCGCAGCGGGCTGAACCTTTAGCCAATGTTTTACCCCCACTGTTTGAGGAACAGCCGCTGCCCTTGCCGGTCAAACCTGCCAACCCTTTTGTGTTTTTGGCGGTAGGCAACCTACTTCCTGTCAAGGGGCACGCACTGTTGCTGGAAAGCTTTGCCCTGGCCTTTGCTGGAAACCCCCACATGCTGCTCCGTCTGGCGGGGGATGGACCATTAAGAGAGGCGTTAACCGCTCTTGCTGCAAGGTTGGGCCTTGAGCCACAGATCACCTTTTTAGGGGAGATTTCGGCCCAACAGGTCAAACAAGAGATGCTGACCGCCCATGCGCTGGTGCTCTCTAGCCATATTGAGACCTTTGGGGTGGTGCTTATTGAAGCCATGGCCTGTGGACTACCTGTTCTCGCCACTGCTTGTGGTGGGCCCAACGATCTGGTAGAGACCAACAATGGCCTTTTGGTACCCCCGGGGGAACCCTCGGCCATGGCACAGGCGATGCAACATCTACAGCAACAGTGGCCCCAGTTTGAAGGCGCGGCGATTCGACAAAACGCACTCGAACGCTATGGGTCGCGGGGTTTTGCCCAGCGCTTGTATGCCATCTATCAGGATGCCTGTTCTTAGGGAGCTTTCGCCCTACCTTACTTGGAAAGATGAGTATTGATCCATGTCACAACCCTATCGCCAATGCAGCCTGTCGGTTTTAGATACCCTCGACGACCCCCACATGACTTTTGATGCCCAAGGGCGTTGCCACTACTATCATGCTTATAAACGAGCAGAAGCCCGCGACGTCAAAACAGGATCGGAAGGTGAGACACTGCTCCAAAATCTCGCAGAGCGTATTCGAGCCGATGGGCGCGGCAAACCCTATGATTGCATTATGGGGCTAAGTGGCGGCGTGGATAGCAGCTATGTCGCTTGGCAGGCGCACCGTTTGGGGCTGCGCCCCTTGGCGGTACACCTGGATAATGGCTGGAACTCCGAGCTCTCCGTACAAAATATTGAACAGATTGTCACCCGGCTGAACATGGATCTCTATACCCATGTATTGGACTGGAACGCCTTTCGGGATCTCCAGCGGGCCTATCTTAAAGCCTCGGTCATTGATATTGAGGTGATTACCGATCATGCCATTTTTGCCTTGCTCTACCGCATAGCCGGGAAGAAAGGCATTAAACATATTCTGAGCGGCACCAATGTGGTCACGGAGTTTGTCCTACCCCCACACTGGATTTTTAATAAAGGGGACCATGTAAATATTCAGGCCATCCACAAAGCCTATGGCACCCAACCCTTAGTCAACTATCCCTTTATGGATCTGCGCGTGAAAAAATGGCTGCAACTGGTCAAACAGATCCGCTCCCACTCCATCCTTAACTGGGTACCCTACCATAAAGCCGAGGTTAAACAGATTATTCAACAAGAGCTGGGTTGGCGCGACTATGGGGGAAAACATTTTGAGTCGATCTTTACCCGCTTTTATCAGGGCTATATTCTACCCACCAAGTTTGGGGTGGATAAGCGCAAGGCCCATTTGAGTAATCTCATTTTTGCCGGTCAACTTACCAAGCAAGCGGCGCTTAAAGAGCTAGAGAGCCCCCCCTTATCCCCCCGCATGGTCGAGGAAGATCGGACCTTTGTGATCAAAAAGCTGGGGTTTAGCCCAGAAGAGTTTACGCAAATTATGCAAACCCCCCCGCGCCCCCACAGTGACTTTGCGATGGAGCAGGGTATTTTCACCCAATATCCGGCCCTTAAACCCCTGCGCGGGTTGGTGAATCTGGCAAAAAAATGGGTGGCACCGCAAGCGTAGCCGCCCGCCCGCACCAACATGGCCAAAGAACCGGCTCAATCGTTCAGGGAAAAAACATTATCGGGTAGGAGGCGGGATGGTTACCCCCGCCGACCTCTCCACCACTGGGCATACGGATCACGTACCACGGCGGTTCCTGTCTGTTGCTCATCATTGTACGCAACGCCTGTTGCCCTATAGACACCCTGCTAAGTTCACAGATTCCGTCTGATCCCTTTATGAGCTTTAAGACCCTCTTTCGGGACATCTGCCCAGAACACGCAGAGTATTGCACATGAACACCACACAGGTTCAGCCCTTCGTTACCCAGTTACGGTAACGACTATGGCTTCTGCTGACTTCTGCCACCCCATCCCAATACCTTACGATATCAGTAGCTCAAAGCAGAGAGGCAGATCTCCCAGGGTAAGACACGAGACCTTCATTCCATATACCCGCCGCATATACTTCCCTATCTTCTGGATGACGATCGGGCTTTGGGTATCATGGCTCCCTCGCCCAGATATGGCTGCCTCGTATGCGATTCCTGTTCGTCGGGCCGGAACTTTGCCAGCAGCTTCCTTCAGATTCCATCTCACGATGGACACCCTTGCTGTTCAACTAACGGTTCCCGTCATCAGGGTCCGTAGGGGAGTTCCACCCCCCCAAGTCATTCAGACATCACCACAGCGGCCTGAACAGCGCCAGTCAAGGCGCTTCGCGCCACGCCTGGCGCACCATAAAAAAGCCGCCCCCATTCAGGGGCGGCTTTTTTTCTTACAGAACCAGTGGGTTACAGAGCCAGCGGGCAACTATTTTTGCGAAAGCAGGCGCGACGCCTGATCCAGGGTCTCTTCGGCGGTGCGGCGGTTGGCCTTGCGCGTCTCGCGGCGGATGCGGTCGTAAATCTCCTCACGATGCACCTCCACATCTCGCGGCGCGTCAATGCCGATGCGCACCTGATTCCCCTTGATGCCCAACAGGGTGATCTTAATATCATCCCCAATGTGCAGACTCTCACCGACTCTCCGTGTCAAAATCAGCATAACCTACATTCCTCTAGGTCGTCTATGCGTCGGGCACTGTGGCAGCCGTGCCGCAACGTCTCCGCATGATGCGGCATCGTCTCACCCCGAGCCGTAGCCCTTGGTGATCGAAACAGGCGGGCTCTTCCTGAGCCCTGCCCAAAATGATGCCTACGGCATCGCCCTTACAGTTGCTTGGACAAAAACCGATTTGCCCCTGTGGTGCCCTGCTGACGCGCACCCTTGCGGTCATAGCTGCTGCTACCCCCATGCAAAATACTCAAAATGCTGTCCGTCGCCGCCTGTACGCCACGAAACGCCGCTTGGTTCATACGGTTGGCATGCTCTACCGCAAACAGGGTCGCACGCAGTCGATTACGCGCCTTGCGCAAAGGACGGGCGGTGTCCAGATCCAAACGACTGGTCAACTGATCCCACTTGGTACCCCGCGCCGGCATGCCCAGATTTTGCGCCAAAGTACCCGTCACATGCTGACGACGGATCTCAATAACACGCGCATCCTCCAGCGCCTTGCCAATGATGGCCGAAGTCCCCTCCATGCCATCAATATCTCGACGACTGAGGGCGTCACGCTCCTGTTCAAAGAGGCTCAGCACCTTCTGAAAATGTTCGTTCAGCTCATCCATAACCCCAATCAGGGCGTTGGTATGTTCTTGCATGGTTGCTTGCATGGCTAAGACTCCTGGTCAATTTCAAGACAGCGGGGCAATATCCCCTTCCGTCAGAACGGCGCATCCCGCACCGCTCAGATCATGTCAATCCAACGGCCTACAGGCCGCTCCGATTCTCTATAAAGACTGCTTGCGCTCCATCAATACCTGACGCAGCATTTTATCGGCTACATCTAAGCTGGAGACATTATAGGTGCCCGAGGCGAGCGCCTCCTTAATGGGCTGGATCAGCTCCATCCGTAACTCAGGGGAACTTTGTACCGCCTCGCCCGCCTGACCGGCAATGCGTGCCCCCTCAGAGAGAGCCACATCATCACGGCCCCGGCTGGAACCCGCTTTGGCGGCACGGCCACTAGCCACCGGACGCTCCGCCGCGACCCGATTGTTGCCTGTGATACGCTCCAGCTTATTCGACCCCAACCCTTTGATTCTCATGGGTGTCCACTCCATTGACTTTCCCCAGCCTCACCGTGAGGCTCCGGCACTTAACATCCGCTTGTGCCTGTATAAATCCACCAACTGAGCTTGGCTCAACCGGCCCCATTGCATACCCTACACGCCCCGTTACAGATGATACCCAACCCTAAACGGCGCCTAACACACCCTGCTCAACCGAGTGTGCCTAAGATACTTTGCACAACCCGCGCCAACCTTAATGTTCCCGGCTTTTCTGTGCTTGCATGGCCGCATATTGTGCATTCAACGCTTCGATCGAGGGATTGAGCGCCCCACCAGGACGCCCACCAGGACGACGGGTCAGCTGATCATAGATCGCCTCCTTCATGCCCAAGCCGCCCTCACCTTTACTGGCCAGATCGGCATACTCTTGATCCAGCATATCGCGAAAAATTTTCTCGCCATTGCTCTTACGCATCAAACCGCCCTCACCAAAATCCGGCACGGTCTTACGCATGGAGCCTAACAGCTGCTTGATAAACATCGCCTCAAAGTTGGCCGCCGCCTTACGCAACGTCTTTTCATCCTGCTCTGAGAGGGGCACACGATTGCTGCGATCCGCCCCGGCAATCGAGGGGTTATTGCTGCGCCCGGCGGTGCTATGACGCACCTGACCACCGGCCATCTGCTGCATCATCACCCCTTGTGCCTTGGTGGAGAGAAAATCGTTCATTACATCGTCTCCAGATCCGCTTGCAACGCACCCGACGCCTTAATCGCTTGTAAAATGGCAATCAGATCCCGTGGTGTGACACCCAGATTATTCAAACCCTTCACCAGATCACCCAGCGTGACCCCCTCTTCCATCTGCACCAACCGAGCGTCTTTTTCGGTCACTTGCACATCGCGCTGGTTGACCACCGCCGTATCGCCACCCGCCAAGGGATTCGGCTGGCTTACCTGGGGCGTGTCGGTAATACGGATACTCAAAGCACCATGAGAGAGGGCCACCGTCGAAACCCGCACATTTTCCCCCATCACAATGGTGCCGGTACGCTCGTTGACCACCACCACCGCCCGGGTATCCACCTCAACCTCGGCCCCCTCCATACGGGAAACAAACTCCACTACCCGCCCTTTATAGCTGGGGGGAACCTGCACCTTCACCGTGCCCGAATCCAAGGCATGCGCCAGCGGTTCGCCAAACAGGCCATTAATGGCCGAAACCACCCGGTTGGCCGTGGTAAAATCATGCTCTTTCAAGGCTAATTGCAAGCTGGTCTCACGGGCTAACTTAAAGTCAACCTCTCGTTCCACCGTCGCCCCATCGGCAATACGCGCCACGGTAGGGAAATTTTTCTGCACATTGCCCCCCGCACCACCAGCGGAAAAGCCACCCACCGAAACCGGCCCTTGCGCCACCGCATAGATGCGCCCATCCGCCGCCCGTAACGGGGTCATCACCAGAGTGCCCCCCTCCAAGCTTTTAGCGTCACCCAAAGAGGCAATGGTTACATCCACTTTATTGCCTTGCCGCGCAAAAGGGGGTAGCGTCGCCGTGACCATGACCGCCGCCACGTTTTTGACTTTGGGCAGGGTGCTCATGCTGATTCCCATGCGCTGCAACATCTGCTGCATGGATTGCTGGGTAAATGCCGCACTGGAGTCTCCAGTACCGTTTAAACCCACCAACAGGCCGTAGCCATTCAGCGGGTTATCCCGCACCCCTTCAATGGTCACGACATCTTTCAGACGGGTGGCCTGGGCCGGTGAGCTGGTAAGCAGTAACCCCATGGTCACCGCCAGTGCCAGAACAGTCAGTCGCCCCAACCCTCTGCGTTCCGCGCGCATCTTCATGATTTCGTCGCCTTCGCTGCAAGTTACGCCATACATTGACGCCCAATCCGTGGGCGTGTATGGAACAATGCAATCACAAGGCCAACCGGGGCCTATGGAGGCGGGATAAAAAAAATCCCGGATCTCAGGGGAGAGATCCGGGCCAGACTGGACACTGACGAATCAACGCTGGCTTCATCATAAACCAGCAACAACGGGAAACGGTACCTCATCCAGCTCGGCTCAGGGGGGGCAAAGCCGCGCCCCCCGGCCCACACCTAGATGATGTGAAAGGTGGTAAAGAACTGTTGCAGCCAACTGGGTTGCTGTTGGTCATCCAACACCCCCTCACCGGAATAGTCGATGCGGGCATCGGCAATTTGTGCCGAGTTAACCGAGTTGGTGTTGGAAATATCCTCAGGGCGAATTACCCCAGAGAGGATGATAAACTGGTTTTCATGGTTCACCGTAATATCCCGACGGCCCTCAATACGGAGGTTGCCGTTGGAGAGCACCTCTGTCACTTGGCAGGTGATGGTGGCGGTAAAGGTGCTATCGCGGGAGGTGGTACCCTCCCCTTTATGGTTTTGGTTGCTGGTGGTGCTGTTGGAGTCGACTAATTTAGAGAGCCCCCCCTTCTGCAACGCCTCGGTCAAACCAAACAATCCGCCCAACGCCACTTCGCTGTCAGCCTCGCGTTTAAGTTCGGTCATGGCATTTTTTTTGGCCGACGAACTCTCCGACACGTTCACCGTAATTAGGTCGCCCACAAAACGGGCCTTGGCATCGGCAAACAGGGTGTTACGCCCACCGCTGTTCCACAGCGAACCCTTATTGGGGTTCAACATCTCCGCAGGCTGAGCCTGAATAATCGCCTGTGGCGCTGGCGGACGCTGACTGGAGCGGGTCATACCACAACCGGAAAGCAACCCCAGGGCCAACACCCCTACCACCATTGTCTGCACATTCATACGCATGAAACTTCACTCCTGTATCCTGGCAACCCCAGCGGGGTTCCGCTCCAACTCCATGGATTACAAACCTTCTGCCACCACCTGCCCCGGTGCCATCACACGGGCAAGAAAGCTCTTATTGCTACTCAAGTTGCGCACCAAAATGGCCTCGCCTACCCGTCCATCTTTACCCGCCACCCCAACGGTATTGATCACCAAGGCACCATCCTTGAGCAGTACCCGCACCCGGTCCCCACGCTCCACCGCCACCGGTTCTTCAAACCAACTGGCTTGCAAGGCAATGTTGGCACGCACGGGCCGGGATGCGGCTTTACCCACAATCTCGCGAACGTCCGATACATAGCGGAATCCCTCGCGGCTAATCTGGATGGTTTGCCAGTCGATATCCCCCAACGCGACAATATCGTCCCGCTTGAGCTGGCGCTTGAGGACCGCCACCGTCACATTTTTGCGGATTACCACCACGGCATCCACCACCGCTTGGGCGGTGCCATCCACCAGCACCGTCACCGGCACGGTCTGACGACCAGGGCGATCCTCGAGACGCATGGTGTCCAACTGCAAATCCACCTCACCCTCTGGCAGTTGCAGGTTACGGGGAAAATAGAGGCTATGGCTCTCCAAAGAGGGATGGTGAAGGCGCAGCAAATCTTGCAGTTTCACGCCTGCTTCTTGCGCCATCTCATAACGAGAGAGCACTTGAGCACCTGCCATAGAGACCCATAATAGGCTCACCATCAGGGTTATCAGGGTGATGATGCTTTTTTTCATCTGCCGTCTCCTCCATCCTGGATTGGCATGATCACCCGCCTTGCCAACCAAAGCCAAGGCGGTTACTCGGTTACGATGTTAGCGACTTAGCGCTTCATGCTGGCCACTTTACCCAGCATATCATCGGCGGTCTGCACGGTTTTGGAGTTGATCTCATAAGCCCGCTGCGAAGCGATCATATTCACCATCTCTTCCACCATGTTCACGTTAGAGAGTTCCAGATATTGCTGCTGCACGGTACCCAGACCATCTTCACCAGCCGTGCCCACCACCGGCGCGCCCGAAGCACCAGACTCGGTGTAGAGGTTACGACCAATGGCGTTCAGACCGGCTGGATTGATAAATTGCGCCAACTGGATCTGACCAACCTGGGTCAGATCGGCCTGATCGGGGGTCTTGACCGCCACCGTACCATCGGGACCAACCGCCACATTGGTGGCGTTTTGGGGCAGGGTCAGACCAGGATCCAACACATAACCGTCAGCGGTTACGATCTGCCCGCTGTTATCCAGCTTAAAGGTTCCGTCACGGGTGTAAGCGGTGGAGCCATCGGGCATTTGAATTTGGAAAAATCCCTTGCCTTCAATGGCCATATCCAGCTCATTACCGGTCTGCACATAGTCACCCTGGGTAAACATTTTGCTCACCGACACGGTGCGCACACCATGACCGAGCTGGATGCCCACGGGCACTTGGTTGCCCGCCTGCGAGGTTGCCGCACCGGCGGCCCGCATGTTCTGGTAGAGCAGATCCTGAAAGTCTGCCCGGGAACGTTTAAAACCGGCGGTGTTGGTATTGGCCAAGTTGTTGGCGATCACATCAATATTGGTCTGCTGAGCCTGCATGCCGGTGGCAGATGTCCAGAGTGCGCGAATCATGGTATCGACTCCTGTGAAGCGTATCTTTTATGCTCGACCTAAGCGGTCAAAGCCGTTGCCTAGAATTAACCCTGTAACCGGCCAATGCGGTTGACCGCCTGATCATCCAGGTTGTCGAGGTTTTGAATCATTTTAATGTGCATCTCATAGGCCCGTTGCGCCTCGATCATCTGGGTCATGGCGCGAATGGGGTTGCTATTGGAACCCTCCAAAAAGCCCTGGTGCACCTGAGCTTGCGCGGCGTCAACCGGGACCTCCAGATCTTGGGGGGCCTTGTACTGGTTTTGCCCCACCTTATCCAACTGCTCCGAGGGTAGCTTAACCCGAGCGATGGTGCCGACCTCTTCCCCATTACTGGTCACAAAACCGTCAGGGGCAATATTTACCGGCCCGTCTCCCACCACAATGGGCTCGCCACCGGGGCCGAGCACCTGATAACCATCTTTACTGACCAGCTCACCCACATTGTTGACCTCAAACGAACCATCCCGCGTGTAACGGCGTCCATCGGGGCCGTTAAGGACAAAAAAGCCCTCGCCCTCAATGGCCACATGCAGCGGGTTATTGGTTCCATGCAGGGCACCTTGCTGCACATCGACCTCGGTTTCAAAGGCGACGGGGTAGGTCATGCGGTAGGCGTTCGAAGAGGGATTGCTAAAGGGAAAGGGAATATCCCCTGGTCCGCGCATACCCATAAAATCGTCGGTGGGTAGAGGATGCAACTCCGGCCCTGGAGAGGTCATAAAGGACTCAAACGTGAGCCTGTCCTCTTTATATCCGGTGGTATTGACGTTGGCCAAGTTATTGGCCAGAGTTGAGAGACGCAACTCCGTCCGTCTTGCCCCGTTTACCGCTGCATAAACACCACTATCCATGTTCTCGCACCCTCTTCCTTGTGTTCACGCCGTTGTTTGGCGCCGATCACACATTTGCAATCACGATTTCAATCACGATTTAACAAAGCAACCCTTGTGCCACTGCTGAAATATTTTATTTTTTACATGGATTTTCCTAGTGTTAAAATATTTTCTAGCAAACGCATCCATCCACCCTAGCCGGTAGCATTTGCCTTACTCCACGGCTCGCCAGGGTCACCGGGAAAAATGTTCCGCTCGCCAACCATTGCCCTGCACCAGCAAACCCGTTACAACTGGGCTCTCCTGCATGGTCCAGCTCGGCTGGCCTGTATGCCGCAGAACGATGCCGCAAAAAATGGACCGAAATCATGCCCCCCAAAGCGCCCAATTCCCAAGACCCCGCCTCTTTAGCCGGACACGCCTTTACCGCTTTAGAGTCCCTCATGCGCCAACTCCGCGCCCCAGACGGCTGCCCATGGGACCGCGAGCAGAGCTTTCAAAGCCTGCTGCCCTACACCCTGGAAGAGGTCTATGAGGTGCTGCACGCGGTGGAGACACAAGACCATCAAGAACTTAAAAAAGAGCTGGGTGACCTGCTGTTCCATATTGTTTTTTATAGTCAAATTGCCGCCGAAGCCAACCAGTTTACCCTAGAGCAGGTGGTCAACTCGGTGGTCCAAAAAATGCTCCATCGCCACCCCCATGTGTTTGGGGAGGAGTCCTTGACCAGTGCCGCCGAGGTTGCGGCTAACTGGGAAGATCTTAAAAAACGCGAGCGTCAAGCGCGGGGCGAGGTAAGTGAGGACCACTCCGTTTTTGCCGGTCTCTCCAACAAACTACCGGCGCTGCTGTGGGCCAAAAAGGTGCAGGATAAGATGGCTAAAGTGGGCTTTGACTGGCCCGATACCGATGGTATTTTGGACAAAATTCGCGAAGAGATTGATGAATTGGCGCAAGCCCGCGCCGAGAATGACCGCGCAGGACAAAAAGAGGAACTTGGCGACCTGCTGTTTGCCCTGGTTAACCTGGCCCGTCGTCTGGAGATTGAGCCAGAAACCGCCCTGCGCGCCTGCACCCATAAAGTCGAAGCACGCTTTCGCTATATTGAAGCTCACCTGCAAGAACAGGGTGTTGCTGTCGAACAAGCCTCGCTTGAGGAGATGGAGTCGCTCTGGCAACAGGCCAAAAAACAGGGGCTGTAAACCAACCTACCCATAACCACACTCCAATTTACCATTATTTTTGTCTTCTATCCTTTTATTGATGGGATTAACAACCGAAATTTGTTATATTTATCCCATGGTAAACCATTCTTTTGGGATAGCTGCCATGGAAACCCTAAGATCTTGCCAATATTTTAATATTTACCTCTCCGAACATGACGTTGAGATTATCCCCCATCAAGCCCCCTCGTTTGCCACCAGCAGTTATTATCTTATTTTGGCCCAACAGGTCCCGCAGGATTTGCATGTGATCTTTAACTGCTCGACCTTTGACCACATAGACAGCGGGGGACTAGGCACGTTGATCCTGTTTCATAACAATCTTGCTCATCTGAACCAACCTGTCACCCTGCGTGAAATACATCCAAAGGTTATGAAAAAATTAAAAACAGCCCATTTACAACAGCTTTTTCATCTGGAAGAGCTGCCCTAAACAGCCCCAGCACGGGCCTACAGGACAACCCCAAGCCACTTACCAAGCCATGGTCCCAATAGAAAAAGGGGTGCCTGAGGCACCCCTTTTTCTATTGGGTCTGTGTGTGCAGCAAGCCCCACAGTTATTTTGTGGAATCATCCATCAACTTCATCGCTTTGCTAAACCCTTTTAGAGGGAAGGGAATATTAAGCTGGTCTTTGGGATAGCGCACCATGACCAATAACCCATCGATACCTTTACGAAAGGCCTCTTCCATTTTTTCATCCCAGGCCAGCAGCACGTGGCAGCCATCGGGCAGGCAGTGGGTAATGGGCACAGCCCAGCTCCACTCTTTCTTTTTATCCACGATAAAACCATTTTGCGCCTGCACGTTAATACCCAAGGGGAACGCCATACCCAATAGGCGCTTACCATCGGGACGGTGAATCACCCGCAGGGCAAAAATGGGACGATTCCCTTCTGCGGTGGTCGCGACAATCTGCACGGTACAGAGCCGTTTGCGCGCGCTGGGCTCCTCCAGACAGATCACCTGCCAAGCGTCAAATTTCTCTTTGACCACCACCTTGGCATTATCCTGGGCAATTGCCCCCGCAGAGTCCATTGGCGCGGCAGATGCTGAATCGGGCAGATCACTCAAACGTTGCGCAAACAGCGGCGCAGGTGTAACCAAACCCACCATAAATACAAACAGCAGCAAATAGAGGGGCATGACGCAACTCAAAAGTAAGGGTGAAACGGCAACATTACCAAAGCAGCCATCAATGTGGCACATCTCACCGCTTTTGTAGAGGGCTGCTGTGGCGGTTAGGGTCAAAAAATGCACGGCCCAGCGCCAGCGCGGCTTGTTTTAACCACCGATTACCTTACCCTGTTTATGGGTCACCACCACGACGGCGGGGCGGGGGGGCAGTGGGGCTGCAAAATCGGGCCAGCGACTGGCCGGGTTTTCAAAGCTACTGCCCTTCACCTCACCGGGATGCTGCACCGCCAAAAACAGGCTGGTATCGTCGGGGGTAAAGGCGGGTCCGCACATCTCCGCCCCCACCGGACAGCTAAAAAATCGTTTCGGCAGCGCCCGTCCCATCCCCTGGAGGTCACAGGCAAACAGACCATCTGCATGGCCTCGCTTGAGCTGTGCCCCCCCTTGGTCGGTGGCAATCCACATACGCCCTTGGCGATCAAAGGCAAAGTTATCGGGGGCCGCCAGCCAGTTACCAAAGGTTTCCACATAGGCATTATAGGCACTCCCCGACGCCTCATCCAGAGGGCCACCCAGCAGCAATATATTCCATAAAAACCGCTCGGCCCCATGTTCAACCCCCTCACCCATGGGCGGCGTCAGCTCCAAAATATGGCCGTAGGGATTGGGTGCCCTGGGATTTGCCCCATCCGCCTGCTGCCGCTGCGTGTGGTTGGTCAGTGCCACATAGAGGCGCCCGCTGATGGGGTTAACCTGCACATCCTCAGGCCGGTCCAACGGCGTGGCCCCCACCACCCGCGCTGCCCGGCGGGTTTGAATCAACACATCCGCTTGCGAAGCAAAGCCTTGGCTGGCATCCAGCCCCCGCTGTCCATGCTCCAAGGGTATCCAGCGCACAAAACCCTCCTCGCTAAATTGGGCCACAGACAAGCTGCCCTGATCCAACAGATCCCGGTTAGCGGCGCGGGCGTTGGGGTTCCAACGCTCCTGCGTAACAAAACGGTAGAGGAACTCACCGGCACTGTCATCCCCACTGTAGATCGCCACACGGCCATCGGGCAGCACCACGCTGGTGGCCCCTTCATGCTTAAACCGCCCCAGTGCCGTGCGTTTAACGGGACGCGCGGTGGGGTCGTAGGGATCCACTTCTACCACCCAACCAAATCGGTTGGGTTCATTGGGGTTCTGCTCAATATCAAAGCGGGGCTGCACCTCGTGCCAACGATAGCTTGGACGTCCCTGAATACCCATACTTGTGTAGCGCTGGGGCTCTGTGGTACGGGCTGGGTTGCCGCCAAAATATGCGTTAATATTCTCCTCGCCCAGCAACACCGTCCCCCATGGAGTTGTACCACCAGCGCAGTTGTTAAGGGTACCCACGCAGACCGTACCGGTGGGATCATCGAGGGTACGCAAATCCGCATGGCCCGCCGCCGGACCACGGATCTGTAGTTTACTCTGCCATGCGGTGATGCGCCGGTTGTAGCGGCTGCGCTTAACCACCTGCCAAGCCGCTCCAGGACCTTGACGGCGGATCTCCACCACCGAATGGCCATGGGCTGCCTGCTCGGTCTCCACCATTCTTTTAAGATCTTCAGGACTCTCACTTGCACGCTGCGCTTTGGGGAACATCATCGCCGCGTCTGTATACTCATGATTGACACAGAGCAGCCCATGGTTGGGGTTGTGACTGCCAACGGGCAGGGGCATATAGGTGACAAAGTCATTGTTGTAACCAAACTGTTTGGATTGCGCCTCGGGGCTCTGCTGGAAGGGGTCAAAAGGGGGCGCATCCGCCAGCACGCCATCCCCCCAGCGCAGCAATGTCTGTACGGTATAACCCTCGGCGACCCGATGATTGACCTGGATGGCATCATCCAAACGGCGAAAACCAAAGCTGGTAGGGTCCATTTCTGGCACCACTTCAGGATCATCGCAGCCAGCCCAGGCCACACCGGGCAAGCGATGCAGGGCTACCATGGCCCCACCGGCCATTAAGCCTTGCATCGCTTGACGGCGACTCAGACGCTTGGCAATAATCTGATTAAGGGTGGCACTAATGGGGCGTTGAGCCATGGTTTCACCTTTTTGGCAGGCACGTTTATGAGCCCCTATATTACGCCACGCTTTATGAATTTTTCATGTCCTTTGCACAGGACAACCACTGTACGGTTATTTTGGCCTGTCCACGCTGGGCCGAGTTCGATTAGAGTGCTCTTGAATTCTGTTTGCCCATTCCTTTTCAGAAACGAGCCCTGCCATGCGCCAACAGAGCCCCGGTAAAGCGCTACAGCGCGCGGTTAACCGACTGTTTAATCAAGACCCCAATCCCGACCCCTTCACCCTGCGCCGCTTGCGTAAAGAGGCCGAGACCCTACACAGCCACGACAGCCTAACCGCGACCCTTATGCTGGCCCGCATCGCCTGTATGGAGCAACAACCAGAGCTCATGGTGGCTCTCTATAAACCGCTTTTGCTGCAATACCCGCAACAAGCATGGATCCATGTGGAGCATGCCCTCAATCTGCGCAAGCTGGGCTTTTATGCTGCGGCCAGAGAGAGCACCTTGCAGGCCATGGCAGAGGATGACACACAACCCGGCATTGAACAGCAGATCATCCGGGATGATATTCTATGCGGCTATTTTCAAGAGGCAGGGGCCTATCTTAAACAGGCGGTGCGCGCCAGCAAGCCCATTTTTCGCGCCCAGTTTCATTTTTTAGAGAGCCTACAAAGTTTGCTCATTCAGCATCAATGGAGCGACCCAATGGTGGCCCGCATGCAGCAACACGCCATGGATCTACTGCATGCCCAACCGCTCTACCCTACCGGTATACTTCGTGCCCCCGCCGTACATATTAGCCTAACCACCGCAGAGCATGCTTCCCTGGAAACCCAACAGACCTCCTACACCCCATGGTTACGTTGGCGCATCCATCTACTGGCGACGAGGGAGCAGATAACGCGACTCAATGAGCAGCTTCAGCAACGCTATGCTGCCGACGCCTTTTTGCCCCCCAACCCCCAACAGCAAATTGATCTGCAACTGGCTCCGTGGCAGGATGAAGCCATCTATAACCACCCCTATGCCTTCTACATGTAGCCATCCTTGCCCACCCCCTCTGTTGACACCCCATATGACCACCCCCCTGTGCAAAATCTGCCACTTGGGTGTCACGATTCCCCCATAAGATCTTGATGACTTTTTGTGTTTTCTATATTATTCAAATGGTTAAAATATCCACAGAAAAATCGGCCCAACCCTTGCATAATAAATCATGCGTTATGGATTCCCGGTACGGATGTACTGGTTACACGACCCGAGACAACACTTTAAGCACGTTGTAACGTATACCATTGGTTTTGGCTGTTCGTGCGACTGGTCTTCACGTCTCCGGGAAACCCATCACGTATCATGTATCGTGACTATCGCAGCCGGAGAGCACTCTCTTGGCTGCTTTTTTTTGTACAATATCTGCCCAGACGGAACCCACCGCCCAACCGGGCACTCCAACACAGGGTTCCCATTCAAGCCGTACGGCACCTCTTCTTTAAGTGCCCCTACTGTCACGATCTTTTGCAGGAGCTTACCCATGGATATGGATCACCAGCTCATCATCACCGCTTGCGGACGGGAATTAATTCGCCGTCAATGCGCCGATGATCCACGCCTAAGCCGTATATTGCTGCGCGCAGGTGAGTCAACCCCTGATACAGAGATTGTACCCGAGCTGGAAAAACGTCTGGACACCCTGCGCCAAATGCTGCTCAATGCCACCCCCGGGGTGATCTCCACCCTCTGCCCTGAGCTATTATCCCTGGTGCAAATCTACGGGGGCGACCTTAAGAACGGCCATGATCGGCATATCCTCATTCACTCCCAAGCGTGGCCCGACAGCATCTCCGTTGCTTTAATTGCCGACTGGCTGCGTAGCCACGGACAGAGCGTCGAAACCATGGGCATTGACGGCCTGCGCGAGGGCGAAACCACCGCCCTGCATGGTGCTATGGCCCGATTTACCCGCTGGTGTGGAGATGTTTTAACTAACTATAAAATTTATGAATTTCATATTTTATTTAATCCAGCGGGGGGGTCTCGCATCCTGGTAGGTCTGTTGCAAACACTGGCGCCCTTCTACGCCCATGAGAGCGCTTATCTCTTGGAACCTGGGCGTAATTTGGTACGTTTGCCCATGCCCAGCGTACAGGCCAAAGGGCAGCGCATTTTGCAAAAGCACCAACACACTTTTCGCCGCTTGGCGATGGGGTTGGAAGTACACCCTGAAAAGCTGGATAAAATCCCCCATGAGGTGTTGATGCAGGGCCTAGACGACCGCAGCCGCCTCTCCTTTTATGGGGAGTTATTATGGGACCACAATCGGCGCGATCTGTATGGGGAGTCGATGTTGGAACCCATCAGTGAACACATTATCCTCACTGAGGCTTTTCGTGATGGAGCCGCCGAGCTGGACCGGGATCGCCATATTCTACTCAACGAGCGGCTAGACCAGCTCTCCATCTATCTGGAACAGGGGGAATGCATGGATCGCACAGCAGCTAGCGCATTAAGTTTTCAACCCCTTAAAGAGCCTATAGAGCCCAGCACGCACCGCTGTCATGGTTGGGCCGACAAGGCGCTCTGGCAGCTATGGGGGCACTATGAGGGGAGTCGTTTTGTGCTAGATCGGCTGGGTCCAGCCCCTAAATAGGGCAACCGAGCCAAGCCCTAGGGCTCTAAATTAATTGAAACGGTAATATTTTCCAGGCTGATGGTAATTTTATAACTATCTAACAACTCGCCGTTAACGATCACCTGCTGGGGGGTTTGGCTCACCTCGGCACGACCGGTCTCCAAGGCGACTTCCAGCTCCAGCTCGGTAATACCAAAGGCTTCGGCGATCTCCTCCATGGGCAATTCGATCCCCCAATCATCGTCATCATCCAGCAAATAGCCTTCATCCTCTTGCATGATCTGCGCTCCACGCCATCGCCCACGCAGGGGCCACTGACCCCGTCTGTTATGCCACTCTCCGCAAAACCAGGAGAGACCCATCTCCTACCCCACCCAAACGGCGCGGTATGTGCCGCCCTCATCTTACGCGCTGCTTAGGCAGAGGTCACGGCTTGCTATGCGCGACTTAAACGGAATCGCTAAACCATAGAGAATCCAGGTCAAAATACCCATCTTTTCCGAAACCCCTGATTCATACATCTGCAACCCTTTACCTTGGGGCATAAGTGATCCACCAATCTAAAGCCACGCCATACTCTATGGGCATTTTCTCCACCAACATCCCTTTCACTACTTGCTTTCACAAACAGACAGCGATCGGTTTGCCACCAGGTTGCACTTCTCGACGAGTGATGCTTGCTTTGAGTACCTCGCCTCTGCTAGCATTACGTATAAGACAGGTATAAACTGAATGATGGACTTAAACAAAGTTTGCACGTAAGGTCAAAATGTCTGCTCTCCTTGTACCCTGCAAAGCCGGTCCGCTCACTTTTGAGCAAAATCTTAAACTCAACATTCCTGCCATTGACCAACAGCACGAACAACTATTCCGGCTTGCCATAGGCATTAATGAGACACTGCAATCTGGTGCAACAGAAGACGCCGTGCGCATGAACGCACTTGAACTGGAGGCTTATGTTCAAGAACATCTTGTCTATGAAGAAAAACTGTTGTCGAGCAACCACTACCCTCAACAAAAAAGCCACCGATTAGCGCACGCCCGTTTTGTTGCCACCAGCCATAAAATTCAAGATGAACTGGCACGCTGCTCGGGCCCTGCTTGTATTGCAAAGGCACCCCAATTATTTGACTTGCTCACAACATGGTTGTGCGACCACATCATGAATGTGGATCGTCTGGCGGTTGATTTTATGGTACCGCGAGCAAACGCTCCAACCCCCAGGAATGCGCGTTTCCAGATCTCTGGACGCGCTTTGATTGAATTTCAACCAGGAATTGGAATAACAGGCCGACTTGAAAATGTCGGCCATTCAGGACTATTCCTACACATCCCACCCCCTCTCCCTGAGTGGGTAAAACCAAACGCGGCCGCTAAAATCCGTCTTTTACCCTTGGACCAAACGGTCGGCAGAACATGTACGGTGGTGCGCATCGACCCACGACAAGGCATCGCCCTGAGTTTGCCCGATGGTTTATCCGTCGACCATATCTTTAAGCTGGTTAAACATACGTCCCACAGCTCACGGTGACGACCGACCACCAACAAGGCCGGTCACACCGCACCACCTGTAGGGTAGACGCCGCAGTTTGGCGCGTTTGGTCAAACCTGATTTTTTAAGGACTTAAAACAGACACCCCTGCTGACCGCTTTGGGCTTGTTGCCAAGCCCCAGGCGAGAGGGGTTGCAGACAGGTAGGTTCATCAAAAGCGGTGTGGTTAACCCGGCGCGTGACCGGATGCATGGTCAAATTAAAGCCCACACTGGCTTGATGCTGGCGCTGCAAGAAAAGCGTTGGCTCACTCAGGTGAGGATCCAACCAAGGGGCCACCATGCTGGGGATAAGCATGATCGGCATGCGTGTATGTAACGACTGCACCCCCCCCACAGCCGCCGCTGTGAGCAGGGCAAAGGTCTCGACCACATGGCCCCGTGGGTCGTTCCAACGCTCCCACAACCCAGCCAGCAGCAAGGGCTGTTGCTGGGCATGACGTATCAACCACGGTTGACGGGCCTCCTGCCTACCTTGCCATTCATAATAACCGTCTACCGGTACCACACAGCGCCGCCACCGCAACGCATGGCGATAGGCCGGTTTCTGCGCCGCGCTCTCAAGCCGAGCCTGGCTGGTACGCCACCCCAGAGCGGCATCTTTGGCCCAACCGGGTAGCAGCCCCCAACGCAGCGAGACCATCTGCCGCTGCGCCGCACGCTCGCCCTGTCGATAGGCCATAGCCCAACCACCCGGTGCAACATTGTAGCCCAAGTGTAGCGGCTCCAGCATGACCCCACCCAACTGATTTAGCAGCTGTTGTGGGGCATCAATTTGGGCAAAGCGTCCACACATAAAGCCAACCAATCCCGATGCTCTCGCGTGCCCCCAACAGAGGCCACCATCAAAAAGCCCACTCACCACACGGGCCACAGACTCCGCGCAGGGGCAGCCGGATTTGGCAAGTGAGCCACCCCTCGCCGCAACCCTCCATTGACCCAACAACCCGCCGAAACCACGGAGCGCAGACTATGGCCCCCCGCAGGCCGCCACATAACGGGCCTTCTTCTCTTTAAAACAGGTCCGGTTACACGGCATGTGTTCGTAGACCATGGAGTAGTGACCACGATCCTCGCGGCCACAATAGGGGGTGTTACAGTGTTTCCACAGCAGGGCATCAATACTCCTCTGCTTGAGTACCTGCTGCCATGCCTCACCCAGCACCCCAACTTGGGCGCCAAACCAGTTGCACTCCGGCGAGAGCGCCCCCCCCGCAAAAGCGACACGAGGCAGACTCAGCAGTAACAATAGCAGGACAAATCGTCTCATACACCGATCATTTAAGCTGAATGATATAGGCAACCAGATCTTTACGAAAACGGGAGTGATCCACATCCTGGTAAAAGTTGGGATGCCCCATCTTCGTTCGGGACATCACATTTCCAGGAATGACCTTCTCGGGATATTGCAAAAATTCTTCCAGAACCTCTCGGTTCCACTCAAATGGGTGATGGCGCACATGCTCTAAAAACGCCGGGCTATAATCATAGCGGGGGTGGGTACCCGGTGGACGCTCTGTTAAGCCCCATAACGGCGGCCCTTTATCCATAACCTGTCGTGCGGTCAGATCGTGGCACATGCCACAGTGGTTGATCGCTAAACGCCCCCCCACATTAAGATCGTCACGGACAAAGAACCACCAAACCCCTGCACAAGCCATTGCAATAAGAGTGGACCACAACATCCAAGACATCCAACGGGACACGTTAACACTCCAATCAACCGTCACACCAACAAAAAGACGGCCCGCCAAACGCGCGTCGTCCACCTAAGTTAACCCTGCATGCGCAACCCACCAAGCGGTCAACAGCTGGCGCTCCGCCAACTCATGACCGCCATGGTGCCTTAACCACAGCTATTGAGCAAACACTATATGTGGATACCCCACATCACTGACAGAATTAAACCCTCTTAACATTGTATCGTCTATCGCAGTCGCAGAGCGACCTCTCCGGGCCGCTTGATCAAAAAGGAGCTCTTTTTTTCCGCCATTCGGTTCGTGGCGTCAACGACGGTAACCGAACTTGAGCACCATACAAACGTGAGGGCGGAACTTCAGCTCAGCATCAGATGCCATCCGTACCTCCGTGTTGTTAAATTGCCCCATGGGCCATCTACAGCAGGTGTGCATGGCTGCGTTGCAGGTTAACCCATCGCCAAAAAACCCAATGGTCACACCAACACCAGCTCACCCACCTGATTGCCCATGCAGCAGGGTTAATAGAACACCGAAATTAACCGGGGTTAACCTTTATTCCCGCAAACTTTAGGCCAACCTGTTATGAGCCTCCCTTATATCTATGGGTGACCCCCCTTAGCCACCAGGTTGCTCCCCTCTTTGCCTTACATAAAAAAAGGGGAGCGATGGCTCCCCTTTTTTTATGGGTAGGTCTATTCTTTTTTACTCGCCGTGTAGCAAATCCGATGGGGCTGCACCCCAACGCAAAGGCAGCTTAATCAACAGCAAAAACGTCACGACCAATACCGTCACATAGATCACCGCCAAGGTGAGCCCCATCTCCAACCACGGCATGGGCAGCCCTTCCAACCCCAAGCTGGGATTTAGCAACTCCCGATAGTGGGCCAAAGCATCGGCAAACTGGCGATCAAGATAGATGCGTACCAACTCCACCGTACCCCACAATGCCAACCCCCCCGCAAACAGCATAGCCAAACTCATCTGCAAATAGACTTTAAAATGGATCCCCATCCAAGTCATGCCACGGGTCATCAACATGCCATAGTGGTGCTTACGGTGCCCCAACAGGGTACCAATCTGCGCCAACAGCAGCGCCGCCAACAAAGACCCCACCACCAACGCAAAGGCGGGCACCATATGGGTCAAGACATCATTTAACAGGTTAAAGCGGTTCAGGGCATCTTGATATTTGGGGTGAATATTAAAGGCTAACTGGTTATCCCCCACCCGTAACTCTTTTAGCTGTTCCAGCAAATCCGTCAACGAGCGCGCGGGCACGTAAACATGTAACGTTGCAAAAGCGGTCCCATAGCCGGTGACATCCCACGGCACAAACTGGGGCTGACGCTCTTCATAACGACGGCTCGAACCCGGACAAATGGTACCCCGCACCGTGTCATCCCGAGCCAGTTTATGGCAAGGCAACCACAGTTGGTGGATGGCATCATGCGCCATGGCGTCCCAGTCGGTTTTACCCTCCACCGGCGTATCCAGGGCGATACTCTCGGGACGGGGACAGCGGCTATCGCTGATCATGGGTACGCCGGTTAAACCCGTCTCTTTTACAGCCTCTTGAATACACTGCACATAGGTTGAAACACCACCCCGATCAAAACCCTTACGATAGAGCGCATGCAAATCCCCCCGGGCATTGCCCCCCTCCTGCAAGGGATCATATTTAAGATCCGGCAAGTGATACGCCGCCAACAAAGCGTGGTAGGTGGTCAACGGAAAAAGAAAGGCAACCTCTTCCATCGCGGGGATATGCGGAATCCAGCGTACCCTAAAGGGTAAAAATTGCTCACCCTGCCCCACCGTCACCCGCATCCACAGCGTACTGAAGGTGCCCGGCAGGTTATCCCGGTCGATGCGCTCAGGTAAGGTATAACGTTTGTCCGCCGGCAGCTCCGTCAACAGCTCTTCCCGATAGGCCCGGTAGTCAAAGTGGCGGGCAAACAGGCGCTCATTGAGCACAATTTCCAAGGGTAAACCCAACCAATCGGGATTTTTTTGGCCGCGCTGTTCTAAACTCAACGAGAGCTGCCAAAGGGGATCGTCTGGATAGACGGCCCACCCGACAAACTTGGGCTGAATACTCCAACTGTTGGTACCAGGGAGATTAATACGGGGACGCCCCCCTTCTAAGCGACGGTAAGGGTGCACCTGCAAGTGGGGAAATTTGGCTTTTAAGGATTGTACCTGAGCCAACGTATCCCGACCAATACCATCATGGTTTTGCCAATGCGATGTTACCCACACCGGCACCCCATAAGGACGCAACGACCCCAGTAGCGCATCGGTCATGCGGTCCAAAAAGCTGGTACGGCTGGTCACCAAGAGCAAGGCCAGCGCGGTCACCAGGGTCAACAGCAAGGTCAACCAAGCAAAATCTCGCCCGCCCCCCTCACAGCCAAACCCGCTACAGGCATAACTGCGCCGATAGGCCACAAAGCCCAACCTAAACCAAACCGGGAACAGCCTAAAACGCCGTTTAGGGCGGCGCGGCAAGCTGCTACGCGGTGGTTTGGCACGGCGAATTTCAGGGGGGTTGCCGCTATCCATCCAACAATTTCCCGGGATTGAGTTGAGCCCCCTCGTTGCGTTGCAGATGACAACGCCCATGGGAGACCACAATACGGTGAGTAACGCGGGGATCCATCGCATCCGACAGGTGGTGTGTGACCCATATCAGCAGACGATCCCCCTGCTCCAACCACTGATCCACCACCCCCATCACCTCTTTGCGGGTAGCGGCATCCAGACTGCCGGTGGGTTCATCGGCAAACAGCACCACCGGATCATGGATCATCGCCTGCATCAACGCCACCCGTTGCAACTGCCCACCAGAGAGCTCATTCGGGTAACGCTGCATAAACTTTTCTAAAGAATCCTCACCCCGTGAACGCCCAGAAGATTGCCCGGCCATGAGGATTTTATTGACACCCTCTGCCACCTTTTCCTCAATCTCCCGATTACCCAACTCGCCACGCAACAAAAGCGGCGTGCGCAGGTTCTCCCGCACCGTCAAGTAAGGGGTTAAGGTCGAGCGCTGATAGGCAAAGCCAAAATAACGGCGCCGGATCTCGGTCAGGTTCAAGGTTGAGTAGCGCCCCACCAAGCCCCGTTTGCCCCAAGCCGCCTGATGCCCATCGGGAAAGCTCCAATGCACCACGCCGCTACGGGGTTTTTTCATGAAAGTGAGCAGGTAGAGTAAGGTACTTTTACCACTGCCACTACGACCCAGCACCGGCAGCCGCCCATTCACCCCATCGGCATCCAGCCCCAGACCACCCACCTCCAACGAAAAGGTGTTGCCCCAGCCGGTGGAACCCGGCTTCTCGATTTGAAATCCCCAACCCATGGATCACGGTATCCTTATGGTAGATATTCCTGGGGAATCCAGTAGCCACGACGACCACCATAACTGTGTCCATAGCGGTAATCCTTGTCAGGACCCAACGCCTCAGACCCAACCGGACCACTAATGCGCATCAACGCCTTGCCATTGGCGGTAGCATCCGGACAACGCTGGCTGTCAAAACGACCCGCTTCAAACACCGGGCGATAGTTTTCCCGCTCCACCACTTCCAACATCTGCTTGGATTTAATGGCCCACAGAGCCAAGTGACGCAATTCGCAAATGGGCACCGCTGGCACAGTCTGTTTGTTGCGGTCCAGGATCGGCTTGCCATTGGCATCCACCACAATCTGCGTGCCCTGTTTATCCCGGCCCACATACTCCGCCGACAGCGCGTTGACATTGTAGCTCAGCAGCGGGCTGTGCCAACGCACCGGCAGGCCACCACGTCGCTGGGCATACTCGGCAGGGGTCTCCCCCGAAACATCAATAGGGGGACGCCGAATCTCCTGCTGCAAGCCCAAAATCAGCGCACTAATCAGCGCCTTGCGTAGCTGGGGCTCGGGCAGTTCAAAATAGCCCTCGAAGCCGCCCAAAATGCGAATCCAGGAGGAGAGTGAGTTCGAGGTTACCCACAACTCCTCTACCACCTTTTCATCCGCCTCCACATAACCAATCAGCGTGGTATCAAAGATGCGGTTATGGCATTGATCCCCAAGCTCGCCACAGGCGCCCTTTTCCAGAATGTGCCAATAGACCCCCGGAATATCCACCCGTTCCCGCTTGAGCCGATCAATCACCGTACCCAGCGCGGCCCCCCCACGAATATCCAGGATAATTTCATCAATCAACGCGCTGCTCGACAGCTTGGCCACCTGGGTGGTCAGACGTTGTACCAGCCTGGATTCGCCCATGCGGAAAAAGTGCTCATTAACCTGCCCCTGCCCCGCAGGCAGGCTATCGCCTAAAATCTGCTTGGATTGGCTCTCAAAGCGGCTATAGGCCCGGTTGTAGGCGATGGGGTGCTTGGCCGTATCAGGCCGGCGTGGGGTCTGAATAAAGAAAGGCACCACGTTGTTGGTCTTCTCGCCGCTACTGCTGCCGCGCATCAGCTGCACCAGGGTATCGCGGCTTACCTCATTTTTATATTTGCTCTTCGAGACCAGCCGCCCCCCCTCCATCACCGCCATGCGGCTTTTATAGCCATTATCGCCGATGACAAACATGACCTTTAAGTGATCTGCACAGCTCTTCATATCACTTTTCAGCGATTGTTCCAGCCCCCCATAGAGGTTTTCTTCATAATCATCCGCTGCATCACCGGCGGTGGTGGTTACCGTGCTAATGGCTTGTTGAAAGCGTACAAACTCCTGTTTTTGCTCAGCGGGTGAGAGTTCGCACTGCTCAGGCAGGGGGTAACCTTCACCCACACCATCACCCGGACCTGGCTTTTCTTTATCGGCATAAGAGTCACGGTAGACCCTAAAACCAAAACGGAACTGAGTGCTGCGAAAACCCGGCACCTGCTTTAGCCGGTGAATGATTTCCTGAATCACTCCACGCCGCTGCGCGGTGCCGCGCACGGCGTCAATCACCGCTTCCATACTGGCGGTACCATCGAGCAGAAAGAAAACGTCCACATTCTTTTTACTCGATAACGACTTCATTTCCGGCAAAATCTGCTGGGCCAACCCGGCATTGATGGCCACCCGGCCATCCCCCAAGGGGCGGCCAACCAGACCTGGACGGGCCAAAGCCACCTGATAAAAACGCCGCTTGTCGCCACTGGCTGAAACCTGATCGGGCTCTACATGTTTGCCCTTGGCATCCACCAGATCCAGCACGGGAACACGCACCGGTGACTTAAACCAATCAATGCCGCCCTCTACCGGGGAGCAGGTCAGGGGGTTACGTTCGACCGCATCGTTAAGCTTTTCATAGGAGCAGATGGTGCCATTACTTGCCCCATCGGGGGAGCGCAGATCCTCGCGGGGGCGCAGGCCAAAGGCGTTGTTCCAGATAAAACCATCACTACGCCGCACCCAACCGAGCAGCTTATCATCATCCTCTAAACGGAAACGGTCGCCTAGGAGGACGGCATCGTCCCGTTGATCAAACACAAAATACATGTGAAAGCGTGAAGCCCCTGTACGACAGTTGCCTGCTCCACCCACACAGGTTTTGAGATCAGGGTCCTGATAAACGGTAACGGTAGGGGGCTCCTTTTCCTCATCCCTGGCCGTGGTACCGGTACGGATGAAAAATTTCATCTCCAGCCCAGAGACCCCTTTAACCGGGACATTATAACAGAGCATATCACTACGGCTTACCCAACCCACCAGTTCCGGCTGCTCCCCCACCGCAAAGGTACGAATTTTAAGCCGCCCATCCGCTTCAGCCACCACCTCGGCCTGCTGATTAAAGGTCAATTTGCCCTTCTCTTGGGTGCCGGTATCGGCTGCAAAAACCGGGGTATCTTGGCGGGTTCCCCGCACCAAACCGGCCCAACGCAGACTCTCTTTATGGTAGTAGGGGCTAAAATCATAGTTTGCACAGCTGCCTGAGCTGCGGGCATCCGCCAGCACCGTACCACTCAGCCCCAGCATGATCATGACCACTGCCCCAAACAGCAGCGCACTATCTTTCAGATTTCCGCAATTCACGGATCGTCCTCCGCCGAAAAAGACTCGACTTGTTCAAACGCCTCTACCGATGCACCCGCAGATGCACAAGAGAGGCAGTCTATATGAAAATCCTGCGTGGAAAAAGCCTTGCATGACCTTTTGAGCAGAATGAGCACTCTCCTTAGCCATGCACCCCCCCTACCACGGCAAGAGAGGCTTCGGCCAGATAGAGCATACAGCGTGCCAGCACCCCTTAGCCGAACACATTCTACCGCCGTCCCGCCGCACGGCTTATTCTAAACAGAGCCATTAGGATCGCGCATAGAGACCATTAACCCTTTAAATATATGTTGGTATTGCAACCCACACGGCCCATTTAAGCTTTTACAGCCCAGCGCAAGCCCCTAACACCCCCAGCGCAAGCCCCTAACACCCCCAGCGCAAGCCCCTAACACCGCCCTTAAAGGCTTGGTTTCCCGCAAGGGGCCGCACCCAAGTTCACCCCGTTCCCAGGGCACGCTTTGATGCGGACGCCAGAGACAAACCACCCCATAAACCTTTTCCCTCGGAGATACGGGAGGGGAAATTGGGCATGGTTTTGTTCCTAAATGCCGCCAGAATACAGGATGCCCAGGACCAAAGGGATGTGTGGTTCACAGCGTTTTGTATGGACAGCGCTTATGTTGGCAAGATTTAGATTATCCGCAAGGGAGACGCGAAGCTATGAACAAAGGGTATCTGTCAGCGCAACAAACGCCCCGACCCATAACCGGCAAAGGCGACTTAGCAAGATGACAGCCAGCGTACCACCACACCACAAACAGGGGCGGCAAGAGGCACCACCAGCGCCCCCTTTAGCCTGTGTCGTCGATCCGCGCATCCTCTTCGGAGCCATACAGGGTTGCCAAGCCTGTTAGCCCGTTAGGGATCCACCACCAGACGGAAGCCTGCCACTGAAAGTGAGGCTGGCATACAGACGGTACCGCCCAGGTGTTGCACGCCGGTCCAATCATCTTGGCCCAGCAGGTGATACCCCATGGAACAACTGCTATCGGACCACTCCCGCACGCCCCGCAGCAGGCTTTCTAGGCGCTGTTCATCCTGGACGGGGTTTTCCACTTGGGCTAGGGCATTAAAGCGATCCATCACACTGGCGGCCCACTCCTCACGGGTAGGCAAGCGCACCCGACAGCCGCTGCTTTCGGCGGCCCATTGGGCATAGGCGGTGGCGGTATCGTGGGCGATACCCCGCACGGGCTGATTTTCCCCTTGAGCATAGACCCCCTTAACCTTGGCTTTGGGATCGGTGCGGTTCCACAGTAGACCGATCTGGTCTAATTTACTCTGGCGCAGGGCGGGATCTTTTATTTTCTGCACATAATCCACATAATTTTTAAACTGCTGAATGCTGATCTCCTGGGGCATCATCCACACTTCTTGCTCCAGATGCACCGAATCGAGGCTTTGCGCCCTGAGTACCCGCACCGCTTCGTGGTTGGACTCCACCCCGGTAATACGGTGGGCACCTGCGGGAATAACCATCATTTCGTTGCGTTTGAACAGCCATTGTTCTCTACCGCAGTGGGCAACCGGCCCTTTTTTGATCACCACCGCCGCAGCCTTGGGGGAGGGATCGGCGGGGGGGTGTTGCGGGGTGTCGGTGAAAACACTCAGCAGCGGCGCGACGGGCTCCTGCCGGAGCAGGGTCAAGCCAGCGGCCACCGCCACAATGAACAGGATGGAGCCAACCAGCAGGCGCAAGCCACCCCAGCGGCTCTCTTTAGGGCCGTGCTCTTTTTGGATACGGCGGGCCATAGCAGGGCGTAAGCCACCCTGCCCCACCCGATGTTTTAATAGGGGGTGTGTCCGACTGAGCCCTTGTTTGGGTTGATCTTTCACAAGCACCTCACGCTTTACCCGACCCCGAGTCTATCCTAGAGTGGGGTCCCATGAACTTTTGTGCAGTTTGGTATGGAACACCATCCCGTGAACGGGGTCAACGTATAACCTGACAAACGCATCGTGTTTGTTACGATTTTCTGTCAATTTTAGGAGCTACCCATGTTGGCTGTCCTCTCCCCGGCAAAAAAGCTGGATGAAACCCTGCACCCTAGCGCGCGGCTCCATACGTTACCGGAGTTGTTGCCGCACACCCAGAACCTGATTGAGCAATTGCGTGGATATGATGCTGCGCAACTTGCCCATTTGATGAAACTTAGCCCGACCTTAGCCGAGCTTAATGTCCAACGTTACCAAGCCTTTCATTTCCCCTTTACCCCGGCCAACGCCAAAGCGGCGCTCTTTATGTTCCAGGGGGATACCTATGTGGGGCTACAAGCGGGCAGCATGGATGAGCAGGCGCTTCTGTTTGCCCAGCAACACCTGCGTATTTTATCGGGATTATATGGGGTACTACGTCCATTGGATCTCATTCAGCCTTACCGTTTGGAGATGGGCACGGCGCTGGTCAATGGCCGGGGCAAGGATCTTTATGCCTATTGGGGGGAGCATCTGGTTGAGCGCCTGAACGCTGCGAGCGAGTCGCATGGGGAGCGCACGTTGATCAATCTGGCATCTATAGAATATTTTAAGGGGGTGAAGCGGGCCAAGCTGGCGGGAGCCTTGATTACCCCAATCTTCAAGGAGGTCAAGGGGGGCGAGGCCAAAGTGATTGGTTTAATGGCCAAGCGGGCCCGGGGCATGATGGCGCGTTACATGATCAACCAGCGCTTAGAGAGCCCGGAACCCTTAAAAACGTTTAACCAAGGGGGGTATGTTTATCAACCCAAGCTCTCCACAGCCGAGCAGTGGGTGTTTACCCGTTCGGCGGCCTAAGCAAAGCCTGCTCTTTTTTTACTCGCCAGGGTGATGCCCTGGGGCGATAAGATGGAGGAGGTTGGGCGATACCAAGCGGGGGCAGCCATTCGGCTTGCTGAGGCGGTTATGAGCGGCGAAAAGGGTGCCGTTTCATCTTTTTTGCGCACTCTGAAAATTCCTCTTGACTCGCTGTCACCTTTTCGCCATATTGAGGCTCCTTTCGCAAGGAAGGAAAAGAGACCATCGGGGCGTGGCGCAGCCTGGTAGCGCACTAGCATGGGGTGCTAGGGGTCGGAAGTTCGAATCTTCTCGCCCCGACCAGTTTCTTAAAAAAACCGCTGAAAGCGTGCTTTCAGCGGTTTTTTTATGCCTCACCACCAACACCCGCCCTAAGCAGAGATGCGTTGCACAAGGGAAGGTGTAGAGGCTTTTTGCTTATGATTCTTTATTCTGCCTAATGAGACCCATATTATCCACCGAGCGTTCAAAGGGCGTGGTCGCGGATGGCTTCAACAATTGATTTACTTTGCCATTTCACAATCGCATTAGCATTGTTTTTCACTGGCTGCGATGTCTTTTCAGAAGCCCATGGCTCAACAGCAATGATGGGCTTTCCGTAGAACTGCTTGGCAATCTTTATTTCATTATTGATCCACTTAGAGTGGGTGCTGTAGACGCCCGCAAGCATCACGACGCAATTGACGGGATACATTTTATCTTTGATTGCCTCATACAACTTTTTATCGTTCTCAGCATTGTGAATTGGGTCATCCTTTGGTATGGAATGATTTACCCAAATGAAGTTGGGGTGCTCATCAAAGAGTTCAACGAGTTTTTCGTAAGTGTCTCTGTAAGTCCACGAGTGGCTGATGAACAGTTGGTATTTCTTAAGTGCGGGCATGGTGCCTCCTTGTTGATTGAAAGGGCTAACAATAATTAGATTGACCCGCATAAAATGCGAGGGCTCATTTTTCTGTCCAGGCAAGTTGCCTTTGGATGCAAAAAAAATGCGTCAACTTTCTATTTTTTCAAATCTTCAATACGATCTCGTCATTTAGCTCAGCGTATTATCCGGAGCGCCATATGACTATCCTCATAGACCGCCCTTAGGGCAGTCAGCCCGTAGCGTCCTTTAATTTCAAACATCTACATAGATCATGAACCTGTCTTTTTGCGGGGAACTCATACATCGTCATGGTTCCATCTCGTAGCGCTGTATCACCGAATTTTAAACTATTAAATCTAACGTCGCAATTACTTTTTATATTGACATCAACATAGAAATCATACTAGTCTTGCATTTATGTCAATCAATCTTATTTTTTATTGAGGCTAAAGTTGCCAAATTTAAAGACAAGTATAAGCATTTCCATTAGCCATGCTTGGAATTACAGTGCTCACTACGAAACGATAGTCGGTGGTTTGATCAGGATGCGCATTTTAGCTGGAGAAACTGTAGCGTGCCAAAACATGATGGTTGCGCTGAAAAAACAATGAATGGTTTAAAACTATGCTTGACAAGGCAGATTAATCCTGCTCAAGCAGTTGTTATTTAGCTGGAATGTATACGGCTCACAGTATTTGGATTGATTACGAAATTGATGAAGCGCTGAGGATGAAGAAAAATATAATAGGCGTTAAACCTTGGGGAAATCAAATTATGCCACGCAAGATAAAAAGTAATTCAAACATAATGGTAGGGTGGAATAGCGCGAGCGTCATTGATGCTGTAAGGAGATACGCATGAACACACCAGCAAAAAATGCTTATATTCTATTTACAGACTTGGCTGGTTTTTCAAAACTGTCGGATGTTGACCTGAGAATTTATTATAGTACACTTTTGCCTTTATTGGCTCAGAAAATAATGAAGTTTAAAGAAGAATCTACTGTCTGGAATACCTGGGGTGACTCTTTAATAGTAATAAACGAGAATGAGGCATCCATAGCTGATCTAGCATTTGAGTACAGAGATTTTTTTAATGATTTTGACTACACGACTTTAAACATACCTCCTTTGTACCCTAGAATAGCCTGTCATTTTGGCAGGTTTGATCTATTCGACGATCCATTACTCAGTGGAAAAAAGAATGCTCTTGGAATAAATATTAACACTTCTGCTAGAATTGAGCCCATTACAAAACCAAAAGAAATATTTGTAACGAAAGAGTTCAAGGATCGATTTGAAGCGACACCCGACCCTAACCTATCAAATAAGTTTGCTTTTGATATAATTGGCCAAGTCCCTTTAGCAAAAAATTTCGGAACTCATGAACTCTACAAATTCCGAAAAATGAATGAAGATAAAGAAATCATTGACAGAATACTTGAACAAGACTTGTCGAAGATGCTTCCGGAGGTTGAGGCTATAACTGACGATAACAAAAGGCTATTAAATAGTCTAAAAAACTCTTACGATGCAGATGCTTTATTAAATAATGCTTCGATCGGTAGGTGGACATCTCCTGAAATTTTTAACGAAAATTTTTTGCTAGAGATTGCTAAAATTTATAAAATGTTTGGTTTATATGAGCAAGCTTTAGTTCTTACAAAAAAAATTAAGGATCAAAAAAGGTCTATTGATGGTATTAATATTTCTTTACTTGGGTACAGCAAAGAATTGATGAAACTTGAAACTAACTGCTTGACAAGACAAGGAAGATATGAAGAAGCAGCTAATTTAATTTATGGCGTATGGAATTTAGGCTATAGAGATTCTAATACTCTCAGCATGTTAGCCGCGCAATACAAAAGAAGAGCGATATATGGAAATAATAATGTTTTATGTGACAAAGAGGGTATAAATTACGATCTCTTAAAACGAGCTCTTAGCCTGTATATAGAGGCATTCAGAATTAATACTGAAGATTATTATCCTGCTATTAATGTTGCATATCTTTATAAGATAATTGGGGGAGACAACGCTGGAAAGGGAATCAAATTTGCTAACTATATCTTAAAAAATTGGAAGTTGAGCGCAGGCTCTGACTGGTGGATTGATAGCACGCTGCTCGAGTGTGATATTATTATAGGTGATTATGAAAATTTGGATGATAAATATAAAAATATAATAACAAAACACAAGCCTAATTCATTTGAAAAAATGGCGAACTATACACAAATAAAAATTTTCTCTGAATTAACCAGCACAAACAGCAATATCATTGATAATATCTTAAAAATGTTATCTTCGTTCGACTAACATAACCATTCTCTATTATCGCCAATCTTATAATTTAGACTCGTTATTTTTTAATCAGCGCGGAGCTGCATAATTGCAGACTCAAACGGTGCTAAAATACCGAACACCCAGTTAAAGCACGCTCACGCACGCCAAAGCAGCGAAATTAAAACTCAGCAAGCCACCACCCAACTCAATCCCCACATAATATAGAAGGCGCAAGTCTCCCCTAAAGGAACTTAAGCAAGACTAAGCGACCTTCGTATATTAATTACACACCCAACCAGGGGGATGCGCAGCGCCCCGCGCTTAATAGGTTACCCAGCCCACCGCAAAGAGACCCCAGCCCCCCAACGATGAGCGCCGGTCGGGCTGTTGACCATGCAAACGCGCCTGCCACTGCTGCTGACCCAGCGCAATCTCATCCTCACTACCCACCATGTCCAGATCAAAATCCTGCTTAAACGCCTCCGTCGCATCCCGCCCAGCCCCCACCGCCATGGCCACCGCACTCTCCGCGCTGTCGGCAAAACCATCACATATCAACTGATCACCCTTAACCGAAGCGTTGACCGGTAATTTCATCGTGCTTACTCCTCACCGCGCTTTTTGCGCAGACGGTTAATCCGCTTGCTCACCTCACCCGTGCGCCCCAACCGCTGCTGTAAGCGCTGCGCCCAGATCCATGCCTGCGCCAAATCATGATCCTGATGCTCATGATACTTGGCCAATGCCTCCATCGCCGCCGCATGCCCCTTTGCCGCCGCCATGCGCCACACAATCACCGCCCGCGACCACAAACCCGCCCGACGATACAACCAACCCAATTGCTGTAACCCATCCCCATCCAGCCGCGACATGTGCATCTCCAACACCTGCCGCGCCACCCCCTCATCCCCAGCCTCAATCCACGCCCGCGCCACCCCCAACGGTGAAGCCCCATGGGCCGCACTGCGAAAACACTCCCCCAACACCACCGGCAGCAACGTCAAACTCAATAAATCATCCTGATTATGCCTAAGCACCCCCGCCAAAGCATGCCCCCGCTTGCCCCGCAACCACGCCTGCCACGCCAGCGGTGCTTCCGCACCCGGCAGATCGTCCTGCCGCTGCAATCCCAATAGATGCTGCTCCCCCCGCTGCAAACGACAGTCCGGCAACTGACCCGCAAACAGACGCCGAAAGGGATGCAGTAGATCCAAATGGGCCAAACCACTCAAAGGATCCGCCATGCCCTGCAACCGAAAGCGAGTCGCCAAGAGAGGCACATCAAAGGATTTGCCATTAAAGCTCACCAGCTGCGTCACCCCCGCCAGCGCCTGCTGAAACTGGCGCAACATGGCGGCCTCGCCCCCATAACCACTCAACAACCACTGCCGCCCATGCAGTGCCCCTTGCCACAACCTCAACAGCCCGATCTGAAACACCGTGGTGCCCGTGCCCCCGGCCAAACCGGTGGTCTCGGTATCAATCCAGGCACACCGCGTCGGATCGTGCAGCCCTCCCCCCACAATCTGCGCCACCGGCTCCATAAGCCGCTCTAATGGGTAACGGCCATGATGCTGCTGCAAAGGGGCACACCAACGCACCAAAATAAGCCCTGGAGCCACCACCTCCCCCTGCAAAAAAGCAGCAAGCGCGGCCTCATCCGCCAACGGTGTACCTGCCCCTTCGGTTTGGGCCGCGATGGGGCGCAAACGCCTTAACCGTCCCGCCAAAGCGGCATCCCGCTCCGCCAGCGGCTCTAGCTCCGCTGGCAGCGGCTCTAGCTCCGCTGGCGGCGGCAGCGGAGCCTCCCCTTTAAGCTGGCGCAAGCGATCTCGTAACCCAGCCATCGACACCCCCACACCCTCGCCTCTTGGGCCGCAGCCCCAACCCCTTACCTGCCTTACGCATGCGCCACGACAGGCCACACCAAAGGCATCCCCTAACTCGGCGCATAGATCTTTAATACCGCCCCCGAGGTCGCCAAGGTCTCTTCATCATAATGGGCAAAGCTGCTGTGCAGGTTGGATTGCACCCTGCGAAAGGGTTCCCACAAATAGTTCCGCTCAAGTACTTCAACCCGAAAACCCGCCTGTGAAAAGGCGGCAATATGGTCGCTCAACCGATGCCGGGGCATGCTACCCGGGTCTAACATACGCTGCCAAAAGGGTGGCGAAAACTGGTAAAAGTGAAAGGGATATTTAAAAAAGTGGTCTCGATAGTCCACAATATGCACCATCATGGCCCCCGGTTTAAGCACCCGTTTATAGTGGGCCACCAGCTCATTTAGATCATACACATGCTCCAATACCGCGAGGGAGCAGGAAAAATCCACCGAAGCCTCCGCCATACTCGCCCAGTGGCGGATACGCTGCACCTGGGCATGGGCCAAGTTGGGGGCAAAGCGGGCCACTCGCTGGTCAAACTGCTGCATCTCTGCCTGACTGGCGTGCGCAAACGGCTCAAGGGCGATGTAGTTTACCCCAAAACGGCGACTAAATAGATGCCCCAACAGTGAATATTGACCACTGCCAATCTCCAACACCGTGCCCTGCAAGCCCTGCTGCTCGGCCTCGCTCAGATGGGCCAGCACCAAGCCCAAGCAGTGCTCGCCATACGCTAAGCTCTGGGGCAGCCCTTGGGCCGAAGCACCGGTCTTACGGTAGTAAGGCAACCAGCGCTCCAGACGGTCCAGCATGGCGCGATTAAAGACAAACTTGCGGATCATCCGCAGCACCACATACTCCACATTGCTCATCCACAAGGGCATGATGGCATCACTCCTTTGCACGGTTCAGGCGTCCCCCGACATAGCCAAGCACCACCAACCCTGTTAAAGCATGGCGTCTGCGAGACTACCCTAAACCAGACCCCACCTTCTACCCTTCTCATCACCCACCCCTGCACCTTCCAGGGAAAGCCTAAACGGTTGCTCTTATGCCGCCCGATGCGCATACTACCCCCATCAACGCGGCCACCCCAAAGATGCCCAAACTTAGCTCGGGAGATTCGTATGCCTATCCTCCCCACCATCGCCCACCCCAAACGCTGGCTGCTTGCAGCATGTGTGCTGGTCGTAGTCGCGCTGCCCTTGCCTCGCGCCATGCCCCTACCGGCAACGCTGGAGATTGCCCCACCCCAGCCGCTGTATGCACCGGCCATGGCCCAAATCACCGCCCTGCATGTCACCTTGGGCGATTGGGTCACGGTCGATCAACCCCTTATTACCCTGCGCTATGACGAACCTGACCACACCATAAACCCACCTGCCAATGCGCCTCTGCCCCTCCCTACCGCACCGAGCCAAGCGGCCCCGGCGACAACGCCATCCACGCTAAGCACCATCACCCTACACGCCCGCCACATTGGGCAAATCATACAGCTCGAACCCCAACTGCAACCGGGGCAGTGGGTCGCCAAACAGGCCCCCCTACTCACTTTGAGTGATGATCTACACGGTAGCGTGTTGCTTGAATGGTCCACAACCCAGCAGCACCCCTTACGCCCTGGTTTGCGTCTGCCTTTTCAGAGCGGCATCCTGGCGGAAGAGCCCTTGTGGATGGTGATTTTGCCCCATCATCCCGACCCTGCCGCAATGCGGGACAGCCCGCCCCAGCCAAACCAAGCCCGGCTCGCTGTCCGCTTGGAACAGCCGGCACCAAGTCGCCGTATGCGCGGTAAATTATGGCTAAGCGCGCCAGCCCGCAGCATCCTAGGCAGGCTTGCCCAAACCATAGAAGAACGCCTTACACAGCGTTAAACCTAATCTTAGCGGTTACAAAGCATAGAGAAGATATAGACAGCGTCACACTTGATAGCACCCCGGCCCAGGCATATAAAGGGCGGGATTAAGCCGTGTCATGGAGGGGCTCTCGGTACCCAGAATCCGCTGAGCCGCAGATTCTGGATGTTTGGCAAGATCCAGTGTGTAGGGGTCTACCTGTATATCACCTTTATAAATAATACGCACCACAGGCCGCAGCAGATCCGAACGATGGTTGCGCACCACGACCCCCATGCGTTGATCGGCCAAACGTACCAGCGAACCCACCGGATAGATGCCAACCGCACGGATAAAAATCTCCACCAAACGGCTATCAAGCCGTTGGCTCTCTTTGCTCTCTTTAAGCAGATAGCGCAGAACCTCTTTACCATCGCGGGCTTGGCGGTAGATGCGGTTAGAGGTCATGGCATCAAAAATATCGCAAATGGCCGCCATTCTCCCCTCTTGGCTAATGGCATCCCCCTTGAGTTTATGGGGATAACCCGAGCCATCCAACCGTTCATGATGCTGAACGGCCAGTGTACGGCTCAAGGGAGAGACCTCCATCACATCCATCATAGACATGGAGGCCTCCACATGCTGCCGAATAACGCGACAATCCTCTTCGGTAAGCTTATCTTTTTTTTGCAGGACCGTCTCGGCAATTTGAGACTTGCCCAAATCGTGCAGCAGCCCCCCCAAGCCCACCGCATTGATCATCTGCTCATCCATATCCATGGCCCGCGCCATGCTCATCAGATAGATCGACACGTTCACCGAATGGTCAAAGCCCTCATGATCATGCTGGCGCAGAAGTGCCAGCCCAATTAAGGCATCGGGATCTTTCGCCAATGAACTGTTCATGCGGGTTATGGCAAGGTCCAACTCGGTAACCTGCAAGGGATCCCCATCGGCCACCCGCTGAAACTGACGCGCCAGCTCGTGCTCTGTGGCGGACATCAACTCCAGCGCGTGACTGGTCTCATCCACCCACTGCTGTTCCTGCTGCTCGCGTTGGTCGACAACCCCTTCACCCAGGTCCTCTAACTGTGCGGCCAAAAAGGCCATCTCTGCCTCTTTATCCACCTGATACTGTGACATCGCTCCCCCAACCCATTGTTACCAAGCCTCTATCATCTTTTCTCACAGATCCTTAACATTAGGGATAAACTGTTAAAAAATCCACCTACATTTCAAACCCTGTGGAGATATTACCAAGAAGCCCTCACACCCCGACAACCGACCCACTATGGAGAGCCTAACCCGCCCCCGTGGTTAAGACAGCTACACACCCTCAATTGCGTCACCGCACAGCCCTAGCCCCCGGCCCCACCCCCGTTTGTGCGGGTGCGGCGCGGCCCACCTGCTCCAGCAAAAGGAGGGCACAAACAGCAAGGGTCGCTTCATGGTTATGAAACGACCCTTGACAAAGGCAAGATCAACACCCTTAGTGCTGGCTTTTTTCGGACTTAATCACCTTATGAAACAAAAGGTTGGTCAAGCGTTGTGGATAGCTCACAAAGCTGGCCGTGGGGTGACGGTCCTCATAAACCTCGCGGGTGCGCTGGGCAATATCCTCGGCTTCATCCACGCTGCGCTCAATAAAGCGGCTTCGATAGCGCTCAATCCCGGTACGGGTCGCGGCATCCAGCACCCCTGTGGGCTCAATGGCGGCCCCTTCGGCCCCCAAGGCCTCTTTAAGATTGCTCTGAAACTGCTTGAGCAGGGTAACATCAAACCGGGGGCTAAACTCAAAAGGGGAGAGCGCACCGGGTACAATATCTGCTGTAATCTCCAGACGCTGCTCATAACGCGCCAGCTCTGGTCGGCTCAATTTCCCCGTAACCCGTTCACCGTAGAGATCTTGTAAAAGACAGACGGCATTCCAGGTTTTGTAGCCCATCAAACCATCAATGGTGACATCCTTACCCATACCGGGGGCTTTATCGGCGATGCGTTGCAAGCGGCGGATATCCTGAATCAACCAGCCACTGTTATAGTAGCCCGCCGAACGCTGTAGATAACCCTGTTTGCTGCGGGTTAAACAGCTGTTCAGGTCGTTGACCGGCACAGCAGCCACCCCCTGCTGTACTGCTGTCCGCTCTCGTTCCAACCCCGTGGGCGGGGCAATGGGGGTAAAGTTGGCTTTAGCGCTGGGCACCATCACATTCAACACCTGCGGGGTGCCTTTATTATCCACCACGGTGACGTTGGTGGTGTGGCCCCGATTAACCGCCACTTTTAAGGTCATCCAGCCTTTATTCTCGCCCAATGCCTCCATGCGCTCCACAACCACCAGATCATCATTATCCGAAACCGCCAGATAAGGTGCCCGCCCCCCATTGACCAGCACTTTTTTCTGCACCAGCCCCTGCGCCCTGCTATCCAGTTCCAAGGCGACAGCGGGAGGCATCAGACGCAAAACTTGACCATTCTCTACATCCAACGAACAGTCGGCAAACAGGGCCGACGAAGTATCAAAGCTGATGGTGCCAAACTGTAGCTCCTGCTGAGTGGCGACCATACGATCAAAAGCGCCGTCCACCTGAGCCACCGCTTGACTTAATCTTTCCAACCCCTCCATTTTGCCCCGCGCTACGGGATTTTTGAGGGCTTTAACCCGCAGTTCACCCAGAGCCAACAGGGTTTTTGCCATGGCATTACGGGTCTCCATCAAACTAAGCACCGTGCCATCGGGCTTCCACACATTGCCAAAAGGGTTGCTTAACCCGCTCATGGAATCGCGCCCATTAGAGGTCGCAAAGCCCCCTTGCAGGTGCCCCCGCAGCTCATTGAGATAGCGGTTTTGATCGGGCTCGAGACGGCTGAGCTCTTGGTTGATGGCCATCTGCACATGAAAGGTTTTCGTCACCAAAATCTTGGCGTAGGACTCGATGCCATCCACCGTGGCTTCCAGATCGCGGTTACGCTCTTGTTGATCCGAAATCCACAGGTTGCCGCTATCCTTAACGGTTTGCAGCAGCTTTTGCACGGTGCGTTGCACCTCGGCCAATTGGCGTACCTCCTGCTGCCAGCCTTGGGCGCTCTCTGGACTTTCGGGCACCGGCAGCTCACTTTGCAAGCGGCTAATCATATCAGCAATGGGCGCCGATTGGGCTGCATTGGCATCCCGCAATTCCCACAGGGCGCGACGGAAGGCTTGGCGGGTCTCCTGCGCGGCCCGCACGGCGGACATGGCATTTTGCACCCGGCTGGTGGAAAGACCTGACTTATCCACCGCTTCGACCAAACACCCCAGGGCCTCAATACCCCGGGTATAGATGCCCCGCCGATGGTTATCCGCCGCCACCTGATTGATGGTGTAGAGCGCACCCCCGGCCAAACCCAACCCTTTAAGCACATCATGATCACTGTCAAACAGCACCGAGCCAACCGCCCCCGCGACCAGACCCGTCAGTGCCAAGCGCACCTCCTCTTGATCTTTGGCTTGACCGCGAATGGCGGCGTCATAGCGCAGTTGCAGCAGGCGAGCAAACTCCTGCGCCTCGGCGATGGTGACACCACGGGTCTGGGGCAGGCCACCATATTCGGTGACTTGTTTACCCAGCGCCCCTTCATGTTGCACGTCCGGACGCGCCATGCTTACATCATGGTAGGCATCCAGCGTGGAACAGGCAGGCAGCAGCAACCCCGCTGCGAGCAGGGAAATCAGTCGTAAAGATGTCGACAGACGGGGGAATTTCATTGTTTCTCCAATAACTTACCGTTCGACAGAGGCATTTCGAGCCAACCCTAACTTTAAGAAAATTTCCCTCAAAAAATCAAGTATTTCTTACGGTGCCGCAAAAATCGTTACCCAACCGCCCCAGCTCCACCCTCTGCACACCCTGGCCGAAACCTGGCTTGTTCTTGCATAACCTCTTGCAAAACCGTCTGAAACCGCTGCCACTGGGCAGCATCCCCTGGCAGCCCCACGCGCAGCGCCTGGGGTTGCTCAAAATGACGCAACAGAATACCCCGCTGGGCAAACTGTCGCCAGATCGGCTGGGCCTGCTCATGGCGCACGTATTGAAACAGCGCCGTGCCACCCCAGACGGGCAAACCATACTGGGCCAATCGTTGCCCCAACTGGTCACTCTGCTGGGGTAGCTCTGCGCGGGTTTGCGCCTGCCAAGCGCGGTCCTGCAACGCTTGGCTCGCCGCCCAGCGGGCCATATGGGCCAGTGTCCATGGCCCCAGTAGGCCCTGCATGGCCTCAAGCAGGGCTTGCTCACCCATACAAAAGCCCACCCGCAAGCCCGCCAGCCCAAAAAATTTACCCAATGAGCGCAACACCACCAATCCCGGCTGCCCCACCTGGGGCAACATGCTCTGCTGGGGGGTGGCATCCATAAAGGCTTCATCCACCACCAACCAGCCGCCTCGACCGGCCAACCGATGCAACCAGCGCTGCAACTGCGTTACCGCAAAGCGCTCCCCGGTGGGGTTATTGGGATTCACCACCACCAGCACATCCAGCGCCGCTAAAGCCGACTCCACCTGTTCCGCAGCCAAGCTTTGCACCCCATGCCCCGCCCCTTGCCAAGCCAGCGCATGCTCCCCATAGGTGGGGGCCACCACCCCAACCCGCGCGGGGGCACGTAACCTTGGCAGCGCCTGGATGGCTGCCTGCGACCCTGCCACCGGCACCAGGTGGGGGGTGCCATAATAGCCCTGGGCCGCCGCGTGCAGATCATCTTCATCCTCGGGCAAGCGCCCCCAGCAGGCGTCAGGAATGGGCTGCCGTGGACGCCACCCTTGCGGATGAATGGCGGTGGAAAGATCCAGCCATGCCGCCGGTGGCCGACCAAATTGGCGGGCCGCCTGATAGAGACGACCACCATGCTGTAGGGTTGTCATCGGCTTAATACGCCTTGCCCGATAGCCCAAGCTGCTCCATGATGGCTCTTTTTTTCTGTTTGCTGAAAGTCGCACCCATGGCCCATACCCTTATGATTCAAGGCACCACCTCCGATGCCGGTAAAAGTTTGATGGTCACCGCCCTGTGCCGCCTGCTGCACCGGCAAGGGGTGGCGGTGGCACCCTTTAAACCCCAAAACATGGCCCTCAACAGCGCCGTCACCAGCGACGGGGGCGAAATTGGCCGCGCCCAAGCGCTGCAAGCTCGCGCCTGTGGCTTGGAACCCCATAGCGATTTTAACCCGATTTTGCTCAAACCCAACTCCGATGTTGGCGCCCAAGTGATTATCCAGGGCCGCTCGGTAGGCAATATGAAGGCGCTGGCGTACCACCATTTCAAGCCCCAAGCCATGCAGTATGTCTTGGCGGCCCATCAACGCTTGTGTCAACACTACGAGGTCATTGTGGTGGAGGGCGCAGGCTCACCTGCCGAGATCAACCTACGCGCCAATGACATCACCAACATGGGTTTTGCCACGGCGGTGGGCTGCCCGGTGTTGTTGGTGGGGGATATTGACCGGGGCGGCCTGTTTGCGCAGCTGGTGGGTACCATGCAGCTCTTAGCCCCCCCGGAACAGCAGTTGATTCAAGGGTTTTTGGTCAATAAATTTCGAGGCGACCCAGCCCTGTTGGCACCGGGGCTGGAACAACTTCAGCAGCTCACCGGCAAACCCACCCTAGGGGTACTACCCTACCTGCACGGCCTGCACCTGGAGGCCGAAGACTCTTTTTTTACCACCACTCCCGCCAATCCCCACGCCAAGCTGACGGTGGTGGTCCCCCGCCTGCCGCGTCTAAGCAACCATACCGATCTGGACCCACTACGCAGCCACCCCGACGTCGCCCTGCATCTGGTGGAGGCCGGGCAAGCGATCCCCGCTGCGGATTTAATCCTGCTCCCGGGCAGCAAGAGCGTGCGGGCCGATCTGCACTGGCTGCGCCAACAGGGCTGGCAAGCTGTACTGCAACGCCACCTGCGCTACGGTGGGCGGTTGTTGGGTATCTGCGGGGGTTTTCAAATGCTTGGCCGTCAGATTCATGATCCCCACGGCTTGGAAGGCAGCCCCGGCTCCATGGATGGGCTCCATTTATTAGAGATGCAGACCACCATCACCCCAGAAAAACAGCTTACCCGCCACACCGGCAACCTGTTGCAGGGAGGGGCCGTAGAGGGCTACCAGATCCACATGGGGCGCAGCTCAGGCCCCGCCTTGGCCCATCCACTGCTCACCCTGGAGGATGGCAGCCACGAGGGAGCCAGCAGCCAAGATGGGCAGATTAAGGGGAGCTATCTGCATGGTCTGCTGGACCATCCCGAAGCCCTCGCCAGCCTACTAAACTGGGCAGCCCCCCACCACAGCCTGCCGGTTCAGGATATTCGCCAGCTCCGCGAGGCCAGCATCGACCGGCTTGCCGATGCTTTTGCCGAGCATGTGGACATGGCCTTCATCCACGCGCTTCTGCACCGCGCCCAGCCCAACTAACGGGGCACCCCATCAAGGACCCGCCACCCGCAACGCGGATTGGGCCGTCACCTGTACCCGCAGCAAAACCGCCCCAAAACGGTCGGTCATAAACAGGGTTTTACCCGAACCACTGCGGCTTAACCAGATACCTTTGATGGAGTCGATGGGCAGTGCCACACTGGTACCGGGGCCCACCAACTGCACCTCACTTTCCGACACCGCCCAGGTTGCATCTTGCAGAGTAATGGTACCCTCCGCCGCCCCCGCCACCCAGCGAATGCGCACCTGCTTCATGGTAATCAGCAGCCCAGGCAATGCCTTGCGCTTGATCCGCTCCACAGTACGGCCAGGAATGGGCCGATCCCCCGCCTCGGAGACCGCCTTGAGCACCTCACCCATGGGTACATCAAACCGCTCGGAGGTGATCTGCATGGACTGTTTGGGGTGCAACCGCAGATGCTCCCGCACAATCTCATGCCAGCCGGTCAAGCCCATGCTTAGCGAATGGCCCGCCTGCTCCCCTTCTTTAATCTCCTTGGTAAAATCCACATACTTATCGGCATAACCCCGAGGCGTAATCATGATCCCTTCTTTAACAAAGGTCTCACCATTACCAATCAGCACCGTCGAGAGCATGCCGATCTCCTCATCCACCATCTTTTTAAGGGTGGTCATCACCACACTCTGGCGGGGACGATAGGCGGATTTAACAATGGCCACCGGGGTTTTGCCGCTGCGGTGGTGCAGCAAAATCTTTTGCGCCGCCACAATCTGCTCGGTACGCCGCCCACTCTTGGGGTTGTAGAGGGCAATGACAAAATCGGAGCAGGCCGCCGCATTCAAACGTTTGGCGATAACCGGCCAAGGGGTAAGCAGATCCGACAGCGAGATGCTACAGAAATCGTGCCCCAACGGAGCCCCCACCAGGGAGGCGCAGCTACTCAGCGCGGTACAGCCGGGCACCACCTCCACCGCAATGCCGCTGTCGGGGCTCCAACCGCTCTTAAAGAGCACCTCATAGGTGGGACCCGCCATACCGTAGATGCCCACATCCCCCGACGAGATGAGCGCCACCTTTTTACCCTGTTTGGCAAACACAATGGCCTCTTCACAGCGGTCCAGCTCTTCGGCCATGCCCTTTTTGACCACCTGTTGATGGCTAAGCAGCGGCTGGACCAAGCGAATATAGGTGGTATAGCCAATCACCACATCGGCATCCGCAATGGCCTCGCGGGCGCGGGCGGTCATATGGGCTTCGGCACCGGGACCCAACCCCACCAGATAGATTTTGCCTGCTTTCATGTGGCCATCCTCACCACCGATACGGTGGCATTTTTACCATCGGTTCCCCGATGTTTGCGTTTTTCCACCAACAGCGCCGCCCAACCGGGATTACCCCCGCTCAGCAGCGCAGCCGCCTCGGCCACCGCTGGGGTGCCCATATATTTGAGCACCACCGGCGAGGGGTTGGGCACCTTAACCGCAGCGAGGGCCTCTGCGCTGTGCAGATCCAGCGGCCAGCCCCACTTTTGGGCCAACTGGCAGAGCGCCAGCTCATCCCGTTTGGCCTCAATGGTGGCCAGCCGCTGCACATCCGCCAGGGTGCCGCCGGCCTCTTGCAAGGCCAACGCCACCGCCCTCTCCAAGGTCTCAAGCGGGGTGTTGCGATCACACCCCATGCCCAACACCAGCTTCATGGGATCACGACTCCTCGGGCACCCGATAGATGATCAACTTACCTTTTAGGCTCTCCAAAAAGGATTGCGACACAGGGCGGTTGGTCACCCATAAAATCCCCGCAAAGGCTTCCACCGGAACCTCTTCAAAGCGGTTAAAAAGCTGTACATTCTTGGGCAAGGGTTTATCTTCTGGCCACCAGTTGCGGCTACCTACCTCCTGCACAAAGGCCACCGCCTCTTCATTGACCATATGGGCAGAGACACGGGTAATATTATCTTTCAGGGCCTCCACCTTCCAGCCCAGCTCCCGACCCAGGATATCCACCGGAATGGTTTTACGCACATCCGATGCGGTGGTAATCACCGGCTCGGCCCCCAGCAGTTGCGCCACCAGCCGAGCGTGATCATTAGCGCCCCCCACATGACCGGCCAAAATAGGGATCACAAAGCGGGCGGCGTCATCCACACACACCACCCCAGGATCGCTCTCTTTGCTCTTAAGATGAGGGGCGATCAACCGCACCACCCCACCGATAGAGACAAAAAACACCAGCTGCTCAAAGCTGGCCAGCAGCTCCGCCATATGGTGCTTGATGGGGCCGCGCACCACCCCCTTGGCCCCTGTATAGTCGGCCACATGGGACTCAAATTTTTCGGAAACAAGCAGGGTGGTATTTTCCATCATGCTGACCAGCTTGAGCGCGTGGGCCACGCTATGCTTGGTGATGGCGATGACGGCGGTCTTGGGTTTGACACTATTGGTTTCGATCATTTCTTTCGACAGCCCCGCTGTAATGTAGGTTTGACCCGATTCGGGTTATGCACCAGCATCAGTGAGAGATAAGAGACCTTGCGCCCCCGCAACGTTCTAACATCCTCCACCAACCACTCCTGTTCACTGCCCGCTTTTTCCACAAAGCGGGCATGCTCTATAATGCCCTTCTGCTGCAACATATCCAACACTTGATCCAAAACCGGATTCACTTTCAGCAACGCAATGGTATCAAACTGCGCCAACAGTTGCTCAATCACCGCCACCCCATAGGCAGCCGGCACAATGGCCACCGTCTCATCCTGGTCGCACAGCACATCCTGCAAACGGGCCGCTGCGGCGTTAAAGGAGGTTACACCCGGAATAACCTCCACCGCCACCCCCCCATCCAGGGCCTGTACCGCACGCCGCACATGGTTAAAGGTTGAGTAGGTGGAGGCGTCCCCCTCCACCAAAAACAGCACATCCTCTCCCCCATTCAGCAGCTCCAACACCTGCCGCCCCGCCACCGCCCAGCTTTTAGCCAAGATCTCCGCATCCTTGGTCATGGGGAAAACCAGCGCGGTGTTACGCGCCGGGATCGCCAAACCACTACGCTGCACAATCTCCAGGGCATAACTCTCTGCCCCACTCTTTTTGACCGGATAGGTCCAGTGGGCGGCGCTCTGTAGGGCGCTCCAAGCGCCACGGGTGATCCACTGTGGATCACCCGGACCCAAAGAGACACCGATTAATCGGCCCTGTTGTGTTGGCATGATCAGGTTCCATGTCTGGCGGTAAGGATCCACACCGGGTTTTCTGCCTGCATACGGTGCATCTCTAAAATAGGCTGACTGCGGGAAATCTGCATCTGGATCAGCTCCCACACCATACCCAGCCGTTGTAACTGGTCAAGGGCCGTGGTTAGATTCTCCAGGGTAACAAAGTTCATCACCAAGCGCCCCTCGGGCAACAGACGCTGGGCCACCAACGCCAGCAGCGGGGCCAAATGGCCGCCAGAGCCCCCAATCACCACCGCATCCGGGTCCGGCCAGTTCTCCAGCCCCGCAGGGGCTTCGCCCAGATAGGCGCTGTAGTTTAAACAGCCCATCTGCTGCCGGTTGGCCTCCATAATCTCACGATCTGGCCCATTTTTCTCTATGGCATAGACATGGCCGGCCATGCGGGCGGCCTCTAACCCAATGGAGCCTGAACCCGCCCCAATATCCCACACGATGCTCTCACGATGCAGACGCAGCTGCGCCAGCGTCACCACCCGCACCTCTTTTTTGGTAATCAGCCCCTTATCGGGCTTACGCTGCTGGTAGCTGGCATCCTCCAACCCAAACAGGGGCAGCCGCTGGGGGGCGGTATTCTCGACAATCATCACATTGGGCTGGGCATAGTGGCCTGCGGCCACGGTAGCCGGGCTAAGATCCCGCTCCACCCGCTCATCATCCAGCAACAACTGCTGGGCCACATGCAAGAGCACATGCTCCCCCATACCCGCCGCTTGGATCGCCTGCGCGATGCGGGCAGGATCATTCTCCGGGCTGGTAAAGATACCCAATAGGGGCTGCTGCTGGATGCTCTGCATCACCCCGGTCAGGGGGTGTTCCGGCCCCAGCCCCGGCTGCCAAGCGCCACAATCGGCGGTGTGGGCCGATAAAATTTGCGCCTTTTGCCAAGGCAGCCCCAAACGGGCGAAGGCCCACTGCATCACCGAGGTGTTGGGGTGGATCTGGCAGGCATCCAGGCCCAATTTTTTCACCAGATAACTGCCAATGCCATGGCACAGGGGATCCCCCGTCGCCAGCACCAACACCGTCTCTTCCGCTTGCAAGCCGCGTTGCACCCACTGGGGCACTTTATCCAAATGGCCGGTCAGATCCAGGCGCTGCGCCTCTTCCGGCAACAGATCCTCAAACAGGGCGAAGGTACGCGGCACCCCAATCACCACCTGAGCCCGGCGCATTAATCCCACGCTCTGCCCATGCAACCCCTCGGGGCCATTATCCAATACGCCGATGATATGGCAGGGCTCAGCCATGGTAGCCTCCCTGGGCTTCGGTCACTTTGTTGCCCTCAAAATCACACACCAGAATACGCAGGGTAAAACGCCCCGCGTAGCGTTGGGTTAGAGTTTGCACCACCCGCTGGGCCAGATTGTCATAAAAGGGTAGGCTTAACCCCAGCTCTGCCATGCAATCACTGGCAAAGCGGGCGGTTTCGGCACGGCGTATCTCGTCACATACCGCCGCAGGGGCCCCCACCTCGGCAGCAATCTGCGCCACCAGCCCCATATTCACCGGATTACGCCCCGCATGGGTGTTGCGCTCGCCCTGGGCCATTTTCATCAATTTACCCACCATGCCCCCAATCACCACATGGGGGATGCCCGCTTTAACCACCGCCTCTAATGCGGGTTGTAAAAAATCCCCCATCTGCACAAAACAGGCCTCATGCAAGTGGGGCAGCTGGGCTTGGGTAAACCGCTCGGTACGGCCACCGGTGGTGAGCACCATGGTGCTCAATCCCTGTTTGGCGGCCACCTCAATATGCTGCTCCACACTGGCCCGAAAGGCAGAGGTTGAGTAGGCATGAACAATGCCGCTGGTGCCCAGGATCGAGATGCCCCCCACAATACCCAAACGAGGATTTAGCGTGCGTTTGGCCAGCTCATCCCCACCGGGGACCGAGATGGTCACTTCAATCCCACATTTTTCCAGATAGGGGGCGGCGACCGCCCGCACATTTTCTTCAATATTGGCGCGAGGTACCGGGTTGATGGCCGGGGCGCCAATCTCCAACCCCAACCCCAATTTGGTCACCACCCCAACCCCTTCGCCCCCTTTAAGCACAACCCGGTTGGGCTGGTCGGGCAGTGGCCGCAGATCAGCACTCATCGCCGCCCGATGGGTGACATCGGGATCATCCCCCGCATCTTTAATAATGACCGCATGGGCAACCGTGCCGGTGCAGGTAAGCGGCTCATCCTGCAAGCGCTCACCCAAACAGCCTTCGGCGACGCTAAACTGCACCTGCTGCCCATTGGGCAGCAGGCAGGCGACCTGATCCGGCACCCGCCCCTCCAGCAGACCCAAGGCCGCCGCGCGGGCCGCCGCTGCGGCGCAGGCTCCGGTGGTATAACCGCTACGGTTGCCCTTTTTCCGTTGAATCGTCGCCATTAGGGCTGGGCACATAGGCTAAGCAGGGCATGGATGGCCGCCACCACCATGGTCGAGCCCCCCTTGCGCCCATGGGTTACGATCCACGGCACCTGCTGCAACCCTTGCAGCGCCGCTTTGGATTCCGCCGCCGACACAAAGCCCACCGGCATCCCAATAATCAGGGCGGGCTGGCTCTCCCCCGCTTGCACCTGCCGAATCACCTCCAACAACGCCGTGGGGGCATTACCAATGCCCACAATAGCCCCTTGCATAAGCCCCCTATCACGGGCTTTACGCATGGCCTGTACCGCGCGGGTGGTATCCTCCTGCTTGGCTTTGGCCGCCACATCGTCATCATTAATAAACTGGTGGCAGCTCATACCAAAGTGTGCCAAACGGGCCTGGGAGAGCCCCACCCGGATCATCTCCACATCCGAGAGGATGGCCGCCCCCGCCTTGACCGCATCCATACCAGCCTGCATGGCGTCATCATGAAAGCGTGTCAGACCATTAAATTCAAAGTCGGCGGTAGCGTGAATCATACGCCGCACCACCTGCCACTGTGCCTCGCTATAGGGGTGGGGGCCGGCCTCGGCGTCCACGATGGCGAAGGAGTTATGCTCGATCTGGCGACCCGCACGGGTATCTTGTTCGGTAATGGCAATGGTCATACGTTTGCAAACTCTCTGGCTTTAGCGATGGAGTGGCCCATGGCTTTGTTAGCATGTTGGCGGGCAAATGTCTGTCTCTTTTTAAACAGCAATCTCGTTCTACCCTTTAGTGGTGGTGATGCTGCCCATGTCCATGCTCTTGGGCAAAAGCGCGATATTTACAGCCATCGCACTCCATTAACGGCTGGTGACCTACCCCCGTCAACGCCTCACCCACTTTGTGATCCAAGAGGTCAAAAATCTCCTCTTCAAAACCAAAATAGCCCCCCAAGGCAAAAGCAATCGTCGGATACTGCCGCTCCAAGCGAGCCACCTGCTGCCGAATGCGCTCCATCAAGGTGCCGGTAAACAGATAGTAGGGGGCCACCACAATCTGGCTCATACCCAACTTTACCTGACGCTGCACCACCTGCTCCAAACGGGGAAAGGTGATGCCCGTAAAGGCGATATCCACCAGCTCATGGGGGGTCTCTTCCCAGATCCAGCGGGCCATTTTGGCCACCTCGCCATTGGCCCCGATGTCCGACGAACCCCGCGCCAACACCACCACCCCGGTGGTGCAAGGATCCGGCAGATGCATCTCCAACATGGCCCGGTGCAACTGCCGCTTCACCGCCTTAAACACCCCCTCTACCGAGCCAAAATGTGAAACATAGACAAATTCGACCCCCTCATGCCGCTGCCGCGCCGCCGCCAACTGCTCTGGGATCTCCATCTTGACATGCCCCGCCGCATTAATCACCAGGGGCACCACCACCACCCGTGTCGAACCCTGGGCGGCGCGGTCCAACCCCTGGGCCAACAAAACCTCGGCAAACTCAATAAAACAAAGCTCTACCCGCCAATCCCCATGCCGCTTTTGCCACATTTCGGCAAACTTCTCCACTTCACGATTACCCTTGGCATGCCGGGAACCATGCCCCACCAATAGTATGGTATCACTCATTAGGTTTGCTTTCCTTGATCGTCGTCTGCCACACCCCGTCTAAAACCATGGGAAAAGTGTGCATCGTAGAGTTTTGACTTTTTCAGACCCACCCGCCCCCGCGCACCCAGCGCGGGACTGGCTATAATCATCGTTTGGCTCTTAATCCCCGCCGCCCGGCAGCGGGCCACCAGATCCTCCCCCAACCGCCCCCGTACAATCTGCTCCTCACCCGGCCAACTGGCTTTATAGACCACCAACAGGGGGGCCTCCTCGTGCCAGCCCGCCGCCAACAAAGCCTGCTGCACCTGGGCCAACAAGGTCACAGACAAAAAAATGCAGAGCGTCGTACCATGCCGCGCCAAATCGGCCAACTGCTCCCCGGCGGGCATGGGGGTACGCCCCTCCATGCGGGTAAACATCACCGTTTGCGTCACCTCGGGCAGGGTCAGGCTCTCCACCGCCGCCGCCGCCGAGGCAAACGCCGACGAAACCCCCGGCACCACCCGTGACGCGATGCCCACTGCATCCAACGGCTGCACCATCTCCACCAAGGAACCATACAGCGAAGGATCACCCGTCTGTAAGCGCACCACCACCTTGCCCACCCCCGCATGGGCGCTCAACCAGTCGGTAATCTCCTGTAACGCCATGCCCTTGGAGTCCGCTACCACACACTCCGTGCGGCACCACGCCAACGCCCCCTCGGCCACCAACGAACCGGCATACAAAACGGCATCCGCCCGCTCTAACAGACGCCGCCCCTTCACCGTAATCAAATCGGGATCCCCTGGACCCGCCCCCACAAACCACACCGTCGGCTTGTCTGCGTCTACCATTACACGAACACCCTTTGTTATGGCCCTAACGACGGACGCAACAGCCGCGCCGCCGCCCACGGGTTGGAAGGAAAATAGAGATGCAGATAACTGGCCGTTACCCCCCCCAAGCGATATACCGCCTCACCCACCCGGGTTTTACGCTGAGGCGTTGCCTGACACAGCGGCTCTAGAGCCATTTCTAAAGCGGAATGGTGAAAGGTGTGTGCCCGCAACACCCCCTCGGGCAGTGCCACCTGCTGCATACCCAAATTCACCCGCTCCTTCTGCATGGTGGCCCGCCCCGGCAACGCCCCCACCAACGCCCCGCTGCACCCATCATGATGGCGCAATTGCTCCAACAGATAGAGCATTCCCCCACACTCTGCCAACACCGGTTTATCCGCCGCGCAATGGGCCCGCACGGCGGCCAACATGGCACCGTTGCCCGCCAACTCCGCCAAACAGAGTTCCGGATAGCCCCCCGGCAGATAGAGGGCGTCACATGGGGGTAAACAGGCATCCTGCACGGGCGAAAACCACACCACCTCGGCACCCATCTGCCGCAGCAGATCCACATTGGCCGCATAGACAAAGCGAAAGGCCCGATCCCAGGCAATGGCAACCCGCCACCCCTGCAACCACCCCGGCCACGGTTGCGCCTGGGGGGGGGCGGTGAAGGCAACAGAGGGGGGCAACTGGCCCAGCGCATGCCCCGCCAAACTGGCCGCCATGCCCTGCAACCGCCCCTCCAGATCCGCCACCTCTTCGGCCTGCACCAGCCCCAAATGACGACTGGGCAGCCCCCCATCGGACCAGCGCGGCAGCGCCCCCAGATAGGGCACCCCCGCCGGTATCGACTCTGCCACCATCGCCTCATGGGTGGGGCTGGCGATCCGGTTGGCCACCACCCCCCACAGGGGCAACTCTGCATCATAACGGCTCAAGCCCAGCGCCAACGCCCCAAAGGTCTGCGCCATGGCGGCCGCACTCAACACCACCACCACCGGCAAGGCAAACCGTTTGGCCAACACCGCCGCAGAAGGGGTACCATCAAACAGCCCCATGGCCCCCTCGACCAAAATCAGGTCCACCTGGCTGGCCGCCTCATAGAGCAGCCCCTGCACATGGGCTTCATCCCCCATCCACAGGTCCAGTTGATAAACCGGCTCACCGCTGGCTTGCTGATGAATTTGGGGATCTAAAAAATCGGGACCAACCTTAAATACCCGCACCCGCCGCCCCAGGTTGCGATGGTGCCGCGCCAAGGCCGCCGTCACCGCCGTTTTTCCATCCCCCGAGCTACCCCCGGCCACCATCAAGGCCGGGCAACTGAGGGCAGGCGCATCACCACTCATACCGCGCCACCCTCCAGCAACAACCCATCCCGCAACACCACCCGCCGCTGGGTCACTTGCGCCAAAAACCGGCGGTCGTGGGAGATCACCACCAACGCCTGAGGCAACCCTTGCAGCAGCGCCACCAAACGGGCCTCTGCCGCTTCATCCAGGGCATTGGTTGGCTCATCCAATAACAGCACATCCGGCTGCATGGCCAACACCGTCGCCAAGGCCACCATGCGCTTCTCCCCCCCCGAAAGATGGTGGGTGATGCGCGTTTCATACCCACTCATCTGCAACTGCGCCAAAACCTCTTCCACAATGGCAGCGGCCTGCTGGGGACTCTTACCCAAATTGAGCGGACCAAAGGCAATATCCTCGGCCACGGTGGGGGAAAAAAGTTGATCATCGGCATCCTGAAACAGCAGCCCCGTACGGGCCCGTACCGGTATAAAATCCACCTCTGCCTTGCACAACCGGCCATAGGCGTAAACTTGCCCCTGCTGGGGCAGTAACAGGCCCATCATCACATGAAACAGGGTGGTTTTACCGCTGCCATTGCCCCCCGTTAATGCCACCCGCTGCCCCGGCTGTAGCTCAAAATCCGCCCCGCTCAATACCGGATGCCCCGTCCGGTAGCTGTAGTGCAGATCATGCAGGGCAAACACACGCTCCCCCATCACCACCCCCCCAACACCAGCAGCAACAGCCCAAAACAGAGCCCAAACAGCCCATCCCCACGCCCCAATCCCATGGGACTGAGCACATAAAAATGGCCAGTAAACCCCCGGCATTTCATGGCCGCATAAATGCGCTCGGAACGCTCCAACGAGCGCACCAGCAGCATCCCAAACAGATAGCCGAAACTGCGCCACGTATGCCCATTGCTGCGGGGTTGAAAACCACGGCATTTCATGGCGATACGCAGACGCCCATACTCCATCCGCAACACCTCCAGATAACGGGCGGTAAACAGCAGAATCAACACCAACTTATCCGGCACCCCCAAGCGGTGCAGCGCATGCCCAAGCTGGTGGGGCTCCTGGGTGCCCACCAAGGCCAGCAGCATGAGCATAACCCCCACCGCTTTCAGGCCAATCTCGGCCGCTTGCTGCAACCCCTGCCAACTGGCTTGCCAGGGGCCCACACTAAACCATAGCTCACCGGCCACACTAAAGGGCAACATCACCAGCAGAAACACCACAAACAGATCCACCCCCAAGGTGCGTTTGATGATGGTGCGCCACGGCAGACGCGCCATGAGCACCATAGCCAGCCCCATAGCCACCCCCGCACCAAGGGGCTCCAGCTCGTGCAGCGCGACCTGCACCAGCGCGAACAGCAAGGCACACACAATGCGCAGCCGTGGGTCGATACGGTGCAGCCAACTGGCCTGGGGCAGCGCCGCCAACGCCGCTGTCCGCACTGGGGCAACCGTATGGCTCACGGAGGATTAACCCCACGGCGACGGCTCCACCCCATGGCCAAGCCGGTCAAACCCAAAATATAGCCCAACCCACCCAGGATATCTTGCAAGCGCACCTTGTTTTCATACTGTAAAAGCTGTTTGCGCAGGGGCTTAATCTGTTTGGCAACCGCGCTTTCAATCATACGCTCCAACTGCGCCGCATCCAGCATCGAGGGCGCCGCGATGGGCAAAATCTCGCCCTCTTGCGCCAGCTTTTCGCCCCCACTTTGAACCGTACTTTGCCCCCCACCCTCTTGATCCAAACTGGAGCTGGCTGGGGTTGTGGCTTCTGTACCATCCCCGCTTAACTGCTCGGCAGGCAGGGTCAGTTCCACCACATGTCCGGCCCCGGCATCCACCCGAAAATGGTAATCCATCACCTGCTGCGCGTGAAAACGAAAGATACCCTCGGCATCACTGCGGGTCTGCCCCAGCAGTCTGCCCTCAGCATCATACATGCTCACCGCTACATCACGGGCCGCCCCGCCCCCACTAAAACCCACCTCACCCTCAATCTGCATCCCCTCAGCGTAGAGATCCGCCACCATATTGTGGGCCCAAACCATCCCACTTTGCAGGGCGAACAGCGCAAAGGCCAACAGACCCGCCAGGATTAACGGCGGCGCTTTTGGCTCGACCGCCTTAACCGGCGCAACCGGGATAAAGTGAGGGGTAAACAGTGCAGGCTTAACCCGCTGGATCAACACCACCGCCGCACCGGTCAGCACCCCCTCCACCAGCATAATCGGCAGATGCGCCAGCAATACCGCTTTGGCCGTTAAGAGAAAAGCATCCCCACTCAGATAGAGCGATAATGCCACCATTACCGAGGTTAACAAGATCGCCAGACCACCACCCAACGCACCCCAATAAAAAGCGCGCTTACTGCTGTTGTTCCCTGCCAAATGGGGCCGCACCAGCGCGGCTACGACCACCCCAGGCAGGGCAATATTGACCACATTAACCCCCAGCACCAACAGCCCGCCAAAACCAAAGAAGACCGCCTGCAACAACAACCCCACCAACAGCGCCGGAAAAGCGGCCCACCCCAACACCAACCCCACCAAACCATTTAAAATCAGGTGAACACTCGAAGGGCCAATGGGCACATGGATTAACGAGGCCAAAAAAAAGGCGGCACTCAGCAACCCCACTTGGGGAATATGTGCCTCATCCATCCGTTTTAAACCCAGCGCACAACCAAGCAGCGCCACACCACCCCCCACCACCAAGACAACAGGGGCCAACGCACCATCCACAATGTGCATAATCCTATCCCCCTAACGCAGTTCTGTGGCGCTTATCCAGAGCACCGCGTCCTGGCTTAACGCTTTGCCTTGATAGCGCTTATCTGGCCCCACCCCCAAAGCGGCAAAACCCCACCATCCCGCCCGGGGAATACCAAAGGTAAACACCCCATTGGCATCGCTAATCGCGACCAAGACCGAGGCCGGGGGGGTCACTCGGCTCGCCCCAAAGCGATTGGCTTGCAGATCCGGCTGACCATTAATCCACTCAATCTCAATTTCAGCCCCGACCACGGGCTGCCCCTCACTGAGCACCACACCACTAAAGGTGCTCCCCACCAAAATAGCGGTGGGCTTGTTCAAGGGTACAATTTCAGCCTTTAACCCCAACGGCTGCTCCCATCCGCTAGGCAGCCCCCCTTTATTGACAAAGCTTTTGGTAAGCTGCTGGATATAAAGCTCCTCGCTGGGCTCAAAATAGGGGGTAGGCTCGACCACAAAGATATAGTCGCCATTGCGCTTAATCGGTACCTCGGCGGCAAAGGCCGTATTGCCATTGCTTGGTCCCTGCCAGGTAATCTCTGTTAGCGCGGGCAGCAGCTCCTCCCGTTTATCTTTGTGCCAGTAATAAAAGGCTTGCGGGCGGGCCATGGACATCACATGACCATTTTCCAGGGGATGGGCGAAGATCAGCCGTATGGGCAGGGTGGCCGCTTTGCTAAGATTAACTTCTGGGGTGTAGAGCAGTTGAAAGTGAGCCTGTGCCCCACTGCTATAGAGCAGCGTCCAGAGCACAAGCAGAAGTGTGTTTGCTGTTTTTTTTGATTGAGACATGACCAACCCATCCTTTTATCGGCGAAAAGGGATTTGTACCATGGGCTAGCTTTTTTCAGCGGGGAAAATGAGACGAGGAACACCAGGGATGGTGTGGATCATCACCGCTCCAAAATCGCGAGAGCCCGGATATCATCCGCCTTTCAAGACGGATGCCCCCGGCAGGTCTTCGGACTTGAGAGCATGGGCAGCACCGGCCAAGCCTATGCTACCACCCTACGGCTGCGACTTCCCCTGCCACGTGGGGCAGAGTGTCTGGTGGCGACCCTTTACCTTAAAGAGCACCCCCTAGCAGCTTTCGTTCTCTCACACCGCTGCGCGACAGTCCCGGATTTACACCGGGTTCCCTGTTTCCGTACCGCCAAGGCGGCACACCGGAGAGGCGTTATCTATGGCACACCCCTTCCCAAAAAGCAAGCGCTGCTTAACGCACCTCTGCGCCTACCGCACACGCCTTTAACCTGCAAGACGTTGCGCACCGCCACCATGCAATCCCTGTATAACCCGCAACACCCTACCCCTCGCCAGCCGCCCTCCAACTGAGGTGCCATAACGCCTGTCGCACAGGGCCATTCCACCCCCTAAAAAAACAAGCGGCGAACCCTTGGGGTCCGCCGCTGTTATTCATGCAGCATCATCGCTTTAATGCGGGGCTTGAAGCCCTTAATCAAGCACCTCAAAGGCAACGGCCATCTCATCACCAGGGTTAACCTTTTGCCCCAAGCCGATAACCCCCTTACCCAACAACTGATGCTCATCCCGATGCACCAAAAAGACCTCGCCCTGTTCCGTGATCACATAGGTACCATTGGTGCTCTGGTCAACCACCACAAAGCGATCCCGCTTAAACTCCAAGCGACAATGCAGCCGCGACGCCATATTATCCAACACCCGCAGATCGCTCTGCTGGCCCCGACCCAAAGTCAAGTTGGCATTGTTGGGTCCAAGCTCTATGCGCGAGGCACCATTGCTTACCACCATGGATGCCGTCTTAGGCGCACAATCAATGGACGAAGGCATGCCGCCCATCACGGTTAAATCATCTTCTTCCCCCCAGGTGATCTCAAAGATCTCCAGCGGTTTGGCTTTACCCTTAACCGTGGTGGTAATCACCGGACGACTATCTTCGGCGATATCCGGGTCCAACATCCCCAAGGTCTCGCCCGTGGTGATAATCTGGTCGGCCTTGGCCTGGGCCGCCATACGTGCCGCTGTGTTCACCGCATCGCCAAACACATCCACCCGCTGGCGCTCCATTTCGCGGATCACCTCGCCAAAGTGAAAACCAATGCGTATTCGCAAAGCGGCTCCCAAAGCATGGGCATTGTTGGTGACATCCTCTTGCATCTGGATGGCCGCTTCAGCCGCGCTATCGGCGGTATTGAAGGTACACATGACCTCATCACCAATGGTTTTCACCACTTTACCCTGGTGAACCTCGGTAATCGCCGTCAGCAACTCGATACAGCGGGAGGTCACTTCCCGCGCTTTGGTGTCACCAAACTGCTCGTAGAGTTTGGTACTACCTGCAATATCGGCGAACATAATCGCCAGACGCGTCTTTTCTCTCATGGTTTCATACCTTACGGTGAAACAATTTATGCTTCGGGCACCATGGCTAGGATGACCGTGACATTATCCTTACCACCCGCCTGTTTGGCAAGATCAACAAGCACCTGAGCCTGGGCCTCCAGGTTGTCGGGGTTGGTCTCAGCCATCACCATCGCCATGGCAGCCTCCGACACCATACCGTGCAATCCATCGGAACAGACCAGCAACACATCCCCAGGTCGAGGTTCAAACAACGTAATATCCGGAGCCACCGCACCCGTGGGGCCCATCGCCTGGGTCAAAATATTTTTGGAGGGCGCTTTTCCCTTGGAGCCAAACGCCTTCCACTGTTCATACATCGAGTGATCGCGGGTAAGAGGCTTTAACCCCTCGTCACGCAACAGGTAGAGACGGCTATCCCCCACATGAAAAATGATCCCCGTCTCGGCATCTTCTGCTAGCCACATGCCCACCACCGTGGCCCCCATGCCAGCACCCTCACTGTAACCCCGCTCTCGATTTAAGCGGTTTACCCGGCTGTTGGCATAATTAACCGCTTCACGCATACAAAAAGCATTGGGATCGGCCAATTCATCCAGGGTCGGGCTATCTTCATCGTCCTCTACCGAGGGCGCCACCGCCACCCCATGGGGCAGGGTTGGCTCACCGCGCTCGTGCAAAAAAAACTCTAGCGCCGTCACCACCAAGTTGCTGGCCACCTCGCCGGAATCGTGCCCACCCATACCGTCGGAGACCACCATCAGCCCCAACTCTGGCACAATCCGAAAACTGTCTTCGTTAAGTGTGCGCACACAGCCTACATCCGTAAGCCCTACGCACAGCATATTTGGCCCGATCTTTTGCATCATCGCCGCTTTTCGCCCGTAAAAAAGGGTTGCGTCAACTCCAACCACCAAGGGCCCGTATCCACAAGGTCCCATTCTGGTCAGTATAAAGATTTTTATCGCTGATTCCAGTAATCTATCTTGGAAACAGATAATTTCTGAAACATTTCGTCATACCCGCCCCCCTCCACGCCAAAGAGATGTACTCCGGTGGGTAAATTTGCTAAACTCGCTGCCCTTGAGCTCGCACATAAAGCACAACTGGGGCCAACTTGGTGATCATCCATCACCTCGGTCAACCCTATGTTTGCTCCATCTATACATCTATAAACAAGGATAAGGGAAAGCCATGGCCGATCTGCCTTTTCGCCCACGTCGACTGCGTACAACACCCGCAATCCGTGCCATGGTAAGGGAAAACCATCTGCGCGCTGTGGATTTGATCTACCCCATCTTTATCGTGCCGGGCCAGCAGATCCGCAAACCGGTGGTCTCCATGCCCGGTGTTAGCCAACTCTCCATCGACCAAGCCATTGAGGTGTGCCAACACGCTTATGATTTGGGCGTTGGTGGTGTTATTTTGTTTGGTATTCCCGACCATAAAGATGCCGCCGGCAGCGAAAGCTTTGCCGAGCAGGGTATCTTGCAACAGGCCATTCACGCCATTAAAGCGGCGGTGCCTGATCTCTACCTGATTGCCGATGTCTGCATGTGTGAATATACCGACCATGCCCATTGCGGTATCCTAGTGGATGGGCAGGTAGACAATGACCGCACCCTCAGTGTGCTGCAACGCATTGCGGTCAGTTATGCCGATGCGGGCATTGATATGGTGGCCCCCTCGGGCATGATGGACGGTATGGTACGTCACATTCGCCTGGGGCTGGACGCCAAGGGCTATACCCAAATTCCGATTATGTCCTATGCCATCAAATATGCCTCGGCCTTTTACGGACCCTTCCGGGATGCCGCCGAAAACACCCCCAGCTCGGGGGATCGGCGGGGTTACCAGATGGACCCCGCCAACCGCCGTGAAGCCATCAAAGAGGCCGAACAGGATATTTTGGAAGGGGCGGATATTCTTATGGTCAAACCTGGCCTGCCCTACCTGGATATTGTGCGGGATCTACGCAACCACACCAACCGCCCCACCGCGGTGTATAACGTGAGCGGCGAATACGCCATGATTAAAGCCGCCGCTATGAATGGTTGGATTGATGAACAAGGCACTGTGCTTGAGATGCTGTTAGGCTTTAAACGGGCCGGAGCGGATATGATTTTGACCTACCATGCACTGGATGCTGCACGCTGGTTGCAAGGCTGAGCATGGGACCCTAGCCCAACGATTGGCCTTCCCCCTTGCCCATGGGGGGGGAAGGTTTACATCCCCTTTGTCTGTAACCCCAACAACACCGCAAATGGATCCCGATTATGAGTAAATCACGCGCCCTTGGCCTGCTCTCTGGTGGTTTGGATAGCATGTTGGCGACCAAGTTGCTGATGGAACAGGATATTGAGGTTCATTGCGTCAATTTTTACACCGGCTTTTGTGTGCAGTCCCACACCGGCGCGATCCGCGCCAAAGCGGGCGATCCCCCCCCCAAGCATGACGCCCTGCACGCCGCACAAATTCTGGGGATTAAGCTCCACATCGTGGATATTTCTGAAGAGTATGTGGAGATTGTCACCAACCCCAAGTATGGCTATGGGAAAAATCTTAATCCCTGTATGGATTGCAAAATCTTTATGATCAAAAAAGCCTGGGCGCTCAAAGAGCAGTTGGGCTTTGATTTTCTCTTTACGGGAGAGGTCGTCGGACAGCGCCCCATGAGTCAACGCAAGGACACCATGCCGGTGGTCCCCCGCGAGGCTGGGGTCGAAGGGTGGCTGGTACGCCCTCTTTCCGCCAAGCGCTTGCCAGAGACGCAACCGGAGTTGCTGGGCATGGTTGATCGGCAGCGGCTGCTGGATTTTCATGGCCGCACCCGCAAACCGCAGATGGCACTGGCCAAGCAGTATGGATTGACCGACTATCCCGCCCCGGCGGGGGGCTGCTGTTTTCTGACGGATGAAAACTACAGCAAGCGTTTGCAGGATCTCTGGGATACCCGGGGGGAGAAAAAATATAGCATGGATGATATTATCCTGCTCAAAGCGGGCCGCCATCTACGCCTCTCGGCAAGCTGTAAGATGGTGATTGGTCGGGAAGAGGCAGAGAACAATTTTCTACAAGGCTTCCGCCTTGGGCGTATCTTGATCCGGGCTCATGGGGTACCCGGTCCGGTTGCACTGGTTGAGGGTGCCGCCAGCGAAAGCGAGATCACCACCGCCTGCCGGGTCGCCGCCCGCTTTGGCAAAGGCAAAAATTTAGCGACGATCGAGATGATTGTGGAACAAAACGGTCGCGAAAGCATCCGCAGCGTCGCCCCCATGCCTGCTGAGCAGATCCCCGAAACTTGGTACATCGCGTAATAAGGCCCCCACAACGGGCCACATAGCCCCGTCCGCTTGCCCTATCCATATCGGGTGAAAATTGCCAGGAGGCCAATTTCCTGAAAAAAATCGACGATGGCGTTATCCACACCGAATACACCGAATACACCGAAAGTCTGAATTTTGATCTCATCAATCATGGGGGTAGGCACGATGGCCTGTTCCTTGGTCCGCTGTCTCATGTCTCATGAAGCTGGCCTCGTTCATGAGCTATATTGTTGATTAAACACAACAATTATAGCTAACACAGGCAAGATGTGTCTTTGATTTGCTTGGATATTCTCAGCCTAATGGGCGGTTATGAACTGCGAAAGTTGAGAAACCTGTTGCACACCGAGATCGCCCAACCAACTTGACCCCCTGTTCATCACATACAATATCCTAACACCGCCTATCCGAATTATGTTACGACGCTATCGCTTGCTTTGATTAGTTATTATATTTCGTTTCTTAAAGCAGCACCACAGAGCAAGCACAATAAATGTTTTAACATTCTGCTTTACATATATTATATAGAGGATCTGGCTCGATACCTTAAAATTTTCACTCCTGACCGACTTTAATAGCACGGTCACGGCCACCAACATTTACTTGGATGGTAACGCCAACGCAGCTGGTACTGCCACGACAACCTTTGCAGGCAATGTGACCGCCACCGCGATCACTTTGGACTCAGCAACAGGTGTGGGAGATATATCGTCGTATGACGTAACGCCAACCCAGGAAAATAAACAGCGGAACCTTATTCCATAAGTGCATAAGATACAACGGTTTTCTAAACTTCGCAAGGAGATGGATAGGGTTATCTCACGTTGGCGGGAGGGGCGGTTCGGGGGCGGAAAAGCCAAAACAATTACACTGCGGGTAGCAAATTCGCGCAACCCCACCACTCAACGAAACCCGTGCGAACCGAATAATCATTGAAATCATGTGTCGCGGCCTGTAGCATATTCTTACATCCTTACCTAAGGAGCTTTTTGATGCTTGCCAAACTGACATCCAAAAATCAATTGACGCTGCCCAAGGCGGTGTTGTCGTCGTGCCCTGGCGCGGAGTATTTCGACGTGTCGGAAGACAACGGGCGCATCGTACTGACGCCGGTGCGGTTGAACAAGGCCGACGCCGTGCGTTCTAAGCTGGCCAATATGGGCATCAGCGAGGATGATGTGGCGGACGCGGTCAACTGGGCCCACAAAGCCGGATGACCCCGCCGCGCCTCGTCCTCGACACCAACGTGCTGCTCTCGGCCCTGCTGTTCCATCAGGGTTCGGTCGCATGGCTGCGCCATGCCTGGCAGTCGGACGCTGTTCGCCCCTTGGCGAGCCGGGACACCACCGAGGAACTGATCCGGGTTCTGGCTTACCCCAAATTCAAACTGACCGACGGGGACCGGGAAGACCTACTCGGCGATTACCTGCCGTGGTGCGAGACCATCACCGTGCCAAACAAAACCCCAGTCCCCGACTGCCGCGACCCGTTTGACCGCCCGTTTCTAGCGCTGGCCGTTGCCGCCAAGGCCGATGCCCTTGTTACCGGCGACAAAGACCTGCTGGCCCTGGCGGATAATTTCAAGGTTCCGATTCTAACCCCCGCCGCGTTCAAGGAACGCTTTGACAACAACACCAAACGCAAGACCAAGGGGGACTGATGCCGATCCTGAACTGGCTGACACGAGACGAGGACACCTCTCAGCACAGCAACCCCCTCGTTTAATGTTCCCCCCGCACACAAACAAGCCCTTCAACGAAAAAATCGGCGATCTGCTCTTTATTATGGCGCTGCACAGACGGGGCGCATGGGCGGTAGCTGTTTCCAAACAGCCCCCCAGCGTGTATCGCCGTGGGTAAGATCTGGGTAGATGCTAAGGGTGGCACAGTGCCCGATCCGTTGCACCACCTGCGCGACCAGTTTAGGCGGGGTGATGGTATCCTCGGCCCCCACCAAGTGACGTTGGGGTATGTTGCGTAGCGCGGCGACCCCATCCATGGGGTTAAGAGAGCCCTGCATCTCCGACACACCATGCCAGCGTGTTAGGGCTCGATGATCCAAATTGGCCGATACGGTCTGTAGAGAGCGTACGTTAAACCTACCGCTTTCCGCCAGCAGCGCTGCGATGGCCGCACCTCCCGAAAAACCCACCAAATTCAGGGACGCAGACTCAGCATGGGCACGGCTTAACAGCTCCAGCAACGCGCTTTGCATGGTCTCCAGAACCTCCGCAGAAAAGCGTTGATGGGTCCAAATGGGTACGCGGCAACCTCGCGCTTTGCCTTGTACCGCCATACTATATTGGCAGGGGCGAGCCAGATAGAGCAGGTTAGGAGCGGGGTCCTCCCGCGCCAACTGCCACGCTATGGGGAGATGGGGGGTAGGATCATCGGAGGGGCGATAGCGCGTTACCCATGCAAAGCCATCCCCCTCGATATAGACGGTAATGGGCTGTTCCGGTTGAGTCAGACGGCTAGCCGTCCAGATATCGAAGGAACCTCCATCGACCCACGCACGGTGCAGACCGACCTGCTCGGCCTGATTATCTACCTGCTGTAAACGTTCCTGGGTGCTCAACATGCAGCCAGGCAATAGCACAGCCCAACAGAAAATCACGATCTTTTGAAGTTTTTTCATCGCTTCGCCATGACGGATGGTTTTGTTTCGCCCTCCATGCCAACCGGGGCCGCTTGGTGCCCCCACAACCTGCAACCCCGGCCGCTGCCCATAGAATGATAAAGCGCAATCCCAGATAGCATAAACCGTTTGAATGCGCTTGCGGTAGGCATGACAACGCCCCCCGTGGACCAATAAGAGATCGCCCCAAAGGCTCGCTCACCCGACCCTTTATGGCGCGATTTGCCGTAGAACACCAGCGCTTTTCACTGACCTACCAGGCAAAGCATGCCTCGTGGCCACGCCTTTCTGTGGCTTCAATGGGAACCTATGTTACACTAGATTGCTCCAAACGCTGTTTGCTACCCTGAGCAACCCTTTTTATCGGTGAGGACCCGGGTCATGATGAGCCAAATAGCCCTCAAAAACTTAGCACCAGATGGCACCGTGGATGCGCGGAATCTGCTCTGCCCGATGCCCATACTTAAAGCAGAATCAGGCATGATGCCCCTTAAACGGGGAGAAATTTTGGCGGTACGCGCCACCGACCGGGGCATCGAAAAAGATCTGCCCGCCTGGAGCGATATCAACGGCCACCAGTTTTTGGGGTTTATTGATGAACCCGGTGAAAAAGTTGGTCTGGTCCGCAAAGGTTAAGCCAGCCTCCCCCTCGATCTCGTTTGAAGAAACCGAATCATTATGCATATGCACACCCCCCCCGGCCAACTCGATACCCGCGAACAGCAAGCCAACCGCTGCTTGATCGTTGGTGTGTGGGTTAACCTTTTACTTACGATTGCCAAGATTATTGCTGGCGTGGTCGGCAACTCCGCCGCTATGGTGGCAGACGGCATACACAGCGCCTCGGACCTCATTTCCGATGGTGCGGTGTGGCTGGGCATGCGGGTCGCCCGGCAAGAGCCCGATGAAGAACACCCTTACGGGCATGGCCGGTTTGAAACCTTGGCAACACTATTTATCGCCCTGGCTCTGGCCGGGGTGGCGATTGGCATTGTGGCCGATGCCGTGGACCGCATTCAATGGGGCGGCAATGTTGGCACACCGCTACCGGTGCCAACCGATGTCGCCCTAATCGCGGTGGTGGTCTCCATTTTCACCAAAGAGGCCCTGTTTCACTATACCAAACGGGTAGGTGAACGTCTGAACCAACGCGCCTTGGTTGCCAATGCGTGGCATCACCGCTCCGATGCGGTCTCTTCGGTCGCAGCCATGGTGGGGATTGTCGGGGCGCAACTGGGCTGGCCCGTTATGGACCCCATCGCGGCGGTGGTGGTGGCGGCCATTCTCTTTAAAGTAGCGTATGGCTTTTTGCTGGAGGTCTATCGCGAATTTACCGATGCCTCCTCAGCGGTGGATGAAAAAATTCAGTCTCAAATTAATCAGGTGATCGAAAACCACCCCGATGTACGCTCTGCCCATTTGGTTAAGGCCCGCCGTTCAGGTTCCGATGTGCAGGTGGATATTCATGTGGTGGTCAAAGGCACCTTGTCGGTCTCCGAAGGGCACCAGATCGCCGAGCAGATCCGCCTGCATCTGCTCAAGGAGATTATGGCGGTGAAAGATGTGCTGGTGCATATTGACCCAGAAGATGATACCAAGGCGGAGATTCCCATCAGCTATCCCAACCGTGGGGAAGTGCGCCGTTGGATCGAGCCCCTGGTCACAGCCCCCTTCGCCGGAATCGACGGGCTGATGCTGCACTATACCGTAGATGGCATCATCCTGGACTTGGTTTTACACCCTGCTGGCAACATCTCCAGCGCTGACCTGCAACGGGGTTCTGAAACCCTCGCTGCCGCCATTCTTGCCCACCCTGGAGGGTTGGTCAAAGAAGTGCGTGCACACTTGGCCCTTTGTCGTCAGCCCCAAACGACCATAGTCTGAGCATAGCCGTGCAAATTTACTGGGGCATCCCCGGGTACAGCCTCGGCCAGCGCGGCTTACCCCAACGTTACGAGCCGTGAGGATCTGGTGCGCCATATCTGGGCATGGCATGGGCCATGTGGGGCAGATGGCTCCCCTGCTTACAGCCCTCGCTCAACTTAGCCCAACTCCACTTCAGCTGCACATTCACTGTCAGGTGGACACGCCCCGATTGGCACGTAAGCTCGGCACGCTCCCCTGGCAGCACGATCGGCGGAGCGCCGACATCGGCATCGTGCAACAGGACCCCATGGTAGCCGACCTGCCTGCCACGGTGGCCGCTCTGAATGAGGCCTGCCGCAACTGGCCAGCGCTGCTGAAACAGGAGTGCGCGCGCATACGCGCCTTTGCACCCGATCTGGTGCTGGCAGATATTCCGCCCCTTACCCTAGCGGCTGGTGCCAAGCTGAATGTGCCAACCGTTGCCCTCTCATCGCTGAGCTGGGATGCCATCTATGCCAGCTATTTTGCCCAACACCCCAACCTTACCCAGTGGTTATATCCGCTACAGGCAGCCTATGCCAGCGCCCACCTAGCCCTATTACCGATCCCCCACATGGGAGGGCGTCGCTTTAGCCACACCCTGGAGATCCCCCCCATTTGGGAACCGGGTAGCGCCCGCCCCCAAGCACTGCGTGCCCGTCTAGGCATCGACGCCCAAGACAAGCGCCCTCTGTTGCTGGTTAGCCTGGGGGGTATTCCCTCTAAAAATTTTCCCTTAACCCCTTTGCTGAAGGCCAACGATCAGCATATTTTGTTGGATCTGCCCCACCGACCGGCCTGCCCCCATCTACATGGACTCGCCCCCCTCGCCCACTGGCCTTTTGCCGACATCATGGCCTCGGTGGATGGTGTGGTGGGCAAACCGGGTTATAATATGGCGGTGGAGACGGTGGCCTACAATCTGCCCTTTTTCTACGCTGCCCGTGGCCACTTTGCCGATGAGCCCCCCATCGAGGCTTGGCTGGCCCGCTTTGGCCGCGCCCAAGCCTATACTTGGCAGAGGCTGCAACAAGGTGCGTGGCTGGCCGATTGGTCAACCCTACAACAGCGCCCTGCCCCAGCCAAACCCGCCCTCAACGGCGCTCAAGTGGGGGCACGGGCGATTCTGGGTTTACTGGCACAAAGAGAGCTGCGCGGCCCCACCACACTGCACAACGCCCAATAGACCCCTCGCTGCCAAGGGAGCTTGCTTAAACGCCGTTCGCGCTGAGATTGAGACAAGGCACCGGCCATAAAAACCCCGCCTTACATGCCTTGCCTATGGCGGCTGGGCCTACCACTAATAAAGACCACAGCTGCACCTGAGCCATTAAAAAAAAGGGGGAGCTCGTGAAGCTCCCCCTTTGCATAAGCGATTTTACTAGCCCTTGCGGGGCTTCTCTTCTTTAGCACGCACCGGCGCTTCACCCCCTCGGGGAGAGGGACCTTTGGCCGCAGCCTTATCCTCATCCTCCGACTCCATACCCGCCACATAACTGACCACCCGGTTACGGCCACTGCGCTTGGCTTGGTAGAGCGCCACATCCGCCAGTTTGGCCACCTCCCAAAACTCACCCCCATCATCCGGGAAGCGAGAGAGACCCACCGACACCGTATTGGACAACACATGCCCCCCAACCGGGGTACGCATGGCCTCCACCGCAGCGCGGATTTTCTCCGCCACCACATCCCCGGCACTCCCCCCTTCATCTTTACCCTCAGCGATGAGCACCATAAACTCCTCACCACCGTAGCGGATCACCATATCCGAGGCACGCACCTGCGCCATGGCAACCTTGCCAAAACCAATCAACACCGCATCACCCGCATCGTGACCGTAGGTATCGTTCACATTTTTAAAGTGATCCAGATCCAACATCATAATGCGAATGGAGTTACCTTGCCGCTTAGCGGTAGCCAGCATCGTATCCAGATACTCTTCCAAAAACCGACGGTTATGCAAGCCGGTCATGGCATCTCGCAAGGCAGAATCCCGCAAGGTATCCAATAGCCGCTTGGCCTGAATAACCGGGGCTGCTTCCCGCAGATAAACCTGAATAAACGGTAACTGATGACGGAAAAAGGTCGCATGACTGCGTTCTACCACCAACTGCACCACCACACTAATGGTGCCGGAGTGCAAGACAGGGATACACATATGGGTCCAATCCCCCTCCATATTTTTTCTGGGGGAGAACATATTGCATAGCCCGGGGGTATCCACCGCATCCACCACCCGGCCACCGGCGCTGCGACGTGCACGACACGCCTCGGCCTGGGCCAAAATTTGGAGATCGCACCAACGACAACCCGCTTTGAGCTCGCCATCCACCACCATGGTCTCTAGTTGGTCTTTATCGGTGAGCACCTCGTAGATGGTGTAACGCTGAATCAAAAACTCATCTCTAAGTACATGGCCAATATGCTGATAGACCTCTATCGGGGTGCGATCTTCTTCGATGGTCTGTTTAAAGTGGGCGACGTTGACGAGGGTATCCACCATATGGGTGGTGGTATCGAGTATGTTTTTATGGCCGGTGGACTCATATTGAATGACCCGTGCCACATCGCGGGTTAGGCCACCTAGGCTCTCTTGCAGATGCCCCATCATATCGTTGAGATCCTGGGCGATGGTGCCGATCTCATCATCCCGCTGCTCTTTAAGCTCAATGCGTGCCGTAAAGTCGCCACCTTTGGCCAAGGAGACCACATGACTAACCCCTTCTGCGGTTGCCACAATGGCGCGAATTTGACCCCGCACCAATAAAATCGTGATCCCGGAAAAGATGCCTAACGCCAGCACCATGGCACCAACCGTCAGCAACGCCTGGCTCTTTTGGTTACCCAAGGAGATTGAGATTGTTACCGCCCCCAATACCGCACCCGGTTTGACATCATGACAGGCTAGACAGTTGGGGTTGCTCTCTTGGGTGGCGATGTAGGGAATGGTCATGCGAAAGATCGGCTCTTCTCCACCTTCTTCCAAAAAGGTCTGTGCCTTACCATGGCTGAGCACATCTTTTTCAATACTGTCCAGATCCCGTTCTTGGGTGAGACCTTCGCCAAACTGTTTAACAACCGGCTGCCCACGCACCACCCGAGCATCCCGCAATCCTTCCACCGCCGATAAGCGCTGGAGCATGCGCTCTCGTTCGGTGATCACCCCGTTGACCATCGCTTCGGTTAGCCCAACCCGCACAATTTCAGCCGCTGTACGGGCATGTTCTTCTGCATTGGAAAGGGAAAACTGGCGAAAGGCGTAGAGACTGATAATCAATAAAACCACCAGCAGAGCCATTGAGAGGGTGATAGTAAAAATCGTCGTCTTGGTGGTTAATTTCATCGGCATACCTCATGGATGCCGCTGAGTGCGCATCCATGGCTCCCCCTCGATATCTGTATGTTAAATGATGCAACCCCTGACCTGCGTGCGTCGGCGACCGTTGCACGATCCAATACGCCCAGGTGGGAGGCCAAAATCCGACCCTGCCATTATGGCATGGCAGCCCAGCGGGACAAATCTTTTTTTTGCCAAGATCAATTTTTTTTGATCCTTACGCAAGGGCATGACCTCACAGAACACGACGCATGCGTCATACCACTGGGATCCATTTTTATAGGGTGGTACCCACCGTGATGCAGACGCGCCAAAAGATGATAAACCCTTTCATAGCTACGCTTTTCTTCCTATACTCTGACAGTTTGACATTTTTCCGCCCCCTACAACAGCGCGCAAACCGCCGAGGAACAGGCGGGGTCTCTACCGATACGATTGAGCATCAAACCAACTGATGCCACTGCCCTTCGTTACAGCGACGCTTCGCTACCCCGGCGCAGATGGTTTTGCGCCTGATCCCATAACGCAATGAGTCGCTTGGCATCCTCGGCATGCAGGCGTTCCACCAGATAGCCATCCACCACGCAGATCTCATCGCCACGGGCCGAGGCTTTGCGCCACCCTTCCAATACACGGCGGGCCCGTTGCAGCTCTTCTTGATTGGGGAGAAAAGCGCGGTTGGCCGGCTGTACTTGGCTGGGGTGGATGAGGGTTTTGCCATCAAAGCCTAGGCGCACACCATCCTGACATTGGGCCAGGAAGCCCTCCTCACCCTGAATATCCACATAGACCCCATCCAAAATTGCCACACCAGCGGCGCGCGCGGCCAACACACAGTGTTGCAAGGCGTAGGACATGCCATCCCGCCCTTCGGGACCGGTGCGCACATGCAGCGCTTTGGCCAGATCGGAGGTACCCATGATCAAGCAGTTAACGCGAGGGGATTGAGCGATGCTCAAGGCGTTGAGCACCCCCAAGGGGGATTCAATCATGGGCCATACACTCATGGAGCGGCTGGCCCCATTGCGCTGCTCCCAGCCCATCAAAAAATCCACCAATACTTGCAGTTCGTCCCGATGGTTCACTTTGGGTACGGCAATGGCGTCTGGCTGCCCCCCCAGCACCGCTTCCAGATCGGCCTGCCACATACTGGTTGCCATGGCATTGATGCGCACCACCCGTAAAGGGGTGCTGTTACGCTCCTCGCCCAGTGCTTCACGTATAAAGCGGCGGGCCTCTCCTTTCATCTCTGGGGCAACCGAATCCTCCAGATCAAAAATCACGGCATCGGCACCCAACTGGGTGGATTTTGCCAGCGCCCGAGGGTTAGAACCGGGCACATAAAGTGTTGAACGCAGCAGTGCGGGCGCAGCATGTTTCATGGGGAGACCTATCATTTCTAGGGTTCGCCCCCCTCCCCCCTTTACGGTAGGGACAGAGAAAGCGCAAAGTTCAAGAGCTATAGACTCCCTATTCGGCAGCAAACAGGTTAGAATCAAGCCAATTTCGACTTCGACCCCAAAAGGATGTGCAGACATGCCCCGTCGCCCTTCCGGTATTAAAAAATTATCCGACCAGCAAAAACGCCGCATTGAGGCGATTCGTGAGCGCCGCATGAACCGCAAACAGGCCAAGAGCGCCGAACATGCGGCGGAGTTTGACGCCCAAGGTTTGGGGGAGCCTCGCGAGGGTTTGGTGATTGCCCACTATGGTTTAAATGTCGCCGTAACCAGCGAGGGCATGGCAGAGCACCGCTGTGCGGTGCGGGAGACTTTACCGGAAAATCCGGTTTGTGGGGATCGGGTTATCTGGCGTCCGGGTTTAAATGAGCAGGGGGTCATTGAGGATATTATGCCCCGCAGCAATGTGTTGCGGCGTCCTGGCCCCTACAATCGACTCCAGACCCTAGCGGCCAATTTGGACCGACTGCTGGTTACCACTTCGGCGGCGCTGTTTAATCCTTTTTTGGTGGACCGCTATCTGGTGGCGGCCTCGGCGGCCAATATTGAGCCGGTGATTATTGTGAACAAGATGGACCTGATCCGGGATGAAGAGTCGTTGGATGATCTGGCCATGTTATTGGCCCCTTATCAGGAGATGGAGTACGAGATTGTACCGGTCTCTGCGACGACGGGTCAGGGCATGGGAGAGTTGGATGATATTCTCTCTTTTGGGTTATCGGCTTTTGTGGGGCAGTCGGGCGTGGGCAAATCCTCTTTGGTGGCCCACTGGATTGATGATCTTTCGCTACGCATTGCTGATGTTAACGCCCACACGGGCAAGGGACGTCACACCACCACGGTGGCGCATCTTTACCCATTGAAGAGTGGTCGCGGTGGGATTATTGATTCGCCTGGGGTCCGTGCTTTTGGTCTGCATGGGGTTGAGCCTGAGGAGGTTATTCACCATTTTCGGGATCTCGCACCCTTGGCGCAGCAGTGCCATTTTAATGACTGCAAACACGAGCAGGAGCCCGGCTGCGCGGTGTTAGAGGCCATTGAGCACGAAATCGCCGACGCCATCCGCCTAGAGAGCTACCACCGCATCCTGGAAAGCATTCTGGAAGAAGAGGGGTAAGAGAGCTTTCTTCCAAAGCCTCATGCAAAACAGACTCTTCAACATTCATTGAGCGCAATGGGAAGCACCCCTTCTAGGAGGCTTAACAAGCCGTGCATGCCGTTCCACAGCTTGGCCCACTGCGTAGAGCATGCCCACCCCAAGGCACTCTGCAACACGGCAGAATGGGTTGGGCGAGGGATCAAAGAGATGGCTAAACGCTAAAAACAACCATCTAGGTGTAGCCGCCACGCGCACAGCCCGCTATAATGGGTGGGTTTTTGATTTTGGACCCGGTGGTGACCCCTAGGCACCCCAGGCACAACCTAAGCTGGAGTGCTTCATGCGCATTATTCCTGCCATTGACCTGAAAGATGGTCAGTGTGTTCGCCTCTTTAAAGGGGACATGGACCAAAATACCGTCTACTCCGACAACCCTGGAGAGACCGCCAAACAGTGGGCCGAACAAGGTGCCGAACGCATGCATGTGGTGGATCTTAACGGGGCCTTTGCCGGGGAACCGGTCAATGCCGACGCCATCGCCGCCATCCGCAAAGCCATCACCATCCCCATGCAACTGGGAGGCGGCATCCGCACCCTGGAAACCCTGCAAAAACTCTTTAACCTAGGGGTGGATTTTGCCATCCTCGGCTCCGTGGCGGCCCGCGACCCTGAACTGGTGTTTCGCGCCTGTGAACAGTTTCCTGGCCGTATCTCCGTGGGCATCGATGCCCGCGATGGCAAGGTCGCTGTCGAAGGCTGGGCCGAAACCACCGACCTGAATGCCGTCGATCTGGCGAAAAAATTTGAAGATGCCGGCGTGGCTGAAATTATCTTTACCGATATTGCCCGTGACGGCACCCTCACTGGCCCCAACGTGGCCGCTACCCGACTCATGGCTGAATCCGCCACCATTCCCGTCATCGCCTCAGGGGGGGTCTCATGCCTTGCCGATATTCAGGCTCTGCTGGAAAATAGCGGCCCCTACCCCAATGGCAACCGTATCTCCGGGGTTATTACCGGCAAAGCCATCTACGATGGCCGCCTGGACCTGGCCGCCGCCATTGCCCTAAGCCGCCGTTGGGAGAATTAATACCATGATGGCCAAACGCATTATCCCCTGCCTGGATGTCAAAGCAGGTCGTGTGGTCAAAGGGGTGCAGTTTGAAGGACTGGTCGATGCAGGCGACCCCGTAGAGGCCGCCAAACGCTACGACGAAGAGGGCGCCGACGAACTCACCTTTTTAGACATTACCGCCACCCATGAAGATCGCGGCATTATGGAAGATGTGGTGCGCCGCACCGCCGAACAGGTCTTCATTCCCCTCACCGTGGGCGGAGGCATCCGCACCAATGATGATATTCGCCGCATGCTGGTGGCCGGTGCAGATAAGTGCTCCATTAACTCCGCAGCGGTCAAGCGCCCTGAGTTTGTGCGAGAAGCCGCCGAACAGTTTGGTTCGCAATGTGTGGTGGTGGCCATTGACGCCAAATGCGTCGAACATGACAAACATGGCCGCCCTATTCGCTGGGAAATTTTCACCCATGGTGGCCGCCAGCCCACCGGCATTGATGCCCTGGAGTGGGCACACCGCATGGAGAGCTTTGGCAGTGGCGAGATTTTGCTTACCTCCATGGATAAAGATGGCACCAAAAGCGGCTACGCCCTGGAGATGACCCGCGCCATCTCTGATGCCGTCACCATTCCCGTGATTGCCTCTGGCGGTGTGGGCGAACCCAAACATTTGCTGGAAGGGCTTCGCCAAGGGGGCGCCGATGCGGTTTTGGCCGCATCCATTTTTCATTTCCGCGAATATACCATTCCCCAAGTTAAACGCTATCTGCGTGATAACCATATCGCGGTACGACTCTAAAGAGCGACGACCTACCCCTTTTTATCCGTGAATGGGATTTTTTTGATGGAAAAACTGCCCGATCTGGCTACCTTGAAATATAATGAACAAGGTCTTATCCCCGCCATTGCCCAGCAGTATGACACGGGCGAAGTGTTGATGATGGCTTGGATGAACCAAACCTCTTTGGCAGAAACCCTAAGTACCGGCGTGGCCTGTTATTGGTCCCGCAGCCGCAATCGGTTTTGGCGCAAAGGGGAGAGTTCTGGTCAAGTACAAACCGTTAAGGCCGTGCGTCTGGATTGCGATAAAGATACCCTGCTGCTGTTGGTGGACCAACAAGGCGTGGCCTGCCACACGGGCCGCCACAACTGTTTCTATTTAGAGGCCCAGGATGGTAGCTGGAAAACCATCACCGACCCTGAGATTGACCCTGAGGAGCTGTACGGAAAATGAACAATCTAAGCCCCCCGTCTACGGTGGATATTCTGGAGCAGGTCTATCAGGTGATTCAGCAACGCAAATCTGCGCCAGATCCTGAAGCCTCCTATGTGGCCAAGCTGTTCCACAAAGGGGATGATGCCATCCTTAAAAAAGTGGGCGAAGAGGCCACCGAATTGGTACTGGCCATCAAAGGGCGCGCCGCCCGCAACGAAGTCGCCCACGAAGCCGCCGACCTGATTTTTCACACCTTGGTGGGGCTGGCCATTATGAACATCCCCCCGACAGAGGTGATGAATGTCCTTTCCAGCCGCTTTGGTAAGACAGGTCTTACCCGCAACCAAACACCCAGCGTGGAGCTTGAACCCAGTCGCCGCCAATTTGAACGCCGCCTGCACAGCAAGACCATTCATCTTATCTTTAGCTCGGGCATTACCATAGATGGCCTAACCCGGGATATTAGCCTAGACGGCATGCAGCTCCACGTGGACTATGCCGATAAGGTTCGGTTATTGGGAGAGAAGGGCTATTTTGAACTCTCTGTACAAAACAAAGCGACTTTTAATGCCAATAATTTGCTGGTTGGCTTAGAGATCCCCACCACCATGGATAACAATCCCTTGATGGCTGCCGTGCATTCGGCGCGCACCTATCGGTTTGAGTTTGAGATCGTGCGGGTCACTGAAGATGCCATCGGCCTGCGTATTATTGGCGACAAAGGGATGTTCAGCTTTGCCCTAGCCAATGAAGTGTTTAATGATCTCATGTAGGGCTTACCCTTGTGTCCAACCGAGGGTTGTGCGCGCTGTGCCCTCTTCTCGACCTGAGCGGGGGATATAAAGGCACAGATGGCCTTGCCAGTGCCCGGAGCCCCCTGCTGAGCAGCGCAGAGATAGGATAGCGTTTACCCCTTTTTGTACGGAGTCTGGTTGGTTATGTCCAATGACTGTCTTTTTTGCAAAATCGTAGCGGGCACCATTCCGTGCAACAAGGTGTATGAGGATGAGTTGGTGTTGGCCTTTCGCGACATTCATCCCCAGGCTCCTGAGCATGTGCTGGTGATCCCCAAGCAGCACATCGCGACCCTGGATGACGTGCAGGTGCAGGCGCGCGCAGTGATGGGGCATCTCATGGAGCGCACTGCCCATGTTGCCCGGCTGATTGGCGTGGCCGAAAAAGGCTATCGTACCCTGATAAATACCCGTGGTGATGGGGGGCAAGAGGTCTACCATATCCATGTGCATATCCTTGGTGGCAAGGCCATAGGCCCCATGGTCTGCAACAAGTAGGCAAACAGCAGGAAAAGGCTCTAAATTAATCGTTCAATATCAATAGCATAATAAATATGTCCAATTTCTGCTATTTTTCTATTGACCAAAGCCTTAGAGCTTTCTATATTTGTCTCCCTCGACGCTATGCGCTCGTAGCTCAGCTGGATAGAGTACCTGGCTACGAACCAGGTGGTCGGAGGTTCGAATCCTTCCGAGCGCGCCATTTTTTTGTCGATATAACATAAGGGCCTGAAGATCTCTCTTCAGGCCCTTTGTTTATCTTGTCCATCAAAACCCACGACGATTGCACCAACCCCAATCACCTACCCACCCTAGGAAGATGGCCCAAGCTGGGTAGATAGGGTTTTCTAATCGACAGCCCTTTTCCCACCGTACCACTTAATCATAAACAGCTGCGCTTAATCTGAGAGACCCCCTCTCAGGCGCTCGCACCATCTAGGCGGGGCAAACGACGTCCCCCTTCTAAAATGAGTTGGGTGTAAAAACGGGCCAGATGTTCGGGTGACTCATGGCAGGGCTGATAACCAGGCAGATAGGGGCGCAAGGCGCGGGTTTGAAAATGGTACGCCACCAAACTAACCAGGGTACCCGCCAGCAAGGTGGCATCCCCCCCAGGGGCAATCTCTGCCGCTAGCGCACGCATTTCACCAAACGATTGTTTAAACATGCGGTCTGCCATAATGCGTAACCGTTCGGGTTCGCCCTCCAGCATCTCGCGCTGCATAACCGCACGAAAGGTGTGGTCCATACCCACCACCCGGATAAACTGTAAAATCACCCCATAGAGTCGGGTTTCCAGCGTTCCTGAGGCATGTAACGCCAGCAAGAGATGCTGGGCTTTCTCTTTAAAAACCAGATCCACAGCAGAGAGATAGAGGGTCTCTTTATCTGGAAAATGGTGATAGAGGGCTGCGGCACTTATGTTGACCTGCTTGGCAATCTGCCGCATAGAAACGCCGCTAAAACCCGCATTGGCAAACAAGGGAATGGCTTTTTGCAAAATCTCTTCTGGACTCTTAGGCTGTTTAGGACGCATGGAGCATGCTCCTTCCCACCCCATTAAACCCAACCACGTTCCACCCCAACAGCGGCCACACGGCCCAGCCCGCGCCACCGCATAGAGGGCGATACCCTTGTTGCGCCTTGATCACGGAGCAACCTCCTGCTTGAGCTGTTCTGGGGCGCGCGCGAGGCGTTGTATGCCCATATAGAACATCGGCACAAAAAAGATCGCAATAAAGGTCGCCGCCAGCATCCCCCCCACCACGCTAATACCGATGGCGTTTTGGCTGGCCGAACCGGCTCCATTGGCCACGGCCAACGGGGATACCCCCAAAACGAAGGCCATGGATGTCATGATAATGGGGCGAAAACGCTGTTTGGCCCCCATCAGGGTAGCAGTCCGGAGGTCCATGCCAGCCTGATACTGTTTTTTAGCAAACTCCACAATCAAAATGGCATTTTTGGAAGCCAAACCCATGGTGGTAAGCAGACCTACCTGAAAGTAGACATCATTGTTCAAACCATAGCTTTTGGCCGCCAACACCGCACCCAAAATCCCCAGCGGGACACTAAGGATGACGGAAAAGGGCACCGACCAGCTCTCATACAACGCCGCCAGACACAAAAAGATAAACAAGATGGATACCGCGTACAGGATCGGCGCTTGCGCACCCGAGCGCTGCTCTTCGTAGGAGAGTCCAACCCACTCCAAGCCAATCCCAGCGGGCAGCTTCTGGAGCATCTGTTCGATCTCCTGCATGGCGGTACCGGTACTCACGCCGGGGGCAGCGGAGCCCTGAATATTGACCGAGCCACTCCCATTAAAGCGCTCCAGCTTGGGTGCGCCATAGCTCCACCGAGACGTGGAAAAAGCCGCGAATGGAACCATCTTGCCCTGGGTATTGCGCACATACCATTGGTCCAGGTCTGCGGGCATCATGCGGTAGGGAGTATCCCCTTGAATATAAACCCGTTTTATACGACCTTTATCCAGAAAATCATTGACATAGGCCGATCCCCAAGCGGTTTGCAAGGTCTGGTTAATATCGGCGATGGAGAGCCCTAGGGCGCTGGCTTTTTCATGATCAATATCCACCGTGAATTGGGGAACATCGTTCAAGCCATTGGGACGCACCCCCTGGAGTTTGGGATTTTTAGCCGCCATCCCCAAAAGCTGGTTGCGGGCCTGCATCAATTTTGCATGCCCCAAACCGGCCCGATCCACCAGCTGCACGTCAAAGCCTGCCGCATTACCCAGCTCACGGATAGGAGGGGGATAAAAGGCAAAGGCACGGGCATCTTTAATGCCCGCAAAGGCCCCCATGGCCCGTCCCGACAGGGCAAATACCGATTGATCCTTACGGCTGCGCTCGCTCCAATCCCGCAGCCCCACAAAACCCAGCGCCACATTTTGCGCCCGTCCCGCAAAGCTAAACCCGGTTACAGTAAATAGATGTCGCACATTCTCGGTTTCATGTTCGAGAAAATAGTCCTCAATCTGCTCCACACTCTCCATGGTACGTTCCACGGTGGAGCCCGCAGGGGCACTGGCCATGAGGTACATGGTGCCTTGATCTTCGTTGGGCAAAAAGGAGCTGGGCAGACCCATAAACAGATAGAGCATGCCCCCCACCAGCAGCCCATAGATCAGCGTAAAGCGACCCACTCGGGCGGCAATATAGCCCGCGCTGGTCACAAACCGCTCCCGTCCAGCATTAAACGTACGGTTAAACCAGCCAAAAAATCCGTGACTATGCTCCCCCTTTACGGCGGGTTTAAGAAAGGTTGCACACAACGAGGGCGAAAGCACCAACGCCACCACCACCGAGAGGGTCATAGCCGAGACAATGGTGATAGAAAACTGGCGATAGATCGCCCCCGCTGAGCCGCTGAAGAATGCCATGGGCACAAACACCGCCGACAACACCAAGGCAATCCCCACCAATGCGCCGGTGATCTGCTGCATGGATTTACGGGTAGCCTCACGGGGCGAGAGCCCTTCATGCTCCATAATGCGTTCGACGTTTTCCACCACCACAATGGCGTCATCCACCAACAAACCAATGGCCAAGACCATGGCAAACATGGTCAACACGTTGATGGAAAAACCAAAGGCTGACAGCACCCCAAAGGTGCCTAACAGCACCACCGGCACCGCGATGGTGGGGATAAGGGTAGCGCGAAAGTTCTGTAAAAACAAAAACATCACCACAAACACCAAAAACACGGCCTCCACCAGCGTTTTGATCACCTCTTTGATCGAGAGCTTAACAAAGGGGGTCGTGTCATAGGGATAAATAATTTTAACCTTGGCCGGCAGGGTCTGTGACAGTTCTGCAATCCGCGCCTTGACCGCTGCTGCGGTATCCAAGGCGTTGGCCCCAGAGGCCAAGCTTACCGCCACACCCGCTGCGGGCAAACGTTTGTAGCGCACCACCCGACCATAGCTTTGGGCCCCCAGCTCCACCCGAGCCACATCCTGCAACCGCACCTGGGAGCCGTCGGTATTGACACGCAGTAAAATGCGTTGAAAATCCTCCACGCTTTGCAACCGCGATTGGGCGGTGATGGTGGCGTTGAGCTGTTGTCCCTTGCGCGCAGGCAGGCCGCCCAATTGACCGGCGGAAATATCGCTGTTTTGGGCACGAATGGCCTGTTGCACATCCATGACCGTGAGGTTGTAGCTAAACAGTTTGCGTGGATCCAGCCAGATTCGCATGGCATGGGGCTCGCCAAAGATGGTCACACTACCCACCCCATTAACTCGGGCAATGGCATCTTTCACCTTGGAGTTGAGCATATCCCCCAGCTCCATCTGGGAGATGGAACCATCCTCCGAATAAAAACCGGCCACCATCAAAAAGCTGTTGTTGGCCTTGGTGACACTCACCCCCTGCTGCTGCACTTCGGGGGGAAGTAGCGGCATGGCCGCCTGAAGTTTATTCTGCACTTGCACCTGTGCGGTGTCCGGGTCCGCCTCGGGCTCAAAGGTGATGGTAATACTCGCCATCCCCGAAGCATCGCTGCTGGAGGAGAAATAGCGCATATGGTCAATGCCCGTCAGGCTCTGCTCAATAATTTGGGTGACGCTATTTTCCAGGGTCTCAGCCGAAGCACCAGGATAGCTGGCGTTAATGGAGACTGAGGGTGGCGCAATGTTAGGGTACTGCTCCACCGGCAGACGTAAAATGGACAAGACCCCAGCCAGCATAATGACAATGGCGATCACCCAGGCAAAAACCGGACGGTCAATAAAGAAACTCGACATCATCAGCCCCCATTACCGGTATCGGTTGTTTGGGGCAACACCGGCTGCACCGGCGCACCGGCTTTAAGATTCATGGTCCCTTCGGTGATTAGGCGATCCCCTGGTTTTAAGCCCTCCACCACACGCCACGCATCCCCCACCGCTTGGGCAACCTGGATGGTCATGGGCTGGGCTTTGTTTTCTGCATCCAACACCCAAACCGACAGAGAGCCATCCGCCTTACGCTCGGCACACTTTTGCGGAATCAATAACGCCTGGGCATAGGCGAGCAGCAGCTGTACACGCACAAACTGGCCGGGCAGCAACATGGTGTCGGGATTGGGAAACTGAACCCGTAGCGGTACTGTACCAGTGCTCTCATCCACCACCATTTCATGAAACTGCACTTGACCCTCGTGGGCATACGCTTGGGCATCATCACCCAAATAGAGCCGCGCGGGCACTTGCTGCAAACGGGCGGCCTGCTTGCGCAGGCGCATGAGGCTCTCTATGGGTAGGTTAATATCCACATACAGGGGGTCCAATTGGGTGATGGTGGCCAGTGCTTGGGCTTGGTTGGCGGTTACCAGCGCCCCCTTGCTCACCAGAGATTTGCCAATTCGGCCAGAGATGGGTGCCAACACCTTGGTATAGTTTAAATTGATCCGGGCTTGGGCAATGGCGGCCTGCGTGATCGCAATTTCGGCCTGGGCCAACGCAAGATTGGTGCGAACATCGTCATACTGTTGCTGACTGACGGCATCACGCTTAACCAACGCTTCGTAGCGCTGATTTTTTGCCTCTAGCAACGCTTTGTTTGCCTGGGCTTTTCTCCAATCGGCCAGCGCACTGGCGTAGGCGGCCTGAAACACGGCGGGATCTATTTGGTAGAGCGGCTGCCCCTCTTTGACCGTTCCCCCTTCGGTAAATAGGCGCTCGGTAAGAATACCACTCACCTGGGGCCGAATTTCAGCACTCTGATAGGCCACCACCCGCCCTGCGGCCTCTTCAGCAATGTTTATAGTTTTTGCCTCCAGCGGTAACACCGCGAGGGCTGGCGGCGCTTTTTCCCCACTAGGCGAGGGGGCCGGGGCAACGGGCGCACCAGCCTGTTGTAGCTGCCAATAGAGCCCCCCCCCCGCTAACGCCAGCAGGATGAGCAGTGTAACCCAAAAGTTTGCATAAAATTTCATGAGATTGCCTTAATCAATTGAAGCAGGAAGAGACTGGTAGTAAACTTACCAAACGTTAATTTAATTACTTACCCCCAGCATGTCAAGCCTTAACCCAGCAACCACCGTGAAGGGTATGCCCTTAACGGTACGCAGCCAGCGTGTGGCATTTGGCGAAACCTGCCAACACATGGGCCGGTTTTATGGCTCAGCTGCGCCGTGCGAATTCATTATCACCTTCACCCTGAGCGCAAGGCATGGGATAATGCCACACTTTGGTTCCGGTTCTTGTTTCACCAAAGCCAACCTTCCAGCCTGGGTCTTACCATGCAAGTGCTACTGATCGTTGTGTTATTATTGCTGGCACTCTTTTTGTTGCCACGTTTAATGTCTGACAAACAGCTGCTGCACCATTTTGGCACCCGCCCCTTTCGCATCCTTACCTTGAGCGGCTTGGCGGTATTGATCGGCTTGGTCACGCTATTGGCGTGGAATTCTCTAACGAAACACAAAGACCATTTGCGCGCCGACGCAGCGGACAAGTTGGAGATCATCCTAAAAAGCACCTCTGAACGTCATGAACGCTGGCGTCAAGAGGCCCTTAGACAACTGACTGAACGTGCGCACCAACAGCCATTGCGGGAACTCACTGAAAAGCTGCTCCACACCCCTATGGTGGATCTACCCGCCACCGCCCCAGCCGCGCGCGCAGCGCTGCACAACATGTTCGCCGACTTCACGCACCCGGCCGACACCCTCTACATCCTTGATCCTAAAGGCATCACCCTAAGCGCACCACAACCTTTAGAACTGGGAAAAACACATCCAATTAAGGACCATTATCCTGAAATTTTTAATAAGGTTACACTTGGAAACCCCCAATTATCCCCGCCACTTTATTTGCACCACTCTGGCCACACTCCATCTGATGCAGCCCCAGCCGATACCCGCCCTTACCTTTTTTTAATGGCCCCCATTATGGACCATCAAGGGCAGACCGTAGCGCTCCTAACCCAACAACGAGACCCCGCCAAGGAGCCCTCAACCCAGATACTGGGTGGTACCGCAGGTCTAACTGGCGAAAGCTATCTGGTCGATGCCCAAGGCCGCATGGTCACCACCAGCCGTTTTGCCGAGCAACCCCAACCGGCACCACCACCGAGCACACGAGAGGGCGGCACTCATGGTTTTGAGTTGCGGGATCCTGGTGGGGATTTAACCAACGGTTATACCGTGGACAAACCCTACTCCCAGCTCCCTTTTACCCGTATGGCTACGCACATGAGGGCACTGGCTCAAAGCCAAGGTGACGCCGGTTCCACCAAAAAACCAAGTGAAATTTTTATTGATACCGAAGGTTACCAAAATTATCGCGGCAAACCGGTCTACGGTGCTTGGATATGGAAACCTCAGTTTGGCATGGGCATCGCCACCGAGATTGAACGCGACGAAATGCTGCAAGACCATGAGACTTTGTCCAGTAACGTCATGTTGATTGTCGAGTCAACACTGTTCATCACCACCTTTTCTACGCTGATGATCATTCTCTTTGGTGAACGGCTTTCAATCTCCATGCGCAAGACCAAAGGAGAGTTGGAAGCGCGCGTTCGTGAACGTACTGAGGCACTGCAAGAGAGCCAAGAGCGCCAAGAGCTGGCCCTAAAAGGGGGCGAATTAGGATTTTGGGATGTCAATTTAGACACCGGTATAACCGTGGTAAACCACCGTTATACCGAGATTTTTGGATTTTCCCCTGACAATCTTCTGATCAGCCGCTAAGCGTGGATTAAAAGCATTCATCCAGGCGACTTAGAGCGTGTCTTACAGCAGGGCGAAGAGTACCGGCTCGGGGTGCGTTCCAGCTATGATGTCTCCTTTAGGGTGGTCCACCCCTCTGGGCAAACGCGATGGATTGTCTCTAAAGGCTCAGCGGTTAAAATGCACAGCGAGGGCACGGTGCACCGCATGGTGGGCACCGTACAAGATATAACCGAGCAAAAAGAGGCCGATCAAGCGCTGCGTTCGCTGTTGCGTGAGGTGAATTTTCAAAAATATGCGCTGGATCAGCACGCCATTGTCAGTGCCACTGACGCCGCTGGACGCATTATTTATGCGAATGAAAAATTTGTCTCCATTAGCGGCTATGAGCGGGATGAACTGCTGGGGCAAAACCATCGCATTCTTAAATCTACTGAACACCCACCCGCCTTTTATCAAGAGATGTGGCGCACCATTCAAAAGGGTGAAACCTGGCATGGCGAGGTTAAAAATAACAAAAAACAGGGGGGCTACTATTGGGTTCGGGCCACCATCGTGCCGTTTATGGATGACAAGGGCAAGCCCGAACAATATGTCTCCATCCGCACCGACATTACCGAACAGAAAGAGTCTGAACGTAAACTGATCAGCCTGCTCCACGAAGTCAATTTTCAGAAACATGCTTTGGACCAACACGCCATTGTCAGCATTACCGACCGTGACGGCTTTATCACCTATATCAACGAACCCTTTAGCCTCATCACCGGCTATTCCGAGCTGGAAATTGTTGGCGGCAAACACCGCTTGCTGCACTCTGGCGTGCATGACCACGCCTTTTATCGTGATCTCTGGGGCACCATCTCCAGCGGCAAAGCGTGGAAAGGGGAACTGTGCAATCGGGCCAAAAACGGCAAACTGTTTTGGGTAAGCACCGCCATTGTGCCCTTTATGAATGAAGCGGGGCAGGTAGAACGCTACATCTCGATCCAAACCGATATTACCCAGCGACGAGAGATCGAGAGAGAGCTTGAAAACAACAACTATCTCTCGGACATGGCTCTGCGCCTGTCCAATTCAGGCTATTGGCACCTACTGCTTGAGGATGAAGGCTATTATATTTCGTCAGAACGCAAAGCACTGATCATGGGGGACCCCCCTCATCCTGGCTTCCGCTACCATATCCAGGACGACTGGCTGGCCAACATTCGCAAAACCGACCCAGCCATGGCTGAACAGGTTTTCGCCAATTTTACCCAATCCATCGCCACCGGCCAGGATATCCATTTTAGTTATCCCTACGTCCGCCCCGTCGATGGCCGCACCATCTGGTTGGAAACAGCGGGCTATGTTGAACGCGACGAGACAGGCAAACCCTACAGAGTTTATGGCGTCACCCAGGATATTACCACCCGCCGGGCCGCAGAACGTGAGATCTTGCGGGCCAAAGAGATCGCCGAAGAGGCCACCCAAGCCAAGAGCGATTTTTTAGCCAATATGAGCCACGAAATTCGTACCCCCATGAATGCCATTATTGGCATGAGTTATCTGGCTCTACAGACAGAATTGAGCCGCAAACAGCAAGATTATATTAACAAAATCCACAATGCTGCCAATGCATTACTTGGCATTATCAATGACATTTTAGATTTTTCTAAGATCGAAGCGGGCAAGCTAGACATGGAAAACCTGCCCTTTTTATTGAGCGACACCTTAGAGAGTTTAACCAACCTTATCGCGGTTAAGGCGCGTGAAAAGGGGCTTGAGCTGCTCATCGCCATGGATCCCGCTGTGCCCGATGGTTTGATAGGCGATGATCTACGCCTTGGACAAATTTTGGTCAATTTGGTCAATAACGCGGTTAAGTTTACCGATACTGGGGAGATTGTGGTCCGGGTCAAACAGGTGGAGGCCAATGATCGCGAGGTCATGCTACAATTCTCCATTTCCGACAGTGGCATCGGCATGACCGAGGCCCAAGTTGCCAAGCTGTTCAACTCTTTTAGCCAAGCCGATGCCTCCACCACGCGCAAATATGGTGGCACGGGCCTGGGTCTCACCATCAGCAAAAAGCTGACGGAGATGATGCACGGTAAAATCTGGGTAGAGAGCACTCCAGGGGTAGGCAGTACTTTTCTATTTACCGCCCGCTTTGGCCTATCAACGCACCCGGCTAAGTCAAAGCTTAAACTGACAGGGGATCTACAGGGTCTGCGGGTTTTAATCGTCGATGACAGCGCAACATCCCGTGAAATTTTTGAACAACTGGCCATCAGCCTCGGCTTTGACGCCCACTTAGCGGCCAGTGCAAGCGAAGCTTTGCTTGCCATCTACCGAGCAGAAGCCGCAGACACACCCTACCAACTGGTCTATACCGATTGGAAAATGCCTGGCATGGATGGTGTCGAGCTTACCCACCGTCTCAAAACCGCCACAGACCTGCAACACCCCCCCAAGATAATCATGGTAACGGCCTATGATCGGGATGAGATGTTGCGCCGTCTAGGCTCCAACACCGTGGATGGCTTTTTAACCAAACCCGCGACATGCTCATCCTTGATGGAAGCAGCCATGTTGGTTTTTGGCTTAGAAGCGCGCACCGACTTGGAGAATGGCGGCGAACTACTGGGCCTAGAGGAGCTCCAAAGCAGGGCTGGGGCACGCATTTTGTTGGTAGAGGACAATGAGATTAACCAACAAGTTGCAACCGAATTATTGGAGATGGCCCACTTAGAAGTCGCGGTTGCCAGCAATGGTCAGATTGGGGTTGAGATGGTGCGAGCCGAACCGTTTGACTTGGTTCTTATGGATATGCAGATGCCGGTCATGGACGGTTATACCGCAGCCCGCACCATTCGCCAGGAGGCGCGTTTTCAAACCCTGCCCATTCTCGCCATGACCGCCAATGCCATGGCGGGGGATCGGGAAAAATGTCTCGCTGCGGGCATGAATGACCATGTCGCCAAACCCATTGATCCCAAGGAGCTGTTTACCGCATTAGCCAAATGGATCGAGCCGCGCCAGCAACCGTTGCCCACCACCACCAAGCTTGCCGTGGTGGACGACGCCCAAGAGCAGCTGCCCGAACTGCCGGGGATCGATACCCGCAATGGCATTTTACGCATGGGGGGACGGGTTGCCAGCTATAAAAAGCTGTTATCCAAGTTTATCCTTAATCAAGCCAACAGTATCGTCGAGATTGAACAGGCACTTGAGGCTGCTGATATTAAGCTGGCTACCCGCTTGGCACACACCGTAAAGGGGATTGCCGGCACCATAGGGGCCGATTTGCTGCAAACACGGGCAGCAGAGATTGAAACCACCCTCAATAAAGGCGACACAGCGCAGGCTTTGGCTCAATGCCCTGCCGCACAAGCCGCGCTACAAGAGACCATTGCGGTAATCCAACAGGCTCTGCCCAGCACAGCAGCAACCCCGCAGCCCCAAGCGTACGAGGCGCTGCCACTGCCCCCAGATTTTATCCTGCAACTGGAAACGGTTATCGCACAGGCCGAACAGTTTAGCGGAGAGGCCATTGAACGGTTGGAAACCCTCTTACCCACCGCGCAGGGAAACCCCTGTGCGCATTCTCTAAAAAATGCCTACCAAGCCATGGCCGAGTATGATTTTGAAAAAGCCATCGCAGAGATACAAGAGGTTGTTGCCTCTCTGCGCGGGGAGGACAATGCAGCGGCCACTGGTGTAGACCCTGCGCAACGGGATGCCCTGTTTACCCAACTCTACGCGCAGTTGCAACAGTACAGCGCCCAAGGGGTTGATACCCTCGAAGCCCTGGATGCTTTGCTCCCTGCGGGGGACGATAAAGAGGCGGTGCAAAAGATGCGACAGGCCCTCAGCCAGTATGATTTTGAGGGCGCCTTGGAATACTTAACACCGATTATGGCGGTTAAAATAATCTAATGGTAAAATAGAGACGTTTCGAGCGTTGTCCCATTCACCAATCCTGGTGGTTATTAAGCTCAGTACGTGCAATAGGGGTGGGGCCAACAGTTTGGCCATGGGCCCCATGTTCTTGAATGTCCGGCAACCCATTTTTTTGCAGCACCTGTAACGATAATCGCCTTTAGATTAAGTGGATAGATCATGGAAAAGCAGAAAATTTTAGCTGTTGACGACACCCCTGAAAACCTTGATGTGGTGCGTAGCATTCTTGGTGGGTCGTACAATATTTTATTGGCGGTTAACGGCACGTTGGCTTTAAAAATTGCCAGGGCTCAACAGCCATCCCTGATTCTGCTGGATATTATGATGCCCGGCATGGATGGTTATGAGGTGTGTCAACAGCTCAAATCCGACCCCCAGACCAAACATATTCCGATTATCTTTCTTACCGCCAAGGATCAGGTTGAGGATGAGGTTAAAGGCTTCATCCTTGGTGCGGCTGACTTTATTTTAAAACCCATCAGCCCCCCCATCCTGCAATCTCGGGTAGTGACCCATCTGGCCCTAGCCGACCAGCGACGTGATTTGGAAAATCAGGTTGCTGCGCGAACCGCCGATCTACGCCAAACCCTCAGCCAGTTGGAAGAGACCAATTGCGCCCTGCAAAGGTCGATTGAAGAGACCCAAGCTACGCAGTTAGAGATTGTGCGCCGACTGGGCCGTGCCTCGGATTATCGCGATAACGAGACGGGTCTGCATGTCATACGCATGAGCAACTATGCTAAGGTTTTAGCGCTTGCCGCTGGTTTTTCAGTGGAACGGGCCGAGCTGCTGCTCAATGCCGCCCCCATGCATGATGTGGGTAAAATTGGCGTACCGGATTTTATTCTATTAAAACCTGGTAAATTAGACGAGGCCGAGTGGCACATGATGCGCCAACACCCCCACATGGGTGCCGACATTATCGGAGAACACGACAACCCATTAATGGTCTTGGCCCGAGAGGTTGCCCTGACCCATCACGAAAAGTGGAACGGTACTGGCTACCCCCAAGGCTTAAAGGGGGAAGAGATCCCTATCTCAGGGAGAATCGTTGCCATAGCCGATGTATTTGACGCTTTAACCACCCAACGCCCCTACAAAAAAGCCTGGAGCGTGGAAAAAGCGGTTGATCTGCTTAAACAGGAGCGGGGCATACAGTTTGACCCGCTTCTGGTGGACCACTTTTTAAGGGTTTTACCCACAATTATTGAGATCAAAGAGCGCTATGCTGAAGAATCCATACCCCCCAACCGCTCTATGTGACCCAAGCTGCCCATGCACGATGCTTGACCCTGGGGAGAGGGTTCTGCGCGGCGTGTCGGTTTGGGCTGCCCTGCCCCCCCTGTCTTAGTGTCTTAGTGTCTTAGTGTCTTAGTGTTTTAGGTGGCAGCACGCCACCTTTGGCGACCTAAGGGAGGCTCAGGGCGCACGGTCTCGTGAGCGGCCTGCGGGTTTTCATGCTGTCAATCAAAGGAGCCATCCTAGCCCAGGTGGGAGAAACCTGTGGATTGGATAGGAGGGCTCCTTTGCACAGCGGCCCCCTACTGGCAGAGAGGGGCCACTGAAAGCCTCACGACCGAGCGTGACGCAGCGCCTCGATACGCTCTTCCAGGGGATGATGGGTAGCAAACAGCGCCATTAAACCACCCCGCTTACCGGCAATGGCAAACGCGGCGGTTTCAGCGGGCAGGTGAGACTCCACCGGGCTCTTTTGCAGACGCTCCAGGGCGGCAATCATGGCCTCACGCCCGGCCAGTTTGGCCCCGCCGGCGTCGGCGCGGAACTCACGCTTGCGCGAAAACCACATCACCACCACACTGGCCAACACCCCCAACACAATCTCAGCCAGCAGCGAGGTCACAAAATAGGCCATGCCGCCCCCTTCGCCACCGCTGACCTGCTCCTCTTCCTCATCACTTTGGCTGGACAACACGCTATCCACCGCTCCAGCAATGAGACGGGCCAACAAGATCACAAAGGTATTCAACACCCCTTGAATCAACGCCAAGGTCACCATGTCACCATTGGCAATGTGGCTGACCTCATGGGCCAATACCGCCTCGGCTTCCTCTTTACGCATGCCATGCAGCAGCCCCGTGCTCACCGCCACCAAAGCATTGTTGCGGCTCGCCCCTGTGGCAAAAGCGTTGACCTCGGCTGATTCAAAAATTGCCACCTCGGGCATACCAATACCGGCCTGCTGACTCTGCCGCCGCACCGTTTCGAGCAACCACTGCTCGGTGGCGTCTTGTGGTCGCTCAATCACCACCGCACCGGTGGAGCGTTTGGCCAACCATTTGGACATAAACAGCGAGATAAACGATCCCCCCATACCAAAGACCAGCGCCAGTACCACAATACCTCCTATAGAACCATGATTTAGCCCAAACAGGCTAAAGATCACGTTAAGCACCACCATCAACACCGCCATGATGGCAAGGTTGGTGATTAGGAACAGCACAATACGTTTCATTGCGACCTCATTAATCCTCTCTCACATGCCCATCGGCATGCCTAACCAGGGATGGCGCTGGGATTTGCGTACAACCGAACGACACCCCAGCCATACACCACCCATACCGTAGACGCACTATAGAGCATTGTTCTATTCAATAAAATTAGATAATATGGAATATCCTTTCAGATTTTTCCGAAGTGTTGATTATGAACTATAAACATCTCCACTATTTCTGGAAAGTCGCTCAACTGGGCAGCTTAACGGCGGCCAGTCGGCTTTTGCGCCTGCAACCCCAAACGCTGAGCACCCAAATTCAGGCCTTGGAGGCCGCCCTGGGGCAGCCCCTGTTCACCCGTATCGGGCGTCGCATGGTGCTGACCGATGCGGGACAACTGGTCTATGAGTATGCCAATGAGATGTTTTTGTTGGGCAATGAGATGCAAGAGGTGTTGGCGGGACTACCCGCCCGACGCCCTCTAAAATTTCGGGTGGGTATTGCGGATGTGGTCCCCAAACTCATTGCCTACCATCTTCTTGAACCGGCGCTCCAGTGTGGCCGTGAGATCCATATGGTCTGCAATGAGGATAAGCTAGAAACCTTGTTGGCCGATTTGGCGGCGCACAAGTTGGATATGGTGATCTCCGATGGGCCTATGCTGGCGGGCACCTCGGTGAAAGCCTACCACCACGCCTTGGCTACCGGGGGTGTGACCTTTTTTGGCAGCGCCGCGCTGGCCGCCCGTTATGAAGGCAGCTTTCCCCAGCGGCTCCAGCAGGCGCCCATGCTTATGCCCACCGAAGCAAGCATCCTGCGCGGGGAGATTACCCGCTGGTTGCAGCAGCAGGGCATCACCCCACATATTATTGCGGAGTTTCAAGACACCGCCCTATTAAAGGCGTTTGGACAGGCCGGAGTGGGCTTTTTCCACGGTCCCAGCATGATCGAGGATGAGATTATACGCCAGCACCAGGTGGTGCGCATTGGCCGCACCGATGCACTGCAAGCCAACTATTTTGCCATAACCACCGAACGCCGCTTGTCTCACCCGGCGGCCCAGGCGATCCAGCAGCACCGTGATGATACCCTCCACGCCCCCACAGAGGACTAAGCTTGCGCACCCCATGACTCGCCCAACCAACCGTGCCTAAGCACGTTTTTTGGTCAGGTAGGGTACGTAAGCCATATCATCATGGATAATATGGTTGATCAACCACTCTTCCAGGTAGGTAAAAATATCCTGACTCAGATGAATATTGCTCCCCGCCACAAACTCATCCCGCTTACCCAGCACGTAGGTTTTAAAGGCTTCATGCCGTTTGCTGTGTCCGGCAGCATCGGGGTAGCGATGCTGTTCAAACAGGCGCTCTTCCCGTTGAAAATGGACCACACTATAGTTGATTAGGCCATCAAACAGCTCTTCCATCACTTGACTGCTAGAACCGGTCTTCATGGCAGCATAGAGCTGGTTCATCATGCCGACCAAACGTTTGTGATCGCTATCAATGGTCTCAATACCAACCTCATAACTGCTGAGCCAGCGAATTTTTGGCTCGATCGCATTGGCATCCTTATCACTGCCCATATAGAGTTGGTTAAGCTGCTCAAACAAAGTGTTACGTAGCTGGTGGTAGAAGCGCATGGCATCTTCAAGAGCCTCTTCTTCACCCGCAGAGACCAAGTGAATAATATCTTGACCGCTCTTGTGCAACTGCTCGGCGGTACGCTCCATTTTTACAAACAGCGGCAGGGCTTGTACCGATTTTGGCAGCTCCTGGCGCAATTTGTCCAACATGGGCTGGTTTTGGTTGTCCAACAGATCGTTAACCAACGAAACATCCCGCACCGTTGCGGCATGGCCGATGCGACCCATGACCTGCAAAATTCCCTCGCGGATCAATTGCACATCAAACAGCTCTGGTCCAACATCCATGCGGGATTGCGCCGCATAGAGCGCCTCACTCACCCCGGCGGCGACATCGCTTAGGGCATTAAACTGTTGCACTGAACCGCGCATGGCCGTCACCACACTTCTGGTAACCGCCAACTGCTGCCCCACCACCTGGGAGGCTTCCGCCGTGCTCTGCGCCGCGTGTTGAATGGCGTGAATCGAGGAGGTTGCCTGCTGTGCCTGCTGCTCCATGGCATGGGTCGCCTGGGCGATCTCATCACTGGTGGAGGCGATACGCTGGGTGCCACTGGCGGCCTCTGCCGCTGCCCGGGCCACATCGCCAGCCGCCGCACTGAGCTCCTGGGCATTGCGGGCCACCTCTTCGGCCACCCGGGAGACCTGATTGGTGGCCTCGGCAATCCCATTGGTGGCGTGACCTTGTTCATCGACCGCCATATTGATATCGCTGTTGGCCATGGCAATGCGATCCACCACCTCCTGAATGCGCTTGGTGCTGTTTTCGGCCCGTTCGGTCAAACCACGCATGGTGTCGATCTGGTGCCAAATGGTCTCCGTGGCACCGGCCGTTTGACTGGCCAGATCCTTAACTTCGTTGGCCACCACCGCAAACCCCTTACCAGCCTCACCGGCCCCAGCCGCCTCAATGGAGGCGTTTAAAGCCAACATATTGGTCTGCTCCGCAATGGTATTGATGACCTCCACTACCTTGGAGATCTCCCGCGCCGAACCGGTCAGTTGCCCCATCACTGTGGTGGCATCCTGAGCCAAGGTTTTGCCCTGTTCCGACTCCGCAGCCGCCCCTTGACAGCGTTTGCGTACATCCTTGAGTGAGTTCTGCAACTCCAGCACCGAGCGTGAAACGTGATCTACCGAGGTGTAGACCTGGGCCATCTGTGTATGCACATCTTCCACATTGGCCAACATCTGCTCTGCCGCACCAGCCATGGTGTTGACATTGCTGTTGGCCTCGTCCACCCCATGGGTGATGGTATTCACCCCACTGCTGACCTCCTGGATAGCATGGAACAGGGTTTCCAAGTTAACCACCGTCTCCCCCACATGGCTTTGGATCCCTTGGATCTCCATGCTTAACCCCTGATTTTTGGCATCCACCTGCTCGGTGGTATCGTTCAGGTCGCGGTTATTTTCCCCCAATCCCTGCCGCAGTTGCACCACCTCCCCCACAAAGGAGTTAATGTTGGCCGCTTGCAGGTTAATCATCCGTATATTTTCGCACAGCACATCGGCCAAACGGTTTAGGTTTACCGCCATTTGGCCTACTTCATCGCGGCGCTCGTCCATGGTGCAACGCACCACCAGATCCCCCCCCGCCATCTGTTTGATGGCACCCACCATTTTAGCCACCGGCACCGTGATGGTGCGCGAGATCAGGTAGCCCAGCACCAACACCAACACCACCGACAGCGAGGAAAGCAGCGCCACCCCATGCTCAAAATAGTTCACTTCATCCACAACCATGGTCAGCAAAGTATAAATTTGCTGGCGTTGTCCATCCAAAAAGGGTTTGAGCTGACCTTGCAAAATCTCCGCTTGTTCATCAAAGCCCCCCATGAGCTGGTTACCCAGCACCGGTCCGCCTTCGATATAACCCTGGGCCATTTTTTTGCCCACGGCATACCAAGCTGTCAACGCACTGCTCAGTTTTTTTATCTGTGCAACCTCGTCGGTTTTACCCTGCTTCTTATAATGTTTGGCAAAATCATCCAGCTTGAACAAGGCTGCTTGATAGTAGTTTTCTGCCTCGCCATACCCATCATCAAAACCCTCGGCACCTCGGGTTGCGGAAATATCGGTCAGCCACTGTTGCACCTGCACCACATCCAGCTCAAGTTGGCTCGCTTGTAGCGCCAAACGCACGCTGGTATCCCGCGCATGGTAGGACTTTTCTGCAACACTGCCACTGACCAGATAACTCCAAACACCGACACCGATCATCAAGACCACAGGCACCATGAAACCCAGCCCAATTTTATACACAATTTTTAAATGTTTCATGAAGCCCCCCACCACCCTATGGTTATTGATTAAATCGGTCGCATTTACCCACAATCACCCTACCGACACACGTGATCGGCAAGTTGTCACGGCGACCACCGTGAAGAAAAAGAGAGACACCCTTTAAATGCCCATACCCACCTGCTCATCTCCACTGGCCGGCGCAAACCCCATCCACCTTGGTCACCCATCGTAACACAACCCACAAAAGAATCTCAGACTACTCTGCCAACCACCCCTTAAAGCTTGGCAATTGCCTAAATTTTAGTCATCTCCACCCGCTACAATAGTTGTAGTTCCATGATAAGGTTTTGTAAGGAGCTGGCAAGCTGCAACCGTTGATCATAGGGAACGTGTGGATCAAGCAGCTGCACCAATCCCTGCGTCACCGTCGCATAATCGACTAAAAAGCTTTTGGCATCCGCGTCACGCGCCTCCATAGGCAGCGCTAAAATCTCCTCATGGCGCGCTTGTACGCTCTTTAGACCCTCTTGCAACCCTCTGTAAATGCGCTGATGGAATGCCTCGACCTCAGATCCAGCGGGACACTCTTCAAACGAAGTATCTTCCTGCATAACCCGTGCCTCCGATCCATCTGCCACCCGATTACCCACAACGCCTTCCCATAAACCGCCCCCATCACCCACCCCAGTGTCGCCAACCTGCCCGATAGCGCTCCAGCACCTGCGGCTGATCCAGGGTGGAGATCCCCAACTGACCAGGATCTTCCACATCTTTACCAAACATAAACATACCCGTCGCCATGGCGGGGCGCAGATGCCGTAACCCAGGCGGAAAATCTTTAACCACCTGCTCCAGCGGTGTTTGCAGTACGGCCCCCCCCGCCATCACAAAGCCCCAATCCCCGAACGATGGCACCAATAGATGGTAAGGACGGGCCTGGGCAAACACATCTGCCACCGTGGCATGGGTTGTCCAAAAGGCCTCCCGCGCATGAAAGGGGCTGGTGGCTTGGGTAACAAACACCCCGGCTGGGGCCAAATTACTGCGTGCCAACCGGTAAAAAGCCCGGCTGTAAAGACGCGCCGTCTCGGTGCTACTGGGGTCGGGCAGATCTGCCACAATCAGATCAAACAACGCGGCCCGCTCCTGCAAAAAGCGCATGGCATCCCCCACCCGGATCTTGACCCGCTCATCCCGGCTCAGACTGGCGGCATTGGCTTGACGTAGATAGGGGTTCTCCGTCGCCAGTTTGAGCACCCGCTCATCCAGATCCACCAGGGTAATCCGCTCAATACGGTTGTAGCGCAGCAGCTCCCGCACCGCCATACCATCACCCCCGCCCAACACCAACACCGAGAGCGGCCCGCGCGCTTTAGCAGCCTGCACATAGGCCATGGGCAGATGCACCAGCGCTTCGTGATAGCGAAACTCATCACTGGTCGAAAATTGTAAGGCACCATTGAGATAGAGACGCAGATCATCCCGCCGTTTGGTTAGCACCACCTCTTGGTAAGCGGTATGTTCGGTGTGCAAAATCCGATCTCGGTAGACACTCTGGTTCCACGCCTGTAGTAGCACTTGGGCAAACAGCAGACCCGCGCCGATGGCCAGCGTAATGGACCATGCCGCCAACCGGTAACTCTTGATGCGGTGAGACCCCAGACGCGAGCCAAAACGCCATAACAACAGCACCGCGATGGACATGTTCACCAACCCAAAAAAGAGTCCACTGCGAAAGATGCCAAATAGCGGCAACAGCAGCAGCGGAAACGCCACCGTTGCCACCAATGCCCCCAGATAGTCCAACGAAAGCACATGGGCGATGCTCACCCGCAGGCTGTCGTAGCCCTCCAAAATACGGGTTAATAGGGGCACTTCCAGCCCAATCAGAAAACCCACCGTCAGGGTTAACACCACGTACAGGGGGAGAAACAGCGCCTCATAGGTAAACGCCAGATAGAGCAGCGGCACACAAAAGCCCCCCACCAAACCGAGAATGATCTCCGCCACAATCAGCTTGTGCAGCAGCACGCCCTGCATATATTTGGAAAGATAGGCCCCCGCCCCCATAGAGGCCATATAGAGCCCAATGGTGAGGGAGAAGTAGCGCACACTATCCCCCAAAAAATAGACCACGGTGGTGGCAATCAGCAGTTCGTAGATGATGGAGCAGAGCCCCGCCGTAAAGACCGCATAGACCAGGGTGGCCAGATCCAGCGAGCGGGCCGCGTCCCCGTGGGGCGCATGTTCAAGGTTATTCTGCATGGCTGTTCCAAAGGCTTAAAATAAGCGTGGGGGGCCTAAAAAAGCCCCCCACCAAGATAACACCGCTGCGCTACACCTATTTCCCTCCCCGCAATCCCCGCCCAGAAGAGGATGGACCCAACACGCTGCCGTTGCGGGCACTGCCGCTCCAACTGCCGCTGCTACCCATGCCACCGCCGCTGACGCGGCCACCCGCCCCGCCCCAGCCGGTGGCGCTGCCGCGATGGCCAAAAATGGAGCCACTGTTGGCCACATAGGGGTAGAACTGGCCGCCATAACCGCTATACCCATAACCACTGCGGGCTGCGGGCAGCAGCGCGGTCCAACCCACCAGCGCCACCGCCACCAAGACCAACATCGCTTTTAAGGTTGGGTTCATGGGTTCTGCTCCTGTAGCTGTTTGGCGCGAACATTGGCAAACCCGTTAAAGCCCACCCCCAACAACAGCAGGATCACCACCCCTATATTAAATCCCCGGTCGCCCCCACGCAGCGTGCGAATCTCTAAATCCAATTGTGTCAGATCAAGGGGGGCCGTCGCGTTATCCACCACCCCGCCACCCCCTTTAAATCGCAGGTAGTAGCTGCCGGGCTGAGGGATCACCAAACGCTGCTCCACCCACTCCTGCCGATCCTCCCAACGCCCTTCATCGTCATAACCGGTCTCAAAGTGCATCTCGCCACTAAAACCGGTAATGAGCGGCCCGGTGGGCGAGGCCAGCAGCTCCACCTCCAGATAACTCCAGCTACCTTCGCGCTGGGCAATATGGGCCTTGAGGGCCACCACCTGATTCTCTTGCGTGGTGGTAATGGGGCCATAGGCTTTGGCCATGGGCCACTGCTTGACCTGTTTTTCGTCACTGCCTGAAGCCATATAGATGGCGGTAATCAAATAGAACAACGCCAACCCTACACAAAGCAGGGCCAGCTTACCAAAATCAACCCCCTCGGCCTGCATCGTATCCCCCTTCATAGCAGCACCGCCAGCAGCAGGGCAAACCCCAGGGTACCGCTGCACTCAACCCAACCCGCCGCCACATTACGATCCCGCGCAATCTCCTCATCCAGATCGTGCCCGGGTAATAACAGGTGTTCCACCACAAAACGCACCATCATCAACAACACCATGCCCACCAGCGAAACCTGGGCAAATTGCCATAGGTTGGCACTCCACCCCACAAAGGCCCCGCTGATCCCCTTACCAATGAGAATACCCAGCGCCATAATGGCCCCTGCAAAGGCAATACCCGCCGCCAGGTTGCCCTGCTCAATCTCCCGTTGCAACGCGTAGGGGGTGTTCCAGTCGTAGAGCCGGGAAAAAACAATCAGCACCCCCTGCCCCAATACAAAAAAGAGGCTCGCCGTCAGCGGCCCCCCCCCTTCACCATGCAGCGCACCCGCCGCAATGAAACCGGTTGCCAGATAGATCCCAAAGCGCACCGCCCCCATGGCCATGTTGCGCCCTTTAACAATGGCGGTCAGGTTGCAAAACTGGTTAAGCAGCAGGCGGTCCAGCACCCAGCGTGAAAGATTTAAAAACATCAACCCAAGCAGACTATAGCCCCCCACCACCTCTAGATCCTTGATCAGTGAGCCGCTGGATGGCCCCAGCAACGCCCCCAAATAGATCAGCGTGCTGGCCAACAGATAGCCACTCAGAGAGAGACCAATGGCCGGGTTATCCTCCACCGCCAAGGCATGGGTAAGGGAATAGGGGGTGAAGCGATCATTCAAAAACCGCCCCACCACCAAAACCAGCACATAGAGCGCCATAAAAGCGACAATGGTGATCAACCCCTGCTGCCAGTCGTTCATAGGGCGTCACTCCCCTCTAGGGCATACACCGTGTATTGGGCTGGACGCAGACATTGATAAATATGGCACTCAAAATTACCACTGTTGCCCCACTGCTCCACCGTTATACCGTTTTGCTCATCTTCGCTAAGAAACTCCCAATAGTGAAACGCCTCGCCATTCGGGGGTAAACGGTCTTCATTACGGTAGAAAATCGCCTTACCTGCCTCGTCAAAATGGTAGGTTTGCCCTTCAAATTGCACGCTGCCTTGCTTGGCCTTTTGCATCGCCCTTAGCTGCGCCTCAGCCACACCCAGGGCTGCAAGGGGCTCCTTGCGCAGGGTGAGGCACACCTCTAGGGTGTCATCATCCTCGACACTGAGCCACAGGGTGCGGTTGCCCGCATCCCCCTGTAGCTCGAACCAACGGTAACCATCCTCGTCATAACTGTGACGACCCAAAATGGTGAGATCCAGATCCTCCAGATCTGGCCCTACCCCACGCAGCGCCACCACCCCGCCCGCACCAACATTTTGAATGGTCAACGCCCGCTTGGGGTTGGCCACACGGCGGGTACGTCGCTGCTGCTGGCTGTAGATATAAAAACCAGCCCCAGCCACCAGTATGAGCAATACCAGATGATTACTATCCATCATTCCCACTCCTGCCCACCAGGGGCCACTTAATCCTTAGCCGCCATGCGCGCCTTGAGCGCGGCCAAAGCATCGGTTTGTGTTCCACCACCACCCATGAGTGCCTTATCAATCTCATCATCTACCGTTTTAGGCACCGCCGCCATCTCACCATAGGCCTCGGCCAGCGACTCTTGCTCCTGCACCTTATCACGCATGCGCTCTAACATGGCGATGGTACCTTTGCCATCCACACTGGCCAGTTGCGCATTAAGCTTGCGGGTGGCGCTGCTCACTTGGGCACGCGCCTTGAGGGTACGCAGCTCATTTTCCCACTTACCGATCTGGCTTTTAATCTGCTGCACATTGCGCTCTAACTGGGCCGCCATCTTCTCCATATTCTCCAGATCCGCCTTCAGACGGTTGGCCTGCGTTTGGGCATCCTCATAGCGGCTTAGCGCCTCACTGGCCAGACGATCCGCCTCGGCCCCATCCAGCGCGCCTTGCTGGCCCTTTTGCACCAGCAGCATCGCCTTGCGCTCATAGTTGGAGGCCGTCTCCTGCAAGGTGAGCATCTCCCGCCGCAGGCGAATAACCTGCGCTTTCACTTTGGCTAAGGCATCCATATTTTTAGCATGCTCGGCTTGGAGATCGCGGATACCCTGCTCGGCCATTTTGGCCGGATCTTCCAATTTATCCATCGCCGAGTGCGCCTCGGACTTACCCCAGGTAAAGAGGCGTTGAAACAGTCCACTCATTGTGTCTACTCCTTGGTTTCGTGTTTGGCGACGCCCGCTTCAGGCCGCTTGCTCGGCGGCATAGGTGAGCAACAGTTGGGCATGGGTGGCAAGCCCCAAGCCCAAGGCATTGATGGAGGCCTCCAACTCATTAAGATCCAGGTTGGCCAGCTGCAAGGTATCGCGAAACAGCAACATCTGACCGGCATCGTCCAATACAAAAGCGCCGTGTACCAGCTCCCGATTGATCTGTAACAGCTTTTTATAGAACGCCACATCGTCGCGCCCAATGGCAAGAATCCCCTGCTCGATCACCAGCAGATCATCCTCGCAATCCACCACCATGTTGGCGATGCCACGGGCGTTATCGCTGATGCGAAACAGCGCTTCGGCTGCATCCTCATGATCAATGGTGACTTCCAGCGCCTCCAGGTAGCCACGCACGGTCTCAAAATGGCTCTGCTCTGACATAAATTGATCCTCTTGTTGCGGTAAAAGGGTTTCCGTTCAAGGTTGAACGTCAGGCAAACGGTTTTTCCTGCGCGGGCATGGCACCTATTTCACGAATGTGTTCATGAAAGCGCACCTCTCCTTGGGGCTTCAAAAGCTGCGCCATCACCTGCCATGCTTGATAAGGGTTCATCTGCGGATTACACAGCAGCACATCCACCATCGCCAAGGCATGCTCTGGCCAAGTCGAGATTAAAATGTGCGACTCCGCCAAAAACAGTACCGCAGTTACCCCATGGGGTACATAGCGCAGTTGGGCCTCGCCGACCCGTTGCGCCCCCACCAGGTCCGCCGCCTGGGTCATGCTGTGGATCAGCAGATCGGCATCATCCAGCGGCCCACGACAGCGGTAGGCGTCCACAATCAACTGTTGAATTTTCACAAGCGTCCTAGGTTAACAAGGTTACTAGGGGTTTGATTGTGGCAAGCCTAGGCGGTAACATCAAGCTCCCTTTTCCGCCGTCACCGCAACGTTACCATTGGTGGATGCCCCAAGCTGCGGTAGAGTTGACTACACACGCTCACCTTGGTCAGGAGCCATTTATGCGCATTTTCCCCCCGTTTATCCTATTTGTTACCCTGCTCTTGGGGGGATGCGGACCACGCTTGCACACCCAGTTTTTGGTCGCGGCGGAGAATCCCCGTGTCTACCAGCACCAGAACATCGCCCTGCTCGACTACAGTGGCACCGCCAGCCACCGCGTCACCCGCCAAGTGGAACAGACCCTTAGCGCCATTGAGGTACGCGGCGTGCCCTATTTTGAACTACACCGAGCAGAGCGTGCCGAGGACGCCCAGCAGGCGCGCCAGCGCGGTCAACGGTTGGGGGTGGATGCGGTACATTTTGGCAGGGTACTGCACTATGGCTGGCACGATGAGCCCCTGAGCATGAGCCGTGAACAGTGGTGTAAACGCCCCTATCGGGGCGTCAAACGCAACAAGGATCAGCTTCAAGCCTGTCTTTATGGCGAGGAGAGACCCAGTAACCACCCCTTTCATCCTCATGAGGAGCAGGTCGAGGTGGTGATAGAAGAGAGCAACTCTGGACACGGCAAAGCCCACAAAAGTGTGCGTAAGATCACCACACGCCGCACTAAGGAGCGGGTGACAACCCCGGTCATCTGCCGCAAACGCACCGCCCGCGTGGAGATTTTACCCCAGGTGGTGGAGGTGGCCAGCGGCCAACTGATCTACAGCAAAAAACAGCAGGCCAAACGCTGGGCACTCACCTGCCCCGGCGATCAGGCCAAGGGATCCACCGCCGCTGAAACTCTATTGGCCCAAGCCTTGAGCCAGAGCCTAACCGCCTATCGCCAGGATATTGCCCCCTACCTGCGGGCAGTCACCATTCCCCTATTGGAAGAGACCCAAGGGCTTTCCCCGAGGGCAACCCAAAATTTGCTCCAAGGGGTCGCCTTTGCCCGGGATAACCGCATGCCCCGCGCCTGTAGCCTCTGGCAGCAGAGTCTGGAGCAAAGCCCTAGCCCCAATGCGGCGCTGCTCTATAATCTGGGGGTGTGTCAAGAGGTGGCAGGGGATCTTGCCGCCGCAGACCAGCTCTATCAACAGGCTGAGGCCCTGTTAAGCCAGCCCAATGATGCCATAAGCCGCGCCATCGCGCGGGTTAATGGCGGCCTGCAACGCTACTAAAGCACGGCTGCCCGAGCCTGTTGCAGGGCCTGCCACAGGCTACTTCTTGGCAGGCCACGGGTTATAAACACCAGTCGGCTGCGCTGGTCTGAAGTGGGCCATTGGGACCACGGCTGAGGCGGGTAAAGGGTGTGGCGGACCCCCTGAATAAGCCAGGGGCCGCGCTGCCCAAGCAGGCACACCAAGCCCTTGACCCGCAGCAGCTCCGGCCCCTGCGCCAGGGCGCTCAACCACGCCTCAAGCACCGCCCTGGGCAGTGCCTCATCCAGCACCAGCGCATGAGCCTCTATATCACCGTGCGGCGGTGGGGCTGGTGTGGCCTCTTCACCCTGCCACATCACAGCATCCCACACCGCGCCGCTCGGGTGGCGCTCCACCGCGCCGGCATACTGCAACCAAGTGTGCGCCGCCATCATCCCATGCTCAAGCCGATGCTGCGCTGCGGTGGCATTAAGGACGCTCAATCGCGCCGTTAGCCGCTCTAAAGCCGCTCCGCTGCACAAATCGCTCTTGCTGATGAACAGACCATCGGCCACCGCTACCTGCCGCTGATTCTCGGCATGCTCGGCCAAGCTCGCTTCGCCATACTGAGCATCCACAACCGTCACCACCCCCGCCAAATGGTAGTGGCGTTGGAGCGTTGCCTCACCCAGTAGCGTTTGCAAAATCGGCACGGGATCGGCCAACCCTGTGGTTTCAATCACCACCCGTTTAAACCACGGTTGGCCACCCCGAGCATAGCGCCAGATCGCCTCACGTAGGGTTTTAAGCAGATCCCCGCGCATGCTACAACAAAGGCAGCCACTGGGCATGAGCAGCGCCGCCTGCTCGGTGGCCTCGGCCACCAGCTCATGGTCAAGACCAATGGCACCAAACTCATTGATCACCACCAGGGTATCGCGCAGCTCCGGCTGGCGCAGCACATGGTTAAGCAGGGTGGTTTTGCCACTGCCCAAAAAGCCCGTCAACAGCGTGACCGGCAAAGTGGTGTTAGGCCCCACGGAGATCCCCCCCCCGACGCAACAGCCACCAACCCACCGGCAGCGAGAGCAGAAACAGCCCCAACCCCACCACCACAATGGAGGGTCCCGAGGGGGTATCCCAGTTAAGCGAGCCCCATAAACCGCCGCTCACCGCCAACACCCCCACCACCACCGCCCACCCGGCCATCTGCTCGGGGGAGCGGCTCAGGTTGCGGGCGGCGGCGGCAGGCACAATCAACAGCGAGGTAATCAATAAAATCCCTACAATCTTCATAGCCACCGCAATCACCACCGCAATGAGCAACATAAAGATCAGACGTATCTGGGTAACCGGCACCCCCTCGGCCCGCGCCAACCCTTCGTGCAGGGTAAGCGCCAGCAGCGGATTCCATATGCGCCACAACAGCAGCAACACCAGCGCCCCACCCCCGTAAATCCAGCCCAGATCCTGCCAGGAGACCGCCAGAATATCCCCAAACAGATAGGCCATCAGATCCACCCGCAAGCCAGACATAAAGCTCAACCCCACCAAGCCCAGCGACAAGGCACTGTGGGAAAGAATGCCCAGCAAGGTATCCCCAGAGACCCGCGAATTACTCTGCAACATGAGCAATATCAAGGCGATTGCAATACAGACCAGCACCACTGCTAGGGTCAAATTAAGCGCCATGATCAACCCCAGCGCCACCCCCAACAGCGCCCCATGGGCCATGGTATCCCCAAAGTAGGCCATACGCCGCCACACCACAAAACAGCCTAAAGGACCACTCACCAACGCCACGCCCACCCCCGCCACCCAGGCCAGCAGCATAAAATCGTTCCACATTAGGCTTGCTCCTGCGGGTCTATCGCGACGTCCACCGGCATGTGGTGTGTACAACTGTGGTGATGGTGTTGGTAAAGCGCTAGGGTCTGTAGTGCCTGATCCCCAAACAGACGGGCAAATTCAGGATGCCCACTCACATGGTCAGGGGTACCGGTACAACAGATATGCCGGTTAAGACAGACCACCCGATCGGTATCCCGCATCACCATGTGCAGATCGTGGGAGACCAACAATACCCCACAGCCATGACGCTTGCGCAAGGCACCAATCAACTGATAAAGGGCCACCTCGCCGCTATAGTCCACCCCCTGCACCGGCTCATCCAGCACCAATAGTTGGGGATTGCGCAACATGGCACGTGCCAACAACACCCGCTGGAACTCCCCCCCAGATAAGCCTTGCAGCGGTGCGTGTAACACATGGGCAACCCCGGTCTCCTCCAGCACCGCCAGCATGGCCGTCTCATCCACCTCCTTAGCCAGCCGCAACATGCGCTGCACGGTCATGGGCAAAATGGCGTCAACCGGCATCCGTTGCGGCACATAACCGACGCATAGATTGGCTTTTCGGATGACTTGCCCTTCGCTGTAGGGCTCCACCCCCAGCAGCACCTTGAGCAACGTGCTTTTACCCGCACCATTGGGGCCGATGATGGTCACCACCTCGCCAGCCCCGATGGAGAGATCAATTCCCTCCAACACCCGCCGCCCACCACGGTCAGCACACAGGTTGCGGGCGGTGAGCAACACCTCGCTACAATGGGTTAAGCTTGTGTCTGACATACGCGACACACCCCTTCAATCTCCACCACCGTAGTGGCGGGGGTAAAACCGATCTGATCGGCCAATTGTGGGATTAAGGAGGCCATCTGCGTCGAACAGGTCTCGGCCACCACACCGCAGTTTCGGCAGATCCAAACCTGTACGGGCTGCACATGCCCCCCTTGCCGATAACAGACAAAATAGGCATTGCGCGACTCGATACGGTGTACCAACGCCTGTTCCATCAAAAACTCCAAGGTGCGATAGACGGTGATGGGCGCTGGTTTGCGCGATCCACCCATTACCATCTCTTGCAAAATTTCATAAGCAGTCATCGCCTTGTGGCTGGCCGCGAGCAGGGTCAACACCTCTCGCCGCAATGGGGTTAAGCGGGCTTGATTGCTTGCACACTGCAACTCGGCCCGTGCTACCAGCGTGTTTACACACGCACCATGATCGTGATCCCCAGGGGGGAAATGTGTCGCCATCCGCCGCATCCTTAATCAACTCACCCAGCGCTCCGCAGACCATCTTACCGCTTGACCTTGCCACTATAGCACGCTACCCTCAGCCAAGCAAAACGTTATACTATAACATTTAGGAGCCCGCTCATGCCTCGATCCCGTGTCCTATCCCTTCTTACTCTACTCACCCTGCTCATGTTTACCCCCAACAGTTGGGCGGCCCCCCGTGTGGTGGTAAGCATACTGCCCCTACATGCCTTGGTTGCCGAGGTCATGCAGGGGGTTGCCCAACCCCAACTGCTGCTGGATGGTGGCAGCTCCCCCCACAGCTACGCCCTGCGCCCCTCCCAGGCGCGGCAATTAAGCCAAGCGGAGTTGGTGGTTTGGATGGGTGCTGGCTTGGAGAGCTTTCTGGTTAAACCCCTACAAACCTTGGGCAAGCAGACCACCCTTCTGACCCTGCACCAAGTGCCAGGGCTAGCCTTGTTGGAAAACCGCCAACCCCTGCATTGGCTGGAGCAGAGCGCCGTCCATGACCACGATGCCCACCAGGATCATGCGGCGGATACCGACCATGACCTTGATGCCCACCAGGATCATGCGGCGGATACCGACCATGACCACGATGCCCACCAGGATCATGCGGCGGATACCGACCATGACCACGATGCCCACCAGGATCATACTGCGGATACCGTCCATGACCATGATGCCCACCAGGATCATACTGGCCATGACCACGGCAAACTAGATCTGCACCTGTGGCTGGATCCCCAACAGGCGATCCTCATGGTCCACGCCGTTGCAAAACAGCTCTCTCAACTGGATGCCGCCAACGCCACACGCTACCAACAAAACGCCCAGCATCTGGTGGAGCGGCTTGAGCAACTGACCCTTCGGCTCGCCACCCAGCTCGAACCGGTGCGGCAGCGCCCTTATCTGGTGTTTCACGATGCCTACCACTATTTTGAGCGCCGTTTTGGTCTCGCCACCACAGCGGCCCTCACCCTCAACCCAGAAAGTCGGCCCAGTGCCAAGGCGATGCAGCAGGTCCGCCAACTCATCCAGCGGCAAGGTGCGGTATGTCTCTTTTCTGAGCCCCAATTTGAGCCCGCCATGGTACAAGCCATCGCCCGGGATACCGGCCTACGCACCGCAGAACTGGACCCGCTGGGCAGTCAGCTGCAACCGGGAATCGGCGCCTATTTTACCCTGCTCACAAACCTGGCAAACGCCCTAAGCAACTGTTTAACAACACCCTAAAACCAACTCACTTGTTGCAATTGGGTTACAGAAGTTACATCAAAAAATGCAACAATTAGAACATGGTCATGCTCTAATAGACATAAGAGCCATAAGAGGGGGCAAATACCGTCTTACTATCTGAAGGAGTTTGCCATGTTAAACATCATTCTGGAAACCTTACTCTACCTGCTCCCCATGTTGGGCGTGCTCTACCTTGGCCGCTGGTTATGGAACATGTTGCTGGAGCATATCGAGACCCTGCCGCGTCAAAACCGCTTGCAGTGGTAAAACCATAGAGAGCACGTCAGCAACCAAACTGACTGTTTTTTACACCTTTGCCCTGGAGGGCGCCACCGTTCCCCGCAAGGATCACCAATGGGGGGCTTTAGCCAACGGGCTAGCCATTAGGCATGTTAAAAAGAGCGCGGGCCGCTCAGCTCCTGCGCCTTCCCCCTGGTGTTTCACTGGGGGGTTTTTACCCCATCCCCGCATAAAAAAAGCCCTGACCGTTTGATCAGGGCTTTTTTTATGGCCTTAAGCTTAGGCTGGAATCAGGCGTTTAACAGATCCATCAAGCTATCTTTACTCTCTTCATCATTACCCAGGAGCTGACGGAGCAGATCCAGCTTGCTGGTCATACCACTGGTGGAACCCTCATCGTTAGAGCTCTCCCCGATCAACTGGCTGAGCAGATCCATATTGTTGGTACCACCCACCATGCGGTTGGGGGGCGGCGGTGGGGGCGGCATATTGGCCATGCCCTCTTCTAACTCGCTGCTGGTGATCAAACCGTCACCATCGCTGTCCACATCGCTGAACATATCGGCCAAGGGACCTTTGGCTTCGTCACTGCTGATGGCCTCATCTTCATCGGTATCCATCATCGCCATAAGATCCGCCGCCGAAGGAGGCTGCCCCATACCCTGGGCAGCACCCCCCATTTGGCCCTTCATCTGGGCGTGGAAGCTCTCCATCGCCGCCGTTAATTCGTCGCTGGTGAGTTGACCATCCCCATCACTGTCAGAATCGTTAAAATGTTCTGCCATGGGGCCTTTGGCTTCATCCACCCCAATGGTTCCATTACCATCCTGATCCAGCTTGGCCATAAGATCTTCAACACTGGGTTGGCCCTCTTTTCCCCCCATGCGCCCCATGCCACCGGAACGATTATGGCCGTTTGTCTGACTTGTTTGCGATAACATGGAACTCATACCACTGAAAGAAATCATGGTTTTCTCCTCATCCACATCTTGGCAGTTATAAAGAATTGAGATCGCGCGTCCGCAGCAGGTACGGCGTCATGGGAAAGCGATGCAGGGGAGTAAAGGCCATCGGGGTGGGATGGTTATGCTCAACCCTATTACACGCCTCATGCCAATTAAATATTCCTTATTTTTCTTTAGGTTATAAAACACAAGCCACACCAACGGCAGTTTTTGCCCACACCCCCGGCAGGCAATATTTACCGGTAGGAAAACAATAGGATAAAAAAAAGGGCACCGTTTTAAAAACGGCACCCTTTTGTGAAAAAAGCGTACAGACCCAGGCGCTCACCCACACCCATCGGCAGGCGCGCGACCTGAGCATTCCCACCCCTGGGCATTTGCTCCATACACCTTTTTCATCATGCGCAGTCCTGATGGGCTTTGCATAGGCCCGGGTTTACACCCACAGCTTGCCCGCAGTGTAAACAATGCCCATGTAAAGGTGGGTAGGAGAAGTGTAAAGATATGTCGTGAGGCTTTGCCTAATGGGGCAAACCGCCAAAAGATAGCGTTGTACGGACACAGACTTTCCCGAGGGCTGCCCCCCATGAACACGATTTTACTGGTGGATGACGACAAACAACTCTGCGCCATGCTGGCCGAGTATCTTTATGAAGAGGGGTTCTCCTGCGATCTTTGCCACTCGGGCACAGAGGCCCTAAATCGCGCGTTGCAGAGCCCCTATGAGGCGTTGGTGTTGGATGTCATGCTGCCGGGGATCAACGGCTTTGATCTGCTGCGCAAACTGCGCCAACAGACTGAAGTTCCAGTGATCATGCTCACCGCCCGTGGTGAAGAGACCGACAGCATTGTCGGTCTCGAGATCGGTGCCGACGACTATCTCTCCAAACCCTGCAATCCCCGTGTGTTGGCGGCCCGTCTACGGGCCGTACTGCGGCGCACCGGCGGTGAGCGTGCCACCAGCAGCGAACAGCTCAACCAAGGCGCATTAACCCTCTACCCCATGGCGCGTAAGGTGATGCTGGGGGCGGTGGAGATTGAGTTGACCTCGGCAGAGTTTAATATTTTAGAGCAGCTTTTACGGGAGGCCGGTCAGGTGGTGGATAAAGAGCGCCTCTCCCAAAAGGGGCTGGGACGTAAATGGATGCCCTATGACCGCAGTGTGGATATGCACATCAGCAGCCTACGTAAAAAACTGGCCGCTACAGGTGACAGCAGCCCACGCATTCACACCCTACGGGGTTCCGGTTATCTCTATGCCATACCGGTGGAGAAGGGTTAAATGCGTATTTTTCTCAAACTCTTTATCGGCTTTTGGTTAACCCTGCTGGTCATGGGCAGCCTGACGGCGTGGGCCGCATTTCATCTACGCGGGGATTTGGAGGATCGTTTTCATAACCAAATGAATGACCTCGCCAAAGAGCGCATGTCCCTGGGCCATGCCCTGGCCTTTTATGGGGAGCAAGCCCTGCGAGACGCCCTGCGCAACCACCCAGACAACCCCTGGATCTACGTGGTCAAAGAGGAACGACAAGATCTGCTGCAACGCCCCTTGCCCGGCCATGCACAACATTTTCTTCGCCACCGCTGGGCACCAGAGGCCAGCCTGCACATCTACAGCGCCCAGGTAGCCACCCAAGCCACCCCCGAGCAGGAGCTTGCCCATCTACGCGACCACCCCATCCCCCCACCGGTGCTGTGGTATGTGCGCGGGCCAGACAACACCCTATATGGCCTTATGCTAACCCCTAAGAGGCCCCCCTTTATGGGGCTAATCCTTGAGAACCGCTGGGCCTTGGCGGGTATCGTGCTCTACAGCTTGCTGGGGGTGCTGCTGCTTACCCTGCACTTTACCAACCCCATTCGACGGCTCACCAAAGCGTCGCAGCAGCTCTCGTTTGGCGCGCTCAGCACCCGCTGCGCACCGTTGCGCTTGCGTATCCCCGACGAGCTCAGCACCCTGGTGCATAGCTTTAACCATATGGCCCAACGCTTGGAGGAAATTTTTTCTGCGCAAAAACGTCTGATGCGGGATGTCTCCCACGAACTCCGCTCGCCCTTGGCCCGCATGCGGGTGGCACTGGAGCTGGCTACACGGACGCATCCAACGGAATCTCAAGCGCATCTCGCCATGGTTGAACGGGAGATCCATCGCCTAGACCGCTTGATCCATGAGATCCTCACCTTGGCCCATCCCGATGCAGGGCAGCCTGTGGTATTGGAAGGCATGGTGGATCTGCAAGGCATGCTCACCAGCATTGCCGCCGATGTCACCCTGGAAGGCCGCCCCAGCGGACGTCACGTTATCCTGGCCGCCAGTGAAGAGCGGCTGGTCAAAGCCAATCCAGAAGCGCTACACTCAGCCCTGGAAAATGTGGTGCGCAACGCGCTACGCTACACCCCACCCCATAGCACGGTGGATGTCACCCTGACTGAGCAGGCCCAACAGCTGCACATCCAGGTGCGCGATCACGGCCCTGGTGTGGCCGAAGCTGACTTGCTGCGCATTTTTAAACCCTTTTACCGCACCAGTGCTGCACGGGAGCGGGAGAGCGGCGGCTATGGCTTAGGGTTGGCTATTGCGCAGCGGGTGATTAGCGAACACCATGGCACTCTCTGGGCGGCCAATCATAGCGAGGGCGGTTTAGTGGTCCATATCACCCTACCCATCGCGGCACCTGAACCGGAATAACCCTCAACGGGAGCCTTGACCCATGACCCACCAAAAACCCAGCGTTTGGCGCAAACTCCGTGTGATCCCGCCTATTCTTATTGGGATTGTGCTCTTGGTCTGGATGGTCAAAGGCCGCCAGCCCCCCCAACAGCGCGCCAAAGCGGAGCCGGTACAGAGCGTGCGCGTGGTAACCGTGGCCCGCGTCACTCTAATCCCCACCGCCCAGGGTTATGGTGCTGCCCGTCCGGCGCGGGTCTGGCGGGCCATACCCCAGGTCTCCGGGCGCATCGTCGCCCTGCATGAACGCCTGCACAATGGCGAGATTTTGGCCCAGGGCACCGAACTGGTGCGCATTGACCCGGTGGATTATGAGCTCGCCTTGGCACAGGCACAGGCTGAATTGGCTGAGTTACAGGTGCAGGAGAGCAACACCCGCGCCTCCCTACAGATTGAGCAGCGCACCCTGAAGCTGGCCGAGCAGGAGATGGCCCGCAAACAGACGCTGTTAAATCAAAAAACCATCTCCCAAACCAGCCTAGACGAGGCCGAGCGGGCCACCCTGACGGTGCGGGGCTCGGTGCAAAACTTGTTAAATACGCTGGACCTTATCCCCACCCAGCGCAAACTTTTGCAAACCAAGGCCGAGCTGGCCCAGCGCAATCTACAGCACACCATCATTCGTGCCCCCTTTACCCTGCGCGTTGCCGAATTGGCGGTGGAACAAGATCAAATCATCACCACCGGACAGACGCTGTTTGCCGGTGACGGGGTGGAACAGGTGGAGATTGAGGCCCAGGTCGCCCTGTCTAATCTGCGTCGCCTGTTTATTGGCCGCGATGATATTCAAGGCAGCCTTATCCCAGGCGGCAAACTTGACCTACCAACCCTGGCCGAGCTCAAACCCGTGGTTCGCTTAGATTTGGGCAATACCACGGCCCAGTGGCAGGCCCGCTTTGTGCGCTTTAGTGATGGAGTCGACCCAAAAACCCGCACCATGGGCATGGTGGTTGCCGTCGACAACCCCTATCAAAAGGTCATCCCTGGTCACCGCCCACCACTCTCTAAAGGCATGTTTTTACACGTTTCTGTAGAGGGAAAACCGCAGCCAAATCGGGTTGTCTTGCCCCGCTCGGCGCTACGTGGTGAGGTGGTCTATTTGGTGACAGCCGACAATCGTCTACAGCTCCAGCCCGTACAGGTACTGTTTCAACAGGGCAACCTCACCGTCATTGCGCAGGGCCTGCAAGGCGGTGAGCGGGTGGTGGTTTCGGATCTGATACCAGCGGTAGCGGGCATGGCCCTTAACCCGGTGATGGATGAGGCGCTCTCCAAACAGCTACTGGGTGGGGGTGCGCCATGATCGCTTGGTGTGCCCGCCACCCTACGGCGGCCAATCTGTTGATGGCCATTTTTATTATCTTGGGCGTGGTTACCCTGCCAGGGCTGCAACGGGAGACCTTTCCCGAAATCAAGAGCGATAAGGTTGAGGTTAAAATTCTCTACCCCGGTGCCACCGCCGAAGAGGCGGAAGATGCCCTCTGCCGCCGCTTGGAGGATGGGCTGGAGGGCATCACCGATCTGGATGAGCTGCGGTGTGATGCCCGTGAAGGCATGGCGACCCTAACCGCTGTGATGCGCGAGGGGGCCAATATGATGCGCTTTCTCGATGACATCAACGCCGAGGTGGATGCCATTGATGATTTTCCCGACTCTGCCGAACGGCCCGTGATACAAGAGCTGGCACGCACCCAACAGGTTATCTCCATTGCGGTAACCGGACCTGACGACGCCGTCGCGCTGAAAGCCTATGCCGAGCAGCTCAAGGACCGTTTACAAAGCCTTAGCGCTGTCGCCGAAGTAACCATGGATGGCTTTTCGGAGCATCAGATCCGTATTGAGATCCCCGCTTGGCGGTTGCGCCAATATGGCCTTTCCGCAGTGGATATTGCCAACGCCGTGCAGCGCCGCAGTGTCAGCCAGCCGGTGGGCCGTTTAGAGGGGGGCAGCGAGGATCTACTGTTGCGCTTGGATGATCAGCGTAAGGGTGTTGAAGATTTTGAAAATCTGGTGGTGATTTCAGGTCAAAGCGGAGCCTCTCTGCGTTTGGGCGAGATTGCCAAAATCACCGACCGTTTTGATCGGGATGAGGACAAAATTCTCTTCGATGGCAAACGCGCCGCCATACTTAACATCTTTAAAACCCGCGCCCAGGATATTCTCAAGGTGCGCCAAAGCATCGTTGAGTTTGTGCGCCAAGAGCCCACCCCCCAGGGGATCACCCTAACCCTCAGCCAGGATCGTTCCTCGGTGGTGCAGGATCGCCTGAATATGTTGGTAAGCAATGGCATACAGGGGTTGATCTTGGTATTTCTGGTGCTTTGGCTGTTTTTTAGCCTGCGCTACAGTTTTTGGGTCACCATGGGACTACCGGTCTCCTTTTTGGGTGCCTTTTTTCTCTTACCCCTGGTTGGGGTGTCCATCAACATGATCTCCATGGTGGGTCTGCTCATTGGCGTGGGCCTATTGATGGATGATGCCATTGTGATTGCCGAAAACATTGCCGCCCGCATGGACCGGGGCGAATCCCCTCTGCAAGCGGCCATTAAGGGTTCCAAACAGGTTTTTCCGGGGGTTATATCCTCCTTTGCCACCACGATATTGGTATTTGGTTCGCTGGTCTTTATAACCGGTGAGATGGGGCAGATTTTACGGGTCATACCGTTGGTGCTCATCTTGGTGCTGTCGGTCAGTTTATTAGAAGCCTTTATTATTTTGCCTCACCATTTAAGCCATGCACTCGAACACATGGCACAACGCCAGAACCACCCCTGGCGTGACGCTTTTGAACGCCGCTTTGCCCATTTTCGCGATCACCAGTTTGGGCCGCTTTTGGACCGCGCCATCAACGAACGTTACCTGACCATCGGCCTTGTGGGGATGCTGCTGCTGTTTGCCTTGGCGATGCCCGCCGGGGGTCTCTTAAAATTTGTGCCCTTTCCTGACCTGGATGGGGATGTGGTGGAAGCCCGCCTACTGCTGCCCCAGGGTACACCATTAAGCCGCACCGAGTCGTTGGTGGAGCACCTGCAACAGGCCGCACAGCGGGTCAACGCGCGCCTTAAAACCGCACAGCCCGGTGGTGTGGATCTCATTCAACACATTTCGGTCATTTTTGGGCAAAATCCCGATGCCTACGAGAGCGGCCCCCATGTGGCGCGGGTCATTACCGATCTGCTGGGGGCAGAGATTCGGAACACCAACCTGGACCAGTTTACCAGCGCATGGCGGCAAGAGGTGGGGGAGCTGGCTGATGTCATCGCCCTTAAATTTACCGAACCCACTCTCGGCCCTGGCGGGCGGGCCATTGATATGCGCCTACGGGGTCCCGATTTGAACCAGCTTAAACAGGCTTCCACAGAGCTCCAGCAGTGGTTGGGCGGTTATGCGGGGGTGTTGGATCTAAGCGACGATCTACGCCCTGGCAAGCGGGAGTTCCGTCTACACCTTAAACCCGCTGCGGGGGTGCTGGGGCTGGACGCCCGCGCGGTGGCCGAACAGCTACGGGGGGCTTTTCAGGGCATAACGGTGGATGAATTTCCCGCTGATGCGGAGCGGTATGTCGTGGATCTACGCCTCAGCGCAGCAGACCGAGACAGCGCCGAAGATCTGGACGATTTTACCCTGGTCGGGAGCAATGGCGTGTTAATCCCCCTCTCCGTGGTGGTGGATCTGCAACCGGTGCGGGGCTGGGCACGCATTCACCGGGTGGATGGTGAGCGTGCCGTTACCATCCAGGGGGATGTCGACCGTCGCTTTGCCAATGCGCAGGAGCTGATGAGCTTGGCAAAGGCAGGTTTTATTCCCAAACTATTGGCCGATTATCCCGGCATTACCTTTGATCCCCAAGGACAGGGCAAGGAGTCTGCTAAGACCGGCCAATCCATCATGCGCAATGTGTTATTAGGCATGATTGGGGTCTATATGTTGCTCGCCTTGCAGTTCCGCGGTTATATGGCTCCGCTCACCGTGATGCTGGTTATACCCACCGCCTTTATTGGGGTTGTTTTTGGCCATCTGGTGATGGGACTGGATCTTACCATGCCCAGCATTGTGGGCATGGCCTCACTGTTTGGGGTGGTGGTCAATGACTCTATCTTGATGGTGGTTTTTATTCGAGAGCAGAGGGCGGCAGGCATACCGACGATGGTGGCCGCAAAAGAGGCTGGACGGGCGCGTTTGCGCCCCATTTTACTAACCTCCATCACCACCGTAGCCGGTTTAATGCCGCTGCTGTTAGAGCGCAGCTTACAGGCGCAAATTTTAATCCCACTGGCCACCAGTTTGGCTTTTGGGCTTGCCGTTGCAACCCTAGGGGCACTCTTTGTGGTGCCCTCGGTCTACTGCATTTTGGACGATCACGGCAAGCTAGAACGGTTGCATGGTGAACAGGATGCGTAACTGACGGACAAAGGTTGGGGCCGCTTGAGAAAACAGAGGCAGGGGGCTATGGGGCAAGCGAGCGGTGGGCCCGCTCGGTGCCCCCCCTATCCACTTATCCAAACCGCGCACCTGACAGCCGAGCAGCCCCTTGCCAAGCCTAACACCATCTCCTATGCTGAACCCCTTTCAACCCCACCGGAAAGCCCACCACCATGATCTATGTTGCCCTCATCATCATTGGTTATCTGCTCTTCTGGGCCGGTCAGGTGATCTTTATGCTCTACACCATCGCTGCGCTGGCATTGGTGCTCTACCTATGGTGGAAAGCCCGCCAACGCTGGAAAGCGGCGCAGAGAAATCTCCGCCGCTAAACTAGGCCAAAACCTCGGCCAAAACCTCTAATAACTTGCTCTTGCGGATGGGTTTGGTCAGGTGGATATCACAGCCTGCTTCTAAAATCTGCTGCGACTCTTCACTCAAAGCGTGGGCGGTTAATGCGATAATGGGCGTGCGTCCACTACCCTTTTGCTGCTCCCATTGGCGAATCTGGCGGGTTGCCTCGTAGCCATCCATAAGGGGCATTTGAATATCCATTAACACCAACGCGAAGGGCTGCTGTTTAAAGGCATTGACGGCCTCAAGCCCATTTTCTGCCATCACCAGCGTATAACGGGTTTTCTTTAAAAAAACGTTGACCAGCATACGATTATCTTCGGCATCATCCACCACCAAAATGGGATCATTATGGTGTGCGGCACTCTCTAAGCGTAATGCACTGGCTACATCGGCCAAGGTGCGCGGCGTACCCACAACCGACTCGGCACCCGGCGGGGCCGCAGGCAGCTCCAACTCAAAATGAAAACAGCTCCCTTCCCCCAGGGTGCTTTCTAACTGCATTTCACCCCCCATCAATGCCACTAACCGCATGCAGATGGTCAAGCCCAACCCCGTACCCCCATGCTCACGGGTTATGGAGGAGTCTGCCTGAGTAAAGGGCTTAAAGATATTGCGCTGCTGTTCCACGGACACCCCAATACCGGTATCACGGATCACAAAGGATAGCCGCCCATCCGCGAGGGGATTTAGTTCAACCGACACATGCCCCTGTTTGGTAAACTTAACCGCGTTGCCCACCAGGTTCATCATGATCTGCCGCAAGCGGATGGGGTCACCCACCACATAGCGGGGCAGTGTAGGGGCGATGTGATGCTTTAACGCTAAACCCTTACTTTGCGCCTCATACCCAAACAGGCTACAGACATCCCCTACCAGCTGCACCAGATCAAACACCACATGCTCTAGGGTTAAGCGCTCGGCCTCAATCTTGGAAAGATCCAAAATATCGTTGATCAACGACAGCAAACTCTCACCAGAACGGTTTAAGGTCTCCACACACCAATGCTGTCGGCTGGTCAGGTCACTCTCCCGTAGCAGCTCTGCCATACCCAAAATGGCATTCATGGGGGTACGAATTTCATGGCTCATCACCGCCAAAAAGGTGCTCTTGGCCCGGTTGGCCGCTTCGGCCTGCTCCTTCTGTTCCTGTAGGGCCAACTCCATGCGCTTACGTGCCGTGATATCCTGCACCAGCGTTAAAAAATGGCCTATCTCCCCCCCCTCCTTGCGCAAACATCCCGCCGATATGCTGGCATAGATGAACGCGCCATCCTGACGGATAAAGCGCTTTTCCAGCGCGTAGCCCTCACTGAGTCCCTTGCGTAGCCGCTCAATGGCCACCTCATCGGCCTGTCGATCTTGTGGGTGGGTGATCTCCGCCCAACTTTTCTGGCGCAACGCCATTTCGGGATAACCCAAAATTTCGCACAACCGCTGGTTGATCTGCACCCAGCCATGTTGGGCGGTGGTGGTGGCCATACCGATCAATCCCAGCTCAAAATAGCCCCGCATCATGGATTCACTTTGGCGCAGCTGCTCCAGTGCTTTTTTCTGGGTATCAATGTTTTGCACTTGGGCAATCAAGTAGCTGGCTTGGCCCAGTTCATCTTTGACGGTGGTGGCGCTGAGCAACCCCCATACAGGATGGCCGTCGCGATGCAGATAACGTTTTTCCATCTCAAAAGCGCTAACCTGGCCGCTCCGTAATTGCTCAAACTGTACAAGGTCCCGTTCCAGATCATCGGGGTAGGTGATCTGGGGAAAATTCATTTTCAACAACTCACCACGGGAATAGCCCAACATATGGCAAAAGGCGTGGTTGGCGTCTATAAAGTGGCGATCTAGGCTGGCCATCACCATACCCACCACCGACTGTTCAAAATAGGCGCGAAACCGCGTCTCGCTCTCACGCAAGCGCCGCGCTTGCTCTTTGAGTGCGGTGATATCGGCATGGGTGCCCACCATACGTATGGCGCGGCCTGTGGCGTCCCGCAAGACAAACGCCCGCGAAAGTACGGCGATGGTGTGTCCATCCTTATGGCGCATGCGATATTCAGAGTGATAGTGCTGCTGGTCGCCGGACAAAAACCGCCCCAACGCCTGCTCTACCCGTGGCTGATCGTCGGGGTGAATATGGGCCTGCCAGTGGCGCATATCGGCATCTTGCGGTGCTCCTTGGTAGCCGAGCATCTCCAACCAACGGGGCGAAAAGGTCACCCTATCGGTGGGTATATCCCAATCCCACAACCCATCATTGCTGCCCCGCATCGCCAGAGCAAAGCGCTCTTCACTGCGCTGCAACCGCTGTTCGGCCTGCTGCTGGGCCGCGATGCTGCGCTGTAACTCCCGATTATAGCGGGCTATGGCAAACACACGGTAGAGCCCCCCAACCACCAACACGGCCACCAACAGCGCCGACATGATCCAAAAAACCTGCTCCACACTCCAAAAGGGGGCGGCGGTACCATACCAGCGGGCATAGATTTCACCATACCTCGCAGACCGTGTAAGATGCTGAATAATAGGATCTATACGCTGCAACAAAGCACGGTTCTGCGTGGATAGCAGATAACCCCGCTTTAAATCCATCAGCGGCTCACCCACCACCTTAATCATCTCTTGAGGAGCAATCTTCCGGGCTTTTTTCTCCATCACCGGGCGGGAAGTCACAAAGGCATCCAGTTCCCCCGCCAAAAGTTGAAAAAAGGCTTCATCAATACTCTGATAGAGCTTTAAGCGCATATTGGGTATTTGGCTGAGCCGGGTATGGGCCGCGCTTTGGGCGATCACCCCCACGCTATAGCCGGGCAGGTCCTGCAAACCCTGGATACTGCGGTTCTGTTTACGCACAAAGCAGGAGACCGGTACGCTCTCCATAGGGTGGGAAAAAAGAAACTCGGCGCGTCGCACCTCAGTGATACCGATTCCTGGTACAAAATCAGCTTCGCCTTGACGCACCAACTGCATCGCTTGACCCCAATTTTGAACCACTTTATAGGTGATCTTTAACTGGGCCTGCTGAGCAACCTGCTGCAACAGATCAATGGCCAATCCTTGGGGCTTTCCGTGGGTATCTAAGCTGTAGAGGGGGGGAAAATCCTGCAACACCGCAACCGTAACCGGCCAAGGACGCTCCCCTTGTTGGGCATCTGCCACCACCGGCAGCAGCACCAGCACCAGCAGCCATTTGACCAATCGACTCATGATCCACCTTTTGGTTGTCATGTTAAGCTTTGATATTAAACGACTGCCCCCATAGTGTGCATGACAACAAGACATTTGCCCACCCCTTTTTCAACGCCACCAGAGATTCCTATGCCCGAAATCTCTCTGTGGTTTTTCCCTGGCGATAACCAAGCTACGGCTGGCCGCATTTTCTTAAATGCCACCTTACGCGCCCTCACCGCACGCGGTTTTGCTGGTGACGTCAACCATGCCATATTGACCTTTTGTTCTTGATAGGGTATGAAGAGCTCTTCCCTACCCGTTCGGAGGAGCCTTCGTTAGAAAGGGCTCCCGTAACATGCATGGACGATAAGATACCATGACACACGAGCCCCTGACCGCTTCGGTTGGCATCGTCACTCCCCAGCACGTGCGTCTGTTTGGCGCAAGTACCCCCCTGCAATTGGACGGCGGCACCTTGCTGCACAGCGTGGATGTCTCTTACGAAACCTACGGCACCCTTAATCAAGAGCGCTCCAACGCGGTTTTGATCTGCCACGCTCTCTCGGGCAACGCCCACGCCGCAGGCTACCATAGTAAGGATGACAAACGCCCTGGCTGGTGGGACCACTATATCGGCCCCGGCAAACCCTTTGACACCAATCGCTATTTTGTCATTGCCAGCAATAATCTAGGCGGATGTGACGGCACTACCGGCCCCAGCAGTATCGACCCGGCCACCGGCATGCCCTATGGGCTCAACTTCCCCATGATCACCATTGGCGACATTGTGCGGGTGCAACACGCCCTCGTGCGGCAGCTCGGGATTGAACGGTTGATGGCGGTGGTGGGTGGCTCCATGGGAGGGATGCAGGCACTCCAGTGGGCGCTGGACTACCCACATATGGTGCCCGCCAGTGTCATCATTGCCGCCGCACCTCGTTTAACGGCGCAAAACATCGCCTTTAATGCGGTGGCCCGCCAAGCCATTATGGCTGACCCCCACTTTAATGGGGGCGACTACTACACCCTTCCCGGTGACCCTACCACCAAAGCCCGCCCAGAGAGCGGGCTGGCGTTAGCCCGTATGATGGCCCACATCACCTACCTCTCCGAGCAAGGTCTGCATGAACGCTTTGGCCGCCGCTTGCAGGATCGTGATGCGCTATCTTATGGTTTTGAGACAGATTTTGCGGTAGAGAGCTACCTTAGCTATCAAGGCTCCTCTTTCGTCAAACGGTTTGATGCCAACTCCTACCTCTACATCACCAAAGCGATGGACTATTTTGACCCCTTCCCCGACGCCGAGACCACGGTGCAGCGTCTTACCGGGGTGGAGAGCCACTTTTTGGTCATGAGTTTTGATACCGACTGGCGCTTTGACACCAGCCGCTCCAAGGAGCTGGTGCGCATTCTGCACCGCAGCCTCAAGGATTGCACCTTTCAGGAGTTCTCTTCGCCCGCCGGGCACGATGCCTTTTTGCTACCCCACCCCAGCTATGAAAAATCGTTAGGTTCCTTCTTGCTGCGCACTTGGCAGAGCATAACCGGAGGCCAAGCATGATCTCCTTGCGTGTTGACCAGAGCATCATTGCCTCCCTCATTGAACCGGGCAGCCGGGTGTTGGATTTAGGTTGTGGTGACGGGCTGTTGATGCAGCACCTTATCCATCAAAAACAGTGTAAGGGGATTGGGGTCGAGATTTCACCAGAAGGGGTGCAAAGCTGCATTGCCCATGGTGTTCCTGTTTACCAAGGGGATATGGATCAGGGGCTCTCGGACCACTTTGACGCCACTTTCGATTATGTTTTGCTCTCACACACACTACAGGCGATTCACCGTCCTGCCTTTGTCTTGGAAGAGATGCTGCGGGTAGGACGGCGGGGCATTGTCTCCTTTCCCAACTTTGGACATTGGCGTTTTCGCTGGCAGTTGCTTATCAGTGGTCGCGTGCCCCAACGCGGGGTACTGCCCTACATGTGGTACGATACCCCCAATATACGCATGTGTACGTTGCTGGATTTTCGGGATCTCTGCCATGAGTTGGACATCCGCATTGTGCAGCAGATTCCACTGGCCGCCAGCGGTGATGTCAAAGGCGGCCTGCCATTACGGGCTTCCAACGTGCCATGGATGCAATTCATGGCCAACTGGCTCTCCCCTATGGCAGTATTTTTGTTGGAAAAGGAGTGATGCATGGCCAGCCACCCCCGCGACGTTACCCCCGCACCCTTGATTACCGAAGCGAAGATTCAACGCCGCGTGCAAGCACTGGCTAAGGAGATTATCGCCCGCATGGGGCAAGAGCCGGTGATGGTGGCGTTGCTCAAGGGCTCATTTTTGTTTGCGGCCGATCTGCTGCGGGAGATGGGCCGCCAAGGGGCCAAACCCAAGCTGGATTTTTTGGCGGTTTCATCCTATGGTAGCGGCACCCAATCCACAGGTCAGGTACAGGTTCAGCTTGCCATTAAGGAGCCCTTGCAGGGCCGCGATGTGCTGTTGGTTGATGATATTTTAGATACCGGCAATACCTTTGCCCACGTCATTGAGTTGCTCAAGGCGCAGGGTGCGCAACAGGTATTAACCTGCACGCTGCTTAACAAGCAGGCCCGCCGCCAGCAACCTGTCGTGGCCGATTTTATTGGCTTTGAGGTACCCGATGCCTTTGTGGTGGGGTATGGTATTGATTGGGACAACCATTTTCGTGAGCTCCCCTATGTAGGGGTTATCCCCCCTGAAGCCTACCGCTAACCCCACCCAGCAACGGACCCCATCCTATGTGCAGCGCTAAAATCATCCCTTTTCCCGCATCTGTCGTCGCGACCCACGGTCGGTCGCAACAACAACCGCCCTTCCCCTGTAGCGCCCTGCTGTTTGATTTGGATGGCACCCTGGTGCATACCGGTCCCGATCTGGCGGGAGCCATGAACCATGTTCTGCAAAGCCGGGGGCTGGCCACCTTGGACCCCATAGAGGTCCAACATCTCGTCGGCAATGGTGCTCGTTCGCTGCTGGCCCGGGGCTTTTGGGGCAGGGGTGCCGAAGCCCCTGAAGGGGATAGCGATTTTGAGGCCGCCGTACAGCAATTTTTAGCCTATTATGCCCACCATATTGCCGACCACTCCCACCCCTACCCAGGCGTGATGGAGGGGTTGCAACGCTTGCAAGAGGCGGGTTTTTTTATGGCGGTAGTGACCAACAAACCGGAATTTCTAGCCCACAAGCTGCTAGCAGAGCTCAACATGGCGCACTTTTTTAAAGTGGTGGTGGGGGGAGATACACTACCCACCCGCAAGCCCGCACCAGAGATGCTCTACCACGCCACCGTGCACATGGCCAGCGCCATTAACGAGGCGGTGATGGTTGGGGATTCGGACAACGATATTTTGGCCGCTCAGCGTGCAAACATACCGGTGATTGCGGTCAACTATGGTTACAACCAGCATGATGCCTTAGCGGCCCTGCACCCTGACGTTTTGGTGGATTGTTTTGGGGCTATTGAAGGGCTGGTGGTACGCGAGCAGGCTTAGTTTAGCGGCCAATGGGGCCACCACGCTGGCCACGCCCTTACCAGAGGGGGATTGCGACGTGCTCTGGTACCGGGTTGCTCGCCCTGCTTTTGCTGAGCTCGCCTTACCCTCTTCAGGCAAGTGGGGATAATCGTCGGCAAACAAGCCCGATTAAAATCAAAAAATGCCCAACCAACTCTTACCGCTTGGGCATTATTTTTGACAGTCTTTCAAAGCTTTACCGCATTGAGACAGCGTGCTTGCTCACGCTGGGCTGACACATGGGCTAAGAACCACGTAGAAGAAACAAAAAAAGCCTTTATAATCCCGGTCGAACCCTCATCGACCCCGACTGACGAAAGAGCAAAGGACAGAGCATGTCCCAACAACTGAAACTGGGCATTCCCAAGGGCAGCCTACAGGACTCCACCATTGAGCTGTTTAAACAGGCGGGTTGGACCATCGTCAACCGCTCCCGCAACTATTTTCCCTCCATTGATGACCCGGAGATCAAACCTGCGCTCATCAAACCCCAAGAGATGGCCCCCTACTGCGCCGACGGTACGCTGGATGTGGGACTTACCGGATATGATTGGATTCTCGAACAGGATTGTGAAGATAAGGTCCATGAGTTAGGGGTGCTTGATTATTCAAAATCCTCCAGCCACGGTTGTCGCTGGGTGGTGGCGGTATCCAATGATTCGCCGGTGCAAAAGATTGAAGATCTGCACGGCAAGGTGGTTTCAACCGAGTTGATTAAAACCACCAAACGCCTGTTTGCCGAGCGCGGTGTGCAGGCGGACATCCGTTACTCTTGGGGGGCTACCGAGGCCAAGGTGGTGGAAGGATTGGTGGATGCGGTGGTGGAGATCACCGAAACCGGCAGCACCATCCGTGCCCACGGTCTGCGAATTATTGAGGATCTGCTGCACACCAACACCCGCATGATCGCCAACCCAGCCGCCATGCAGGACCCCTGGAAAAGGGCCAAAATTGAGCAGCTCTATTTGATGCTTAATGCCTCTTTAAAGGCCCACCATAAATCCATGCTCAAGCTCAATGTCGCAGACATCAACCTAGATGCCGTCTGTGCGCTACTACCCAGTCTGCACGCCCCAACCGTCAATCCCCTTAAAGCCCTTGGCTGGAGTGCGGTAGAAACGGTGGTGGATCGGGATCAAATCCGGGACTTGGTGCCCAAGCTGGTGGGGGCCGGTGCGGAAGGAATTGTGGAATACGACCTTAAAAAAGTGGTATAAATAGCCATTTGAAATATGCTAGACATGTTTCAAATGGATGAAACCTTGCGGTATAGATGTCACAAACCTTTAACACGGTTGTATTTTCCTATTGAAAATACACCACCTTTTGAAAGAGGCATACGGCATGGATACGAGTGCGTTGCTCTCAGAAGGCTTTGGTCTACTGGTGCTAGGTATGGGCACGGTCTTTCTCTTTTTGGCCTTGCTTGTATTTATGGTGGGGCAGATGTCCCATTTGGCCCGCTGGATTGAATCCAAACAACCTCAAGTGGTGCCGATCACACGGGCCACAGCCCCCACCGGCACCCCTGGGGAGCACACGGCGGCGATTGCTGCTGCGGTGCATCAGTATCGGGCGAAACATCGCTGAGATCCAGCGATGACGCCATTTATTGCAGGTGCTGTTCGCTAACATGATCAGCCCTGAGCCCACTTTGGTCACTACTTAAAAGAATGGACCGACCACGGTGGGGTTGAGAAGATTCTCACCAACCTAACGAGGATTTTGAACGCCATGAAAAAGCAGCCCCTCGGTATCACCGAACTTGCCCTGCGTGACGCCCATCAGTCTCTGTTTGCCACCCGCATGCGTTTGGAGGATATGCTCCCCATCGCCCCTAAAATGGACGAGGTGGGCTTTTGGTCCATTGAGGCTTGGGGCGGCGCGACCTTTGATAGCTGCATTCGGTTTTTGGGTGAAGACCCCTGGGAACGTCTGCGTGCACTGAAAAAGGCGATGCCCAAGACCCCTTTACAGATGCTCTTCCGTGGTCAAAATATCCTTGGTTATCGTCACTATGCCGATGATGTGGTGGAAAAATTTGTGGAGCGCTGTGCGGTTAACGGTATTGATGTTTTCCGTATTTTTGACGCCATGAACGACACCCGTAATCTGGAAACCGCCATCAAGGCGACCAAAAAGGTGGGCAAGCACGCCCAAGGCACCCTTAGCTATACCATCAGCGATGTGCACACGGTGGATATGTGGGTGGATATGGCGAAAAAGCTTGAAGATATGGGTAGTGACTCCATCTGCATTAAAGATATGGCCGGTCTGCTCAAGCCCTATGTCGCCACGGAGCTGGTTACAAAGTTAAAGGCCGCCGTTAAGGTGCCCATTGCCATGCAGTGCCACGCCACCACGGGTCTCTCCACGGCGACCATTGTTAAGGCGGCTGAAGCTGGAATCGATATGGTGGACAGCGCCACCGCCTCCATGTCCATGACCTATGGTCACTCAGCCACCGAATCGGTGGTGGCGATCATGGAGGGGTCTGAGCGGGATACGGGGCTGGATCTGGTTAAGTTAGAAGAGATTTCTGCCTATTTCCGTGAAGTGCGTAAAAAATACGCCAAATTTGAAGGCTCTTTGAAGGGTGTGGATTCGCGCATCCTGCTGGCCCAGGTTCCTGGCGGCATGTTGACCAACATGGAAAACCAGCTTAAAGAGCAAGGGTGCGCCGACAAGTTGGACGCCGTGCTCGAAGAGATTCCCCGCGTGCGTAAGGATCTGGGCACCATCGCCCTGGTGACCCCCACCTCGCAAATTGTGGGTTCGCAGGCGGTCTTTAATGTGCTGATGGGGGAACGTTACAAAACCATCACCAAAGAGGCCCGTGGTATTTTGCGTGGTGAATATGGTGCCACCCCTGCCCCGGTGAATAAGGAGTTGCAAGCGCGCTGCTTGGAAGCGGGCGAAGAGCCCATCACCTGCCGCCCGGCTGACCTGCTGCAACCAGAAATGGATAGCCTAACCGCCGAGCTGAAACAAAAGGCCGCTGAGTCGGGCATCACCCTGGCTAAAGATGTGATCGACGATGTGCTCACCTACGCCCTGTTCCCGGCGGTGGGTTTAAAATTTTTGGAAAACCGCAACAACCCCGCCGCCTTTGAGCCCAAGCCCTGGGAAGAGGCCGCCCCTGTTGCTGCCCCAGCAGCGGCACCCGCCACCGCCCCAACCGCGACTGAAGCCTACACCGTGGTGGTTAATGGTACCGCTTATAATGTGCAGGTTGGCCCTCAAGGTCAGGTTGCCAGTGTCGCCCCCAGCGCAGCCGCCGCACCAGTGGCTGCCGCACCTGCTGCGGGTGGAGAACCCATTAAAGCCCCATTGGCAGGCTCTATTTCCAAAATTCATGTCTCAACGGGTCAGCACGTAAACTCGGGTGACGTGGTTTTGATCATGGAAGCGATGAAGATGGAAACCGAGGTTCGCTCACCCCTGTCGGGCACCGTAAGCAGCATCAACTGCAAAGAGGGGAATGTGGTCAACGTTGGGGACATTTTGATTACTCTCTAAGCATGATCACAGGTTAGAGAACCTTGATATAGGACTGGGGCAACATGCCCGTTGCCCCGGCCTTTCCCCTTTTAGGTATGCTTGGTGTGGGTTGACCGGCCTCGTCGGTTCCCCCTTTGGAGGTTCCCATGTATATGGACAAATTGGCCGTGTTGTGGAACAGCACCGGTCTGGCCAATATTCAGTTAGATATGTTTGTGATGCTCTGTGTGGGCGCACTGCTGCTCTATTTGGCCATTGTTAAGGGGTTTGAGCCCCTGCTGCTGATCCCCATTGGGTTTGGCTGTATTCTCAGCAACATCCCCCTGGCGGGGCTGAATGATCCCGGTGGCATGCTGCACAATGTCTATGAAATCGGCATTGGTTCGGGGGCCTTTCCGCTGTTGATCTTTTTGGGCATTGGTGCCATGACCGATTTTGGTCCGCTCATTGCGCGGCCCAGCACCATCTTGTTGGGGGCGGCGGCCCAGTTTGGCATCTTTGTGACGCTCATTGGCGCGTTGGCGATGAACGCCATCCCTGGTTTTCATTATAGCCTAGCAGACGCTGCGGCCATTGGTATCATCGGTGGGGCGGATGGTCCGACCGCGATCTTTCTCTCCTCCCGTTTGGCACCGGACCTGATGGGGGCCATTGCGGTAGCGGCCTACTCGTACATGGCCTTGGTGCCCATGATTCAGCCCCCCATCATGAGAGCGCTCACCACCGAAGATGAGCGCAAAATTGAGATGACCCAGCTCCGCCCGGTGGGTAAAACGGAGAAAATTTTGTTCCCCATGCTGGTGCTGTTGCTGTGCGCCATGTTCCTGCCCTCGGCGGCTCCGCTGATCGGCATGTTTACCTTTGGTAATCTGCTGCGTGAATGTGGTGTGGTGGACCGTCTCTCCAAAACCGCACAAAATGAGCTGATTAACATTGTAACCATCTTCTTAGGGCTGGCGGTTGGCACCAAACTTTCAGCGGATAAGTTCTTGAAAGTGGAAACCTTAGGGATTTTGGTTTTGGGTATGATCGCCTTTAGCATCGGTACCGCAGCGGGGGTATTGATGGGCAAGGTGATGTGCCGGATGACGAAGGGGCAGGTCAACCCCTTGATTGGTGCTGCCGGGGTTAGTGCGGTTCCTATGGCGGCGCGGGTGGTAAATAAGGTAGGATTAGAATCAAACCACCACAACTTTCTGCTGATGCACGCCATGGGTCCAAATGTGGCGGGGGTCATCGGCTCCGCTGTCGCGGCTGGCGTGTTGTTGGCTATCGTAGGCGGATAATATAAACCCTTTGTAGAGGGATGAAACTATGGAACTCAAGCTTGAAGGCCGTCAAATGGACATCGGTAACGAGCTGCGTGATCGCATTACCACGCGACTCCAGACCCTGGACCAGCGTTTTGGCCCCATCACCCATGCTCGGGTGAGCATTGAGCGTAAATCGCACAATAATGAGCAGCGTGCCGAAGTGAAGACGGTAATCAACGTGCCTGGCAACACCATCTCTTCCACCAAAGAGGCGGCGACGGTGATTCCTGCGGTTAACGAAGCTCTAGATACCCTGACCATGGAGCTACAAACCTGGGCTGAAAAAAACAAGAAGAGCCATACGCGTCCTTAATGTTGCCCGTTTGACCTTCACCCAAAAACCCCGCTAAAGGCGGGGTTTTTTTTTATTCCCTTAGCCCCGCAAAAAACAAGCGTTGGTGGAGGATTGCCTCTTGGCAGAGACGCTTCCCCAGGGAGGGACTCGTTAACAAGGATGTTCATAGGTGGGGATTTGGTATAGAATACGCGCTTTCTTCCCTGCCTTCAGGCCATGCTTATGTCACATATCTCCAAGGACAAACTCTTTCTTAGCCTGCTGTTAGTGGGTTTTGTTGCGATTTTTTTTAATCCCTGGGTATCGGCGTTGCTGGCACCCAACACCGCTGAGCAGCTCTTAAATGGTGATTTTTCTCAAGTAAACCGTTGGCGTGAGAATTTTTCCGCCTATTTTATCGCCATCACCCTGGAGGCGGTGCCCTTTATGATTATGGGCACCTTGGCATCGGCTTTGATTGAGCTGTTTGTGCCGGCTGGCTTTTTGCCAAAAATGGCGAAAAAACTGGGGATTTTGGGGGTTCCTGCGGTGGTTTTGGCCGCACCCTTGTTCCCCATTTGTGAGTGCGGCGTGGTACCGGTGGCGCGGCGGCTGCTCAAAAAGGGCCTTCCCCTCTCCCACACCATCGCCTATCTGCTGGCGGCCCCCATCTTTAACCCGGTGGTATTGCTGGGCACCTGGCTGGCCTTTTATAAAGACCCCATCTACCCCATCCTGCGCGGTGCGGGGGGTATTTTTGTGGCCTTGTTGGTCGCCTTTGCTTTTTACGGTTACAGCCGTCGCCGTGCCTTATTAAACGCCGATGCCTTCAGCCAGCCCGCATACCCCATTATTCCCATCCAGCCCCATGTACCAACGGTGCCGACGAGCAGGCTTAACCGCCTGAGCACAATCTGGCGAGATCTGGCCTTTCATGTGCGCGAAGATTTTTTAGAGATCGCCCCCTATTTTCTGTTTGGGGTCTTTTTAGCCAGCTGCATGAAAACCTTTATTCCGCAAGAGGCCCTGTTCCAGTGGGGTGGGCATGCCATTCTCGGCCCCGCCATTATGATGGTGGCCGCTTTTGTCATGTCGCTTTGTTCCGAAGCCGATGCCTTTTTGGCCGCCAGTTTTGTGGAGTTTGATGTGGTCAGCCACATGGCCTTTCTGGTGCTTGGACCCATGTTGGATATCAAGCTGATTATCATGTATAGCAGCCTGCTGCGCGGGCGCTTTATTGCGCTGCTCAGTTTGGCGGTGGTGGTGGGCACCACACTCTACCTCATCTTTATGGATAGGGTTTTATGGGGCTATCTGGATCTTCTGCTGGGCGGGGGAGGTCTGCTATGAGACGTGTGGTGATGGCATGGCTCAACTGGGCGCCAGTATTCCAAATGGTGGGCTGGCTAATGTTTATGGGCTGGATCAGCTTTGGGGGTTATGATGCCGCTTATCTGGCCGACCTCCAGAGCAGCTTGCTCCGCTGGGGCTGGTGGCTGTTGTTGCTGATGGTGATCACTCAGATTGTGCAAACCCTGCGCGGTGGCGGTCAAGCGGCCACCTGTCAGGCCCACGACCATGAGCATGTACACGATCATGAAGCCCCCCCCCAACCCTTAAAACTGATGGCCGTTACGGCGGTCCACTTTATCCCCTGGTTGCTATTTTGGATAACCGGCGTCACCAGTCTGACCATGCAACAGGATCAGAGCTTGCGTCTCTCCTCCATACGGTTGCAGCAAGCGGGCGAGCCAACGGCCCCACCCTTTGATGCAGCCGCCTTACAGTCGGGTCAGCGGGTCGAGGTCAACTTGATTGATATTTATAGCCACGATGCCCTTAAATCTGGGGCCAAGGTGCGGGTGGTGGGGCGTCTGATGCGCCTAACACCCCAACAAGTGCAGAGCTATAAGCCGGGCCATACCACAGAGATGGCGCTGCTCTACCGCCATGCCATCGCCTGTTGCGCCGCCGACGCCTCACCCATTGGACTCTTATTGAGCGACCCCGGGCAGTTGCTCTCCAAGGTAGCCACAGATGCGTGGTTGGTGGTCGAAGGTACCACCAGCAATGAAATTGAGGGCGAAAAAATTTTGGGCCTGGCGGTGGAAGCCGTACAAACCATAGCCGCCCCCAGACAGCCCTACCTCTTTTGGTTAAGTAACCTCTAACCCGGATATATTTCATGAAATATCCGGGCTAGGGTGCTGATGCTCAGGGAGGGGCTGCGCGACCAGATGGCTCCCCCTTGGCACAGCCCCCTAACCGCACGGCCCCTCTACCACCCATGCAACCCCTGCCCCTGCCCCTGCCCCTTTTTGATCCATCATACGCCTACAGCTCGGAGGATGCACAACGCCGTGGATTTATTCTATCCGCCATTCTTACACTTACCCGAGCAGCGCCCTTTTGAACCCTTTTTTTGGGGGGTAAAGCTTGTCAAACCGCGCCCTGCACAGGCACAATAAGGTCAGGGTTGTCATGTGTGGTGGCCCATCAACATGGCTTACACAACAGGCCGATAAGGAATCCCTTAATCATGCCCATGGATCTTGCGTTGCTGCAAACCCACCCTCCGCTGGCGTTGCTGCCCATACCCATCCAAGAGCAGATTGTACGACAGTGCCAAGTCATTACCATACCGGCGCGTACCTTAGTGTTTGATGATGGCCACGCCTGTCAGGCCTTACCCTTTTTATTAAAAGGTTCCATTCGGGTTTTTAAACAAGGGGAGAATGGTCGTGAGATCAGCCTCTATCGGGTCAAGCCCGATGAGTTATGCATTATCACCCTAAGCTGTTTAATGGGGGGCACCCCTTACCCAGCAACCGGTGTGACCGAGAGCGAAGTAGAAGCCGTTGCCCTACCCCGCGCCCTTTTTTTGACGCTTATTAGCCGTGAGCCAAGCTTTCGCGATATGGCTTTTGCCCACTATAGCAGCCGACTGGCGGAGTTGATGCAATTGGTCGAAGCTGTGACTTTTCAAAAGCTGGACCAACGCCTCGCGGAGTGGCTGGTCCAGCAGGAGGGGCCCATCCTGGTGTCGCACCAACAGATGGCCGATGAGTTGGGCAGTGTACGCGAGATGATTAGCCGTCTACTAAAACAGTTTGAGGCCAATGGTTGGATCGTATTGGGGCGAAAACAGGTGGAAATTGTAAACCGCTCGGCGCTGCTTGCCTACAAAACGGGAACTATGTGATCAAAGTCACTGTAAATTTGCCCCACATGTTCTATAAGGGTTCATCGTTAGAGCGTTTCTAACACGTTACAACTGATGGAGTATGCAGATATGAAAGCGAACGTTGGCGGTATTGACCGCATTTTACGTATGGTTGCCGGTATTGCCCTCATTGCTTGGGCCGCTGTTTTGGGTGGTCCTGTGTGGGCTTGGGTTGGGGTAGTACCCTTGCTGACTGGCTTGTTTAAATTTTGTCCGTTCTACCCCATTCTGGGCATCAGTAGCTGTAGCAAGTGTGAGTAGTCCCCTGTGCCATGAAGGATGCCTAAGCATCCTTCATGGCCACTTTAAACAACCCCCACCATGCTGTTGGCTTGGCTCAACAGGAGTGCCGTTTTCCAAGGGTATTGTGCCCCGGAGATCTTACGCGGTACACGCCTATACTTTCCCCTCATGCAAACCCTCGCAAGCAAAACAAACAACAACCCTCAGCCTTTTCACCTAAAATCTTATTTTTTCTCCTCGCCATCGAATTTATCGCCCGTGACGGTTGTATTTCTTGGCAAGATGCTTACAATGGGAAGAACTGGAAATAACTATTCCCGGAGTAACCGATGGTTCTTTGTAGCTTTACCGTAGGCGACCTTCTATTGGGCATCGACATTATGTTGGTGCGGGAAATTCGCCGAGCGACCCCTTGTACCCAAGTGCCTGGGGCACCAGACTTTTACATGGGCCTGGTCAATATTCGTGGTCAAGTTGCCACCATCGCCGATTTGCGCACCCGCTTAGGCTGGGAACAAGGTGGTGTGGGCCAAGACAACACCGGCTACTTTATCATCATGAAAACCAAGCCTGAAGTTAAGGAGTGGTACCATGATAAGGTAGACAAGCATTGTCCCTGGGAAGATCGGTTTGGTCTGCGGGTCGATAAGCTTGGCGTGGTGCAGGATTTTGGCAACGAGGGTTTCCAACCGCGTCCAGCCAACTTAGAGGGCATCTCTGCGCGTTTTGCCAAAGGGGTGATCGAACTGGACCGCAAGCTGCTGGTGGTGCTCAACCTACCCGCCTTGATGGGCTTTGGTGACCCAGAGAAGATGGACGACTAAGCGGCCTGCAACCCCGACAGGATGCAGATGAACCTTTCTTAAACCCGCACCCCTTACACTTGATCCGTGGTTGCGTAGCAGGCATACCCTGGTTTTTTTTGTGGGATCGCCGTTTTTTAAGCAAAAGCGCCCTTGGCCTACCAGAGCCCCGCTCTGTGACACCAAGCTCTAAAGGGGTTGGAGGCGGCCTGGGTCGTTGCACAGGCGCTCAACGGTTGGGCAGGGTGGAACGCGGTTCTCTCCCCCTTAGCTTTCCGGCATACTCTCCGCCCCTGGCCCGCTTGGTGAACTGTACCACACCGACAACCGCTCATGACATGCGGTTTCGTCTGTTTTTGGAGCAACCAAATAAGCGCTTTTTTTAACAGCCCATGCTCTGAGGATTAAAGGTGGTCTCTCCTGTTGCCCTCTCTTCTGCCACTCAAAGCGCACCGAGACGACTTATTCTCATCTTCCGTGCAAACACCGGTTATTCCAATCCAGCGCGTCCCCATCCCATGGCACAACATAAAGCATGGTGGTTCCTATGGGTTTGAGAATCTACAGCTTTTTATGGGCAATGCTGTTTTTAGCAACCTTTGGCCTGGTCACCCCAGCCTTGGCCAGACCCCTTGATGAAATTATGCGCAGCGGAGAACTGCGGCTCTGTATTAGCGGCGACCATCTTGCCCTGACCAACGCCACCGCCCGGACTTTTGCGCGTTACCTTGGCGTCACCCCCCATATCATCCATTTAAACAGTTGGGATCAACAGTTCCATGACCGCGACCGCGTGACCCACAAGTTTCGCGCTTACATCCCTGCGTTGTTGGCTGATGGTCGCTGTGACATCTACCCCAATGATATCGAGTTGTTTGCATGGCGCATGAACATGCTTACGATTACCCCGCTCTTCGCCACTCGCATGACCGTTGTTGTGCCCCAATCGGTGCTACAACCCATCCGCTCCCTACAAGATCTAGGAGGCAAGCGCACCCTTGTTGCACCGACCTCCAGCGCCCATGATTGGCTTAAACAGCAAAATCAATTTGTATTTAAAGAGCATCCGCTTATCATTGCATTCGACTCAACGGATCATTCGGTTGAATCCCTCAGCCGGGAAGAGATCGACTTTTCCATACTGAGCGCTCAAGAGGTTTTTCGTCAAACCCAAATCCGCTTGCTTGCCATTAAAGTGGCTTTCCCGGTGGGAAACATTCAACAGGTAGGCTGGGGCACCCACCCGGAACATCATCAACTGCGCAACAAGCTCGTCGAGTTTTTTACCCTGCAACGCGTACCGGGCTCACTCTTTGACTATCTTTGGGAACAACATGTGGGCATTGCCCTATCGGCGTTTAATCTTTTTATCACCTCCACCCCAGGTGGAGGTGAGCATTGAATCTGCTAACACGTTTGCGTCTTAGCCCGATCCGCCTGAAACTGTTTTTTGTAGCCTCCTTACTCATGGCCTTGGTGGTGGGGTTGTTTACTACCTTCTCGGCCCTGCTTACCGGAGAGGCCATCCGCATTCACATGGATCAAGCCTTGCAGCAGCGTACGCTACTGGCCCTACAATCCACCACCCGGTTTTTAGAGAGCCAACGGCTTAACCTAGCCCTCTTGGGTAGCACACCAGCGGTACGGGTCTATCTCCAAAATCCGGCCATGATTTCCATATCCCAACCAGGACTAGACACCCTTTTCCAGCAGGAGTTGGATAATAAACCCTGGTTTTCATCCATCATGCTTATGCACGGTGATTTGGTGGTCTATCGTCACCGTCATCCTACCCTCATACCCCATCAAGGGATCGAGCTGTTTGGCCTTGCAGAGCAGCCTATTACCACCCTAGAAAATGATCCTTACCGGGGCGAAATTTTGTTACGGGTGCCGCTGATTATACCCCATCGAGAAGACGAACCTTATGCCATCGCCGCCCGCATTAACCCAAGCCAGCTTCAATTGCAGCTTTTTCAAACCGGTGGCGAAGACCATGTGGGTTCTATCCTGTTTGCCCCTTTAGACCATAACAATCATCCTATGTTTAAAGATGTTGACCAGATTGATCCCCACTGGCAACAGCTGCTTGAGCAAGGCATTCCCCAGTGGGCTTGGCATCACCAACGGCCTCTTCAGACAAAATCCTTTTATCTGCATGGGCGGCGTCATGCCATCTACCCTTTTGCTGTTTTTGGTCATGAGCCGGTTAGTATAAAACGCACCATTATTACCCAACAGATTTTTATCCTTGTTGCGGTGGGGGCTGCCTTGCTGGCAGTAGGTTTGGTGGGCATATCCCGCATGTCCGGACAGATTACCGCCCCCATCACCCAATTAGCCAATGAAGCCTACCAGCGTGTGCACCAAGCGCTCCCTAACTTAGATATTGATCATCAACGGCTCAATGACCGCCGTGATCGCCAAAATGAGGTGGTTACACTGGGAACGCTGCTGGATCTGTTGCTGGATGAGCTCTTGCGTCACACCCAAGATTTGACCAGTCGTGTGCAGGCTCAAACCCAGGATTTAACCCAAGCAAACGCCCGCCTGTTGGAAGAGATTGAGCAGCGCCGCACCGCCGAAGAGGAGCTACGTGAACACCAAGAGTTGCTGCATGATATTTTAGAAACCAGCGTAGATGGCTTTTTGGTGGTGGATCGTAAGGGTAATGTCACCCACAGCAATCAGCGCTTTGCACAGATGTGGCAGATTCCTGAATCCATCATCATGCAGCAAGATGAGTCACTCCTGCTGCAACATGTACTGCCCCAACTGAGCCACCCCCACAGTTTTATGGCGAAGGTCAATGGCCTTTACGAAGACGATCAGTTTAGCTTGGATGAGCTCATGTTCCGAGATGGCCGGGTCTTTGAGCGCCATAGCCGCCCCCTCTACCACAATGGTGACATGGTTGGACGTCTCTGGCAGTTTCGTGATATTACCCGTGAGCGGGAACAGCAACGCCAACTGCAAACAGCCAAAGATCGCGCTGAAAGTGCCAATGCCGCCAAGAGCGCCTTTTTAGCCACCATGAGCCATGAGATCCGTACCCCACTCAATGGCATTATTGGCATGCTCGAACACCTGCGCCAAGAACCCCTAGAAGCCGCTCTCAAAGAGCGCTTTGATCTGATTTGCCGCTCCTCCGAGGTGCTGCTGGACCTGCTTAACAACATTCTGGATTTTTCAAAAATTGAAGCAGACCAACTCCGCTTTGAGTCTATTCCCTATCGACCTAAACAACTTATCCAAGATGGCATCGAGCTGCACAAACTACTGGCCCATGAAAAGGGGATTGATCTAAGCTGCCACTGTCACCCGAATTTGCCCAGCTCAAGCATGGGTGACCCAACCCGCATTCGGCAAATATTGATCAACCTTGTCAGCAACGCCATCAAATTTACCGAGACCGGTTATGTGCAGATCGAAGCCTATCTGGAAGAGGGAGCACCTGCACAGCTACACATTAATGTTTCAGACAGTGGCAGCGGCATCCCCGAGGCTCAGTTGGCGCAACTCTTTACCCCTTTTACCCAAGCCGATGGCAGCATAAGCCGTCGTCATGGGGGCACCGGATTGGGGTTAGCCATCTCCAAACGCTTGGTAGAAGCCATGTACGGCCAAATCTCCGTCACCAGCCAAGTTGGGGAGGGCTCATCATTTCTAATGACCATCCCCCATCAACCGCCCAGTCAAGCGTTGCTGTTAGAACAGGGGATGGACGATTTATTGGCCGTGGTGTCTTCCCTGGAGATTTTATTGGTGGAGGACGATCCCATTAACCAGGTGGTTGCACGCGGCTTGTTGCAGCGTGAGGGGCATCGCGTTACGTTAGCTAAGGATGGCTTAGAGGCTCTGGATCTCTTTCAACTGGACCGCTTTGACCTGATTCTGATGGATATACGCATGCCTCGCTTAAATGGGTTAGACACCACCCGGCGTATCCGTGCCCGTGAGCGTGGCCATGGGGTTACTTCGCCAATTCCGGTCATTGGCTTAACCGCAGATGTACTTAAAGAGACCCTGATCGAGGGGGATGAGGTCGGTATGCAAGAAATTATCACCAAACCCGTCCGCTTAGAGACGCTAAAACGGGCCATCGCCCGAGCTATGCACCATAAAACCTAAGGCTATGCTTGGCCTTTTTTTGGTCGATTCAAGGCATGCTGGCCTTTATTCTACTTGAGGCACGGGCGCTACACCTGTCGGATTCTTCCGCAACAGCGCTCACGCTGGCTTGGGCCAATGCAAAGATCTTTTTGCGGGGTCACCAAAATTTTTACCGATTTTGTCTATACACAAGCGATCCTCTTATGCCTAAATAGAGTGACGCTTTGTCACCATTATTTCAGCTGAGCAAAACCGTCTAAACGGGGTTTTTTACCCAAATAAATTTCGCCGGGCGATCCCCACCTAACTGGCCGGTTACTCGCTCTACTGCTGTGCTATTTCGGAAGGATTTTATCATGAAATTTGACTTGCAACAGCAAGGCCGTACCCTCGCGATAGATATTCAACCCGATAACGATGCCCAGGCCGTGGCGCTGCTCAAACAGTTTGAAAGTTGCCGCGCAGGACACTGCACCTGCGCCAGCGCTGCGCTAAGCAACCTGGATGATATGCAGGTTAACCCACAGCACAATGGTCACATTCGGGTTGAGCTAACCGCGCGGGAGGGCTCCCGTATCCAAGCCTCCGACGTGGCCAAATGTATTGTTTTTAGTGCCCCCACTGAAGCGTAGGTCAGCGCCCAAGCGATTCCCCTAAACCCCTCGACCACCGGCTTTACACCAGAGGGGCAACACCCACGGGGCACCCCTCTAGGCTTGGCTATTCTGTTTCTGTTTAACACTGCATCCAAGGCAAACCTCGCTGACGCCAGCCATTGATTAAGCCCCGTTGGTGCTTCTCATTTTTATCCCCCTCAAAACCCTCGGTCACATGGGATACCCGCTGAAAACCGTGTTGAATTAAAAAATTACCCGCGTCAATGGAGCGGTGCCCACTGCGGCAGATCAGCACAATGTGCTGATTCCGCTGAGCCAACTCCTCCACCTCCGATAGAAAATCAGGGTTAATGGCAAAGTCAGGGTAATCTTGCCACGGCACATTATAGACCCCAATGGGATGGCCCACATAGTAGTGCTCCATCTCGGTACGTATGTCGATAAACATGACCTGCTCATCCTGCACCACGGCATAGGCTTCCACAGCGGTCAGATGGTGCAGATCAGGATTGGACGGAGAGTGGGGCGATGCAGGCAACATGGCGGCCTCCTACAGTAAAAATGTGAATCTACGGTTAGCTTCAGTATGCCTGGATATTGTGGAATCACAAATTTATTTTGTGAATGTTCTATAATTTTCTTTTTTTGTACACTATATTTGGAGTGTAAAAATAATTTTATTGTCTGGGTTTATCTAAGCACCACACAACGCCGTGCTGACCTCTACCGCCATAAAAAAGCCCGCCACAGAATTGTGTGGCGGGCTTTTTTAGAGATTTTACCATTGAAAGGCGTTAGACGATCTCCAACAGGCTCTGCACCGCTGCAAGTACTTCGTTGCGGGTAAACGGCTTAGCCAAGGTGGTTATGGCCCCAAAATCCTCAGCGACACGCAGGTTAAAGTGGGCATCCAAACCTCGCCCCCCTCCAGAAATCGCAATAATACGCGCGGTAGGGGCAAATTCACGCAGCTCCATAATCACTTCTACCCCATCCTTCTCTGGCATCAACATGTCGGTAATGATGATATCGGTCTGGCGCTCTTGGTAGCTACGCACCCCCTCCAACCCATCGCTGGCTTCGGTGACATCGTGCCCATCATCTTCCAAAATTTGACGTAGCAACTCCCGCACGGCCATATCGTCGTCAATGATTAATACCGTCGCCATAACATCGGTCCCCTATCTCATTGCAACCAAAATGCATCACCGTTGATGGTGCACGATTTCCCCCACAGTGTCATCCAAAACTGGGTTTATGGGGTCTCTTCCGCCGTTTCAGCCGCCACTTTGCGTCGGCTGCCAGGGTCCATTAGCAAAACCAGCGGACTGGCCACAAAGATGGAGGAGTAGGTACCGATACCCACACCAAACAGCAGGGTCAAAGCAAAATCATGGATCACCGCCCCACCCAGCACAAACAGGGCAATCAACACCAACACGGTGGTTAGAGAAGTAATCAACGTCCGTGAAAGGGTGCGGTTGACCGCCTCATTGATGATGGTTGCTAGCGGTTGGCGCTTCATGCGCTTCATCTCTTCGCGAATGCGGTCATAGACCACAATGGTATCGTTGAGGGAGTAACCCACCACGGTCAACAAAGCGGCGACCACCACCAAGGTAAACTCTTTCTGCAATACCGAGAAAAAGCCCATGGTCAACACCACATCGTGCACCAACGCCAACACCGCACCCAGGGCAAAGCGGAGCTCAAAGCGAAAAGAGATGTAGATCAGAATGGCGACCATGGCGTAGAGCATCGCCAGCATCCCCTTTTCTGTCAGCTCTTCCCCCACCTGCGGCCCCACATACTCCACCCGGCGCATCTCCACGCCATGCTCACCCGCGATGGGTTTGAGGGCATCCAGCACACCGCTGACGATGGCCTGCTGGGCGGCATTATCCGCACCCTGCTTTTCTACCCGAATCAACACCTCTTCTGGGGTACCAAAGGATTGCACCACTGTATCCCCCAGATCCAGAGGGGCGATAGCCTGCCGAACCGGTGCCAGATCCATGGGCTTTTCAAAGCGTACCTGGATTAAGGTACCCCCGGCGAAATCAATACCAAAATTCAAACCTTGGGTGAAGAGTGAAACCAGACTTACCCCAATAAGAAACAGCGAGGCATAGATTGCCGGTTTACGTCGACCAATAAAGTCAAAGTGAGTCGCTTTTAAAAAGACCTGCATGATCGAGCTCCCTTAGATGCTCAGCGTTTTCAAACGACGGTTTTTCACCACCTCGGCCAGCACCACCCGGGTAACGAAGATCGCCGTAAACATGGAGGCCAACAGACCCACCGAGAGCGTCACCGCAAACCCACGCACAGGACCGGTGCCAAACTGATAGAGGATCACCGCCGTAATCAGGGTCGTGATGTTTGCGTCCAAAATGGTGGAGAAGGCCTTACTATAGCCGTGATCAATGGCCGCCAATGGTGATTTACCCAAGCGCAACTCTTCACGAATGCGCTCAAAAATCAGCACATTGGCATCCACCGCCATACCCAACAGCAGCACCGCACCGGCAATACCGGGCAGGGTTAAGGTGGCCTGCATAAGCGCCAACAGCGAGACCAGGATTGTCACGTTAAGCACCACCGCCAGATTGGCCAGCATGCCAAAGCCCTTGTAGTAGAGCACCATGAACAGCACCACCAACACACCGCCGATCAAGACCGAGTTTAGACCCTGCGCCACTGAATCGGCCCCCAAGGTGGGACCAACGGTGCGCTCTTCCAAAATCACCAGCGGGGCCGGTAGGGCGCCCGCCCGCAGCACGATGGCCAGATCGTGGGCCTCTTCACGGGTAAAGGAGCCAGAGATGGTGGCACGACCACCCGCGATCTTATCCTGAATCACCGGTGCGGACTGCACCTTGCCATCCAACACAATGGCCAACCGCTCTTTGATATGTTCACCGGTAATCTGCGAGAATTTACGTCCCCCCACCGCATCAAATTTTACTGAAACGATGGGTTCGTTATACTCATTAAAGGTGGTCTGGGCATTTTGGATATGCTGCCCCGAGAGGATGGTGCGTTTAAACACCAGCAGAGGGTAGGCGCTTTTGCCCCCTTGGTTGGCGCTACGCTCTTCATACATCAACTCGCTATCGGCGGGAACTTGTCCCTCCAGGGCGCGGTTAAGATCACCCTTTTCGTTAACCAGTTTAAAGTCCAGCCGTGCGGTGCGACCGATCAGCCCCTTGGCCCGATCGGGGTTTTTAATACCGGGGAGCTGCACAATGATGCGCCGCTCCCCCTGTTTTTGAATGCTGGGCTCTGAGACGCCAAAGGCGTCAATCCGGTTACGAATAATTTCGATGGCCTGATCCACGGCAAATTTGCGTATCTCGACCTTCTCGGCCTCACCAAGGGTTAGGCGGATCTGTGCTTCGGGTTGGAAGTGTTCCACCTTGGACTCGCGCAACTCATCTTTGAGCACGCTGAGCATGCGCTCTGTATCGGAGTTGGGGGTGAGTCGAATCACCACCTGATCTGCCCCAACCTGCTCAATGCCCCGATAGCGCTGCCGCTCTTTGCGCAACAGGTTCCGGGCACTATCCACCATATTGTTGCCCGCCTGTTTGATGGCCTCTTCGACTTTGACATCGTAGAGTAGATAGAGTCCCCCTTGCAGATCCAACCCTTGATGAATCACCTTATTGGGCATCCAACTGGGCAGGTTGCCACCCAAGAGGCTGGGCAGGGCATAGTAGATGGAACCCAGTGCCACCAATACTACCAGATACAGTTTCCAGCGCGGCTGCTGTCGCATGACACCCATCCTTCAAACACTTTAAGAGCCCCAAACAGAGCAAGTAGCCATGCAGGGGCTCTACATTCAGCGGATCTTGGCGTAAAGAGGTTAGGATTTCGCCTCTTTAGCCTCCTCTTCTTTATCATCGTTGCTGGTGCCGGGCATGCTTTTATCCAGCACCTTAGCCACATTGCCGCGTACCAGACGCACACGTACAGGCTTGCGATTTTTACCGTCAATATCCACTTCACCGATCTCCACCACCAGTTCATCGTTGGCGTCGTCAATGCGGTGGATTTTGGCAACCAGACCACCAGAAGTGAGAATGCGGTCGCCACGGTTAAGGTTATTAAGCATCTCTTTATGCTGTTTAACCTGCTTTTGCTGAGGGCGAATCAGCAAAAAGTAGAGCATAACAAACAGCAAAACCATGAAGATTAAGGTATCCATGCCACCCCCTTTAACGGGAGCGCCTTGGGCAAATGCAGGGGCAATCAGAAAATCCAACATCGTTTCCTCACTCGTGACAAACTGGGCGGAAGCTACAAAAGGAACAGAGGATCTTACCAGCAAACCCCCACAAAGCGAAAGCCTAGCTGCACCTTACCCCTATTTTTTGAGCAACAGGGCCTTCATGAGCGCCCATCCCAGTACCGCCCCCCCCATCAACCCTATGTTTAGCCTCTATCGCCCCCCCCCAAAAAAAACCACTTAACCCGCCTCGCCACACCGAGCAGGGATGCCCCTTCCCGGTGCTGCCCAAAACCTGTCTGTCACCCACCTATTTCCGGCAAATGTGATTCGGCATTAAAGAAAAATCCACCCCTAACCGAAAAGATTGTGTAACAATTAAAAAAACAATCTTTAGTTGGACAAGCAGGGTGGTTGCACAGCGGACCCCTTCGGCGTGATAAAGACCCATCGATGGTCTACCCTCACGCGGCCTTGTGCGTTGCCCTTTATGTCCCAGTCTCGCTGCGTAGACGTTAAAGCATGCCTTTGAGCATCACCCTAAGCAGCCCTATTGAAATGGGAAAAGACCCATGGCTGACCTACCGAATCAACTGCTGCGCCGCATGGATAGCCTGACCGCCTTCCCCAAAAGTGTGCGGCTGGTGTTGCAGTTAACATCCGACGCCAATATTGATCCCAAAGCCTTGGTCAATGTGATTATTCATGATCCCATTTTGACCTTTCGTCTCTTACAAACCGTAAATGCGCCCTTTTTTGGGCTTTCAGAAACCATCTCCTCGGTCAATCATGCGGTGGTCTATATCGGTTTTAATACCATCAAAAATCTGGCTATCCACACCGCCAACCGGGGGGTGCTACCACCCTTAACCAGTGGTGGTGTGGACACCGCTCTCTTTCATCGCCACGCCATCACCGTTGCCATGCTCAGCCGAGGTCTTGCCCTGCATAGTGGGGTCGAGGAACCTAGAACCTCAGAATTTTTTTTGGCGGGGCTCTTGCATGACATTGGCAAGCTTGCCCTTTCGTCGGCCTACCCAGAACCCTATCGCATCATCCAAAAGATGGTCGCCCATGAGGGAATCTCGGTGGTAGAGGCCGAACGGGCCCAGTTGCAAACCGATCACGCCGAGGTTGGCGCGGCCCTGGCTCGCCATTGGCATTTGCCTGAAATGTTGGCCGACAGTATCGGGGCCCACCACAACCCCAATAGCTTGCTCTATGGAGAACAAGATGAGCACACTTTGATGCGTGATTGTGTGTTTGTGGCCAACCAGTTGGCCACGGTGATGGGTCTCCGTGAGAGTGCGACATTACCCAACCTTACCCCCATGCCTGAACCCGTTAAGGCACGCATGGGTGGGGATTATCAAGCGTTGGCAGAAGCGATGCAACACGTCTGGCATCACCGTGAAGCCGCTCTACAGTATGTCCAAAATGCGGCAACCTATTAGATGGGTAATCACCCTATTGATTAAGCGGGAAAGCGCATGAAAATTCGTTTTTGGGGGGTACGTGGCTCAATCGCCTCACCGGGTCCCAACACCTTACGTTACGGTGGCAACACCACCTGTATCGAGATCCGTACCGATGATGACGCCTTAATTATCATTGATGGCGGTACCGGTATCTTTCCCCTGGCCCAAACTCTGCTGGGACAGATGCCCCTGACCGCCCATATCTTTATTACCCACACCCATTGGGACCATATTCAGGGGCTGCCCTTCTTTATCCCTCAATATATCCCCGCTAACCGTCTGGTGCTACACGGTGCCCACGACCCTGTTGAACAGCGGGATCTGCGGGAAATACTCACCTATCAGTATCAATACTGCTACTTCCCCGTGCGTGAAGTTGAGCTCAAGGCAAACTTAGAGTATGTCACCCTTAAAGAGTACCAAGTGATCCAAGTCGGTGATGCGACGGTGAGTTGCATCTATATGAACCATCCCGTGCTTAACTTGGGCTATCGGGTGAATTGCAACGGCAAGTCGGTCTTTTTTACCGGGGATCATGAACCCATCACCAATATCTATGCCGACGACCACCACTACCATGATGAGTACTCGCGCTTTATCGAAGCCAAGGATAAAGCGATTCTGGATTTTATTGACCAAGTTGATGTTTTAATTGCCGACACCTCCTACACCGCGGCCGAATATGCGATGAAGAAAGGGTGGGGGCATGGCACCTACGACACCAGCGTGGCGCTGGCCAAAGCCTGCCGGGCTAAAAAATTGTTCTTTACCCATCACGAACCCACCCGCAGCGATGATGCCCTGGAAAAAATCTATCAAGAAACCCTAGAGCGCTATCCCCGCCAGCCCGGTGACCCTGAATATCTGCTGGCCCAAGAGGGGCGCTATTTCGAGGTGTAACCCCCCCACTCAGGCGGGATCGGTTGCGTCGTTCACGCCAACAGCCCTTTTGGCGTGAACGACGCATGGCAACCCGAGCCCATCCAACCCATAAAAAGGGGGTGGCCTTGACCAACAAGACCACCCCACTCTATCCCACAAAAATAACCTGGGCAAAACCACCGCTGCGCTGAACCACCCACAGCCAACTCCCCACCCCTATCACTCCCCGACCTCTACAGGAGCGTATCCCGTAGATTAATCGGCCTGGGTTTAACCGGTTTCTCCACCTCAGCCGCCAACCGCAAACCTATGTTGGCTGCTTGCAGGGAAAAGTGTTCAAAACCTCGGTTGCTACAGCGCAGAGCAGCAGGCTTGCTGTCAAACGCACCACCCCTAATCACGCGGAAGGGGTGCGCTCCAAGCCGCAAGGGATTTTGCGGCTCTATCTGCTTATATGCGTGGCTGTCATACGCATCCTGTGTCCACTCCCACACATTGCCACTCATATCAAACAAGCCCAACCGGTTGGCCCGCTGAGTGGCAACTTTTTGCGACACACCACCGCTATTGCGCTGAAACCATGAGCCTTGCTCGGCACTGTTACCGGTCGCATAACGGACCTGCTGCCCCCCATTGCGGCAGGCAAACTCCCACTCCGCTTCCGTCGGCAGACGAAACCGCACGCGGCCCGTATAAAAACTATTGAGACGACCGAGATACATCTCCACATCATCCCATGCAACCTGCTCCACCGGATAGTCGTCACCTTTACGGTTTTTCGATGGATTATTGCGCATCACCCGGCGCCATTGTCCCTGGGTCATCTCCGTACGGGCCAACCAATAACCACTCAGGCAGACCTCCCGGACCGGCCCTTCATCACCATCCCGTCCCTCCATTTTAGGTGGGCTGCCCAACTTAAAACAGCGCCCCTCAACCCAGACCATATCCATGCCGGTTAAGGGCTCTATCCAAGCGCGCCCCGGTTGCACATCCTGGGCGGCTTGGGCCCGTTTGGTACTGGTGTCAATGGTTTCCCACTGGTTGACTAAAAAAGCGTGTGCCAGTGCAGGCAGAAGCCCTACCGCCACACACACCGCGCGCAACACCCCTAAACGGCTCATCGATCACCTCCGGTTTGGGTCAAGCGCATGGTACTACTCTGGGTCATCCAAGGGGTCATGGCGATACCCTTCTCCTGCAAGGCATCTCGAACATAGAGAAAAGCCTCTGAGAGCCCGACCCAACCATCTTTGCCGCTGTTTGCCGCACCATCTGCCGCACCTAACATACCCTTAAGCAAAAAGTAGGTCATCGCACTCTGCCGACCCGGCGCATAGTAGTGCGCGGCCCGATCATCCCAAGCGGCCAACAGCCACGGTTTTTGCGCACGCTCAGCACCCGAACGGTGATGCGGTTTCAACTGGACATCGCGCGCCAAACAGGGGGGCTTGCCCGAAAAGCAGCTATCCACAATCACCGCTACATCACGATTCTGTAAGGCGTCCAAGGAGTCTCGCAGATCCTTCATGGAGAGCGCATGCTCAGGGGCGATCCACGTTTGACGCACATCCACCGGCACCATGAGCAGATCCTGCAAAGCCCCGCCCGACACCGCTTGATAGGGCACACCATGCCCAGAATAGTAAAAAATCAACTGTGCATTTGGGTTTAAACGCCCCTGTTCCAACAACCAATCCACATCCCGCTGCAAGGTAAGGGTGGTCGCCTCGCGGTCCGTGCGCAACCGCAAGTGATCGGGGTCCCCTTGCAAGATGCCCCGTCTGACCAGCAGTTTGGCCATATTATCGGCATCCCGAGCCGAAAAATAGCGACCTGGCAGGTGGGCATAGCGACTGATGCCAATAATCAAAGCAAAGGTATCTGTCCGTTTTTCCCAACCATTGATGGGGGGCAGCGCCTCAATATAATCATCTAAAACCAGTCGCTGGTCGTCAACATCCCCCTGTTTTGCCCATATTTCATGGGGCAGTGGCAGCACAATTGGCACCTCAGCCTCATTATCCACATGGGCACGGGCCAGCATATCCTTGGCCACCACAAATTGTTCTTCTTTGGCGTACTCTTTGACCAGCAGATTGATGCTCTGTTTCAGCGCTTCGTACTGTTCACCCGCCCGAAATTTGCGCCAGCACTCCCACTCCACCACATAGCGAGCGGCTTGCTCTTGCCACTTTTTGGCACGTAACCCCTGTAGATTGGCACGGTTCAGCCAATCATAGGCTTCAAGATAACGCCCCATGCGGAAGAGACTGTAGAGTTTGGTATGCGCTAGGGAAAAATCGCCAGGAAAACGCTCCAACGCCTTAAATGCGGCGATGTGGGCATCTTCATCCTTGCCCAGTTCAAAAAAGGTCCAGGCGTGGTTGGCAATGGTGTGCAGATGATCGGGGTGGGTTTCCAGAACTTTAGCCCAGATATGGAGGGCTTGCTCTTTTTGATCCGATAGATAGAGGGCAAGCCCATGGTTGTACCCTACCGCAAGATCGGCAGGGCACAACTCATAGGCCTCTTGCAAAGCGGCCAGGCCCTTCTTTGGCTGAACGTCAAACAGCCCAATGCCCTTGAGCGCGATCTCGCGCGCGGCTGGGCAGGCGTTGGCCCGCTCCCCCAACACCTCCAATGCGGAGGCTGTAGAGAGCGGGACCAGGGCGGTCAGTAGAGTAAAGAGGCCAAAGAGCGCCGGTCGCCACATACCTTAATTCACCTTGGGGTCAAGCTCCCCGGAAGCGTAACGCTTGGCCATATCCTCCATGGTGATCACTTTGATCTTAGAGGCATTGCCAGCGGCACCGAAGGCCTCATAACGGGCCTTACATACGGCATAGGCCGCATCTTCCGCAGGACGGTTATACCCGCGCGGGTCAAACGCGCTGGGATTCTTGTGGAAATATTTACGAATGGCACCAGTCATAGCCAAACGCAGATCGGTATCCACGTTAATTTTGCGTACACCATGTTGGATGCCACGCACAATCTCTTCCACCGGCACACCATAGGTTTCGGGGATCTCACCGCCGAACTCATTGATGATCGCCAGCAGCTCCTGGGGCACTGATGAGGAGCCATGCATCACCAAATGGGTATTGGGGATGCGTGCATTAATCTCGGCAATACGGCCAATGGCCAGAATATCACCGGTGGGTTTACGGGTAAATTTATAGGCCCCGTGGCTGGTACCAATGGCGATGGCCAAAGCATCCACATGGGTCTCTTTAACAAAGCGGGCGGCCTCTTCGGGATCGGTCAGCAGGGCATCTTTTTCCATTTTGCCCTCGGCACCGACGCCATCCTCTTCACCAGCCATGCCGGTTTCCAGGGAGCCAAGCACACCCAGCTCACCCTCGACACTAACGCCGATGGCATGGGAGAACTCGACCACTTTAGCGGTGGTGGCGACGTTGTAGTCCCAATCGGAAGGGGTTTTGCCATCTTCACGCAGGGAGCCATCCATCATGACCGAGCTAAAGTTGGAACGAATAGCCGCCTGACAAATGGCGGGGGACTGCCCATGATCCTGGTGCATACAGATGGGGATATGGGGATAGAGCTCCAGTGCGGCCAGAATCTGATGGCGCAAAAAGGCTTCGCCAGCATATTTACGGGCCCCAGCAGAGGCTTGCAGGATAACCGGGCTATCGGTCTCATCGGCTGCGCGCATGATGGCACGCACCTGCTCCATATTATTGACGTTAAAAGCGGGCAGGCCATAGCTATTTTCAGCAGCGTGGTCCAACAGTTGGCGCATGGAAACGAGAGGCATTAAAATTCTCCTAGAAAAAGAAGGTCACAAACCCTTACAACCCGAACATGTGCGCCAGACAGAACCATCCACCAAACATACATGCACATAGCGGGCCGAAATGTTCGACACAAAACAGGGCTTCCAAACACCCTGTGTAATCCTACACTCTATTCCCTATACACTCGATGTTCAAGTTTTCAGCGCTTGACAGCCGTTCAAGGTGTCACGCCAACGCAGTTTTATACTTGAGCGACGCTGATGGGGCCTGCCGCCCCAGATCACGCCCAACCATGTGTTTTTCCGAGAGGTTCAGCCTGAACTGTTTAGCCAGTACGTCGGCCAATTGGGTCAATTCCTGCTCTGGTGCATTTGCGTTCAATAGATCGTGAATGAGTGCCACTAGGTTGTCGGCCTTGATGTGATTGATCAGGCTTCCCACAGTGAACGCGGGTTGTTTGTGTTTCAACTGGGCCAGTTGGTCTGGTTGGACCAGGAGACAATGATCAACCATCAGGCTCAGGATCAGGCCTTGGCTTGATCCTTCGTCACCTTGAAGCTTGGTCAGATTCCCCCAGCCCTCGTGGGCCTTCCAGTCCTGGAAAAACACCTCGATCAGCCACCTCAAGGTGAACACCTTCAGGATATCTTCCGTTCGCCACGTCAAGTCGGAGGCAAACAGGTATCGATAATCTTGTTCTCCGTCATATTTCAATGCAATAACAAAGCGCTTCACGCCATGTGCTTTCACATGGATGCGGGCGCTGCGAAACACGATGGCCCTGTTCTCTCCACCTCGGACCGGGAGCCTCCCCGTTACACCGGGATAGCGCTGGAAAAATTCCTCAACAGTCAGATCCCGGCTCAGGAAACGGACCTTCTGGTTCTTCCTCAACTGACTGACGCATTGGATGCCAGCATACAGGGATGACCCTTGGTCTACAAAATCAGCAGCTCCATAAAGTGCATCAGCCAGGATCGCCTTGACCTGCACCACAGCATGCCACTGCTTGAACTGCCGCAACAATCGCAGTGCCAATTCTGGTTTTGTCGGATAGTCCGGGTTCCTGGCCGGTTCAACTGGGCGCTTGCTTTTCAGAATCCCTTTGCGCTTCTGCGCTTTGACTTCCTTGCGCCAAACCGTCCGTGCCGGGTCTGGACGATAAAACGCAAACCCGACCGGAATCGTCACCATGTCGGCCACCAAAAGCAAAAAGACAATTTGCTGGCCAAAAAGATAACCGCCGCTGCTCTTGTCCCTCATCTTGTGGACATGTGAGATGCGGGTCGTGACCTTGGCCCGCCTTTTGTCCGTGTCATCGACCACCAGCACACCATGCGTGATCCCATGGCGACGCAAAACAACCCGAACGCTCATCTGAAACAGCCGCTCCCAGGGAATCTTGGAACTCCGAAACATCCAAGCCAGTGCCCCGAGGCCGTAGCGTCCCAACCCAGCCCGCTCAAACTGTGCCCAGCAGATCGAGTTGGTCAGCATGATCGCCATGATGCAGAAACCAAACCAGCTCCGCTGGCAGACGCTCATCCCAACCGAATGCGTATGCTGCTCCCGCAGGGCTCCATCAATCTCTTCAACAAAGGCGCTGATAAATGGCAGAGGTCGATTGAAAATCATCCGTCTTCCCTCCATGGAAAACGGGACATTGGTTCATCCCTGGAGGAAAGTGTAAAATAAAGCAGGGGCAGCAGGCCAGCCCGTCAGATAATGAAGGGTCTCGATTGAATCTTGATCCAGAGTCCGACGGGATGACACTGCTGCCCTTTTCCCCTCAGATGTCAAGCGCAGAAAACTTGAACATCGAGTATACATGAAGGTTTGATGACGCCACAACCTAATCTGCGTAAAAGAGTCGAATTAGGCGCATATTTATGCTCCACCCAACAAAACCGTGCTCTTTTTGGGCCGCTCCCCGCATGAATCCTGCCTTCACTCACCACATCACGCCCCCATCAAGCCTGCCAACCCAACAAACAAACCCGCATGAACAGGCATGGCGCGCCTAGAAATCCCCTCCAGATCTAGTATAGAATCTCTTAGGTTTCCATCATCTGCAACACCAGACGCACCCTCCTCGCCCAACCACGACCTAAAGGTAGCACGATGCGCATTGAGAGCATTGAGGTTAAAAACTATCGCGTGTTCGAAGATATAAAGATAGACCGTTTATCGCGTGTCACCGTGCTTGTTGGGGCCAATGGTAGCGGAAAATCTACGTTCTTTGACATTTTATCTTTCATCAAAGATGCCTTGGACAACAACATCAGCACAGCTTTACAGAAACGTGGTGGCTTTAAGGAGGTGATCACACGAGACCATATTAACAGCACCATTGATATTAAAATTCAATATCGTTTAGAAATAACCGGCACTCAAAGACTTGTAACCTATTGGTTAAACATTGGATTGCAAAACAATCTACCCGTTGTATTACGCGAGGTACTACGCTATAAGCGCGGCCGTGCAGGTGCCCCATACCACTTTATGGATTTCTCAAATGGCAGAGGTTACGCCATCACCAATGAGGAAGATTTCTCGAAGCCAGAAGAACAGCTTGAACGAGAAGAACAGACGCTGGATAACCCGAATATTCTCGCCATTAAAGGTATCGGGCAGTTCCAACGTTTTAAAGCGGCCAACGCCTTTCGCAACCTCATTGAAAATTGGCACATATCCGACTTTCACATATCTGCTGCACGCTCTAGCGTCGATGCCGGGGTCGCGGAACACCTTTCGAAAAATGGTGATAACCTAGCCCTCGTCGCCCAACATCTTTTCGAAAACCACCGACCGGTATTTGATACCATTCTCGAAAAAATGCGCACAAGAGTTCCCGGTGTTGAAAAAGTCGAAGCCAAAGCAACCGAAGATGGTCGTATTGTACTCCGGTTTCAGGATGGCTCTTTCAAAGACCCCTTTGTGGCACGTTATGTCTCAGACGGCACTCTAAAAATGTTTGCCTATCTGATCCTTTTGTACGACCCGGCTCCTTACCCTTTGCTGGCCGTGGAAGAGCCTGAAAACCAGCTTTATATGCATCTGTTGCTGGAACTTGCCGAAGAGTTCTCAAGCTATGCTCAAAAGGGCGGACAGGTCTTTATCTCAACCCACTCCCCTGATTTTTTGAACGGTTTCGACTTAACCGATATTTTTTGGCTGCGCAAGGAAAACGGTGTTTCTACCATTCACCGGGCTTCTGACTCCTTACTGCTTACCAGCCTTATTAAAGCAGGCGACAAGCCTGGCTCTCTCTGGAAACAAGGCCTCTTCACAGGGGCTCACCCATGAAGGAGGGTCTCCCTATTCAACTTGTCTTTATGCTTGAAGAGTGCAGCATGGAGAACACCCTCAGAGAGATCGTGCCAAAAATGGTCGATTTGCCCATGGACCCCCTATTTTTGACCTTTGATGGCTGGACGGATTTAGAAAAAAATATTCCCGTGAAATTGCGCGGGTGGAACCAACCCCATGTTCACACCCAATTTGTCATTATTCGCGACAATGATCACCGACCAGACCATCTATTGCGTGACCGCCTCACCCAAGCCTGCGCCCAAGCAGGCCGTCCTGATACGCTGATAAAATTAGCTTGCCAAGAGTTAGAATCTTGGTTTTTAGGAGACTTACACGCGGTTGAAAAAGCGTATCATCAAAAAAATATAGCCAAACGGCAAACCCATCAAAAATTTCGCAACCCTGACAAACTTGCCAACCCCAAAGAAGAGCTGCGTAAGCTTATCCCAACCTACCAACTCCTTGATGGCTCACGACGTATTGCCAAAGAGATGCGCTTAGAACAGAACCGCTCACCAAGCTTTGCCGAATTCAAAGAAGGCTTGCGGCTGGTTGCCCTTAACATTATGGCTTAAAAATCACAAAGGGGGGCCCATAGGCCCCCCTTTGTCGTATGCCTAACCATGGAGCGACGGGGATTAGCCCACCTCTTCCAGCTCACCCATGGCCATAAATTTTTCATAGCGCTGCTGCTGAAGCTCTTCTGGCGATAGAGCCAACAGACCATCCAACTGCTTGACCAAATGCACCTTTAACAGACGCGCGGCCTCCTCACGGTTACGGTGCGCACCCCCCACCGGCTCCGGCACGATGCCATCAATCACACCAGTCTCCAAAATTTCATCCGCCGTCAAACGCATCGCCTCAGCCGCTAAGGAGGCCTTGCCAGCATCTTTCCACAAAATCGAGGCACACCCCTCCGGCGAAATGACCGAATAGATGGCATACTGCATCATCATCACCCGGTTGCCCATACCAATGGCCAGCGCACCACCCGAGCCCCCCTCGCCCACCACCACCGAAATCATGGGCACCTTGAGCATCACCATCTCTTTAAGATTGCGCGCAATCGCCTCCGCCTGCCCACGCTGCTCCGCCCCCTTGCCCGGATAGGCTCCCGGCGTGTCAATCAGGGCGATAATGGGCATGCGAAACTTTTCTGCCATCTTCATCAAGCGTAACGCTTTGCGATACCCCTCTGGCCTGGGCATACCAAAGTTACGTGTCACCTTCTCCTTGGTGCCGCGCCCCTTCTCCTGCCCCATCACCATCACATCCCGCCCATTCAGCCGGGCCATGCCAGCAATTAAAGCAAGATCATCGGCATAACGACGATCCCCATGCAGCTCAACAAAATCATCAAACACCAACTCCAGATAGTCGCTGGTATAAGGGCGATCGGGATGACGGGAGAGCTGCGTCTTCTGCCACGGGGTCAGCTTGGCGAAAATCTCTACGGTCAGCGTGCGAGCCTTCTGCTCCAGTTGCTGAATTTGCTCCTCAATATTTATATCGGAGTTGCTGGAGAGATGGCGCAACTCATCCACCTTGGCCATTAATTCGCCAATGGGACGTTCAAATTCAAGGAAATTGCGGGCTTGGTTCATGAGAGTTCCGTTACCGATATGCACAGCCAGCCTCAACAGACCGAGCTCGTGACGACATGGACCATGGGGTTAAGGCCCCATAGATTACGCCCTTTCCCATGTCAGGGGAAGCCAAAACAGCCACAACCCCACCCCCAAAATAGAAAAACGGCGTGACAACCTGCCTCACGCCGTTTCCCTAGCATCACCCAACACACTCTTATTCCTCACCCTCCGCCGTACAGACCCGGCAACGCCCCCCGGCCTTGGCCTTATAGAGGGCGGCATCCGTGACCTCTAACCAGTGATCCATCGCCAACCCACTGTGCCATTGGCTAATGCCAATACTCACCCCTAACACAGGGTGGCCCGGCGCTTGAATGTTCAACGAACGCACCGTGGTGCAGAGCCGCTCCATAAATTTACGCCCCCGCTCCAGATCAGTGTGGGGTAAAATCATGGCAAACTCATCTCCCCCAACCCGTGCCAAGCAGTCCGAGTCGCGGATCATACCCGATAGCGCCAAGGAGACCTGCCGCAGCGCCACATCCCCTTCAGCATGGCCCAACACATCGTTGACCGCCTTAAAATGGTCCAGATCCAGATACGCCAAACAGAGGGGATGCCCATAGCGCACCGCATTGGCCACCTCCTGCTCCAACCGCTCATCCAATACCCGGCGGTTAACCAGACCGGTCAAAGCATCCCGACGCGCCTGATCATAAAGATCCTCATAAGCCAAAACACGATCCAGCGGGCCACGTAACTCCCGAGCCACCAACGTGACCATCGCTTCATAACCATCCACATCGCTCTGCTGGTCAAAAATAAGCAACAACCGCTCCGCAGCCGGCTCGGGATTGAGCAGCAAAAATCGGTAACGCATATCCAACAGGTCCAGATGACCCAACGTAGAGGCCACCGACTCCGCCGTTAAAAGCTGGGAGGCCGCATCCACCAAACTCTGCCGCTGCGGACCATGACAGCTACACGAGATATACGAACGCCGCCGCCCACCATGCCGATAGGCCACCAACTCATGGGGAAAATAGCTCTTTAACCATGCCGAAAAGGCTTCCATCATCGAGGCCAGATCGGGCTTCTCCCCCAAACGACGGTGCAACTCATAGACCCGCTCCAACTGCTCGCTCTGCAATCGGTAACGGTTGAGCTCTTCCACCAAATCCTTGGGGTTGCAAGCCAGCAGATGCAGTTGCGCGCCACGATCCCACTGCCGCTTGATCTCAATGCCCATACGACGACCTCTCTAACCGAGGGGTTAGCCCGCAAAACAGCCTATCCCACAAATGATTTTCTCACCGCACACGACAGAATGAATGGGGCTTACCACCACACCCGCCTAGCCCCCTGCCACCGTAACAGCTCAGGCCCTGCTACAGATTCAATTTTTGCAAACTTAGCTTTGCAAACTTAGCTTTGCAAACTTACCTGTAGCCAAGAGCATGCCAACTGCAAACATCGTCACAAAAGCATCTTTACTGTTTGATTTTATTGATGGATTATAAACAGGCTAAAGGTAACATTGGGTAACAACCAAACCCGACCCCTCGCAATAGGAACAGGTTAGGAAAGCTTTTCAAGGCAGGGGGTAAAAGGTGCCGTATGCGCCACGGGAAACATACCGCTAACGATACAAAAATCTCGTTTAATCATAACGCTAAGGCAATCCCTTTACATAAAGTGCCGTCAGCCTTGCCCACCCACCCATGGGGAGTGGTTACGCCACTGCAAAAAGCTGGTCTCATCCATGGGTTCTGCGATAAAGGCCCCCGCAAAGGCGTCGCAGCCCAACGATTTACTCAACTCCAGACCAATCCGATTCTCCACCCCGCTGACCAGCAGTTGCATGCCCTGCTCCCGCGCCATTAACGCCATCGCCTCCAACTCCGCCGCCGCACCGCTGCCTTCACCCTGCATGCGTTGCAGTACATGCCCATCCAGGCGCACCATGCACCCTTCTGGCCAGCTCTGCCACTGCGCCACCCCAGCGATTCCACCAATTGCCAAGCCGCAGCCCAAAGCCTGCCACCCCTGCCACGCCCTTTGTTGAAGGCTCTCGTTCCAGCTTTGATGATCCATCAACAGCACCAACTGCTGGGGCTGCACCTGCAACCGCACCAATAGGGTACGCAACCGCCCCACCATTTCCCGTTCCGGGAGTGGCCAGCCTTGCAGATCCACCAACAGCGACAGCGTTCGTTCACCCCAACGGTGTAGCGCATAGATCGCTTGCTCTAACAGCCAAAAGGCCACCCCTGGCAACTGCAAGCTGTTCTGCCATGTTGAAAATCCCTCGGGCCACACCACCGCCGCACCATTGGCATGCTGCCACTGCATGGTCATTTCTAAATAGGCCATACCCCCTTCCCGCAGGGTCACCACCGGCGTAAAACGGGGCTCTCCCTGCCGAGCCTGCACCGCAACGCTCAGCGATAACCAGCTCTGGAGCCCCTCCAAAGGCCCATCCTGGGGGGCTGCATAGCAGCGATAGCCGCCCTGCTTGGGCTGGTGCGCTGCCAACCACGCCCGCCGCAGCGCTGCGGAGAGATCACCATCGGCCCCCAGCGCCACCCCGATCTGCCCCCGCCATGGCAGCGGTAGAGGATCCTGCTGAGAGGGCCCATGCACAACCGCGCTAATACGGCTGACCCAGCCCGCCAACGCCAACTGTTCCGGAAGTGGCGGCAACCGTACCGCTATGGCATCCATTCCCCACAGCGCCACCGTTGCCTGCACCCCCTCTAATGGCTGTTGCAACCGCTCAAGCGTATCCCTTAAACGCTGCTCCAAGGGCAGCGTACCCCACTGGGCGGCCAACTGGGGTAACGCCTCCAGCACCACCACCACTACCCCATGGATATCCTTGGGACTCCCGCTACCCCCTTGCCACAACCCGCGAGGCGCACCATCTAGCACCTCTGGGCGGCTGGCAAGCTGCGCGGTGATCTCCTCACACCCTGTTTTGTACGCCTGTGTCAATCGCAACAAGGCCTGCTCCATCCAGGCCAACTCGCCCCCCCGCCGTATCGGCGGCAGGGGGGGTAAATCCTTCGGCCACAAACCGTTGAGCAGCCCTACCGAACCTTGCCACACCACCCCATAGCGCCCCTTTAACAACAGCGTGCCCAGCAAGAGCCCCCCAATCACCAACCCGAGCCCACCCATCAACCCCACCGCGCCCAGCCATCCTACGGACCTCGCCCTCCCGCCATCCTGCTGCAACCCCACCACGGCCTGCTGCAACGGGTTTAAAAACTGTGCCGCATAGTCGGGCATCACCGCCACGGCAGCCCCCTTAGGATTTTGCTGTACCACTTGATACCGTTCCAACGCCAACCGAAAGGCCCCATCCAGGGCGGCGTGGCTCTGCATCAACCCCTGCCATACCACCCTATCTGCCTCGCCCGCCCCGCCCACCATCTGCTGCAAGCCATCACGGGTAAGCCGGCGCTGTTCATGAAAACGGGCCAGCGCACGTTCAAAAGCTGTCGCCTCCAGCCCCTCCACCAACAGCTGTTGCCAAGCATAGCCCTGGTTATAGGCATGGTGCAGCAACGACTGCGCCTGAATGCGCTGGCTCGTTCCATGAGGGGCTGGCTGGCTGTTGGGCATGGTGTTGGGCAGCAGCAACAACGCCATCAGCGTAAGCGTGAGAAGGAGCTGAACGGTACGGATCATGGCGACGGCCTCAAGGCAGGTGCTAAACAATCAGGCCACCCATGTTAAACGCCACCCCCCCTGGACTCAAGGCGGAGAGCATACCCCCACCATAGAAACAGCCCCCTCAGTAAAACCAAGGGGGCTGTTTCTACAAAACGCTTTTGCGCCACCACTACCCCATCAAACGCGCCACAATATGCTCAGAAATCTGGGTCGCCTGGGCCTGTACCGCAATGACACTCTGCATACGAATCGCTGAACCGGTTTGACGGGCCATCTCCGCCGCAATATCGGTATCCCGCACCTGCGCCCGCGCTGCCTCGGTATTAATCGCGGCTTGGCTGATGGTGTCGGCAGCGGCCTCCAAACGGTTTTGATAAGAACCCAAGCTGCTGTTAAAGTCGCTTAGCTCCTGCAAATCGGCATCCAACTGAGCCAACGCGGCTTCTGCCCCAGCCTGACTGCTCAGATCAATGGTACCCGTGCTGTTAAGCCCCGACAGATCCCGCAGTTGTAAATCCGTCTGATCCCCCGCACCCGAACCCGACTGAATGGAGATGCTGCTGTTGCGATCCAACAAGCTTTGCCCATTAAATTGGGTATCGCGAATGGTATCCGCAATGTTCTGTTGGAGCTGCGCGGCCTCCTGATGCAAATTGGAGCGATCCGCATCGCTCAAGGTACCGTTGGCCGCCTGCACCGCCAGCTCCCGCAGACGCTGCACGTCGTCACTAACAATGCTCACACCGGTCTGTGCAACCTGGGAGAGGGAAACCCCTTGGTTCACATTCTGGCGGGCCACATTAATATTACGCACTTCACTGGTCAGACGACTGATCATACCCATTAAGCCTGGGTTGTCACTGGCCTGATTTATCTTGATACCGGAGGAGAGCGCGGCAAATGAACTCTTACTCTCTTCCTGAACCTTAAAAAGTTGACTACCGCTCTGTGGCGCAACAAACATAGCACTGTTCACGGTGATAGACATGATGTTCTTCCTCTTGTATTTCTCGATTCGTCATAGTGTCGTTGGCAGTGGGGTTAACTTCCCTCCCCTTGGCACGCGCGGACGCCCATCCTACGTGTCACTTCGGCCTATCCCTGCCTCGCCCTCTTTATTTTAGCTGCATCTCAACCCGTTGTTGGCAGCCCCACCTGTTGATCGGTGGTATGGGCGTTTTTTCCTACCAGCCAGTGTGTTTATTGAACCACCCAGCTTTTATATAATGATGTCCACCCGAAGAGGCTGACCTACGCCGTAAAAACCTACCCCTCCAGTTCAGCTTATCGGTACGTGAACAAGATACTTTAGAAAAAAATGTTCCCCTACCGTTTTTTTTATTCTTTTCCAGCGGGCCAAACGCTGCTGCTTTACCATCTTGACCCGTTATTTTACGAAGCAAACCACAGGCCAACTTAACAACTCACATGAAACTTCGAACCATTCCAACAAGATCATGACCTACCCTCCCCCATAAGAAAACGGCAGATCCGGCACCCTCCGGCACTTCTTACCGGGCGCCCAAGGGGGCATTTTTTGCCGTATGGGGCAAAGCATCGTGAAAAAATGCCCTGCCCAGCCATGCTCAGGGGGGCTCGGCACCGATAAAAAAAGAGGAATGTTTGAGAGGCGTGCTGAAAAGATGCCCTATCCGGCCACCCTTAGGGCCGCCCGACACGGATTAACGCGAGAAATTACTGTGAAGCATCCTGCTGTGGTGGCTGGCCCGAGCGCCATACCTGTAAATCTGCCAAGACCAATTTAAGCTCATGATTGAGCATCCCGGCAATCTCTTCAAAACGGTGCGTACTCTCCTGCTTAACCGCTTGATCCATCGCTTGCGCCGCATGCACCAACGCCTCTGCCGCCATATACGACGCCACCCCTTTAATGGCATGGGCCAAATCGCCAATCTCTGCCCAAGCTTGCTTGCTCTGCATGGCATCCAACCGCAAGGGGGCATCCAAGTAGCGCTCTAAAAAGCCCCGCAAAAGCTGCTCATAAAGCTTGGCACTGTTACCCGTGCGGCTTAACCCCACCGACACATCCATCTGAGTAATCGTGTCAAACCGCGCCAAATCCTCTGCACGCCCCGCAGCGACCTCTTCGTGAGCATCCTCCTGCAAACGCTGCGTCGGGGTATCGCCCAAACCGGGGGAGGCCTTAAACGGCAAAGTCGGCTCAACGACCTTCACAGGCATGACCGCCGGCTCGACCATTTGGGTGCGCACTTTGGCCGGGTGACGGGGACTAATCCAACGCACCAACATCTGTTGAATGGCTTCTGGAGAGACCGGTTTGGTCAAATAGTCATCCAAGCCCGCCACCATCGAACATTCCCGTTCACTGGGCATGGCCTGCGCCGTCATGGCAATGATTGGCAACTTGGCCAAGGCTGACCGTTGGCGCAACTGGCGGGTCGCCTCCAGACCATCCATCACCGGCATCTGAATGTCCATGAACACCAAGTCATAATGCGATTGCTCAGCCATCTCAATACAACGCAAACCATTTTCAGCAACCGCCACCTCCATGCCCGCCTGCTCTAAAAAGGCCACCGCAACCTGTTGGTTAAGGGCGTTATCCTCCACTAACAACACCCGAGCCCCTTGGATGCGCCGCAGACGCGCTGCCGAAACCCCATCGTTTAACCCACCCCCCTCCTGCGTCTCAATCCCCTCTAACTGCGCAAGCAGACGGCGCAACTGTTGCGCATGCAGAGGCTCTACCAACATTTTATCCATCAGGGGGCTATGCCAACCCGACCGCTCGTCACCACCTTGGCGGCGACACAACAAAATCTGCTTCATGGGCTTAACAACCCCATGGTGCCGCAGATGGTGGGAAAGATGCTCCAAGGCGCTGCTGGAGAGGCTGGACTCGCGAATAAACAGATAATGCGGTGCAGGATCCAGACGAGCAAAAGCCTCACTCAACAACAGCGTCGGATCGCTGTAGCAGTGGCACCCCAAGCCGCACCGTTCAAGGATATGTTTTAGATAATTTTGTTCATCGCGATCCGCGTCAACCACAACCGCCCCGCGCCCTTGCCAAGGCTGCTCGGTTTTGGCATGCAAGCCCTCATCAATGGGCACAAACTCGGCTTCAAAAAAGAAGCGGCTACCCACCCCAAGCTCGCTCTCGACATGGATATCGCCCCCCATGACCTTCACCAACTCACGGCTAATCACCAATCCGAGGCCGGTACCACCAAAGCGCCGGGTTATGGAGTTATCCGCCTGGGTAAAGGCTTGGAACAGACCCGCAACCGCACTGGGGGAGATACCCACCCCACTATCCTTCACCGAAAAACGCAGGCGTAAACGATGCTCGCTATGGGCAACCTGCTCAACCCGCAAAGCAATATAACCCTGGTCGGTAAATTTGACGGCATTGCCCATCAAATTAATCAACACCTGCCCCAAACGTAACGGATCGCCCACCACATGATTGGGCACATCGGCATCCACGTAGTAGCGAATCGAGAGCTCCTTTTGTACCGCTTTATGCCCCAAGATGGCGTTGATATTGGCAATCACCTCATCGATCTGGAAGGGGGTACGCTCCAGTGCCAGCTTACCGGCCTCCAATTTGGAAAAATCCAACAAATCATTAATAATCGCCAGCAGCGATTGGGATGCCCCATGGATCTTGACCAAATAATCTTGGCGAACATGCTCTTCTCTAAGATCTTGCGCCAGCCGGGACATGCCAATAATGGCGTTCAACGGCGTGCGTACCTCGTGGCTCATATTGGCCAAAAAGAGATTTTTGGTCTCACTGGCCACCCGCGCCTCGGCACTGGCCAGTTGCAACTGCTTGGTAAGCCTGGATAATTTTCTGTTCCAAATCAAAACCATGACAAACGCAAGCAGCAGCCCGGCACCAACTTTTAACAAAAGGGCGATGTCCGTCTGTGGACTCAGGGATGCCATGCCCCATTTCTGGCGGATATGAATATGCTCCTCAGGGGTAATGCTACGCACCGCGAGCTGCATAATCTCATGCAACATGGCGTCCTGCTTACGCACCCCCACCCCCAGTTTGAGTTTATAGTCGGTATGACCAGAGATCTTTAGATTATCCAACGGACCTAGGGTAAGACTGTAGTAGGCCACCGGTAGCGCACTGATCAAGGCAAACAGATCTCCCCGACTCACCTTTTGCAGCCCCTCATCGACCGTTGCCACATCACGGATCGGTATCCATGGATAGTCTTGCCGGACCAAATCATAGGTGGCAAAATTAAGGGGGATAGCCACCTCTTTATCCCCAATATCGGTTATACCCGCCAGAAAGGGCGCATCCTTGCGGGTAACCAACACCACCGGGGTAGAAAAATAGGGATCGGTAAACTTTAAAAAGCTGCCACGCGCCGCCGTCTCCTGAGCCAAAGCCAGCATATCACACTGGCCCAATCGCACCATACGTAGCGAGTCGCTCCAAGAGTGGCTGGCAACCAACCGCAGCGGCACACCCAAACGTTGGCCCATCAGCGCCATATAGTCTGCCGACATACCCACATGGAAGCCACCCTCATCCATGCTCTCTAAAGGATACCAATGGGGGTCAACGCAATAGCTAATCCTTTTTTTTTCTTGCAGATATGCTTGCTGGGCAGGATTAAGTGACAGACGCCAGGCATCCAACTCACCCGCCAGAACCGGGTGCCATTTGGTGCGTATGCGGATATGATCCTCTTGACTTATGCCATCCACCACCGCTTGAAAAGCTTGCAACAGCTCAGGAGCCCCTTTACGCACCCCCACTCTTAGCATCAAGGGCGGCCCCGCCACCTTACCAATGATGAGGTTGGCCAAGCCCAGATCGCGAATCCGATGGGAAGCCACATAGAGCGAGGCGACCGCGCCATCCAACTGGCCGTTAGAGACCATCTCCAACAGCTCATCCACACTATTGGCGCTTACATGGGTTATTTCAGGGTGGTTGGGCTTAACCGTCTCCGCAAACACAGCACCCTTGGTGATGCCCAATTTTAGCCCACGCATCTGCGCGATATCTTGCACCCTATCTGGGCGATCACGCCTGACCACCAACACCGCCGGAGAACGCAGATAAGGTGTGGTAAAATCAAGCCATGCTTGTCGCTGGGGGGTTTCGTTGACCAAGGAGAGAATATCACACAGACCCTGGCGGGATGCCTCCAGGCTCTGCGCCCAACTGGCGGTGGGAACCAGTTGGATCGGGGTATGCAAACGCTGTTCAAACAGACGCATGTAGTCCGCAGCCATACCCACATGACGACCCTGGGCATCTACCTGCTCATAGGGCATCCAATCGGGTGCCACACACATGCGGATCTTGCCTAGCTGTTTTAGGTAAGCTTGCAGGTCGTTAGAGAGCAATCCCTCGCCATGGGCCAACGACGCCCCCAAACCGGGAATACTCAAGACCAGTAATAGCACCCATATGTAGAGAGGGCGCACCATGACCCGTTCAGTTCTGTCGACTGCTGCCACCAAGCTTGGCGGCAGAGGTTTTGTTTAATAATGCCTGCAACTCAGGATGTAGACGGGCCACATCCACCGGCTTGCTTTGGAACAGGTCAGCCCCCAAACTTGTCGCTTGTTTGGAGAGTACCAATGAGTCGTATGCGGTTAATACGACGATCGGAATATGCGCACTCTCCTCCTGTGCTCGGATCTGTTGAATCATCTCTATACCGTTCATGTCCGGCATATCTAGGTCGGTTAAAATCAGATCTATGGCATGCTCTTGTAAGGCCTGCATACCTTCCCGCCCGGAGAAGGCATGCACCAGTTGGTAGCCAAACTCCTCCAATTGCGGTGAGATAAGGGTTAACATCACCTCATCATCATCAATAAATAAAATGGTTGCCATATCACTCCCCACCAAAAGCTGCAAAAAAAATCTCTCTTTAATATCACCATAAGTAACAACAAAACACAATCAATACCGCCGCCCACCCCTACTATCTCATTTAATCCCAGCGCCCAGAGGGGGTAGGTTCGACCCTCTGGGCGGTTTAACCTTCGTGCTCAGCCAACCACGCCTGCCACATTAATAGATCCCATAATAGATGGTGCCAATTATGGCTGCCTTGTTGATGCTGCCGCCAGATCCGCGCAATGGGTTCTGGATTAAGATAGCCCTGACGCTGCAACAAAGCCGGGGCGAGCAGATCTTGCGCCCACCCTTTGAGGGGACCCCGCAACCAGCGCTCTAATGGCACCCCAAAACCCATCTTGGGCCGCTCAAACAACGCCTCGGGTACGCGCTTCCCCAACAGCCGCTGGAGTAGCCATTTCGGCACACCATCCCGTCGTTTAAAATGCATCGGCATGGACCACACCAGCTCCACCAAGCGGTGATCCAACAGTGGAATGCGACACTCTAGGCTGGACCACATGGCCGCCCGATCCACCTTGACCAAAATATCGTCGGGCAGATAGAGCAGCGTGTCCCAATACATCATTTGGGCCACGGGATCTTGCCGCCAAGGCTGTGTCCAACCACGGGTTAGATTGGTCGGTGGCTCGTGCCCTCCCACCACCAGATTGCCAGGATCACTCCAGTGCGAGAGCATGTGCCGATAGAGATGGGCAAAATCCGGCTGCACCAGCAGATCCATCATCTTATGTACAATATCCCCAGGATTATCCCGTGCCTTGGCGGGCAAGCAAGCCGCCACAGGGCGCAACAGGGCCGACCACACGCCACTGGGCAATGCCCGTCCAGCCCGGGCTAAAGGGCGCCGCAAGGGGCTAGGCACCCGCCCCCGCAACCGCCACAGCGCCATGCTCTCCCCATAGCGATCATAACCCCCAAACAGCTCGTCACCGCCATCCCCCGACAGCGCCACCGTCACATGTTGGCGGGTCAGCCCCGCCAGCAGCGTGGTCGGCAGTTGCGAGGCATCGGAGAAGGGTTCATCGTAGATTAAGGGCAGGCTTGGCACCAACGCCAAGGCATCCTGAGGCGTCACCTGCAAAGTGGTATGCTGGGTGCCCAAATGGCGGGCAATGGCTTGGGCATAGGCGCTTTCGTCATGGCTGGCTTCGGCAAAGCCGATGGTAAAGCTCTGCACCGGGCGGCTGCTCTGGGCCTGCATCATGGCGGTAATCAAGGAGGAATCAATCCCCCCCGAGAGAAAGGCCCCCAGGGGCACATCGGCGACCATCTGTCGGCCTATAATCGCCATGAGCTGTTGTTCCACCGCCTGCAAGGCCGCCGTCTCATCGCCATCAAAGGGGTGCGCGTTGGCATGCGCCACCACCTGAGACATACTCCAATAGTGGATCATGCCCAGATCCTGCATCCCCTGCTCAGGGTGCCACTGAAAACGCTGATAACAGCCCGCTTGCAGCTTATGAATGCCCGGATGGATGGTGTAGGGGGCAGGTACGGTGCTGTGTCGCATAAACAGGGTCAACGCATGCCGATCCACCCCCCCCTGCCAATGGGGGTGCGCCCGCAGCGCTTTAAGCTCCGAAGCAAACAGCAGGCTGTCACCCTGGCGACCATAATAGAGGGGTTTTTCGCCTAGCCGATCTCGCGCTAGGGTCAGAATGCGCTGCTGGCGGTCCCACAGGGCCAATGCAAACATGCCCCGACACTGGGCCAATGCGGCCTCTAGGCCGCTATGCCCAATGAGGGCCAACAGCACCTCCGTATCGCTATGGCCCCGCCATGGCTGCGGGCCATAGTGACGTTCTAAATTTTGTTTTAACTCAAGAAAATTATAGATCTCACCATTAAAAACAATCTGGTAACGACCACTGGCATCGGCCATGGGCTGATGCCCCAACGGGGAGAGATCCTGAATCGCCAAACGCCGATGCCCCAACGCCAGCCCACACGAAGGTTCCAACCAAAAGCCGCCATCATCGGGACCGCGCCGCTGCAAGGTCGCCGTCATGCGGGTGATGTTATGTGCCAACTCCTGCTCACTGGCCGCTGGCTGATAAAAACCACTAATACCACACATGCCGGGCCTACCTTTTCTTTGCGCAAAATACCACTATGCCGCTGGAAGATTAAGGGTTTTGCGAAAACTGGCCGCCCCGTTACCAAACCGTTGGATGAGGGTATCCAATACCCCATCGCTGGGCACCACCAGACCCGGCAGGGTCAGTTCCAGCGTCACCCGCGCTTTGGCCATGCGCACCACCAGGATGGTACGGCAGCCATCCACCCCGATGTGGGGTTGCAGCAGGGCCATTAACTCATCCAAACCGCCACCCCGCAGCAGCCCGGCAGGCACCTCTACCCGCAAAAAACGACAGGCGTGACGTCGATAGTTGTTGAGCGTGACGGCGCTGTGGATGGCCACCTTGACCTCTTCATCGCGCACCTCGGCCTGCCCCTCAAAGATTAACGGCCCCTCCTCCTCCAGCACCTCCCGATTGGCCACATAAGCATCGGGAAACACCACCCCCTCCATCTGCCCCAACATATCCTCCAGGGTGACAAACAGCATGCGGTCGCCCTTTTTGGTGCGGTGCAGTTTGCGCTCCACCACCACCCCGGTAAAACGCACCGAAACCCGCCCATCATTGCCCATGGGTTCCTGACTGGTGGGGCCATATTTCTCCCGCAGCTCCGAAAGGCTCATGAGACCATAATCGTGCATCTCCGCCTCATATTTGCGCAGCGGATGGCTGGAGATATAAAAACCCAGCGCCTCTTTTTCACGTTCTAGGCGCTCCTCTTCCGGCCAATCCGGCACTTCGGGCAGTTTCCAATTGGCGGTGCTTTCGCTGTTTTCCGCCTCTTCGTCCCCAAACAGATTCATAAACCCCAGCTTTTGATCCTTCTGGTGCTGGGTTCCTCGGTTTAATGCCTCGGGCAGGGCACTTAACAGCGCCGCCCGATTGCCCTTACCCAAACCATCACAGGCCCCCGCCTTGATCAGGTTTTCCAGGGTGCGCCGGTTCAGGTTGCCCCCCTCGGTGCGCTGACAGAGATCCAACAGCGAGGCAAACGGTCCCCCCTCCTCCCGGGCTTTGACCAAGGCGGCCATGGGTGCTTCACCCACATTTTTGATGGCCGCCAAGCCAAAGCGCACCGCATCCTCATCCCCCGCCCCAGGCTGTACCGAAAAAATCACCGCCGAGCGGTTGACGTCTGGCGGCAATACCTGCACCGACATGTCGTGACACTCCCGCACAAAGTTGACCACTTTGTCAGTGTTGTTGATGTCGGCGCTGAGGGTGGCCGCCATAAAGGCGACCGGATAGTGTGCCTTTAACCACGCCGTCTGGTATGAGATGAGCGCATAGGCCGCCGAGTGCGATTTATTAAAACCATATCCCGCAAACTTCTCCATCAAATCAAAAATATAACCGGCTTTCTCTGGATCAATCTGTTGGGCTTTGGCACCGTCCATAAAAATGGAGCGCTGCTTGGCCATCTCTTCCGGTTTTTTCTTACCCATCGCCCGGCGCAGCAGATCCGCCGCCCCCAGCGAATAGCCCGCCAGCACCTGGGCAATTTTCATCACCTGTTCCTGGTAGAGGATCACCCCATAGGTCTCTCGCAGGATAGGCTCCAACTGAGGCAGTGGATACTCCACCACCGCCCGCCCATGTTTACGGGCAATAAAGTCATCCACCATGCCCGAACCCAATGGTCCGGGCCGGTAGAGAGCCACCAGCGCGATGATATCCTCAAAGGTATCTGGTGCCAGCTTTTTCAGGATCTCCCGCATCCCTGAGGATTCCAACTGAAACACCCCCTTGGTGCGCCCATCCATAAGCAGCCGAAAGGCCCGCTCATCCTCAATATCAATGGCGGCAATATCAATGGGAACACGATCCTCCGCCCGTTCACCCTCCTGCGCACGGCGGGCGTTGACAATCTTGAGGGTATTATCAATCACCGTGAGGGTCTTGAGGCCCAAAAAGTCAAACTTGACCAGCCCGGCCTTCTCCACATCCCCCATATTAAATTGCGTCACCGGCATGCTGGAGCGGGGATCTCGATAGAGAGGAACCGTATCGGTCAAGGGTCCATTGGAGATCACCACCCCCGCCGCATGGGTACCACAGGAGCGGGGAGAGCCCTCCAAGGCCAGCGCCAGATTGATTAGGTGGCCCACCTCCTCCTCATCCTCCATCATGTCGCGCAGGCGGGGCTCCTGCTCCAGCGCCTCTTTGAGGGTGATGCCCAACACGTTGGGCACCAATTTGGCGATCTTATCCACCCGCCCATAGGGGAACTCCAATACCCGCCCCACATCCCGGATCACCGCCTTGGCCTGCATGGTGCCAAAGGTAATAATCTGGGCAACACGATCCTCCCCATATTTCTGCTGCACATAGCCGATCACCTCTTCACGGCGATCCATGCAAAAATCCACGTCAAAGTCAGGCATGCTCACCCGCTCGGGGTTGAGAAAGCGCTCGAACAGCAGGGTATAACGAATGGGGTCCAAGTCGGTGATGGAGAGAGACCAAGCCACCAGCGAACCCGCCCCCGAGCCCCGCCCCGGCCCCACCGGAATGTGGTGATCTTTACCCCATTTTATGAAGTCAGAAACGATGAGAAAATAACCAGGGAAACCCATCTGGTTAATAATTCCAAGCTCATAGGTGAGCCGGTCATGATAACGTTGGCGCAGCTCGGCATGCTCTGCGGCGGGAAAACGGGGCAACACATATTTACTTAAGCGCTCCTCCAAACCGGCTTCTGATTGAGTGCGCATCTCCCCTTCCAAGGTTTGCCCGGGGGGGAGCGCAAAATCGGGCAGCATGGGGGTACCCAGCTTGAGCTGGAGGTTACAGCGCATGGCGATACGGCGGGTATTTTCCAGGGCTTCGGGCAGATCCGCAAAGCGCTCGGCCATCTCCGCAGGGGTGGCAAAGGCGTAGCGATCTGAGAGGCGCGGGCGATTCTCCTCATATAGAGTCCGCACCGCCCCTACGCAGTAGAGGGCATCCCGGGCGTTGGCATCTTCGGGATCCATATAGTGGATATCACAACTGGCGACGATGGGTAGATTAAGCTTTTGGGCCAGGACGACGGTCTGTTGAATCAGCCTCTCTTCACCGGGTTCACCGTGGCGCTGTAGCTCTAGGTGAAAATTGGGCATCTGCCCATCGTCACCAAAAATCGCGGCCAGTTCGGCAGCGGCGGCCTCGGCCTCGGCGGGGCGTTCCTGGGCCAGCAGCCGCCCCACTGCCCCCTTTGCCCCCGCAGAGAGCGCCAGCAGCCCGGCGCTATGTTGTTTTAGCAAGGGCAGGTCGATGCGTGGCAAACCATGGCTGCCATCCAAGTGACCCTTGGCGATAAGGCGCATGAGGTTTTTCCAGCCCTCTTCATTGCGGCACAGCAGGATCACTTGATCCCGCACCTCTTTATCCACCCGCTCTTCTTTATTGGTGTGGTCGGGTACCAGATAGAGCTGCGCCCCCAACAGCGGTTTGATACCCGCCTTTAAACAGCCACTATAAAACTGGATCGCGCCAAACAGATTACCCTGATCGGTCAGCGCCAAGGCCGGCATCTGCAAGCTCTGGGCACGCTCAATGGCCTGCTTGAGCCGCACCGTCGAGGTGAGCAGCGAATAACCGGTATGCAGATGCAGATGAACAAAGGATGCAGGCATGGCTTAGCCGTATTCCAATAGGGGGCTTTGATACAATAACACCGTTCTTGGTGGTCAAGATCAGTGTGCCAGAAGATCCCGAAGAATCCCACCAAGGGCAGGTGCAAAAGGCGCCATCAAGCCCTCCTTATCGACATCACATATCATCTCTAATAGCATTTCCAGGCCCTCTTCCTCTTCCAGTGAACCAGACTTGCCCCGCTCCACAAGAGCAGTGTGTCCATATGACGCTTGCGCTGATAGCATAAAGCCTTATGGTTTAGGTTTAAGGATTGAATACTTATTTCCGCATCCTTACTTTTACCGCACACCTTGCCATTGAGGTAAAATTTAAACGCCTTTTCACAGCTCTCCATCAGTGGTGTAATGGGGAGCGGATCTGTTCCACGGTAAATTCCACAGTGATTCTCGGCGTTACACAAAAAATCTCATTCAATAAAATCGGGCGTCCCGTGCCATGCTCTCGTCGAATCCGCGCCGTTAACCAGCTCAAACCTTTGGCGACCCCCTCTAATATTGAGCTTTTACCCGCACCATTATTCCCTATCAAAACGACAATGGGCGCATTGCCAAGTTGAATCTCCAACTGTTTAAATCGGCGGTAGTGCTCAAGGGTAACGCGGGTCAATCTCATAGGGTCACGACTTTCTACTAAAAAAACGCACGGGGGCCGCAGTGGAATACCCCTTAATAACACAAAAGCCGCACCCTGTTAAGGGTGCGGCTTTTGTTGCATCAGAACTGGAGCACCGCCCTCTGGGAGGGTGGTGTCGAGAGCTGTGCTCAACAGCTCTGACGTTCAAATGGGGCAGCAGAGTCCGGAGTGGGTCCAGGGGATTATGGGGTTGGGGTGACCCGAACCCACTCAACGGCTCTGCTTTGCTACAAACACGACCCTAAAGCCGTGCCAATCTATGGTGCGGATGGCCGGAGTCGAACCGGCACGGCTCGCGCCACTGCCCCCTCAAGACAGCGTGTCTACCAATTCCACCACATCCGCATACAATCAAGAGCGGGGATAATAGCAGATCATTCACGATTTGCAAGCACTTTTTCACAGCAACGTCAACCGCTCTTCGCACCGCTGTCGATCCTGTTTTTTCCCAACCTGTTAGCTATCCTCCCCCCTTTTACCACGCAACAAAGCTTGCCATTTTACCATCGCCCTTGCGTCAAACCATGCCTTTTATATAAGGATTGGCTAAACTACCCACTTATTCTCTGTTAACCAACTCGGGGTGCCCATGACTCTGCCAACCAGCGATGCCCGCCCCATCGGAATTTTTGATTCCGGTGTCGGGGGATTAACCGTGCTGCGCACACTAGCCCGCCGCTTCCCTCAGGAGTCCTTCATCTATCTGGGTGATACCGCACGGGTACCCTATGGCACCAAATCCCCCCGCACCGTGGAACGCTACACCCTACAGGTCGCCGACCATCTACAACGCCACGGTGTAAAGGGGGTAGTGGCCGCCTGCAACACCGCCTCGGCCTTGGGACTGGGCGCTCTACGGGCTCATCAACCCAAACTCCCCGTGCAGGGGGTGATCGTACCCGGTTGCCGCAGCGCCCTAAACGTCACCCAAACCGGACGGGTGGGAGTTATAGGTACCCGCGCCACCATCAGCAGTGGCGCCTACCGCACCACCCTGAACCTCTTAAACCCCACAATTGAGGTCAGCGATATCGCCTGCCCCCTCTTTGTTCCCCTGGCCGAAGAGGGCTGGACCCACCACGCCGCGACGGAAATGATCGTGCGCGAAACCCTAACCCCACTGCTCGACAGCGACATCGATACCCTTATCTTGGGCTGTACCCACTACCCGGTGCTCAAAGAGGTGATCCAAAAAGTCATGGGGGAGGGGGTTATGCTGGTGGACTCCGCCGAGGCGGTGGCCGATGAGCTGGAACAGCGCCTAAGCGATACCATTCTACCCAACCACAGCGGGGCTGAGCGCACCATTCTCTATCTGGTCACCGACGAAGCGGCCCGCTTTGCCAGTGTCGCCCGCCGCTTTTTAGAAGAGATCCCCCTGGAACAGGTAGAGATGGTGGATTTGTAACCACGCCGTGCTTTTCAGTGTGTCCCATCCGGGTGCTTTGGGTATGCTGAATCAACCCTTATCACCTTCATTCCATTTTTGACGGAGATCCCTCATGGCTGCTTCTCAATGGGTCATCAATGTGGACCAAAGTTCGTTTAACCAACAGGTGATTGAGCCATCCTACCGGGTGCCGGTGCTGGTGGATTTCTGGGCGCCATGGTGTGGCCCCTGCCGCGCTCTGGGTCCTATTCTTGAAAAACTGGCCAACGAAATGGCCGGTCGTTTTATCTTGGCTAAGGTTAACTCCGACGAAAACCCCCAATTAAGCCAGCAGTTTGGTGTGCAGGGCATCCCGGCCTGTAAGCTGGTGATCGAGGGGGCTATTGTCGATGCGTTCACCGGGGCGCTGCCCGAATCGGGGGTGCGTCAATTTTTGGATAAGGCCATTCCCTCTGCCGCCGACAACGAGGCCGCTCAGGCCGCGCTCTTAGCCCAACGGGGTGATCTGCTTGGAGCACTGGAGCTCTACCAAAAAGGGCTCGCCGAGCAACCCGACCACACCGGCTGCCTCGTCGGCGCCGCCAGCATCGCCCTTGCCCAGGGCAAGGATGCCGAAGCCAGCGCCTTTATGGAGCGTCTTACCCCCAAAGGGTTAAACAGTGATGCCGCCAAGGCCCTGCAAAACAAGCTGGCCTTTCGTCAAACCAACCAAGATGTGGAGACCCTGCGACAGGATGTGGCGCGCCATCCTGACAACCTGGACCACCGCATCACTCTAGGGCAGGCACTGATTGCCCAGGAACAGATCGAAGCGGGGCTGGAGCAACTGTTATTGGCGGTTAAACAGGACCGCCACTACAAAGAAGATCACGCCCGCAAATTGATCCTCAAAGTATTTGAGATGCTAGGGCATGCCCACCCCATCACCAGCCACTATCGGGGCAAACTTTCCCAAGTACTCTTTACCTGACGCCAAAAAAAGGGGGCTTCACAAGCCCCCTTTTTTTATCCCCTCATCCATGCCTGCCAGGCTGGTCACCCGGCCTCCAGCTCAGCCAGAGCGGCATACCCTTCACCAGTGGGATAGGCACCATCCCCCAACGCCACCTGTTGCATCCAGGTCTCATGGCGAAGCAGTGGCCCCAATACCGACAGATAGGGCACGCCCAACCCTTGGGCCACCCCGGCAAAGCCCGCATCCAACCCCTGCAAACGGGCACAGAGGGCAGAATCCGCCACCGGCGGCGGGCCAATCCGCAACACCGGCCCCAAGGTTTGCGCTTGGCTTAACATAAGCCTCGTGACCGCCAAACTCTCCTCATGGCCGACACGGAGCATCCCCTGCTGCTCTACCACATCATTAACCCCAAAGGCAAACACCAGCCCATATGGCGCATCATTGGCCCACCGCGTGACCGCTTCGGCATGCCAGCGCTGGGCGATCTCTACACTGGTCTGCTGACGCACGCCTAGATTAGAGAGGGTCAAATCCGCCCGACTGGCGGCGCACAAACGTCCCACCCAACCGGCATACGCTGGATCCCCTACCCCAGCGACAAAACGATCCCCCACAAACAGCACACGCATCATTGTGACCTGCTAACCATTGGTCACCGAGCAGCGTGACCAAAAAAAAAAGCCCTGACAAAGGCAGGGCTTCAGGAGAGGATGCGGATCATGGCAGTTTGGTCAAACGCTCGACCAAAACGAGTGCCACCACCGGACCAGCGGGCACCCGCAACCATGAACCCAACTGTGCAGGGTACGCTTGGCGACCATCTGCACAGTTGTTAACAGTCTCCCCCCTTTTTCTCTTGCTGACAATTGGAAATAAGGGTTAGCCATAGGAACCACCTATCCAACAACACCCTGCACCTAATACCACATATCTTACCCAGCCTAGTCACCTTGATACAACGATTTTACCCAGCTTCCCCCTCTCGCTCATTCCGGTCTGATGCTGAAATGCCACGAGAATTCTATTGCTCTCCCTGTCATTATATGGGTTAATACCTTAGGCACGTTGTTGCAGGCATAATTTATCCTTTTGAGCATGCTTAAAATAGGAGCCACCATGCTGCCCTCCTCGGACAACCGCCGTAAGCTGACCCGCTTACCGATGCATCTTCAAGGAGAGTTGCAGCTTACTCAAGCGCCGCCCGTTCGTGTCCGCGTTGAGAATATGAGCTTTTCTGGTGCTGGCGTCTATTGCGACCATGCCCCTGCAACATGGCCAAATAAGGCGCTACGCTTGCAGCTAACCCTCAACCCTGAGGATGAACAGTTTGATATTCATCTTCACGCAAGCCTCGTCTATGCCCACAAAGATGGCCGTTTAGGCTTGCATTTAACCGGTATTGAAGCCGACAGCTACACACATTTTGAAAAATTGATGCTGCACCATTGTGATCACGCCGATGACCTTTTACAGGAGCTCGCCCTGTGCCCCGGCCTGGAACCCGGCGAAAATGGACGCTTTGCACCCATAACAGAAGAGGATCGGTAATTTTGCCCGTCACCATTTTATCCTTAATTTAACCACAGATTGTTTTTTATAGCCTTTATTTTGGCATTACTTCACGTGGGCGACTCCGTATCTCCATAAGCGCTGCCATAGGTTTAACGATTAGGTATTGTTTAACATTTTGATAAAAAATGAACGACCATCAGCGCAGTTTTGGCTGCTGTTGTTCCTGCTGTCGTCTGTTATTGAGGGGGGGGATATGTCTCAACCAACCGGTCTTGTCCGTACAGGTATTGGTCCCATTGATCGCGACCATTTGCATCTATGGGATCTTTTTCAAACCTTGCTTGAAAAAGATCTGCGGGAGGATGAAGCGCTTGCGGTGTTAAAAGAGTTGCTGGCGTACACCCGCTACCATTTTGGACGCGAAGAGCGCCTCATGCAGGAAATTGGCTTAACCGGCGAACCCCGCCAGGCCCATATCCACGAGCATGCTATCTTTGTCAAACGGGTAGAGAATTTTTTAGAGCTTCTGCAAAACCGAGCAGCTCCCAAAACCACGGGATTGCAGGCGATGGTGGAGGAGATCCAAAAAATGCACCAGTTACCAACCCTACCGCAACTTGACCCTGCCAAACGGGTGGTGGCCTTTTTAGTGGATTGGATTCTCAACCATACCAGCGGCATGGATGTTGAGTTGGCAAACCATACCGAGGCCGCCAAGGGTCCCTTAGCAAACCAAGATTTCAGCTTTTTAGAGTCGGATCGTCCGGCTGCTTCGTGAGTGCGCATTATGGATCTTTTTGCAACGCTTAAATCCACTTGGCAGATGATCAGCGGGCAGAGTGCTTGGGTCACGCTCTCGGCGCCTGCACAGGCTCAACTTGGCGAAAGCCTAGCGGTGACCATTGAGGTCAAGCTCAAGGAGAATACCCTCCATGTGGACCGGTTGGATCTTATTCTGCGTGCGGTCGAACACAGCGCCGGAGAGCCCTGCCCCGCCCATGAAGAGGCCGCCGTGCGCCAAGCCCACCGTAACGGTCTAGAGGATAAAAGCGTCGTCACCTACGAACAGCGCCTCACGGTTGATGCCCAACTCATTTTACCACCCCGCGCTCAGCAGAGTTGGCCCGTTACCCTCACCCTGCCCAACGATGCCCAACCCAGCTATGCGGGCAAACAGGCCAGCCATCGCTGGTCGCTGCAAGCCGAACTGGTTACCCAAGGACGCAACCCCAAGAGCAAACCCCACCCCATCCACGTGCGCAACCCATCGGGGGGAGAGGCCGGATAGCCGATAGGCTGCGCGGCAGACCACCCTATCTGTGCTCAAGCTACCCCAGCCCTACAGCCTACCCCTTTACACGGCAGACACATCGCCTTCTAGCCGCACCTAACACATAGTAGATCATGCCCCTTCACCCACCGGCCATAGTACGCTCGCATACACCCCTATAGGAGGGGTGCCCGCACGACCGGCGACTACAGCTCTATTTATCGCGTTCAAACGGACTTTGGTCGTCGGATTGCGCGAACAAAGCCCTAGCCGATGGTGGATGACTTGCCCCCCAACACCGCCATAGCGGTTGCCAACACGCCACCGGGAATACACCACATCAGCAGATCAACCCCACTAACTTGGGCCATAAAGCTAAAGGCGATGGCGTACCATAGGGTGCTCATACCAATCAATATGGCCTTGCTACCGGAGGTGTCGGCTTTGCGTCCAGAGAGGGTAAAGATAATGTGGACATGCAAAATAACGGTGGTTGCAAACACCATAAGCACTTTCAGTTCCATACTCGGGTTCCTTCATTAAACAAGCATGTGACGCCTGAATTGGAGACGTTCTCCCTACAGGCAAGATGTCGGCCATGATCGCCGCTCTCTTTCACGCAAAAACGGCGTTCAAGTAAAAACTTGAACGCCGTGCCTTTAACCCCATGAAAAACGATGCATCATGGCGTAAAAAAGTCATTGCCTTTATCATCCACGATAATAAAGGCGGGGAAGTTCTCGACTTCAATGCGGTAGACCGCTTCCATACCCAGTTCGGGATAGTCGATAATCTCGACCTTGCGGATCGACTCTTTCGCCAACTGGGCAGCAACGCCACCAATAGAACCCAGGTAAAAGCCCCCATTGCTACGACAGGCCTCGGTCACCTGCGGGCTGCGGTTGCCCTTGGCGAGCATAACCAACGAGCCCCCCTCTTTTTGGAATCGGTCTACATAGCTATCCATGCGGCCAGCGGTGGTGGGGCCAAAGCTGCCAGATGCGTAGCCCTCGGGGGTTTTAGCAGGACCCGCATAATAAACAATATGATTTTTCAGGTACTCTGGCATACCCTCACCGGCATCCAGACGTTCATTGATTTTAGCATGGGCGATGTCCCGCGCCACCACAATGGGGCCGGTAAGCATAAAGCGGGTCTTGATCGGGTAGCGTGTTAACTCGGCGCGGATCTCAGCCATCGAGCGGTTAAGATCCAGATGCACCACCTCTTCGGTTAGCTCTGTACCGCTTATTTCGGGCAGAAAACGGGCGGGATCCCGATCCAGATCCTCAAGCCAAACGCCCTCTTTATCAATTTTGCCCAAGATCTGCCGATCCGCCGAACAGCTCACCCCAATCCCCACCGGACACGAAGCCCCATGCCGGGGCAGGCGGATAATCCGCACATCATGGGCAAAATATTTACCGCCAAATTGGGCGCCAATGCCTAGCTGTTGGGTAATTTTATGGACCTCCTGCTCCCACTCCAGATCACGAATCCCTTCACCCAAACCCGAGCCACGAGTGGGCAATCCATCCAGATAGCGGGTACTGGCCAACTTAACCGTTTTCAGGTTCATCTCCGGCGAGCTCCCCCCCACCACAATGGCCAAATGATAGGGCGGGCAGGCGGAGGTACCCAAACTTTTGACCTTTTCGGTAATAAAGCTGCGGAAACGTTCTGGGTTAAGCAGCGCCTTGGTCTCTTGATAGAGGAAGGTCTTATTGGCGCTACCCCCACCCTTGACCACAAACATAAACTTGTAGCTCTCGCCATCCACCGCCTCAATATCAATCTGGGCGGGCAGATTGGTACCGGTATTTTTTTCGTCAAACAGCGTGATCGGGGCCACCTGCGAATAACGTAAATTGGTGTCATGGTAGATACGGAACACCCCACGGGAGAGCGCTTCGCGATCACCGCCCCCGGTCCAAACCTGCTCCCCTTTTTTGGCAAGGATGGTGGCCGTTCCAGTATCTTGACAGCTTGGCAACACCATGCCCGCTGAGACACTGGCATTTTTTAGCATCTCGGTGGCCACATAGCGATCATTGTCTGACGCCTCAGGATCCTTTAAAATTTGGGCGAGCTGCTGCAAATGGCTGGTGCGAAAAAGGTGCGAAACGTCTCGGATGGCCTCTTGAGCCAACAAGGTCAACGCCTGGGGATCAACCCGTAGCAGATTACGCTCACCCACCTTTTCCAGCTGCACATAAGCTTTGCTCAGCAGGCGGTAAGTTGTGGTATCTTTACCGGGGTTGAGCACTTCTACGTGGCGAAATTCAGCCATCTTTGTCCTCCTAGGGAGCTAGGGGCTGAGTAACCACCCCATGGGATAAACAGATCTGTGCGGCAATTGATCCTACGGGAGCGGCCAGCTAGAATCAATCCTTATGTGTCCCCATTAAGCATGAAAAGGGGCTTGCTGGGGCACCCCTTTTACCGCATCTATGGCCGGTGGAGGGGGGGTCTAAAACGGGGCAACCCCCAGCTATGCACTAACAAAAGGAGCCTCTTATGCCCCCTGGGATGGAATGGCCCACCCTGCTGCATATTGCCCTATGGGTGCTGTTTGCACTGGTGCACTCTGGCATGAGCTCGGCCAGCTTTAAACACCATTGGTGCGCACGGCTGGGCCACTGGCACGCCTACGAACGGCTGATTTTTAATGGTGTGGCGCTGGTTACCAGTGCGGGCCTGCTGCTGCATGCACGCCTCGCCCTAAGTCACAACGTGCTGTTTCAGCCCGAGGCTTGGTTAAGCAGCCTGCTGCTGGTAGGACAACTGATGGGCATCGTTCTGCTGCTGCTGGCGCTACGCGCTTATGACCTCACCCGCTTTACTGGCCTTAAACAGATTGCCCACCCTCAACAACCCCTCGCACCAGAGCCCCTGCGCATCGGGCCGCTGCACCGCTGGGTGCGCCACCCCATCTATACTGCCGCACTGCTCTTGCTGTGGTGTCAACCTCTGAGCTACAGCAATTTGGTGCTCCATGGCTGCGCCACCCTCTATCTATGTATTGGGGCCAGCTTTGAAGAGCGCCGCCTGCGTGATCTTTATGGTGAGCCCTATCGACGCTTTCAGCAATCGGTGCCCATGCTGCTGCCCAGACCGTGGCGTCGACTCTCCACCCAACAACTGGAGCAAATTATCGCCGCTTAACCCCAAAACACAGCCTGTCGCCTTGTCCGCGACCACGCGCCGCCAACCACCCTGCTACCATAGGAGACGAGGGGCCTTCCTAGATTTTATACTTGGCAACCTGGGTTTTGATCACCCCCGCGATCTCTTTCATCCCGGTGGATTTGCTATGTAACTGGTGGCCTACCACACTCACCTGTGCCGAGGCTTGCTTTATTTCACCCACCCGTGCGGCAAGCCCTTCTACTTCATCCACCGAGGCACCCATCTGCCGGTTGGTTTTTTGATTACTGCCGGAGACATGGTTCACATCATTGGCCATTTGATCAATCCCCACCGAGGCTTGCGAGACATTGCGCGTAACCTCCTCAATGCCCAGCGAGATCTCTCCCACATTGCGGTTGACCTCTTCAATCCCCTGAGCAGATTCCGATACCCGACGCACCACCTCTTTAGACTCATCCGACACATCGTGCATGGTGGTAACCAGTTGATTCAGGCTTTGCCCCTGATCCTCAATGGCTGTCAGAATTTCATGGTTGGCATCGTTCAAAGAGCCAATGGCGTCGGTGACAAGGCGCATAACCTTACCCACAGTTTGGCTTTCTTGCTGGATCTCTTCAATATGTTTTGAGATCATTTTCGTGGCATCAGAGGTTTGACTGGCCAGTTCTTTAACCTCATTCGCCACCACGGCAAAACCTTTGCCCGCCTCGCCCGCCCCAGCAGCCTCAATGGCGGCGTTTAGGGCTAACATATTGGTCTGTCCCGCAATACTGTTAATGACCGAAACCACCTTGCCGATCTCTTGCGCGGCGGCGGTTAGATCTGCCACCACCACCGTACTACGCTGGGCTTCATCCCGTGCTTGATGCGCCTCTTGGGCGGCCACTTCGCACAGCTTACGCACCCCGTGCAAGGCCGTTTCCATTTGACTCACCGATCCACCCGCTTGCTGTAAACGATCACCGCTGCGTACCGCCGCCTGCCGCACCAAACCCATGCCCGTGGTGGCCTGTTCCGATGCCGCCGCAACCGCCGTCAGATTGGCACTGGCTTGCTCGGTTGCCGCAGAGACCTGCACCATGTTACTGCTGGCCTCATTGGCCGCATAAGTGACCCGATCCAACTGGGTCGAGACCTGTTTAGCCTGCTGACAGATCACATTGAGCTCTTTATGAATGCGCCCATAGCTGTCATCCATCTGGTTGGTTTGGCTGGACATTTGATCAGCACTGGCGGCCAAGCCAACCGCCACATGTTCTAGATCAAAGGCATTCTTCTCCAGCAGCTTGGCACTCTCCCCCAGTTGGGTAAACATCTCCCGCAGACCACCGACCATACGTTCAAAAGCGTCGGCCAAACGGCCCAGCTCGTTGCGACAGCTCGGCAGATGAATGCGCAAGTCACCCTCAGCAATGGCGTTCGCCATGCCAATTAACATATCCAGGGGTGCAATAATGCTCTTCGCCAACAGCCACGAGAGCAGCAACAGGCCGGCGCTGACCAGCGCCATGGTCACAAAAAAGGTGGTCATGGCCGCCGAAAAAAAGGCGTCCACATCATCTAAGTAGATACCACTGCCGATAATCCAGCCCCACGGTTCGAAGGCTTTAACATAGGAAGTTTTATCCACCGGTTGCGCAAAGCCGGGCTTGGGCCATTGGTAGGAGACAAACCCTGGTTCTATGGCGGCCTGCTCCACAAACGCCTTGAACAACAATTTACCGTTAGGGTCTTTGGCCTCCGACAGATTTTTACCATTAAGTGCGGGCTTGATGGGGTGTACCACCATGACCGCATCTTTATCGTTAACCCACAGATAGTTATCACCGGCAAAACGGATGGCGTTCACCGCGTCTATCGCCATTTTTTGAGCAGCAGCTTGATCAATCTCCCCCCGTTCGGCGCGCGCATGCAGCGCCGCAATTTGGCTGTGAAGGCTCTCCACTTGGCCCTGCACAACCGCTTCGCGATCATCAAGCAACATTTGTTTTTGCGAAACAATGGCAAATAGCCCCATGGCCGTCATTGCCAACAGTGCATTCGCAATCAAAAACCAGAGCCTGGCACGGATAGAAAACTGACGCAGAAAGGTTTGTATCATGAAGAGTCTCAGCAGATAATCCAACCATTAAGCCGAATAAACGGCCACAACGTAAGAGGCGTAGCAGAAGAAGCCCGCACCCCTTGGTGCTGGCATACGGTCAACCAGCATGACCGTTTTGTTCACAAAATCTGCTTATCTCGCAGCGCAAATATTTTACGCAAATTGCCCATTTTTGCAACGTCCAATATCTCGATATATGTCGATTGATGCATACATACGCCCCTTAGCCTTTCACACAGAGTGGGATATTTTTCCTTTGATTTTCGCTAGATCGACAGTTTTTAGGCTTTTTAGGATCGTTTCATAACCCCCTGTTTCATGAAACCCGACTGTGTATGCCTGCATCGTGATTATTCTACTTTATGCGACAAGTAGCCCACAGCCTTAGGCAAAAAAAGGGGGACCTTATCTTGCCAAAAGTGACACCCTGCCCCCTTTTTCATTTTTTCAGCTGCATGTGCAAAAACCACTTCCCATTACAGAGGGAAAGGCTATAATGGAACTCATTAGAGTACTTTTTCAGTACCATATTTACCGATGGATGCTCGCCATGCTCACCCCATCCACGATCCCATTGCCTGGTGTAACCAGCGAGAGCCATACCCATCCGCAATCTGCCGCTGGTAAACGCGCAGAGCTTAAGGTGATTCCGGCCTCTCATTATTTTAGACTTGAGACCCTATTCGCTTTCAATACCATGAAAAAGCGCTTAATCCACGCCAAAACCCAGCAGTTTGCCTTGGTCATTGATTTTAACGGGATGGAGAAGATAGATAGCACCGGATTGGGCATGATGTTACAATTGGCCTTGGAACAACCCTTACCAATCTTGCTTATCAACGTCAATCACTACATCGAACAGCTCTTGCAAATGACAGGCATGACCCGGTTTTTTTTGATGGAAAACGACAGAAGCGACATCGCCCCCCCTGACTAAAACCAGCGCTGACCTAAACTGTCTGGGGAAGGGATACGGCAGGTAGGCTTCGTAGCATAAGCTTGATGTTGAGTTGGCGTTCCACCGCATCAACTAAGGTGCGTTTGGAGACGGGCTTGGTCAAATGCTCGTTGCAACCCGCCTGACGGCTCTTTTTAACATCGCTCTCTAAAGCGTGGGCGGTAAGGGCCAAGATAGGGGTGGGCTGCATGCCGTGACTGCGCTCCCAGTTGCGTATCAGCCGGGTAGCGGTATAACCATCCATACGGGGCATCTGTACGTCCATAAAGACCAGATCGCACCCCCCCTCTTGAAACATTTCAACCCCCTCCTGCCCATCCACAGCAAAACGGAGTTCGCAGTGATATTTTTTAAAATAGGTACGCACCAACATACGGTTATCGACCGAATCCTCCACCACCAATAGACGTATCGGTACACTTTCCGCAGGGCTTTCCTGGTAAATTGGTGCCCGCAAAGGCGCTTCAAACAAAGTCTCGCCGGGGCGCAAGGGCAGGCTAAAATAGAAAAGGCTGCCCTCCCCTAAGCGGCTCTCCACGCCAATATGCCCACCCATCAACCCCACCAGTTGCTTAGAGATCGCCAACCCCAGGCCAGAACCAGCAAAGCGCCGCACCACGGAGGAGTCAACTTGGGTAAATTTTTCAAAAATCTGCTCAACCTGGGTCGGCGCAATACCCACCCCACTATCGGCAATACCAAACCAAAGGGTACGCTGTTGGTCCCGGGCCTGTACCGATACCTTAACAAAGCCCTGCTCGGTAAACTTAATGGCATTACCAATAAGGTTGATTAAAATTTGCCGTAACCGGGGTGAATCACCCACCACAAAGGGTGGCAAGGTCTCATCCATTTCCAACGCTAAAGACAGCCCCTTCTGTTCCGCTTGCACCCGCAAGACCGAACAGACCCCATGCGCCATATCCGACAGATCAAAGGGCCGCTCGATCAACTCAAACCGACCTGACTCAATTTTAGAAAGATCCAAAATGGCGTTAATCAAATCCAACAGGGTATGGCTGGCCCGTTGCAAGGTCGTCACATAGTGCTGCTGTTCTGGATTTAATGGGGTCTCTGCCAAAACATCACTTAAACCGATGACGGCATTCATAGGGGTGCGGATCTCGTGACTCATAGAGGCCAAAAAGTCACTCTTGGCCTGACTGGCCTCCTCTGCCGCCTGCCTAGCCTCTTCCAACACCTGTTGAGCCTGCATCTGCTCCGTAATATCCAAAAACAGCCCCGATAGATGGGTCGCTTTACCGTGGGGATCACGATGGATCCAACCCTGAGTACGGATCACCCGCTGCGCTTCATCACCCTGACGTAAGATGGTATAGGAGATGTCCAGCGTCTCAACGTTAGGGGTAGCTAATACCTCGGCAAACAGCGTGTCAATGCGGTGGCGATCAACCGCCACCACCCGCTGTAACCAATCTTGCAGGTGCCCGTTGAAGGTGGCATCATTTAGCCCAAACATCTCCAAGGCGCGCCTATTCCACTGCATATGGTCATGGACAACCGCATAGTAAAAGGTCCCTGCTTGGGCCGAGTCCAACGCCCGCTGCAAGCGCCAGTTGGTCTCTTTCAACTCCGCCGCCAGACGCTTGCGCTCAGAGATCTCTGTACCCATATTTAAATAGCCTACCAACAGACCGCTGCTATTATAAATGGGCGTTACCGTCATCAATACCGGCACCTGATGTCCATCTTGATGTAAAATCATCCACTCCCGTTCGTCTACCTTACCCTCACGGGCCAACACAAACAGGCTCTCAATGCCCGGATCAACCCGCTTATCCAACGTCGCGCTAAGCTGTAGGGAATGCTGTCGTAACTCATTGGAATTATAAAACATATCCAGGGTATACTGACCCACCACAGCGACGGCTTTATAACCCAACATGCGTTCAGCCCCTTTATTAAAGGTCTGCACAATGCCGGTGCGATCGGTGGAGATGATGCTGCTATTGGCCGAATCCAAAATGGCGGTTTGTAGGGTTAACACTTGACGCAAGCGGTGTTCCGTTTTGTGGCGCTCTTCCAGTTCCCACTCCAACTGAGCGGTTCGCTCATGCACCTTCTCTTCAAGGGAGGTGCGTGCACTGCTCACTTGCAGGGCCATGACATCAAACTGATCGGTTAGCTCCTGTAGCTCACGCACCATCACCCGCCGCCGCACCTCATTCAGCAGATCCCGCACTTCACCGTTGGCCAAATGGGTGGTACGCTCCTTGAGACGCTGCAAAGGGCGCACAAACAGGACGCGGCCCATCCAAAACACGCCGCTACCCGCCAGCAGCAGTGCCGCCAAACCGATCATTTTAATGCGCGCGAGCAGCCGATCCCGGTGGCTATAGATCTCCCCCAAATGCGCGGTGTAACGTAGGGTTATCCCCAGTGTGGGCATATAAAGCTGCGCTTGACGCCCATTAAGATGACCATCCACACCAAAGATGCGCTCTCCATCCTTAAACAGCTCAATATCGTCTTCCTCACCCTGACCATAATGGCGTTTGAGCTGGGGCATCTCCAATGAAGGAATCTCCATGGCCAGCACCCCTTCTGGCACCGCATTCCAGGAGATTGGTACCGCCATCCACAAACTGCTCTGATCCTTATCCTGCGCCTGAAACCGCCAGATATGTTTGTTATGCCCCCGCAACAATATTTGCACCAAATTTTCCGACAAGGGTGGCCGCCTAGGTTGCTTGGCGGTATCGTGCAACAAGTGTCCGTCAAAGCCGTAGAGTGTCAGGCGCCGTTGTGCCCCCATAATGCGGTATCGCTCAAGAAAATCCACCGCATTAGCCTTGCCGCTCTCCTGCTGCATAACCCCCTGCACCAAGAGTGGATTGCTCGCCAAATCGTGAAGCATCGCATCGTGTAGCGACACATAATCGGTCAGTTGTTGGGCAAAACCAGTCAGACGGGCATCCATCGTGCGTTCAACGTGATGGTCAAATACCTCATTAAAACCACTCAACATCAAACCACCAAAAAAGAGCGACAGCAGCAGCATGCCCGCTAAGGTAAAGAGACCAAAAATATGGTTGATGGAAAGAAGACTTTTCATGGTTGCCTGAGCATCTTCCAGAGGGAGGTAAAGGGACAACACCCATAATAAATTTACGAGAATAAAACGGCCCGGATCAAACCTTCATTCTACATAAAAAAAGGGCTTCCACCAAAAGCTTTCATGCTCCCAGCCAGCAAACCATGTTGGGCCCTTTCCCAACCCTATAAAAAAAACGCACGCTTAAGCTAAGTAGCCCAGCGTGCGTTTTGCACAAATACCGCAAATGCCCCAAGACCAAACCCTTAATGTCCGGCTTGGATGCGCTTTTTCTGATTGTTAAACTGATGGTAATTTTCCATAAATGCCGTTAACAGATACATCTCAGCATGCCCTAACTGCGGCTTTTCACCCTCACCGGCCATAAGCTGCTCCACCTGGGCCAGCGCCGCTTGCAACGTACCCTCACCGGCACTGTGCTGCTGCATAAAGGCTCCACAGGCTTCGGTAGCATAGTTGCCATCTTGCGCCGAAGCTTGACACTTTGCGGCAGCTTTAGAGAGTTGCTCAATCAGTGGAAATGCGGCCACCATGGCGCGGATTTCACCATGATTGATCGCCGCTTTACGGCTATCCACCGTTTTTTCAGGCGCGGCCTGTGGCGCGGCCATCTGCCCCATGTGGCCATGCGCCATAGGCTTCGCCGCAATGGGGCTTTGGCCCGCCATCTCTGCCATGACCGTGGCCGAAGCCATGCTAAACAGCACCCCAATCACCCAAGCCACCCGTACCTTATTCATACATAACCCCCCTTCATGCTATTTATTTAAGGGTCTCCTAGACGTAATGCCCATATCCCCACAAAATACACCCTATAGGCGCGGCGCAAGCACCACCTTGACTCAGATCAAGCCTGAGCCAGGGTGATCAATAAAAAACCGGCAAACATAACCGCCGCGCCGAGCATCCGCTCACGCCCTCCCTGTTCTTTGAGCAACCACACCCCCAACACCACGGCCATAAGGGCACTGGTGCGTTTAACCGCGATGACATAAGGCACCATCGTCAGCTCAAGGGCTAAAAATTGACAGAGCGCCGCCGCGCTAAACAGTCCCCCTTGTATCCATAAGGTCGCCGTATGGGGGCGCCAATCGGCACCCGACTCACGGGGGCCAAAATGGTGCGCCGCCAGCGTGGTACCCAGCGCGATAAAGGCAAACAGACTAAGCAGCCAAACCAGCGGGCTGCTGTTTTGAATGCCCACTTTATCCAGATTGGAGCTCACCGACCAGACGAAGGCAATAATCAGCATCAAACGGGGGCCGCGTTCACGATAAAGCGCCTTAAAAGGGGCCCAAAAACCGATATGGCGCTGCTGCACATTGAGCAACCATGCCCCCAACACAATGAATACAATCCCCATCACCCCGGTCAACGAGGGAAACTCCCCCACAATGATGGGGCTGGTGATCAGCAAAAAGACCGGCGTGGTGGTAAGCATCGGGGTGGTCAGGGAAAGATCCGAGTGGTGCAACGCCTGCACATAGAGCAACAACGCCACCACATTGATGGTACCACTGCCCAGCAGTGCCCACCAAAAGTTAGGGCCGATCTCCGGCACGCTGATAAAGGGCAACAGGGGGAGTAACACCACAAAGGCAGCAAGATGCTGCATGCGCGCAACCGTCCAGGGGTTCAGTTGGGCGACACTGCGTTTGTTAAGCAGATCCTTTAGTGCGGTAAACAGCGCCACTGCTAAGGCAAGGGGCAGCCAACCGATCATCTCCATGACACCCTCCTTACATTTTAAGCACGCAGCGGCAATCATAACGGGCCACCGGCCCCATGCACAGCATAAAGCGCTACCCATGACGCGCTGGGTTTGTTACGGTAACCCGATAAGCAGCTTTATGCTGCATAGGATCGTTTTATCTATTGGACCCTTTTTGCGCCATCTTTGTGAGGTACAGCCATGACCAGACAGGTAGATGTTATTATAATCGGTGCCGGTACGGCGGGGCTCTACGCCATGAGCGTGGTCAAGCAGCAGACCAGCCATTTTGTGGTGGTCGACCAAGGACCCCTTGGCACCACCTGTGCTCGGGTAGGCTGCATGCCCTCAAAGGCGCTCATTCAGACCGCCGATGACTACCACAACGCCCAACGCATGGTGCGGGAAGGTCTGCTCTCCGAGACGCCCACTATGCAGCCCCAAGCTGGTCCAGCCTTTGCCCTTAAAATCAGTCACATGCTCTCATCTAAAATCAGCGAGCGCGTAAGCGGTGGGTTGGGCGAAAAACTGATTCAAGGCCGTGCCCGCTTTGTGGCGAAAGATACCATTGAGGTCAATGGCCAGACCCTGCAAGCCAAAGCGATCATTCTTGCCACGGGCTCCGAGCCGGTTATCCCTGCCCCATGGCGGGCATTTGGGGCGCGCATCCTTGACAGTGAAGGGGTCTTTCAACTGCAAGAGATGCCCAAAAGCCTCGCTGTTTTGGGGTTGGGTGCCATTGGGCTAGAGTTGGGCCAAGCCCTCTCAACCTTGGGTGTGGCGGTCACAGGGGTGGAGATGGCGCAGCATGTCGCCAACCTGCAAGATCCTGAAATCCGAGCCATGGCGCTGGAACAGTTTGGTAAGCAATTCCCCCTTCATCTCGGTCATGCGGCAAGCCTCTCTGAAGGGGAGAATGGGCAGATCCGGGTACAAGCCGGCCCGTTGGATATTCAGGTTGAAAAAGTGTTGGTCAGCCTAGGCCGCCGCCCCCGCGTGGCCGATATGGGATTGGCGGAGGTGGGCATTGCCTTGGACGCTCGCGGCGTGCCACTGTTTGACCCAACCACCACCAAGGTCGAAGGGGCCCCCATCTTTATTGCCGGAGATTGCACCAACGACCGGGTGATCTTTCATGAAGCGGCCGAAGAGGGCAAAATGGCGGGCTTTAATGGGTTGCGGGAACATCCCCAGCGCTTTCAACGCAAAACCCCGCTGGGCATTATCTTTACCGATCCCAACATCGCCACCTTTGGCATGGGTTACGAGGCCGCCTTGGCTGCCGGTGCGCAGATGGCCAGTGCCACCATTCACACCGAAAGCCGCGCCAAAGTGATGGGGGTTGAGGCCGCCATGGTACGCCTGTATGCCGACCCAGCCACCGGTCGCCTGCTCGGGGGGGCCCTCATCTCACCACGGGGTGAGCATATGGCCCACACCTTGGTGTGGGCGGTACAAGGGGGACTGACGGTACACCAAATGGCCAGCATGCCCTACTACCACCCCAATCTGGAAGAGGCCCTGTTTGCCGTGAGCAGTGCCCTAAGCAAACAGTGCAAGGGGGGCTATGAAGGGGTTCCAGCCGGGTTGATTCCGGCCTGATTTGGGCTTTTACCACCTCTTAATAAATCCCATCCAGCGGGGCAGTGTCAAAGCGCTGCCCCGCTTTTTTTGCGTGGCGCTGTTTTGCCCCCCTTTTATATTTTGCACGCTGTTAAAGGGGTTATTGCGTTTTTCAATACTTTAGCGATTTGTTTGGTTAAGTGTTTTTTTACGCTGCCGATAACCCTATCTCAGCCCTCTCTCGTTGCGTCACAACAAAGTGGGCGATTTTGATTGCTTTTCAATATAAGTATAACCTAATATTGAAAATTGGTTGGATAGGCAGTTTTTTTTGGATCGCTGTTGGGAACCTTTTTGCTGTGTCGGCTGCATGGCAGGCGGTTTTTCGAACGGTCTTGCGTGAAAAGCTGGCGGTTTCGGAACTTTTGGGTATACTGTGATCACTCTGATGGGTGGTATTTTTGCAACCACAGCATGGCAAGCGGTGCGCTGCAAAAAATGGTTTTCAGGGCCAAGGCCCAGCTACCCACGACGATTCCTTTCCAAACCCCAAACATAAGGTATTGAACATGGCTGATTTGTTTTCTGAAGAGTGGATGCAGCGCTTCGCTGAAGAGTGGAACAAAGAGCCCGAGTTGGCTGGCGCACTGGAAAAGATTGGTTTTACCTCGAGTATTGCGTACGGGTTTGACGGTGAAGAGAAGCCCCGTGGTATCCTTGTTGTAGAAAATGGCAAAGCCGTAACGGGCGCTGCCTTTGCAGGGCAAGAGATGAACTGGGACCTGCGCGCTTCCCAAGACAACTGGTCCAAATGGATTCAAAAAGGGCTGGGCACCATGGGCCTAGGCATGGCCTACACCACCCGCAAATTAAAATTTAATGTGGGTGACTACGGCGCCATGATAAAGGACCCCCGCATGGCGGCACCCTTTATCAAAAGCTTCACGGTAATGGGACGGGTTTAATCCCTTTTTACCCATACCTGTGTGTGTGCAGGGCACCCTCGTTGGCGAGCGCGGGTGCCCTTCATCGCTAAGGAGGGGTAAGGCAAATCTTTTTCCCGCACAGACCGGCTAGAGTCTGCCCGCGAAAAAGCTTTACCCTACCCCCTGGATCCAAGCGATCCGCAACAGAATAAGAACAGGGGCCGTCATCCTCTAGGCTGGTTCTGTTTCAACTAAAAAGTCTGACATTGATGACTATGTTCTGACAAAAAGTAACATAATCACTTTTTCGAACTTTTTAGCGCATTTTACAGTAAAGTTTATCGTCGGCATGCCCGATGAATAGACTTAATGGCAGTACTATAACGATAATAAAAAAATCCGGGAGCGCGAGTTAGGTATACGCAGGAGGCGTATACTTTGACCTATTGTTAAGGATGAGGCTCATGTCGATGAAAAAGCATCTGCCCATGACCCTTCCGGCCGCGCTTTTCGGGTGCTGGATGCTTGTCCCGCCCCTACTGTCTGCTGCACCGATGCATGCAAGCCAGTATAAGACAGAGCAGGTCGGTATGGCACAAAGTGGAGCTCACACCATGCTTGGTGGCACGGTTGTCCCGCTCAAGGAGGTATCCTTCTCAGCGCAGATGCCTGGCCGTGTGGAGTTTATCGCGGGCGTGGAGGGAGCAACGTTTGAAGAGGGGGTCGTACTCGTCGCACTGGACGAAGATGATCTGCTGGCCAAGCGGCGCGCAGCTTACGCTCAATATATGAAGGCCCAGGCGGCTTTCCGCAACTCCCGCGTGCAGTATACCCGAGAGGTCTACTCTGGGTCGCACATGGAGTCGGAAAATACCGGCATGGCCATACCTAAGATGTTTGACCGGTACATGACCCGTCCCTTTTCGGACATGGTTGGCGCGGACAACTCCGAGGTAACGCGGCGCGCCCAGATTTGGGATTCTGGCACCCGCATTGACCAAGCCCGGGCGCAGATGATGCAAACCCAGGCCGCTCTGCAAGAGTTGGATGCCAAACTGCGGGATACCCGTACCATTGCCCCCTTTCACGGTACCATCGTGCAAAAACATGTGGAGGTTGGGGATACGGTACAGCCTGGCATGCCACTGCTCCAGTTTGCCAACATTCACCACCTGCAAATCAAGGTGGAGGTACCGGCCCGTTTGATGCCCGGCATCAAAAAGGGGATGAGCATCCCGGCGCGTCTGGATGTGGGGGGAACCCTTATTGAGACACGTGTTGCCCAGGTCTTCCCCATGGCTGACCCTCAGCGCCACACGGTGACGGTTAAGTTGGATCTGCCCAGCAATGTTCCTGGCGGTCCGGGTATGTATGCTGAGGTGATGATTCCCGATGTAACCAGCCCTGGTGACCAAGTACCGGCGATTCCTGCCAGTGCGATTATCTGGCGCGGCAGTCTGCCTTCGGTCTACGTGGTCAGTAATGGCAAAATGGAGCTACGCATGATCCGCCGGGGTGGCGATACCCTGGAGGGCGGCAAGGTCAAGGTGCTCTCTGGTTTGCAAGTGGGTGAGACCATTGTGATCAACCCCCCCAATGGGCTGGCGGGTAGCTGGGATGCCGGTTCAGGCGAACAAAAAGCGCCCTAACCCATCGGTATTAACGGCATACGGGGCAACCCGTATGCCGTTTTCCCGTTTGGTGTTGTGCGGCGTGTGTCAGGCAACGTTATCTTGACCAAAGCATCTAAGTATCGACCTAAAAATAGGTTCTGATTTACAGTCACTATCTTTACGTGGATACTTAAGCGAAGTCGCTTCTCCTGGTGTTCATGCGGGATTTTTCCCACACGGGGGTAATGCTAGGGTATGTACCACAATCAATGGATAGCAGGGTTTGATGGCAGCCGCCCATTGATCTAAACGAACTCTTGGACGGGCAGTTTATGACCACACACGGCCCGTTTGGCGTTGTACAGTAGCACCAAAAAAACACGAAAATGCTTGAGCCCGGAGAAGATGTCTTGGACACCACATCCGGTAAAAACATCCGCCTGCATGTCAATAACGGCATGGGGCATGTGCTGGGATTGGCTCTTTACCAGGTCGACAGGCAGGCCGGTCTTGCGTCTCAAAAAGCCAACCACGGTTAAGGTGAAAAACTTAACTTAAATTTGCTTTTTCAGGACGTTGGCAGCGACACTATGGGATCAAAAATGATGCAATCCGATCAAATGGGACACGATAAGGATACTGGCTCACAGACGCCCGACCATGCCTTGGGCATTGCGGGTAGCATGGCCAAATCCTTTATTCACTCGCCCCTCTCCCCACTGTTTCTAATCGCCTGTTTGGCTATGGGCGTGATGGGACTGATCCTCACCCCCCGCCAGGAGGACCCGCAAATTTCGGTCCCCATGGTGGATATTTTTGTGCAGTACGCGGGGGCCTCCTCTGAGCAGGTGGAGACCTTGGTATCCGATCCGCTGGAGCGGATCATGAGCGAACTGCATGGGGTTAAACATGTCTACTCGGCCACCATGCGCGGTCAAGCCATGGTCACGGTGGAGTTTGACGTGGGGCAAAACATGGAGGAGTCCCTGGTCAAGCTGTATGACCGGTTGCAATCCAACATGGATAAAATGCCCCCTGGTGTGCCCCGCCCGCTGGTCAAGCCTCGTGCCGTGGACGATGTTCCCATCGTTGCCCTGACCCTGTGGTCCACCAGTGTGGATGATGCCTATTTGCGCATTCTCTCGATGGATGTGTTACAGCAGCTCAATGAGGTTGGCAATACCAGCCAAGGTGGCGTCATTGGTGGGCGTAGTGAGCAGATCCGGGTAGAGGTCTATCCTGAGCGGCTGACCGGCCACCATATTAGCCTCGATCAGATTGCCCAGACCATCAGTTCGGCCAACAGTGAAAAAGAGGTGGGCTCTTCAGAAACAGGTGACACCGGCTATCGGGTGTATACCGGCTCCTTTTTAAAGAGTGCTGAGGATATTAAGCGGCTGGTGGTGGGTACTCATCAAAATGTGCCTGTCTATATTAGCGATGTGGCGCGTGTCTTTAGTGGCCCCGCCGAGACCAACCAACTGGTCAACTATTACACCGGCGCTGCGAAACCCGAAGGGGTTCCTGAAGCGGATGGTGCCTCGGCAGTGACCATCTATGTTGCCAAGAAAAAGGGCTCCAACGGCGTTTCGGTCGCCAATGGCATTTTAGCGAAGGTCGAAGAGCTGAAAACCACCCTTATTCCAGCTAATGTGCACGTTGCCGTAACCCGTAACTATGGTGAAACCGCCAACGAAAAGGTTAATGAGCTGCTGTTTAAGCTGTTTATTGCCACCATGGCGGTGACGGTATTGATCTGGTTTTTCCTGGGTCTGCGGCCTGCCATTGTGACGTTGATCGTCATTCCGGTGGTGATCTTGATGACGGTGTTTGCCGCTTGGCTGATGGGGTATACCATTGACCGGGTATCGTTGTTTGCCTTGATTTTCTCCATTGGTATTTTGGTGGATGACGCCATCGTGGTGGTGGAGAACATCTACCGGCGCTGGTTGTTGGATGGCAAAACCGACTCTGACATCTCGGTGGATGCGGTGCGTGAGGTGGGTAACCCCACCATTTTGGCGACCTTCACGGTGATCGCGGCGCTGGTGCCCATGGGTGCGGTACGGGGTATGATGGGGCCTTATATGGAACCGATTCCTGCACTGGGTTCGGTCGCCATGCTCTTTTCATTATTTGCTGCCTTTGTCTTTACCCCATGGCTAGCGCAGCGTTTAAAACCCTCCATGACCAATTTGGAGCATCACGCCAAGAAGGAGCATCGCCAAGCGGAGATGATGGAGCGCTTCTATTATTGGCTGATTCCCCAGTTTCTTAAGAGTCGGGCTAAGGGCTATGGCTTTTTGGCGGGTTTGGTTGTTGTCTTCTTTATCTGCTGCGCCATGTTTTATACCACCCATGTTACGGTTAAAATTCTGCCCTTGGACAACAAGCCAGAGTTTAACGTGGTGGTGAATATGCCAGAGGGGACAGCCCTGTTTAAAACGGCCAACCTTACCCAGCAATTAGCCAAACAGATTCGGGAAAATTTACCTGAAGTTATGGCCCTGCAAACTTATGTTGGCACCGCCTCGCCCTATAACTTTAACGGTTTAGTCCGTCATTACTATCTGCGTCAGGACTCCTGGCAGGCGGATATTCAGGTGCAGTTGGTCCACAAGTCTAAGCGCAAAAATACCTCCCATGACTTGGCGGTACAGGTGCGCGAACTGCTTACCCCTATTGCCCATGCTGCTGGGGGTAAGATTCAGGTGGTCGAAATGCCTCCTGGGCCGCCGGTATTACAGTCGGTGGTAGCGGAAGTAACGGGCCCCACGGCGGAGATTCGCCGTCAAGTGGCACGAGATCTGGAGCAGATGTTTGAGCGCTCCGACAGCATTGTGGATGTGGATACCTTAATTCAGGACAACAATGAGGTGTGGCGCTTTGAGGTGGATACCGAAAAGGCGGTACGTCGTGGTATCTCTGTGGACAGCATTAACCGCAATTTGGCCATGGCCATGGGTGGGCATAAGCTAGGGGATATTAAGCGCGGTTCTATTTTGGAGCCCACCTATATTGTCTTACAGGTACCTTTAGAGGTGCGGGCGCAGATTGCCAACCTTTCCGATTTGCCCATTCAATCCAGCGCGGGGCATACCATTCCCTTGGGTGAGTTGGGTCGTTTTATCAAGGCCAATCAAGATCCGGTGATCTACCATAAAGATCTACGCCCTGTGGAGTTTGTAACTGGGGAAGTGACCGGGCGTTTGGATGCCCCCATCTATGGTATGTTTGATATTGAAGATATGCTTAAGGGCTATACCGCACCGGATGGCGTGAAGATCGCAGGCACCTATTTAGGCCCCCCCGACACCTATTCCGTCAGCGGTTTTGAGTGGACGGGTGAGTGGACGGTAACCTATGAGACCTTCCGTGATATGGGGATTGCCTTTGGCGTGGCGCTGCTGTTCATCTACGCGCTGGTGGTGGGGATGTTCAAAAACTTCACCCTGCCTGCCATCATTATGGCCCCCATTCCCCTTACTTTGATGGGGATTATACCGGGTCACTGGCTTTTGGACGCCAAATTTACCGCCACCTCCATGATCGGTTTTATCGCTCTGGCAGGTATTATTGTGCGGAACTCCATCCTGCTGGTGGACTTTGCCCAGGAGGAGATTCTCAAGGGCACCTCGGTGCAGGATGCGGTGATTCTTTCGTGTAAAGCGCGGACCCGTCCCATTGTTATTACCGCGCTGGCCCTGGTCGCTGGCTCTAGCGTCATCTTGAGCGACTATATCTTCCAGGGTATGGCGATCTCTTTGCTGGCGGGCGCTTTGGTCTCCACGGTCCTTACTTTGGTGGTGATTCCGTTGGGTTGTGTCACGGCGGCCAGTTCGTTCAAACAGCCGGACACCGGTTTGGTGATGACCCATTTTGAGCCCTCGCCACTGCCCCATCAGCCTCTGAGCCCCCCCCCTGCCCAGAGTGGGCAGGCCGACGAGGCCCCTGAGCATGTAGCCCCAGTAACCGCCGCAAAGCCGGAACCTGCGCCTGCGCCACTGGAACCTGCGCCTGAACCACTGGAACCTGCGCCACAGCCAGAAGCAGCACCAGCCGCACGTATTGAAACACAAGCCGCTGTTGAGGTTGAGCAACCCCAGGTTACAGAGGCGGTTACGCCGCCCTCCCCGGACAAGGAGGCGTCCCCTGCTGCGGAGACCACCCCGCGCAAGACGATCAAAGCCAAACGTGCGGTGAGTAAACCTGCGGAGGATACCCCCAAGCCAGCCGCTAAGAAACGTGCAACGGTGATTCGTAAAACGGTGAGTAAGGCGACCGCCACGGCGTCTGCTGAGCCAACGCTCTCCGAGGCCGCGCCAGTAAGCGATGCGCCCAAGCAGGCCGTTGCTGAAAATCCGGTGGGCACTGCGCCTCCTGTGGAGCGTGTTATGATTCCTGAACCGGTCATACCGGATGAGGTAGAGACCGACAGCGAAACCACCCGTGGTGGCGGTCGTGGCAAACGCCGCGGCATCCGCCTGAAAACCTAAGCAGGAGCCGCCCATGTTGGCCATCGTCAAGGGTTCACCCATGCGCGCAAGCCGGTTGTTACGCCCTACTCTGCTGGGCTTGGGGATAACCCTTGCCCTGAGCGGCGTGGTCATGGAGGCAAAAGCCATGGATTGGGGTGATTTTAGTGACAATCCATGGGGTTATAGTTGGGGGGGGATGCCTGGTGGGTTTGGCGGCATGCCCGGCGGGTTTAACATGAAAAAAATGCCCATGGATGGCATGTGGGGGGAGTTCAACCCGGCGGAGGTCTTTGATAAAGATCGTGACCGTCGTGATGAAAAAGAGGGTTGGCAGAAGCGCTTTAGCCCGGACCGTTGGTTTGGTTCTGACCGGGATAGAGAGGAGCGGGGTAGCACGCGGGAGCGTCGCTATGATCCCTATTATGATCGTTATTCTCGGGCCTATGATGGGGACCCCTCAATGCCCCGCCGCGATGGCTATGGAACAGACGGTTATGATGATCGTTATCGGGAACCCCCTGCCCGCTGGGATGAACGCAACCGCTACGATCACCCACAGGAGAGCGGCGGGTATCAACCCAGCCCAGAGCCACCCCGTTATGGGGTCTACCCCAACCGTGCTCCGGCTGAGCCAAGGGGGGGACGTTATGAGGGGGGCTATCGTGATCAACCTTATGGGGGTTCCTCTCATGGGGGGGACTATGGCAGCGGCTACAGCCAACCTTATGACACCTACCGTGGCGCACCGGGGGGCTATGGTTCGAGCAGCTCTTCTAGCCATAACAACCGCTATGACAACTATGGCGGTTTTTCCAACGATGCCAACCGTGGTTATGATGGACGCGATTTCAATGGATCACGTCCTCACTACGGCGACTCTGGTGGTTATGTGCCCAGTCCCACCCCAGAGCTCCCTGGTGTGTGGCCAGACGGCAGCGGTCGTGCAAACCGCAATGGCGGGTCGTGGAACGGCCCACCTTCCGGCTCCCCCTACACCGGTGAGCGCTAGGGTTGCACCTTTTTGCTAGGTAGCCTATGTAACGGATATAGTGTTGTGCGTTTGGCGAACCTTAGGGGGGGAAACAGCGCATGCGGCGGCAGATCCACAAGGCATAGATACGCATCGCGGGTCAGCCACAAGGAGGATCGTCATGAGGACCGTTTTCAGCCATTTTCGCCTCACTTTTATCGCGGCAGGTGTTCTCTTTACCCAACCCCTGTGGGCACAGAATAGTAACTGGAACCAAGTCCCCCGCGAGGCTTATGATACCCCAGCTCCCAATGGTTATGGCAATACCTACCGCCCATCTTGGCCGCAAAGCAGTTGGGGACAACCGTACGAGACGGCACCCTATGACAATGGCGGTTATGGACGCGGTTATTATGAGCATCGTACCCTACCACGCTACCAAAACCGCCGCCCCTGGGGTGAAGTCCCTTTTACCGACCATGCCCCCTCTGCGGAACGTGACGAGCGTTATGGTTATGGCCGAGAGGGTTATGGGGAACGTTCAGGTTATGGCCGAGAGGGTTATGGGGAGCGTTCAGGTTATGGCCGAGAGGGTTATGGGGAACGTTCAGGTTATGGCCGAGAGGGTTATGGGGAGCGTTCAGGTTATGGCCGAGAGGGTTATGGGGAACGTTCAGGTTATGGTCGTGACAGCTATGCACCCCGCTATCGGGATGGCTACCGGATAGGGGACCGTCACACCCGCCGCTATGGGGATTATCCCGCAGATTCGGGTTGGGGAGAGCGTAGCAGCAACCCTTGGTCCCGTGAATTTAATGCGTTTGGTGGCCGCGAGGCACCCTTTTCCCCTTGGAGTTTAGATCCGTTTAGTAGCTTTGACCGTTTTTATGATCCCTGGGCCACACCCAATGTTGAAGGCCGCTTTCGATAGATAAGCGGTGGTGAGATACGCCATGCCCTTTCTACGTTGCTTGAGACGCGCTATGTGGCTGGCCCTATTGGGTTTGGCACCGCTGAGCTCGCTTTATGCGCAACAGCCCCCTTATCTTCCAGCTTTTCCCTTTCAAGCTCAAGTGCTACGCACCCAGCCGGGCCATCAAGAGGTTGATCAAGGGCGCATGCTCTATGGTAAGCTAGGGCTGCGTACCGAAGCGGTTAGCGAAGGAGAACCTGTGGTGTTGATCATTCGCACAGACAAGCAGAAGAGTTGGCTGCTTTTTCCAAAAACAAAACGCTATCTTGAACAGCCCGCTATGCCAGATTTGCGCCCCCCGCTGCCCTATGAAAAAAACTCACTCTGTCAACAAACCCAGCAGTTCCGGTGTACAGCCCAACGCGATGAACTGGTCTCTGGGCGGGTCACCAAACGTTGGAAAGTGGAACACAATCGTAACAATCAAATCGAAAATTATGCGGTTTTTTGGATAGATGAGGCGTTAAAATTGCCCATCCGCGAGCGCTACGCCGATGGAACAACCGTCACCATGCAGCAGATAATCTTACAGGAACCCACAGCAGATTTATTTGAAATTCCTGGAGATTTTGAAAAGTATGAACCACCTCCAAAATAAACGCAACTGGGCTGACGATGAAAAAAATATGGATCAAAATTTTTTGTTTGTGTTTTTCGGTAGAGTCCGTATATTAGAAAACCATGATATTTGATTTGTGACCAACTCTCAGTGACTTGTTTCACACGTGTCACATCTACAAAAATCATGGCTGCCCGTGGGGAGAGCCTTTGGAGTGACGATGGTAAACCGACCTTTTCGATCATGGTTAGTAAAACTTTGTGCGCCTCGGGTTTTACGAACGCCGCTTTCGGAATTACGGTCCCTGCCGCGCTCTTTACTTGGACCGTGGATAACCACCGTTGGGTTGGGTATCGGGCTATTTCTCAGCCCCATGGTTTACGCCCAACAGCAGGCGTTTGGCGCGGGCTATCTTGGGCAGCAATTTGGCCAGTTTATGCGCGGCTTTACGCGGGAGATGGGCCAGCCGGACACGCCCCCCCGTAGCAGCCCCGTACCGCGCCGTGAACAAGATTATGGGGAACCCAGCCGGGGTTATGGGGAACCCAGCCGGGGTTATGGGGAACCCAGCCGGGGTTATGGGGAACCCCCTTATGCAGAACCTAGATCGCGGAGACGTGAGCCCTATAGCCAGCGTGATGGCTACCCGCAGCGAGGGGCCGTTGAGAACCTTGCGCCTAGGCTTCCGCAAAAAAAACGGCCACAGTGGCGCTACGATCCCTGGGGCGTGACCCACTACGGACCACCGCCGCCAGAGTCGGATATCTGGTTCCCGTGGCCCCCCAATGGTGGCATCCCCGGTATGCATGGGGATTGGTACGCGCCGGAGCAGGGAGCGTTGCACGGCTCAAATCCGGAATGGAGTGACCCTTATGGTCGCTGGAGCCCCGATAGCATTGCCCCACCCGATGCATCAGAGCGTTGGCTAGGGCGCAGGGATGATACCGAGTGGATGGATAGGCAAGACCGTTGGTCAGAACCCGGTCAGGGTTGGCCGAACGCTTTTCAGCCATGGCAAGATGGGTGGGATGGTGGTTTATGGCATCCCTGGAGATGATTCCCCCCGCCATAGCGCCACACTGTGGCGCGCATGGCCAAGGGGAGTAACCTCTGTTTTAGAATGCGTTTTACCTGCAACCGTTTCGTAACAAACCTTTGTTTTTTTACAGGTAAGGAACAGATCTGTAGGTTTGGTAACCAAATCGTAAAAAGGGTAAAAGATCATTTTTTGTCATGAAATCGTCATAAAAATGATCCACAATGAAACTGCCGGTACAACCGGGGCAAAAGCGGCTCACTCACCTGCACCTGGGGGGGAGAATAAAGAGCCCCTTAGAAATCGAAACTGTAGGTGCGAGGAGATTAACCATGAAGAAGACAGCACGCATTTTAATGCTTGCCGCACTACTTGGAACCGCTGGTGTGATGGCTTCTTCCGAAGCCGCTGCATGGTGGGGTGGTCCCGGTGGTTGGGGTGGTCCCGGTGGTTGGGGTAATAACGGCTGGGGTAATAACGGTTGGGGTAATGGCAATGGCTGGGGTAACGGTTGGGGTGATGGCCGTTTTAACCTGACCATTAGTGGTGATATCTCTACTCTGGTGGATGGCTGGGGCAACGGCAATGGCTGGGGCAACGGCTATAATGCACCTTGGAATAGTTGGGGCGGTCCTGGTTGGGGCGGTCCTGGTTGGGGAGGCAATCCCTGGGGGGGGCCCGGTATGGGCGCACCATGGGGCGTCGCTCCTGGTTGGTAAGGGGATCCTCTTTACTAACTGTGTTTGTAGAACGTTATGGACGTTCTGACCATTAAGTAAGCACACACACTTTGACCTTTTAGGAGTTGTACGATGAAAAAGCTGAGCATTATCGCTATTGCTGCCCTGATGGGCGGTGCTGTTATGGTTTCTGCTTCCCAGGCTGATGCTTGGTGGGGTGGCAATCCCTGGAACAACGGCTGGGGCAATAACGGCTGGAACAACAATGGCTGGGGTAACGGTGCTGGTAACGGTTCTGGTTCCGGCAACTTTGGCTTCAACATGTCTGGCAACGCCACCGGCAACTCCAACATGTACAATGGCTACAACGGTTATAACGGCTGGAACGGCTACAATGGCTATGCGCCTTATGGCTATGCGCCTTATGGTTATGCAGCTCCTTATGGTGCGCCTGTCGCCCCTTGGGGTGTGGCTCCTAAGGCCCCTGCCGCTCCCGAAGCTGCTAAGTAATTTTGTGAGGGATACCCCGCAAGGGTAACGTGTTAAAGGCTTGGCTGGGCCTTGTGCCCAGCCACCTTTACATGATGAGGGGTGGCTCTGCCACCCTTTTTCTTTGTCTATGGTTACTCCGTCAATAGTTATTTTTTTTCTTTTTTAAGGGATTAGTTCAGATACAACGCCACCGCACAAGCGGCTTCTAGGGGCTTATTGCAAACAGATGTACTGCATCCTGCTAGGGTCAAGCTTAGACCAAGGCAGGTGCCGCCCGAGCTTCCATGGCTCCCCCTGGTGCTGGGCAATGGGGGATGACAACACAACTTGGTCGTGTTAACCATGGCGTTGTATCGGCAACCCTGCCATCCCCCAAACTGTAGTGCTATAGTAGGGCCGCCCGCCTTGGCATGGCAGCAACCACCCAGTACGTACACTCAAACCGATGTCGCATCGGCACGAAAGTAGATTGAGCATATGATCACTGTCATAGGCAACCTTAAAGGGGGCTGCGGCAAAAGCACCATCACATTCAACCTTGCCATTTGGCTGGCACGGTTAAATCAGCGTGTGGTGGCTTTCGATTTAGACCCCCAAGCCACCCTCAGCGATGTTAACGAGGTGCGCCGTGAAGAGTCGGGCGATCCTGAACTAACCATCTACCGTCCCGACAGCGATCCAGGTAAAGTTTTTCGCGAGCATGCCGAGGATGAAATTTTGGTGGATGTGGGTGCCTCTAACTTATGGGCTATGCGTCAAGCCATTGCTTCGGCCCAACGTATTTTGGTCCCTGTTCCGCCCAGCCAAGCGGATGTGTGGTCAACGCAGCGGTTTCTCAATATGGTCAAAGAGGCCACCATGCGGGTGGAGGTACCACCCCAGGTATTGCTGTTTGTTAACCGGGCCGATACCCACCCTGGGCTTAAAGAGAGTGACGAAACAGACGAAGCGTTGCATATGCTGCCCGATGTACAGGTGTTACCCTGTCGTATTGGTCAGCGTACCGCCTATCGCCGCTCTTTTAGCGAAGGGTTGGCGGTGTTTGAACTCTCGGAACGCAGCAAGGCTTCGGATGAGTTTTTCAGCTTAACCAAGCTGCTCTATCCCGAGCTTGCCGGGGATTCATCAAAGAAGAAAAAAGCCCCTAAAGAGGGGAAAAAAAGCGCAAAGATCTCTAAAACGGGGTAAGATGTTGGCTGTCCTCCCTCAAAGTCGGAGGGCTAAGCCTAGGCGTACCACGCGCTGCGCCATAGACATACAAGGCTCCATAATGACCCTTATAAGACATACTAATGAGAGAGCCGAGTCATCCACCTGAGTAAATTCACTGGTCTGGGCAGGAGAGAGTTATGAAAAGCCTCAAAGAGGGGTCAGAGACCGTCCATGATGAGAAGTCCACCACAGCTGGGGCTAACAAAGCACCACGTGGTCTGCCTTCTGTCTTTCCAGTGGGTAACCATTCGGAGTGCGTCAACTGCTCGGCAACGGTGCTCAACCAGTTTGCCAGCAGCTTTGATAAGAGCGCGAAACGTTGGGAGTTGATTGTCTACCCCACACTGTTCGCCTTTATTATCCTTGCCATGTATGGTTTTTTTCTCATCTTTAGTTTAACGCAAGATATGCGCTCCATGGCCTCTGCCATAGATCCCCGTATGGGCGCCAATATGGGTTCCTTAACCGCCAATATTAAGCTCTTGTCCGATAATATGGAGGTCATGAGCACCCACCTAGAATATATTAGCGATAATATGGAAACCATGTCTGTGGATATGCAGAGCATGTCTGAAAATATGGAAACCATGTCCGAAAATGTAACCCTTATGGCCCGCCACGTCGATACCATGAGTGTTGCCGTAACCGACATGTCCACCAAATTAAACGCTTTAGAGCCCATTTCTAAAAATGTGGAATCCATGAACCAAGCCATGCATGTCATGACCAACAACATGGCCAGACTCGGTTATGATGTCGGTGGTGCCGCCCGCCCCATGAGCTTCATGAATCGCTTTATGCCGTTTGGTAACTAATACAACCTTAGACCATCCGCCCTCTTTAAAAACCCCAACCTGTTGGGGTTTTTTTAATGCCCCTTCCCACCCTACAGAAAGATCCACAAATTAACACCACCGGGGCTTCGCCCCTGACCCTACGAGGGCTTCGCCCCTCGACCCCACCAAGAGGCCGCGGCTCCTGGACCCGCACCGCCACAACAGCCCCATACACCCGCTTTGCCCTCTTTTCAAACCGACCAACAAAAACCCCCAGCTACTGGTAAGCCGGGGGTTTTTGTTGGACAGAGATCGATGCACCAAGCAATCTTATGGATTCGTGGCAGGCACCGGCGGCGTCAAAGTGATCGCGCCACTCTCAATACTCAAAGTATCCACCAATCCAGGGAAGAAGGTATTCACGGAAATGGAACTCGAAAGCTGCTGCGAGCCATTGCCATCACTGGCCCCGGTAAAAAAGCTCAGTCCACCCGTCTGTAACTTCGCCAGCGCAACATTGTATTCGTTGATCAGATCGCTCAAACCAAAGGTTAAGTTGGGCAACAAGGTCGATTCGTTCACCACATCCACATAAGAGTTGGCGGCATCAAAGCTAACCGTAGTGCCCGACACAATGGGCTTCATACGTATCCGTACCGAAGCCGTATCCGTCGCACTGTAGGCCGCCACCGAACCAAACAACGTATCACTCACCGTTTTCGCCGCCTCTGGCAGACGGTCATAAACGCTCTGCAACGAACCAATCACCGCCGTTGCCACCACCTCATCCCCACTCACAGAGAGGGTGAATTTTTTAATGACATCGCTCAATTCACCCGTAAAAGCACCACCAGGGGTCATCTGCTGCGCCATTTTACCCAACACCAGCGCCGTGATGTCCGCCTCGCTCAAAGTCACCGCGCCACCCGCTTGTAAGGCGCTCTCTACCGAGGTAAAGCTGGTTTTAGCGGTCTGGGCAATGCTACTGCTGGTACCGCCCACCACCGGCACGCTCGATGTATCGGTCAAGCGGGTAACGTTAATGGAAAAACTTTGGGTAAAGGATAAGCCCGCTCCATTTTGATCGGTCACTTTAACCGTAATGGCGTGTTGGCGACTGCTGCTGGTAAAGGTGTTGAGCAGCTGTGCATCCGCCACCTGTAGCGTGTCACCCACAATGCTAAAGCGCCCTCCTGCATCCAAACCAGGCTCTGTAAAGCTGTAGACAAAGCTTTCATCGGTATCGGGGTCAGTGGCACTAAAGCTGCCCACTACTGTCCCAGAGGTCGCCGTATAGGCCACCTGATTATTGCTTAAAACCAGCGCCGTGGGTGCCTGATTGCCTTGGGAAACAATGATGGTAAAGGACTTATCAAAGCTCAAACCCGCACCCAATTGATCGGTAACACGCACGGTGATTAAATGGTTGCCCACATCCAGTTTGGTACTGTCCGCCACCACCAAATTGCTACCAGAGATCCCAAACCGACCACCGGCATCGCCATTGGGCTCAACCAAAGCATAGACAAAATCGGTGTCGCCGTCAGGGTCACTGGCACTAAAGCTACCCACAACCTGATCGGTGGGGCTACCCGCCAGTACGCTATCCTTGTTCAAAAAGATGTCGGTCGGCGCATGGTTGACCATAGAGACAACGATGGTAAAGCTCTTATCCAAGCTTAAACCTGTGCCCTCTTTATCCGTTACCCGAATGGTAATGGGGTACTCTGCCGTCCCGGTGGTGGGCACCAACCGCGCCGCATCCGCCACCACCAAGTTGGCACCGTTCAAGGCAAAGCGTCCATTGGCATCCAAGTTAGGCTCGGCAAAGCTGTAGACAAAGCCATCCTCCCCATCAGGGTCAGTGGTGGTGAGCATGCCTACCACGGTACCATTAACACTGTCCGAAGCCACACTGGTGCTGCTCAACGTCATATCGGTGGGCGCTTGGTTGATGGGGGTCACGGTAATGCTCAGGGTCTCATCGTAGCTTAGCCCGTCCCCCCCCTTGTCTGTAACCCGCAGGGTGATGTCATAACTACCCGCCGTGAGCAGGGTGCTATCCGCAACCAGCAATCTGTCGCCATTTAGGGCAAAACGACCACCGCCATTGCCGTTAGGATCCGCAAAGGCAAACACCAGATCTGTATCCCCGTCGGGGTCGGTCGCTGTGAGCTGTGCCACCTCGCTGCCATCGGCACTCTGCGCAGGTATGCTTTGCGCCGAGAGCATAATATCGGTGGGCGCTCTGTTGCTATCCGTCGACGCCAAAATGGTGAAATCCTGTGCCAAGCTTAACCCACCCTGATCGCTCACTTGCACGGTAATGGCGTAGCTGCTACCCGCCACTATGGCGGTACCGTCCGCTACTTCCAAGCGGTCGCCATTTAGCTGAAACAGGCCCGATGCATTGCCGTTAGGCGTGGTAAAGCTGTAGGTAAAGCTATCCCCCACGTTGGGATCGGTCGCGGTGAGCACCCCCACCAAGTCGCCCTGCACACTGCCCAAGGGCACCACATTGCTGCTCAGTTGTAGAGCGGTTGGGGCCTCATTCACCACCACAGCCTCGATTTGAAAGCTCTTCTCAAAGCTTAAACCCGCACCCGCTTTATCCGTCACCCGCAGGGTAATGGGGTAGCTGCCAGCCGTGAGCAGGGTTCCATCCAAAACCGCTAGTTGGCTGCCATTAAGGGCAAACCGCCCCCCGCCATTGCCGTTAGGATCGGCAAAAGCAAACACCAGATCCGTATCCCCATCGGGATCGGTGGCGGTAAGGGTGGCCACCACGGTTCCGGGGGTACTGCCCGCGCCAACCGTCAAGGCACTCAATTGAATATCGGTTGGGGCCCGGTTGGGATCCGTTGAGGCTTGGATCACAAACCCTTTATCCAGCGAGAGTCCTGTTCCATTGCGGTCCGTCACCCGTACCGTTATGGGGTAGCTCTCCCCTGCAACCACACGGGCTGCATCCAGCAACACAAGCTGATTGCCCTCTATGGAAAACCGACCCAAAGCATCCGCATCGGGTGCGGTAAAGCTATAGACAAAGCTGTCGGTGGGCTCGCTGTCGGTGGGGGTAAACTGGCCAATCAGGGCACCGTTGACACTGTTCAAGGGGACCACACTGCTGCTCAAAGCAAGATCCGTAGGAGCTTGATTGGTGGAGGTCACCTCAATTTGAAAACTCTTTTCAAAGCTTAATCCAGCCCCTGCCTTATCCGTTACCCGTATCACAATGGCTTTCACACCTGGGTTTAGCAGGGTTTGATCCGCCACCACCAGATTGGCCCCATCCAGCGCAAACAGGCCGCCCGCATTGCTGTCTGGGTTGGCAAAACTGTAGACCAGATCGGTATCACCATCGGGATCCTGTGCGCTCAATTGCCCAACAATACTCCCATTTTGAGCATATTCCGAGAGGCTCTGATGGCTCAAAAACAGGTCCGTTGGGGCCCGGTTGGGGTCGGTGGAAGCCAGCAGCGTAAAATCTTTGCTCAAGCTATAACCGGCACCATTATGGTCGGTGACTTTAACCGTAATGGTATAGCTTTCACCTGGGATAATGGCGGCGCTATCGGCCACCACAAGCTGATCACCCACCAAGCTAAAGCGTCCTCCACCATGACTGTGTGGGGCGTCAAAACTGTAGAGCAACTGCTCATCCTGGTCAGCATCTACCCCAATAACCGTGGCAATCGCCGTACCATTGGCGCTGTTTAAGGGGATGACCTCACTGGTTAAGTACAGATCGGTGGGCGGGTGATTGACGGCATTGGCCACAATGGTAAAGCTTTTGTCAAAGCTAAGCCCTGTGCCCCCCAGATCGGTGACACGTAGTGTAATGGGGTAGCTGCCCGCCACTAGGGCTGCGGCATCTTTAACCACCAGGGTGTTGCCCACAAGATCAAAGCGGCCTTCTGCATCCCCATTGGGCGGCGCAAAGCTGTAGACAAAATTATCTTGAAAGGTGTTGGGGTCGATCACACTCAACCCCCCCACCGTACGCCCGGCGGGGCTGTTGGCATCCACACTGCTGTTGCTTAACATAAGATCGGTGGGAGCTTTATTCACCTCGGTCACTGTAATCACGAAAGTCTCGCTGTAGACCAAGCCGCCGCTATCGGTGGCATTGAGCGTCACTTTATAATTACCAATCACCAGAGGGCTTTGCTTCACTTGCAGCAGGTTGCCATCCAAGCCAAACAGGCCACCAGCATCCCCGTAGGGCTGACCAAAACTGTAGTTCAGGGTATCACCCTCAGGATCTTCACCGCTGAGTGCGCCTATCACGCTCCCCACCGGGCGATCCTCCTGGATGGTCTGCCCACTCAGCAGCAGCACTGTAGGCGCTTTATTCTCCACTTGGGCTGCGGTCAAGACAAAATCCTGCACCGTAGAGAGCCCACCGGCATCCGTTGCACGCAACGTAATGCTGTAGCTGCCCCCTCCCACAATGGCACTCGGGGTTTTAACCACCAGCGTATTTCCCTCCAGCCCCACACGCCCACTGGCATCCATATTGGGTGTCGCGAAACTATAGCTGTGCTGATCCACCACATCTGGATCACTGGTGACCAAAGAGCCGATCACCGTGCCCACTGAGCTGTTGGCCGGAATGGTCGTATTGCTCAAATGAATGGCTGTCGGGGCAAAATTGCTCATCCCTGAGACCACGATTGTAAAGCTTTTATCCAGATACTGCCCCTTACCCGCCGTATCCGTAACCCGCACGGTGATCTTTTTCTCGCCATTGGCGCTTTTATTTTGATTAAGCAAGCTATTACTCGCCACCACAAGTTGGTCGCCGCTAATCGTAAAAGCCCCATCGGCACCCTTGTAGGGGCTGACCAAGGTATAGACCAACTGGGTATCCCCATCCGGGTCAACCGCCGACAACTTACCCACCACGGTACCCGCAGCAGCCCCCGCAGAGACACTGCTTGCACTCAGGTAGAGCGCGGTCGGTCTCTTATTGCTGCCACCCCCTCCAGCTACCGCTGCGCTTGCGCTCTCTTTCTTGGTTGCATTGTCGGGCTCGGTAGCTTGCTGTTGGTTATCAACTTGGTCTTTATCCTTGCTTTCCGCTTTATCCGTAACCTCAGCCATATCTTTGGTTTCAGTTTTGTCTTTGGCTTCGGCCTTATCGGTGGCTTCGGGCGGCCCTTGATCGCCCTCTGCCTTGACCTCCGGTTGAGCGGGTTCAAACGCCTTAAACAAAGGCTCTACTGTGGGTTGAGCAATTAACGGTGTAGACTCCGTTTTGGCCTGCTCCACGATCCTCTTAATGGTATCCAGCGGGCTGCCACCCTGGCTGGCGACCTGCTCGGCCACCTTCGCCACCATCTGGTTGACCAACTGCTCAGAGACACGTTGTAGCTCCTTAGCATCAGCCGCTACGGGTTGATCAATCAATTGATCCAACGATGGGGGCGTTTCTAGCGTGGAGCGCTGCTCTTTAAGGGTCGCCAGCTGCGCCAACGCCGCTGCTTTATCCGCTGAAAGCCCCCCTTGTTCCAAGCTTTGCTGCATCTGCTGCTTAAGCTGCTCACTCTGCTGCTGCGCCTGTTGAGCGACATCCTTAACCTTGCTCACCGCATCCGCCGCGACACCAGCATCCGCTAGGTTTTTATCCAGCTTGCTCTCCAACTGGGCCAGCCGTTCAGCGCGCTGATCCAGCAGGTTACTCACCTTGGCAACATCGGCCCCCTCCCCCACGGTTTCGGCCATTTTGCTAAGGGTCTGCTTCTCCAACTGGGCCACCGCATCATTGCGCTGAGCCACTGCGTTCAAAGCTTGGGACGCCGCCTCACCGCCCACCACATTGGTGACCTTCTCTTGCAGTTTCTCTTGCAGCGCCTGCTTTTGCGCACTGGCCTCGGCCAAAGCTTTTTCCACCTGGTTGGCTTTACCCTCACCCAGTTGGTTGCTTAGCGCTTTCGAAAAATCATTTTCCAAGCCTTTCAAAGCCTTGGCTTGCTCATTAAGGACCTGACTTAGCGACAAAGCCTGCAAAGCCGACAGACCCGCAACGCTGGACTGCACCTGATCGCCATCGAGGGAGGCTCCCTCTTTGGCCTGCTGGCTCGCCGCTTGCGCCTGGGCAATCTGCTCTGGGGTAAAACCCTGACTGCTCAACTGCACCGCCAAGCCCTCTTGCAGGGCTGCTTGGTTGCTCTCCAACTGCTGGTTGAGGCTCTCTAGCGCCTGTTTCTCTGTGGCATCCAGCTTCTCAAGCTGCTTCTCCAGCCCCTGCTCCACCGCCGCTTGCTGCTGGGCGATCTCATCGGCCACGGATTTTAGGCGCTCCACCTGAGCGGGGTTAACCCCCTCACCCAGGGCTTCTGCCAATTGACCATCCAGCGCGGCCTGCTCCGCACGCTGCTGGGCATCCAGCGCCTTAACCTGCGCCAGCGCGGTGCCATCTAACCCTGACAGATTTTCCGAGAGCGCTTCATCCAACGTGCTCTTTTCCGCATCGACTTGTGCTAACGCCTCTTTAACCTCATCCAACTTCTCCTGCCCTACGGCATCGGCCAAAGCGGTGGTGGTGTTCTGTTCCAACGCGGCTTTGGCTTGCGCCTGTTGGCTTTGCACCTCGGTCAGCTTGGTCAGTGTCGCCGGATCACGCCCCAGATCACCTTCCAGCGCTTGCATTTGCTCATCGAGTTTAAGAATTTTATCTTCGGTTTTGGCCGCTTCCAACAGTGCGTCGGCTGTGGCGTTCCAAGAGGCTTCTTCCACCAATTTGGAGAGACTGGCTTCGGCCAATGCCTGGGCTTCAGCCTCATTTTTTGCCAGACCGGATTCAAGATAGGATTGGGCTGCTTGATTTTGGATCGCCTCTTTCGCTTCGCTGGTCAAACGACGGGGTACCGCCGTAGAGAGTTTGACACTGGCAACCTTAGCGGGTGAAACCTTGGCTTGAGCCGAAGGCGCTTGCTTGTTATCCGCCACCTTGGTTTCGGTATGGGCCTTATCCAACAGGGTGGTCCCTGCCTCGTTTTTCACCACCGCTGTGGGGGCAATGGAGACGACTTCCAAGCTAGGTTTGCCATCGGCACCGGTCGTTAAGGTTGCGGCAAACTCGGTTCCCCGCACCCCCATAGAGGCCACAGGGGTCTCAATATTAAAGGGTTTGTTCTCCAGTTTGGCCAACTTACCGGAAACCGCACGGAAGAACCCGCGCTTAAACAGCATGCGCCCTTCGCTGGGTTTACCATCTGTTGAAAAATGGTAAGATTTAATCTCAAATTCGGTTTTTTCACCCAGGGCCAACATGGCATCATCGCTCATAATCAAAATCAAGCGAGAGTTAACCTCCGTCACCAGTGTGTCCCCGGCAAAAACAGGGTCCCCATTTTTAAGGGGGCGCACCTCCCCTTTAAAAACAGCCTGCGCTTTACCCCTGATTTTTTTTACCTTACCCGCCAGTTCACGGGCCTGTTCCGCCGCCAACGGCACCGTGGGGGTGGCGCTTTGCGCCGCAACGGCTGGGGTTGCCATCGGTTCCAGCGACGGCTCAAGGGGTTGGGCACGGGGTTTTACCCCGCTTGGTGAGAGCACCACCTGCCGCTGGGGATCTGGCTGATCGCCACCCATAAACAGAAAAAGACCGCCCACCGCGATAACGCCAACCAACAGGCCGACCACCACATACACGGCAACGTTCCACTTGGAAGGTGCTTGGTTACCCATAGGAACACCCTATCTTTTGAACAATAAAGGGGAAAATGACACTTTCTCTTGAATGCGTCACCATTTTCAGGCTGAAGTTGCCCCGTAGCAGAGCGATGTCAACCCGGCGGAGAGCTGTTTGGCCGGTCTGGCACACGAGAGGCTTGAGTTCTCGATGTCGGCGCATACCCCCGCAGCAATGACCCATCAACAACGGGGCGCACACATACCCCGATTTTCCTAGTATACGCAACAAAAGATAGAAAATCCCCCCTATAAACGCCCACCGCCCCCTCTTTTCACCCATAACCGGCGCAAAAACCAAAGCATAAAAAAAGCCCCACCTCTTGCAAGGCGGGGCTTTTTTTATTAAGCAGCAACCGTTTAGTGGGTAGCTGTGGGGCTCACAGGCACTGGCTGCACCATCATGGAGGGATCTGGCGCGGCCACCATCTGTTGATCATTCGGCATGACCGGGTAGCCCATGGTCGAGGGTTGCAAGGCCACATTGGGGTTGGCGTAACCCTGAGACATGCCATATGCGGCAGGCGCTACAGGTTGGGCATAACCCTGCTGCTGCATAGGTTGGGCATAACCCTGCTGCTGCATGGGTTGGGCATAACCCTGCTGCTGCATGGGTTGGGCATAACCCTGTTGCTGCATGGGTTGGGCGTAACCCTGCTGCTGCATGGGTTGGGCGTAACCCTGCTGCTGCATGGGCTGGTAGTAACCCTGCTGCTGCATAGGCTGGGCATAACCCTGCTGCTGCACAGGCTGATAGTAACCCTGCTGCTGCATGGGTTGGGCATAACCTTGCTGCTGACTACCCCCCGTATAAGTGGTGGGTACGACCTGCTGCTGACCATTCCATGCGCTTGGGTTCTCTGCTTGCGGCGTCATGGAGGGGCTGCGCATGCCCGCTTGGGGCATCACCACACTGGGGGATACCGGCGCGGCGGGGGCCGCATAGCTGCTGGCTTGGCCACCATTGGTAAAGTTTAAGTAACCACCACTGCTGGCCTGGGGTTCACGGGGCTGCATGACAGGGGCCTCAGCCGCCGACAGCGCCGCAGGATCCGGTGCCACCATGGTACGGGGGGTGATCACTGTGTTGGTGGATGAACCACTGTTGGCCACCGCCACCCCACGGGGTTTACCATGGGTCATCACCACGGGCCGCATGAAGATCACCAGTTCCGTTTTAGAGACGGTCTTTTCTTTATAACCAAACAGCCCACCAATGCCCGGAACTTGGGAAATCAGCGGCAAACCTGTATCTACCTTGGAGATTTTATCCTGCATCAAACCACCCATCACGGTAATCTGACCACTATGCACCCGCAGGATCGACTCCATCTCTTTAACCTGGATCTCAGGAATCAGGTTTTCCACGCCAGCGTTCAAATGGGGGTTGGGATCCGACACCCAGCGGCTTACGCTGGAGATGGTGGGACGCACATTCAGTGTGACCACATCATCGGCGCTGATTTGCGGGGTAACGCTCATCACCAAACCCACCGGCACGGTGTGCACACGGGTATTGATAAGGGCGGTGGTATCGGTGCCGCCACTGGCATTGGCCGAAGAACCGGCTTCCGCCTCCACCGTAAAGAAGACCGTATTATCCACCACTTTTAGCACGGCGGTTTGGTTATTCAGCGCCATAATCTTCGGGCTGCTGAGCACCTTGGTATTCCCAAATTTAGCCAGCGCACGCACCGTTGAGGTAATTTTACCAAAACCACTATTGATACTGGTGGGCAGCGAGAAGACCGGTAAATCGCTCAACGCCATGGGCCGGGAACCCCCATTCACACCAATGGAGTTGGCAAAGAAAGGAGCCGACAGACGGCTTAAGCCATCGTCATTAATGCTGGCCCAATCCACCCCTTGCTGATGATCATCACTGAGCGTGACCTCAACCACGGTGGACTCAATCAGCACCTGACGGTGGGCATTTTCCATCAAAGATTCCAGATAGCTCCCAATGCGCTCATGGTCCGCAGCGGTGGCAAAAATGCTGATAACCCCCGTCTCCTGATTGATGGAAACCACCCCACTGCTGGTCACTTTGGGTTCTGCCTTAGCGGGCGAGGCAGTGCCACCCGGTGCGGCACTGGGCAGGGGCAAACTACCATTCGCCATCGCGGGCAAAGCTTCGGGAGCGGATGCCTGCCCTTGGCTGACAATGGCCGTAATGTTGGCGGTCAGACTGGCCCAGAAGTCGTTTTTAAAGTCGGTGGTTAGGGTCATGTCTGACTGGTTGGGCACCTCTTTACCGGCCATGGCAGGATCCATGGCACTGTTGGTATCTAACTGTGTCGAGATTTTGTTGGTGGTCTTGCTGCTACGCACAATATTGACATAGTCAACCTGATAGATCTTCAGGAACGCCTTGTCTGGGTAGACCTGGATGGTGTCCCCATTGATCTCGTAGCGCATGTTTACCTGTTTGGCGATACGCTCCAACACCCGAGGCAGGGTTTGGTTGACCACCGAAATGGTCACATTACCCTGAATACCGGGGTGGATATCCAAATTTTTCTTGGTATCCCGCGCCAACGCCAACAACACTGTACGGGCGGGGGTATCGTTCACCGTAATGGAGATTTGATCCCCCTCTTCCATATCCGCTTGACCGGTATCGGCCACCACATCCTGGGCCTCTGGCGGCAAGGCTGTAGTCAGGGCGCCAGGGGGTGGATCCGTTGGCCGCAGGAAATGCTGCTTGGACGGCGTAATGCTGGAAGGCGTTTGACAGGCTGAGAGGCTAAGCAGCCCCACCAAACCCAATACCAAACCCGTCTTCCAGGAGACACAGGGGGCGTATTTATGGATTGTCATTTGCCGACTCATGGTCTTTTCCTGCCTGTTCATCAATGGATTGACACCCTTGCCAGACACCCAACGCGGCTACCAAGAGCATACAATTACAGGTATTTGCTATCTTTCCCTGGCCAAGGGTTGCCTAAGCAAACCCACAGACCCAAAGCTCATATCGCAATATACGGGCCAGAGAAATCAAAGCACGTGGAAAAAACTGTCGTCAAGCAAGGTGCAACCCGTTTGGGAAGGTAGGAAACAACCGTATCAACAACCGTACCAGCGTTACACACCCGCAGCATAAGCCGCCCATACCTTAAATAAGCGGGCTTACCGTTTGCCACAGGCCCGCCGGTATGGGCTGTGCAATCGCCTGTTGAAGATCTTCTAAAAACACCGAACGGGGCATCTCAACCGCCCCGAAGCGCAGCATGTGCTGGGTGGTCATTTGGCAATCCATTAGGCTATAGCCCTGCTGGGCCAAGTGCCCCACCAGGGCCACCAGCGCCACCTTGGAGGCGTTGGGCTGGCGATAGAACATCGACTCCCCAAAAAAAGCCCCGCCAATGGCCACCCCATAAATCCCCCCCGCCAGTTGATAGCGGTGGTTTTCATCCATCAGCCAACTTTCGCAGCTATGGGCAAAGCCCATCTGGTGCAGACGCAGGTAAGCCTGCTCCATCTCTGGGGTAATCCAGGTGCCTTCTGCCGCACGCACGGCCCCACATTGGTGCATAACCTGTTCAAACACATGGTCAAAGGTGATACGAAACGCCCCTTGCCGAATCGCTTTTTTTAAGGAGCGCGGCACATGCAGCGCGGGGGGCCGCAGCACCAAGCGGGGATCCAAACTCCACCACAAGAGGGGCTCGCCGGCACTGTACCAGGGAAAAATACCGCTTCGATAGGCCGCCAACAGCCGTTGCGGTGACAGATCGCCACCAACAGCGACCAAGCCATCTTCATTCGCCCCCTCGGCGGGGGGAAAGGCATTATGTTCGGCAGCGAGTCGATAGACAGGCATGCGATTCTCCCGGTTGGTGGTGGGGTGGTGGGGTGGTGGCCTGAGCGGTGAGCCGGTGCCTACCTCACACACGCCACCCATAAGGGCCGGTCAAACCGGCACCATCGGCCACTCAAGGGGGTAAACACAGGGCGGCCCGCCCTGCTTGCTTAGTGGGCCTCGCCCCAATTTTGGCCCACCCCCATATCCACCACCAAGGGAATGCTCAACGTCATCACCCCCTCCATGCAGCTACGCACCACCTCTTTAACAGCGGCCAGCTCTTTATCGGGCACCTCCAACACCAGTTCATCATGCACCTGCAACACCATACGCGCTTTAAAGCCGCCAGCTTGCAAGGCCCCATGCAGTCGGATCATCGCCAGTTTGATCAAATCCGATGCGCTGCCCTGTAATGGTGCATTAATGGCGGTGCGCTCGGCAAACTCCCGCAAGCTGCGCTGGGTGGCATTAATGTCGCGGATGGGGCAGCGCCGCCCCCCCAAGGTCTCCACAAAACCGTGTGCGCGGGCATCGCGAATGGTGGCGTCCATATGCTGACGCACCCCATCATAGCGGGCAAAATAGAGATCCATATAGGCCCGCGCCTCATTGTTTTGAATGCCCAAGCGCTTGGCCAAACCAAACGGGCTCATGCCATACACCAGACCAAAATTGATGGTCTTCGCCATGCGCCGATGCTCCCCCGTCACCTGCGCCAACGGCACCCCAAACAGCTCGGCGGCGGTGGCGGCGTGAATATCCAACCCAGCATGAAAGGCCTCTTTCAAACGGGACACATTGCCCATATGGGCCAATACCCGTAGCTCAATCTGGCTATAATCCGCCGCCAACAGCGACCACCCTGCGGGGGCAATAAAGGCGGTGCGAATGGCCCGTCCCTCTTCGGTGCGGATGGGGATATTCTGTAGGTTTGGGTCCGATGAAGAGAGCCGCCCCGTCAAAGTAACCGCTTGATTATAACTGGTATGCACCCGACCCGTGTAGGGATGGATAAGCGCCACCAAGGCATCGGTATAGGTGGATTGCAACTTGGTCAAACTGCGGTAAGCCAACACCTGTTGGGGAATTTTCTCCCCATCATCGGCCAGCTTGCTCAACACTGAGACATCGGTAGAAAAACCGCTTTTGGTACGCTTGCCCCCCTTAATCCCCATCTTCTCAAACAAAATATGCCCCAACTGCTGGGTGGAGTTGACATTAAAAACCTCCCCCGCCAATTCGTGAATCTCCTCCACCAAACGCGCCCGGCGCTTGGAAAAGTCTGCGGACATGGTGGAAAGCACATCCCGGTCCACCAACACCCCGGCATACTCCATCTCCGCCAATACGGGGATCAAGGGGCGCTCAATGGTTTCGTAGAGCCGCTTGAGGCCCGGCTCTCGATCAAGATTGGGCGCCATCGACGCCGCCGCTTGCCACGTTACCTCGGCATCTTCGCAGGCATAGGGGGCGGCCAGATGCAGGGGAACTTGGTCAAAACGGATACGCTTGCGCCCCTTGCCCGCCACATCCTCAAACTTGATGGTGGTGCGTCCCAGCTCCTCGGTGGCGATGGCGTCCAGATTGTGTGCCCGGTTGGCCCCATACAGCAGATAGCTGTAGAGCATGCTATCCCGCTCGATCCCCTGCATGGTGATGTGGTAGCGCTTGAAGATTTGATAATCATATTTAATATTTTGGCCGGTTTTGCCAATCTCGGGGCTCTCCAACAGGGGCTTGAGGGCGGCCAACACATCAGCACGGGGCAACTGCCCCTCGGGGGCGGCATCCAGGGCATGACCCACGGGAATATAATAGGCCACCATCGGCTGCCACGCGATGGAGATCCCCACCAGCTCAGCGCTGTGGGGGTGCAGGTCGGTGGTTTCGGTATCCACCGCAAAACGGGGCAGGCCCTTAAGCTGCTCCATGAATGCCTGAAACGCCGCCTCGCTGGTAATCACCTGATAGTTGGGCTGGTTGGGCAGGCTCTCTGGTTGAGTCTCTATCTGGATAGAGGGAGCGGCCTCGCTGCCCAGCGCTTGCAGCTGTTTTTCCGCCTCCCGCGCCAGGGTGGCGAAGCTCATATCCTGATAGATCTCCCGCAACCTCGCCCAGTTGGGGCGCTGCATGCGTGCCCCTTGCAGATCAAAGGGCAGCGGCACTTCTCGATTAATGGTGGCCAGTTGCAAACTGCGCCGGGCGGTATCGGCTTGTTCCAACAGGGCGGTGCGTCGCTTAGGCTGTTTGATGCGCTCGGCCCCATGCAGTACCCCCTCTAAACTGCCAAATTCGGCGATTAACTGAGCGGCGGTCTTGGGACCAATGCCACCAACCCCTGGGATATTATCCGAGGTATCCCCCGCCAATCCCAACAGGTCGGGAATCCGCTCCGCGGCAACCCCCCAACTCTCCACCACATCCTCGGGGCCATACCATTTATCTTTGCTGCCATCAAACATTTTGACTTGGGGGGTGATGAGCTGCATCAAATCTTTGTCCCCAGAGACCACCACCACCTCCACCCCAGCCGCGCAACCCAAACGGGCAAAGGTGCCGATAATATCGTCGGCCTCATACCCTTCCAAGGCGATACGGGGAATGTTAAAGGCATCAATCACATCGTGGATCACGGGAATCTGCACCCGCAACTCATCGGGCATGGGTTTGCGGTTGGCTTTGTATTGCGCATCCATGGTATGGCGAAAGGTGGGGGCCTTGGTATCAAAGGCGATGGTCACAAAATCGGGTTTCTCATCCTCAATCACCTTACGCAACATCTTGATAAACCCAAAGATGGCATTGGTAGGAAAACCATCCCGCCGGGTGAGATTACGCACCCCAAAAAAGGCACGATAGAGGTAGCCAGAGCCATCAATCAAAAACAGACGTTGGGTAGTCATGAGATTCCATGGGTTGCAGGATGGTGAATAGGATTAGCGCGGAGTCTCCGCAACAGGGCCGCTTGGGCTCCAACCTCGGGGCGTGGTAAACGCCGTGTTGGCCCTTCAGGGCACGCGGGTGAGGCATAACCCCCGCGCTGTTTTTGGCAATCCTGCCAAACCAACCGGTGAAAAATAGCATTTCTAAACAAACTTGCCTATGCTAATGACCGATCTTTGCTTGGGGTGATGGCGATGAACCGACAGACCTATTGGGTCCTTGCTGCCTACTACGGGGCCTTTTTTGCCGCCCTGGGCATTATGCTGCCCTATTGGCCCCTCTATTTGAAAGAGATCGGCCTGGGGGCGGAACAGATCGGCATTCTGGTGGCCCTTATCCACGGCATGCGGGTTATCGGCTCGCCCATCTGGGGGCATTGGGCCGACCAAGGCAGCCGCAAAACCATCATTATCATCACCTCGCTGGCCACCCTCGCCATTTTTAGCCTCTACTATTTTGGTACCAGCTTTTGGTATCTGGTGGTGGTCACGCTGCTCTACAGCTTTGTGCACTCCGCCCCCTTGGCACTGGTGGATGCCACCGCCATGGAACAGGCGACCAAATATCGGGGCCAATATGGTCGCATCCGCGTGTGGGGCTCCATCGGTTTTATTGCCGCCGCCCAACTGGTGGGGCTGCTGCTGGACTGGCAGCCCGTTACCCTCATCCTACCCATCATCACCCTGTTGATTCTCTTCGATGTGCTGCTGGCCCTGCTCATGCCCCACGAGGAGCGCCACACCAACCCCGATGCCAAACCGGTACGCATCTGGAGCGCCCTGACCGACCCCCGCTTGGCGTGGTTCTATCTGGCTGCGCTGTTGATGCAGTTCTCCCACAGCGGCTACTATGGTTTTTTCTCCCTGCATATGCAGGCCAGTGGCTATAGCCGGGGCGAAATTGGCAGCTTTTGGTCCATCGGCGTGCTGGCCGAGGTGCTGCTGCTTACTTGGTCCAAACCCTTTTTAAAGATAGGCGTTTCCAAGCTCTTAATCATCTCCCTGGTACTGACCTCGCTGCGCTGGAGTGTCTATGTCAGCACCACCCATTGGCTCATCATTGGCCTGGTACAGACCCTACACGCCTTCTCGTTTGGCGCCTTTCATGTGGCCTCGGTCAAACGGCTGCATGATCTGGCCCCCCCCGGACGCCGCGCCAGCACCCAATCTTGGTATTCGGCCCTCTCCTTTGGGATCGGTGGCGGCTTGGGCATGGCCTGTTCGGGCTATCTTTATCAACATGTGGGCGCCCAAGGTCTGTTTGCGGTGATGGCGGCCACCGCCGCATTGGGGGTCTTTGCCTGCTATCGGGCGGTGCTTCTCTACCACAGAGACCCTGCGGATGTGGTATAACCAACAGAACGCCCCCTCTGCCTAAAGGATGTTCCCCCATGACAGACACCGCCACGGGCTTTGTCCCCTGCCCCATCACCCTCGCCAGCCAGGATCTGCGCCATATGGTACAGTTGGGGCGGTTGCTGCACGATCTGCGCAGCAACCCGGCCTATCTGGAGGCGATCACCCCTGAACTGCCCGCCATTGCCCGCCACGATCCTGGCCACCACTCGGTGATGATGGGCTTTGATTTTCACCTCACCCCCCAAGGGCCACGCCTCATTGAGGTCAATACCAATGCGGGTGGGGGACTGCTGGCCTACCGCGCCCACACCCCGAGCTTTCAAGGGCAAGCCTTTGAGGCGACAGATGACGCCCCCACGCGCCGCCACCAATTGGCCCTGCTGGATGCCTTTCAACAGGAGTGGTCCCTGTTTCAGCGCCACAACCAACAGCCACCGCGCCCCTTGCAGCGCATCGCCATTATGGATGAAAACCCCAGTGCCCAGTTTCTTTATCCCGAGATGCTCGCTTTTGCCCGTTTTTTTCAACACTGGGGCATTGAGGCCGTGGTGTGTGATCCCAGCGCACTGCACATGACGGAAGAGGGGGTCTTTTACAAAGGTCAGGCCATTGACCTGCTCTACATGCGCCACTGCGATTTTTATCTGGAAACCCCTGCCCTAGCCGGTCTCAAAGCCGCCTATGCGAGCAATACCATCTGCCTGACACCCAACCCCCGCCTCTATGGGCTGTTGGCCGATAAACGCCGGCTGGTGCATCTCTCCGACCCCCAATGGTTGCGGGAGCTGGGCTTGCCAACCCTCCACATTGAGCGGCTGCTGCGCACCATTCCGATCTGTCGCAGCTTGAGCAGCTTTAGCGACCGTAGTGCCCTTTGGAGCGCCCGTAAGCAGTGGGTGTTTAAACCCGCCAATGCCCATGGCAGCCGTGGCGTGGTGTTGGGCAAATCCATGCGACAAAACCGTTTTAATGAGCTGGATGAGGCCACCACCCTGGTGCAGGCGGTGGTGCCCCCCTCCCAGGTGCAGTGCCCCCATGTGGCAACCCCCATGAAACTGGACATACGCCTGTTTGCCTACGCCCGCCGCATGTTGGGTGTCACCGCGCGGGTCTATACGGGACAGATCACCAACTTCAAGGACCCCCACAGCGGTTACGCTGCGGTAAAGGTCTTGTGAAGAAATGCCATTGTGATTGAACCCTACTGCTACCCCTGTTATACAGGACATTTGTCTGAAAAAGTGGGGTAAAACCTTCTACACCCAACCATGGGGAGCCTGTCGCACCATGTCCAAGACAGCCAAGCAGAGCCCAGCGATTGAAGATCCGTTTAAGCTCATCGACCCTATTGAGGCCTTTATGAGCCATGCCATGCGCGAGATGGAGCGGCTGCAACTGACCGACCCCAAATTTGATCAGGCCCTCTATGACGAAGCGCTGGAGGTGGTTAATCAACGTCTGAACCAACGTTTAGAGACGACACACCCTTATGATCATTCATAGTATTCACGGGGAAAACCTGTTCCGTTTTGCCACGGTGCAGCTCGACAATCTGCCCCATCGTGGGGTTATTGCCATTGATGGGGCCAACGAAGCCGGTAAAAGCTCACTGCTGGAGCTGCTGCTGCTGGCTCTGTTTGGCCGCACCAGCCGTCTGAATGATGAAGAGTTGGCCCGGGCGGTGCGCTGGGGCAGTGACCAAGCGATGCTTAGCGTGGTGTTTAGCAGCAACGATCAACAACGCTATCGGGTGGTGCGCTATCTAAACAGCGAGGGTGTGCAGAGCGCCAATTTAAGCCTCGCCGAAGAGCCCACCCCCCCCCTGGTTAAAGGGGTAGCCGGGGTAAACAGTACCATTGTGCAGCTCATTGGCATGGACTATGACACCTTTTTGAGCTGCATCTGCCTAAGCCAGCAGGGCTCAACCCCCGCCTACGAGCCCCTTTTATACCGCATCTCAGGGGTCGCCCAGTTAGAGCGGGTCGCCGACGAGCTCTCCGATGAAGTCATCGACATGGCCACCGACAGCCAAAACAGCGGCCACCAGATCGAAAAAATTGAAGAAGAGCTGGAAGATTTGGATGTCATGGGCAGCTCTTTGGAGACCATGCAACGGCAGCTCGAAGAAGCCTTTTCCACCCGTAATGTCTTGGAAAAACAGATCCGCCAACTGCGCAGTTTTTCACTGACCTTGCAAGAGGCCACCCGCCAACTGGTGGAGAGCCCCCTGCCCCAACTCGGAGCCAATGATGAGCTGGGGGTGTGGCAAAAAGAGCTGGAAGCCATGGAAACCGCCATGGATGGGCTGGACCGACTCTGCCGGGGCAACCCTTTGGGGGTGGATGAAGATCCCTCCCGTCAACTACGCCCCTTGGTTCAGCGCCGTATTTCGGCCCTGTCGGAACTCTATAAATTGATGACGGAGATCCACCAGCAAGGGGAGAAGTGGCGTCTTTGGCTGGCGGAGGAGGAGCCCCTACACATCCGTTATGCCGAAGAGCAATCGGGCGAAACCAGCTATCCGGTACGCCAAGCCACCTTGCAACGCAAGCGAGAGCAGCAACTGACCATGCAGCGCCGTAGCGGCTGGCTGTTTGCCTTGGCGCTCATACTCTCCACCGCAACGGTCATTCTGTGGTATATTGCCCAACTGGCGTTGGTAAATGACCCTGGCATCACCACCTCTGAACATGGCCTATTGATGGCGCTCCTGGGCAACCCCCAACAGATGAGCCAGCGTTTTATCGCACTGCTCACCCTAGAGGGCAGCATTGCGTTACTGGCTGGGGCTGGAGTGTGGTTTTACACCACCGCCAAACGCCGGGTAAGCAAACAACTGCATGCCCTAGAGCAACAGGCTAAATATGGTCGTGACCAGTATAAGCGCTTAAATACCCTGCTCAAACGCCCCATGCTCTCCCGTTTTCTGGAATCCATTACCCTAACTGACGCCCCCTGGTCAGAGCAGCTTAACCGCTGGTTTGCCAGTATGGGGGATATGTTTATCGAGCCCAGCCAATCCCGCGAACCCCACCAGAGCTTGCGGCACAACCTGGATGAAGTAGGCGATAAACTGCTGCATGATCGGCAACAGTTGGAACATCGCTTAGAACGGGCACTTACCGAGCATGAGAGCCTCTCGGACCGGCTGGATCAACTGGATCGCGCCATTCGCGAAGAGAATGAACGTCGCGAGCGGGATGTGATTTTACGTCAAGAGCTACAAGCGTGCCACGCCACCCACCGCCAGCAACGCCACGGGGTGCGGGTGCGGGAGATCTCCTTGACCCTGCTACAGGGTGCCCAGAAGGCGTGTCATCAACGCTTTCAACAAGAGCTTAAACGCTCTCTCTCGGCGCTGACCCCCCACTTTACCGGGGGTCACTATCGCCATTTGGAGTTGGATGAAGAGATGCAACTACAAACCCGCAGCACCGACCACCATGGTCTGGTGGCGGTGGCCGATCTGAGCAGCGGCACGCAACGTCAGATGCAGTTGGTGCTTAGACTCACCTTGGCGCGGGCCATGGCCGCTTACATCTCTGCCCCAGAGCAGTTGATAGTATTGGATGAACCGTTTGCTTTTTTTGACCATTTCCGCACACAGCAGGCAATGCACGCCCTGTGTCAGTTACAGGAGCCTATCACCCAAATTTGGGTGGCAACACAAACTTTTCCTGAAGTGCTTGATGAAAAGGGGCTAATACGCATAACCTGTGATCAGGATCAAGAGAGCCTAATCTTTAATGGGAAGCGTTCATGAGACGAAATGACACATTTGTTTTTCTGCTGATGCTGCTCTGTGCGCCACTGGCCACGATCAACCTAGCCGATGCCGCATCGCCCCGCATTATTCGCAACAAGGGTTCAGACACCATGCTGGAGGTGGCAAGCATGTGGTCCAGCGCCTACCAAGCCATGGTGCCGGAGTCGCGTACCGCCGTGATCGAGGCCTCTGGAGGCGGTTCTGGCAACGGTATTGCGGCGTTAATCAATGGGCATATACAGATCGCCAACTCCAGCCGCGCCATGAAAGCTCGGGAGATCAAACTGGCCAACAGCCGTCTGCGCAGCCAACCGGTGGGCTTTGTGGTGGGCTGGGATGCCCTAACCACCATTGTTCACCCCGACAATCCCATCAAAGCCCTTACCGGTGATGCGCTTAATCGCATCTACGGTAAAAAGGGGGATATTGAGCGCTGGAGCGACCTAGGCGTCACCGTGCCGGGTTGTAAAGATCAACGCATGACCATCACCAGCCACCGTTTGAACTCGGGCTCTTATGCCTATTTCCGCCATGCCGTCTTGGGCAGCAAAGCGCTTATGCGTCGGGATATCCACTTTCAACGCAACCACGCTGAGATGGTGGATACGGTGGCCAACGACCCCTGTGCGCTGGGTTATATCAGCATTGCCCATCTTTCAGACCGTATCAAGCCCCTCTGCCTGACCCGCCTAAACAAAGGGCAACCGCCCCGCAGCTACTGTATCGACCAGCAAGCGGACCAGCGGGTTTCGGTGAACTATCCCCTCTTACATCCCCTCTATATGTACACCATGGGCGAGCCCGATCCCCAGATACGTGCTTATCTGGATTGGGTGCGTGGGGCCGACGGGCAACGCATGTTAAAGAGCCACGGTTTTATTCCCATTGGCTATGGTGGCAGCGGTCAAACCTTTTAAACGGTTGACTACGGCTTGATTAAACCCGCGCCACCCCCTGTTGGGGTGGCCCTCACCCTTCTACCCACAGGGGAAGCCCGTCGCGCTGTAGATCCATGGCTCATAATCCTTGCGCCTCTGGCTGGGGCGCCCCCTGGGTAAAACGGCGTACCCGAAATTTTAAATGCTGCCTCACCACCCCCGCGTTCAACTGCCACACCTCTTTAAGCAGGCCACAGCGCCAAGCTTGCAGCATATGGCTCATGGGCACCGCCGCCAGCAGTTGCACAAGAACCTCGCGCTCCACCTGCTCCAGGTGGGTCTCACCCACGTTGGCATGTTGTTCTTTAAAACGCCGCCACACCTGCAATACCTCGGCAGCCTCACGCATGGTGCGATAATCTTTTAAATAGGGCGGATAGAGCACCATACCCCGTAAGCGCTGCACACTGGCGTCACTCCACAGCTGATCGGGCAATAAGCGTTGCAAATTGCTCTTAACCAACTGCTTAAATGCCTCTTGGCTCTCATTATGTTTAAGCAGACTGTAATTGTCGCCATGGTCACGCTGATCCACCAAACACGCGCCAAGGTTGGCAACCTGCATCTGCTGCATCAATTGCCCCCACAACAGATAATCGCTGTGAAAGGGCGCTTTTTCGTCATAGCGCACCGCACGACCATCCACCAACAGCCGACGAAACATCACCGAGGCATGCAAAAAGGGATTGTGACACAGCCATGTCCAGCGAATCGCCAGATCATCCAGCGGCTGGCTTAACTTTTGCTGTACAGTACCACTACCATCGACGACCCGACAGGCCGTACCAAGCAGCCCCACTGTGGGATGATCGCTTAAAAAGGCCAGTTGTTTGGCTAACCGTTGAGGATGGCTGCGATCATCGGCATCCATACGGGCAATCCAAGTGCCCCGCGCCGCAGCCAGCCCCAGGTTGAGCGCTTGGGATTGATTGAGCTTAACATCAGGGACGGTTAGCAGTCGAATCCGCCCATCCTGGGCGGCCAACTCTTGCAATATAACCGGCGTGGCGTCCGTTGAGGCGCTATCGACAATAATACACTCAAAGTCACCAAAACTCTGATTTAGCAGGCTCTGTACCGCCTCGCGCAGATAGCGTTCACCGTTGCGTACCGACATTACAAAGCTTACGGTGGGGTGATCCTCGACCCCATCGGTGGCGCCTGACTTTTGCATGAGCACCCCTCCATTTATCCATCAACCCCATCGGTACGATCTCTGTTGCGCCTTAGTGACGCCCCTTAAAATCTACAATTAGGTGGGCCAAGATACCAAAAAACAGGGTTTGCAACCCAAACGTACAGAGTGCCAACACCAAGTTGACATGCACCACCGGTTTGATCCCAGCCCCAAACAGCCAATGGACCAGCTCGGCCATGGCCACACCCCCACCCAGGAAAAAACAGCCCAAACCCAAGGGTGCAAAAATTTTCAGGGGCCGTACCGAAATGAGCACCAAAAAAATCTGCGGCAACACCTTAAACGGATAGCGTAGCGAAACAAACGACTTGCCCGTAACCCGTTTATGAAAGGCAACCGACACATGCTCAAAGCGCATCCCTTTACGGTAGGCGTCCACCAAGATCTGCTGGGTATAGTTATAGTCCCCCGGCAGATAAAATTGACGGGTGTAGACTTGACTGACCGCAAAAATCCCCGGTTGGCTATCTTTTAAGGGCCATTTGGTCAACCAGCGCATCAACCCGGTAAACACCTTATTGCCCATCCGTCGAATAAACGGCATACGGTAGCTAATGCGCTCAAAGCGGTTGCCATAGACCACATCCGCCGTATCCTCGCGAATGGGCTGGATGAGGGTCATGACATCCTGGGGATCGTGCTGCAAGTCGGCATCAAACTTAACCGTAATATCGGCTTGATCCCCATGAGCCGCCGTCAAACCGCTGCGCACCGCCGCGCCCAAACCCTGATTAACCCGGTGGCGTACCACCCGGTCGGCTCCAGCTTGCTCGGCCTTAGAGCGCGTGGCGTCGGTGGAGCCGTCATCCACCACATACACGCTCAGTGTCATGCCCTCGGCCGCATAGGCTGGTTTGAGCTGGCAGAGTGCCTCCACCGTGCGGCCAATCATCTCCTCTTCATTATAAGCAGGAACGATGATGATAACTTTCATGATATTCATCCCTATGCTTGCTCAGGAGATGCGGGAAAATCCCTCTACCCCATCTGTTAAACTACATGAACTTCACCGTCAGGTCATCGCGTTGTGTCACATGACCGTTGGTTTTACCCTCGTGCGGCTTTGGCACCAGCGCTGCCAGAGGGTGCGATAGACCCCCTCCACCATACGGGTATAACCCGCGCCATCGGCAACCGGCGAAGCCTCCATCCGGCCACGCAAAGCTTGGCGCAGCGCCGCCAAACCCGCAAGATCCTGGGCCATGGCCACCGCGTGTTCCACATACGCCTGCTCATTTTTAACCGCCCACGCGCCCAACCCCACACAGTTAAGGTAACCCACCGAGTGACGCCCCGCCATGCGATCCCCATGCAGCGCCACCACCGGTACGCCCATCCACAGCGCCTCTACCGTGGTCAACCCCCCCGAGTAGGGAAACGGATCTAGGGCGATATCCATCTCCCCATACCCTTGTAAAAGTTGCTCGTGGCTCACCCCGCCGTGCAACACGAGCCGCTGGGCCTCAATGCCGTGTTGCGCAAACTGCTGACACACCCAAGCCCGCGTCTCGGCGCCATTCAGGGCAAAGGTGCGCAACAACAGCTTGGCATGGGGCAGACGTTTGAGCAACGTACTCCACAAGGCCACCACCGCTGGATTAAATTTAGCCAAATTATTGCAACAGCCAAAGGTGATGTGCCCCTTCTCTAAGGCAGGCAATGGGGCCACGGGGGGCAGATATGGGGGTGGGGCATAGACGGTATTTAGATATCCGTGTAGACGAATTAATGGTTCACTAAAGGTCGACGCCAAAGCATCGGGGACCTGATAGGCATCCGCCAACACCCCATCCATGGTGTCGATGCCGTTGGAGCAGTAACAGCCCCCCCCCAGCAACTGTACCGGTGCACTACGTTTGACCAACAGCCCAATGAGGTTGCCCCGAGTATGACCCGAGAGATCCACCAGCACATCAATCTGGTCCTGGGCAATCTGCTGAGCCACCACCCCATCGGGCTGACCGGCCAAATCATACCAGTGGTCAACCTGTTGACGGCACGCCTCGGTCAACCAATCCTGTTTGGGGATATTGGCATAGACAAAACTCTCGACCGCTTGCTTATCGTGGTTTTGTAGCAGCGGCAGGGTAAAAAAACCCAAGGGATGCTGACACAGATCCCCACTCAAATACCCCACCCGTAGCCGGCGCTGGGGATCGGCATCATTGGGAAAAGAGGGTGTTGTTTCTCCCCCCCCATGATGTTTGTTCCATACACGCAACTCTTGATAGAGATCCTCACCACGGTAGTGGCTGCTATACGAGAGTGCCATGAGCATATTACTACGGATTTCGCGGTTTTCCTCCAACGCCAAAGCCGCCCGAAAATGCGCAATCGCCGCATCCGCTTGTCCCATATCCACCAGCGTGTTGGCCAAATTATTGTGGGCCGCCACCAGCGTCGCATCCTCTTGCAAGGCCCGCTCAAAGTGGTGTTGCGCCTGTGGATGGCGCTTGGTCTTGCGCAGCAACACCCCATAGCCATTGTGCGCCACCGCCATGCGGGGACGCTGCGCCAACACCGTTAAAAAAAGCGCCTCCGCTTGCTCATGCTGCTCCATTTGGTTGAGCAAAAGGGCATGATTATAGAGATGATTGATGGACGCCGGGTTGAGTGCTCGCGCTTGCTTATAGGCGTCATTGGCCGCCTCCAGATCCCCCCGCGCCCGCGCCACTTTTGCCAAGCCATCCCAGGCACCATCCATGGGCTGCTGGGCCAAGGCCCGCTCAAACCACTGTTGGGCTTCCTGCAAACGCTCCTGGCGCAAGAGATTGTAGCCATAGTTGACAGACAGGGTTAGGGGTTGATCCGCCCCCTTGAGCGCTTGTTCAAAGTGGTACGCCCCCCGCTCAAGCTGTTGCTGCTCGGTGTAGAGCATGCCCAGCAGACGGTGGCTATCATGGTGTTCTGGGGCCACCGCCAATACCGCCTGCAAGCGCTCTTCCAACGGCCCTTGGTCGCCACGCTGTTGGCTGATTAAGGCCATGTGGTAGCGCACCACCGGATGTTCAGGGGCCACTTGCAAAATCTGTCCATAGAGGGCTTCTGCCTGCTCCAACAGCCCTTCTTGCTGCCATTGTGCCGCCTGTCGAAAGGCCTCTTCCAGTGTCATAACCCGCTCCACGCCAGTGAACAACCCAAACCTAACCCACTGTTCTATGCGCAAAGCGTGCCACCCCAAGCGCCCCCTGACACACCCCGCCCAAGTCGCACACCCCCAGTTGAACATAACAAAGGGCGGCTGTAGGGTCACAGCCGCCCTTTGTTATGTTCAACCCTATTGTTACGCTCTCCCTTAGCTGGCAGCGCGCTCTTCCATCTCTTTGAGCAGCTGCCCCTTTAAGGCCGCATTACTACCGGTAAGCACAAACCCTTGCAGCCTCTCCTGTTGATCAAAAAAGCGGCCCAGCACGCCATCCTCCCCCTGGGAGAGCGCCCAGCGCCCCTCCATCTTACCCACCGGCAGGGTGACAACCGGGTGCAAGCTGGTCTTGATCGCGACCGGCATAAGGGGATAGACCACTGCGGTGGCCTCACCACTCAAGGTGGCGGCCAATGCCCGACCAGCAACCATCAACGGCTGCACATAGGGCAGATTGCGGCCTTCCACCTCCGCGCAATCCCCCAGGGCGTAGATGTGTGGATCGGAGGTTTGCAAATAAGCATCGGTCACAATGCCCCGGTTAACCGCCAAACCAGCGGCTTGAGCCAACGCAATATTGGGCCGCAGACCCACCGCAGACAACACCAGATCACCTTCGACCACCTGCCCATTCTTGAGCTCGGTGACAAACCCCTGAGCGCTCTTTTCAATGGCACCATTAAAGGTTTCCAAATGCCACGTCGCCCCAGCCTCGGCCAACCGCTGCTGCACCGCCCGCCCCGCCGCCTCGGGGATTAAAGCGCTAATGGGCCACGGGTCCGGACCGATTAAAGAGACCTGTTTACCCACCTTCAACAGATCGTTGGCAAATTCACAACCGATCAAACCGGGACCGATCACCATCACCCGTTCCACCCCCTGCAAACGGGTGCGCCACCGGGCATAATCGGCCAACGAATTGACCTGCATCACCTCAGCGGCGCCACTGCCTTGTAACGGCAATTGAATGGGGTTGGCCCCCACCGCCAGCACCAGCGTATGGTAAACGATGCTTTGACCACTGCTTAACTGCAATGTACGCGCAGCGGTATCCAGCTGCTCCACCTGGGTGTGGGTAATAATTTCTGCTTCTAACTGGGCCATCATCTGTTCTGCACTGGCCATCACCAACGCTGCGGCATCCTTATTTTGCGCCAAGGCGCTGGAAAGCATGGGCTTGGAGTACGAAGCACCATCATCACTGCTAATAAGGGTAATGGGACGCTTATCCTGCCGCTTACGCAGCTCCTTAGCCAAACCATAACCGGCCAGTCCAGTCCCAATAATCACTAATCGATTCATGCCACTATCCTCTCTAAAACAGCCTTTTTGGCTAACAAATCCACTCGATTAAAAAACCTTTGCCCACCCAGAGCTAAGAGATCCCCCCTACTGTTTGGTTCCCCCTTAAAAGAGCACGCACCCTGTTGATCCACCGCTGAAAGCCCCTTATAGCGCAATTAACCTTGGTGAATGGAGCCTGCCAACATACCGTGAATACGGTAAATGGCGTCCAGCAATTGGTGTTTGCGAAAGGGTTTGGTCAAATAAAAATCACAGCCGCACGCCAGCGCCTTGTCCAGATCCCGCCGCACCGACAGCGCCGTTAACGCAATGATAGGGGTAGGTAGTCGATGCTGCTGCTGCTCCCATTGGCGTATCTTACGGGTGGCGCCATAACCATCCAGCACGGGCATAAGCAGATCCATTAACACCAGATCATAGTGTTCGCGCTTAAAGCGATCCAAGGCTTGCGCACCATCCTCGCACAGATCCAGATGGTGCCCACTTTTGGCTAAAAAGGCTTGTACCAGCTTACGGTTATCCTCGGCATCATCCACCGCTAAAATACGTAAGGGCGCTTGTACCTGCTCGACGATCACCTCTTCTGGGGCTGAGGGTTCATCCATGGAGCTCTCGGCCCGTGGCAAGGGCAAATTGACGCTAAAGGTCGACCCCACCCCCACCTGACTCTCTACCTGAATATCTCCCCCCATGGCTTCGCACAGATGTTTACAGATGGTCAGCCCCAGACCGGTACCACCAAATTTGCGGGTGGTGGAGGTATCCGCCTGGGTAAAGGGATGGAAAATTTTCTCCATACTATGAGCCGCTATGCCCACACCGGTATCACTCACTTTAAAAAAGGTACGATCCGCCACCCCCCGGCTCATCTGCAAACTCACGGTGCCGCTGTTGGTAAATTTAATGGCGTTGGAGAGCAAATTAACCAGGATCTGGCGCAAACGGTCCGGGTCCCCCATCACAAAACGGGGGACCTCCAGGGCCATCTCGCTCTCCAACCGCACCCCCTTGTGCTCCGCCGCCACCCGTTTAATTTGGGTAATCTCCTCCACCAACCTCGGCAGGTCAAAGATGGTATACTCCAGATCCAACTTGCCCGCTTCAATCTTCGCGAGATCCAAGGTCTCATTGACCAAATTAAGCAACAGTTCACCCGCATTCCGGGAGATCTCCATAAGCCGTTGCTGCTCAGAGCTAAGCGCACTTTCACTCAGCAACTCATGGGTGCCCAAAATGGCATTTAACGGGGTGCGGATCTCATGGCTCATAATGGCTAAAAATTCGCTCTTGGCGCGGTTACCAGCCTCGGCCTCATCCTTACGGAGCTCCGCTTCACGGGTGGCCAACTCCAACTCGGCGGTGCGCATACGTACCTGCTTTTCCAACCGCTCCCGATGCCGTTTGAGCTCTAACTGGCTATGGATGCGCCGCCTAACCACCTCCCCATGATAGGGTTTGGTGATATAATCCACCCCCCCGATCAGGAACCCTTCGGCCTCATCCACCACCTCTTTTTTAGCACTCACAAAGATGACCGGAATCTCCTGGGTAGCCTCCATCGCTTTAAGGCGTCGGCACACCTCATAACCGTTCATCTCTGGCATCATAATATCCAGCAGCACCATATCCGGCGCAGGGTCACACTGGGCCAACATCAAAGCCTCGGGGCCACTCAGAGCCGCCATCCGCTCATAATCCTCCAAAATATCCTTGAGCACATCCACGTTGTCCGGCTGATCATCCACGATCAAAATCCGCTCTTTTACACTGGCTGGACACCGCACATTTTGATCAATAATTGGGTACTTCAATGCCTTGGCAATAAGCAAAAAGCTCTGCAATGCCTCATAAAAGTTATAGCGATCCACCTGCTTACATACGGTCCAATAGGCCGTCGCTAAAGGGGTCTCTTTAAGCAGCTCCCCCAATGCCTGCAACAGCGCCGCAGCGTCGATACTGTGGTATTTAAGCCGTCCCGCCAGTTGATCCAGCAGCGGCCCAACTTGGTGCAGGTCCACCACCAACTCCGGCAGATCATCGTGGAGCAAATTCGAGGAGAGCGCCACCCCCTTCTGCTCAACCTGATGGCTAGCAATGCCCTGCAACACCTGCTCCAGACGATGGCTAAAACTCTGAAAAGCCGCTTCAATCATCGCCTCATGGCCGTCGGCCATGGCCAATTCTAAGGCCACCACCGCCTTGGCCAACTCCACCGCACCCAGGGCCGCCGCGCGATTTCTCAACCCATGAATCTGCCGCCCCAACACGGCCCACTGACCCCTTTGTAGCTGTTGCTGCATACTGGGCAACACTTCGGCATACAGTTGAAAAAAACGTGATAGCAAAACCACATACAACTCTTGATTGCCCGCTAAACGGTTTATCCCAATCTCAGGATCCACCCCCCGTAATAGGGGTACCTCATCCCCCCGCGCCACAATCCGCCAAGAGGCATCCAAGGTAGGCCGCGTAATCCAGCGTTTCAACGCCCCATAGAGCCGCTCGGGGCGGATCGGCTTATGCAAAAAACCTTGAAAACCCAGATCTTGCAAATCCAGCTGCTCTTCCTCCCCGGTGCCCGTAGAGAGCGCCAACACCGGCAATGACCGCCATGCCTCTTGAGCCCGTATGCGTTGCATGGCCTCACTGCCATCCATCACCGGCATGTGCAGATCCATCAACACCAAGTCATACTCAAACCGCGCCAGCCGATCCAGCGCTTGCTGACCATTTTCCGCAATGTCCACCACCAAACCGACCCGCTCCAGCAGCTCCGCCGCGACCTGCTGGTTAATGGGATTATCCTCCACCAGCAGCAGATACGCCCCTCCTACCAAACGACCGATCTCCGACTCCGCCGCCAACTGCTGCACCTTGCGGCGATCTTTATGCTGCTCCTGATCGTGCCAACCGCCACTCAAGGCCGTCACCAGACGATCCCGGCTAATGGGTTTGTCCAGACAATAATCCACCCCTGCACGCTCGGCTTGGTTTTTAATCTCATCCTGCCCAAAGGCGCTTAATAAAATGATGCGCGGGTGTAGTCCCTCGGGCAGCTCCGCCTTTAACATGGCCCGCATCTCAATAACCGCGACCACCCCATCCTTACCTGGCAACCCCCAATCGACCAATAGATACCGAAAAGGCTGCGGCCCACCCTGCTCACTAAGCAGCAATGCCCGTGCCTGCGCTGGCGTGGCACACAGGCTGGGTGATAGACTCAAGGCACTGAGCAGTGCCTGCAAATGTTCACGGCTGTCTGGATTGTCATCCACCACCAGCACCCGCTCGCCCCATAGGACATCCGGCAACAGGCTACGGTTGCGGCGATCCTCGGCATACAGATCCACCAAGATCTCAAAGTGAAATTGGCTGCCCTTACCCGGCTCACTCTCGGCCCACACCGAGCCATCCATAAGCGAGACCAACCGCTTGACTATGGAGAGCCCCAAACCCGTGCCACCAAAACGTCGGGTGGTGGAGCTGTCCGCTTGCACAAACGGGGCAAACAGATGGGGGAGCTGTTCGGGATCAATACCAATACCACTATCGCTTACCGAACAGGTCAGGCGTACACGGTGCCCCTCCAGCAGCTCGGGTTGGGCGCGTACGGTAATAAAACCATTTTTGGTAAACTTAACCGCATTGCGGATCAAATTAATGAAAATCTGCTCCAGCCGCATGGCATCGCCATAGAGCACCTGATTAAAATTTAAAGGGGCCAAAAAGACCAGATCCACCGCATGATCCGCAGCCTGCTTGCTGAACAGATCCGCCAACCGCTCCAATAGAAAATGCAGATCAAATTTAACCGGATCCAGCTCCAGCCGCCCCACATCCATCTTGGAGAAGTCCAAAATATCGTTGATAATACCCATCAACGAATGGGACGCATTTTTGGTCTTTTCCAAATAGTCGCGCACTTTGGGGGAGAGATCTCCACGCAAAGCCAGATCGGTAAAACCCAACACGGCGTTCATGGGGGTGCGGATTTCGTGACTCATATTGGCAATAAAAGCACTCTTTGCCTTACTGGCGCTCTCCGCCGCAGAGAGGGTCTCTTCTAATGATTTAAGCAACTGTTTTTTATCGGTAATATCTTGAATAAAGGCGGTATAATGGAGTTCTCCCCCCTGCTGCGGCATAGCGGATAAGGCCACCTGAAGATCAATCAGCTCTCCATCAATGCGCTTACCAATGGCCTCCAATCGGCCCTTGTTCGGAACCATTTCCAACGCTCCATGCATCGCATTTGTCAAGGAGGGGGCCTGCTTGTTTTGTAACGATTCAGGGATTAACCGTTCGGTCAGAGAAACACCCATAACGTTTTGCCGTGGGTAGCCGAACAGCCGTTCTGCGGCGGGGTTGTAGCTCAGCACATCACCCTGCTGATCCGTGGTGATAATGGCATCCTGAGCATTATCCAGCACGGCCTTGTGACGGGCCACCATCTGGTTGAGCTCGCCGTAGCGTTCCACACTCTCAGCCATTTGGTAAACTCGGCTAATAAGCTCTTCAGGCTCATAGGGTTTGTTAATATAATCGTTGGCACCTGCCTTAATAAAATCCACCGCCAGCTCAGATTGACCCGCCGACGAGAGGCCCATAATGCCCATCTCATCCCGGCTGTAGCGGCTACGCAGCTTGGCCGTTAGTGCCACACCATTAAGGTTGGGCATCTCATAGTCAGTCACAACCAGATCCACGGGCGTCTCTTGCAACAGCGCCCAAGCCTCAGCCCCATCCTGAGCCAATCGCACCTGAAACCCATAACGCTGCAAAAACTGCCCTAATACGGCGCGGGCACTGCGAGAGTCATCCACCACCATCATGGTCAAGTGGCGGTTGCGCGCCACCCGCAACACGCTATGGATAACCGCATCAATGACGCTGCGGTTATCTTTAACAAAATAGTCCAGCACACCCTTTTTAAAGAGTTGGGTGCGCATTTCCACCTGTTTGTCACCGGTCAGCACAATGGCAGGCAGGTTGTGTTGCAGTACCAGATCCACCACCTCGCCGTGGGGGCCGTCGGGCAGGTGCAGATCCAATATGGCCAGAAGAAAGGGGTGTTTAGCCTGTTCAAGATGCTGGCGCGTTTGGGCGAGAGAGTCTGCCCATACCACACGAAAGCCCAAGCGCTTTTGGATCTGCCCTTGGAGCAGGGCAGCAAAGCTTTTGGAATCCTCCACCAGCAGGATGTTTACTAGCTTGTCGTTGGAATCAACCATGAGGTTCCTGTCTTAGGCAAGCAGCTCAAATGGAGTGATATGCTCTCAGTGTAATCATTTTATATCCATACTCACAATCAAATAACCCTTTTGACCGGCCATTCATTCCACTATTTTGGCTGATAACCGGGTATGATGTTCATGACATCCAGCGCTTGATTATCACGGGCCGCGTAACAGTGAAAACCCTCTTTAAAACAGCGTCGCTGATACTCCCGGATACGTGCCAGATTCGCGGCATCCTCAGGGTGGCCATTATCCACATAATCCACCGAAAAGACCCGTTTGCCCGGTGCCGCTGCAATACGCCATATCCGTTTTAACCGTTTGTGCAACCAAGCTTTATCATCCTGTTGTGCGGTACGCACATACCACAGGCTCTCTACCCCAATACCGTCGATGGCCGCCAGATAATCCCCGCCCCAGTCATAATCCATAATGGCCTCGCCATTTTGGGGAATAATCAAAAAACCATCCCCCCCCATCTCCCGGGCGGTTTGGGCGATACGTTTGACCAAGGCGATCATACGCTGCGCGGCTTCACGTTCATTGCCCACGGGATCGTCTGCCACCCTTTTTTCATGCCCTTGGGGTAGCCCTTGCAAGGTTGGGTCAGGCCAATATTCAAAGGCATCAATGATGTCCAAATAGACCCCGCGAAAGCCCTGTTGCACAATTCGCCGCAGCTCGGGTTTAAGCACATCTTGCCACCATGCGGGGTGCCAATAGCGCACCTTATAGTTACCCGGCCAGTTAGGGTTGGTTTTACCCAACCAAACTGGTGCCTGTTCGGTGCGCTGGTTGCCCCCTTTTTCCGTCACCCAGGCTGGATTCCAATAGCCCCGGTAATCCTCGGCCTCGCCGATAGAGAGATAAGCCACCGGCACGGTTCCGCAGGCGGTAAGTTGGTCGATCTCTTTTTGGTGATAGCGGCTGTTGGCATCCCCGTGGCGAGCCGGGTCCATCACCACTAACGGAAAACGCGTCTTACAAATGGCCGCAGGCTCCGCCCCTTGCAGTTGATAGAGCCAGTCCCGTTGAGCTGCTTGCAGCGGTTCGACCCCCATGCTCCCCCCCATTATAAGCGCAAAAAAAACCATCCAAGGTGTGCCGGTTACGCGCCACGATCGCTCCTTCGGCTGCCACACGCCAACCTGTCTAAACCCCCTCGGTGCCGCACCATAACCGCCCAACCTTTTGTTCGGATAGCCGATACCAAGCAGACTTAACGCCAACTCAACCCTTGTGCACATACGGCCACCCATCCAGCAAAACAACATCAACCCCATGGAATTACCCTATATTTTGCAGCTACCAACCAATCCATACCTACCAATTGGCCTAACCTTAAAGCTAACACACATTGCCTTAGGGTGTACACGCTAGGCCCCTTTTCTTGCCGAGGAATCCCCCTTCAACCTGGGCTGAACGGGTGTACCCCACAAGCAGAGCGCCTTAGGTTAGGGCTATGGGGCGGTGCGCACCCCCCTACTAAGACGTTGACGCGCTAGGCTTGTGGTTCTTACCATAGAGCCATTTTTCTATGAGGGCCTGTTTGGCAGGCCCTTGCTCAAGCCGCTCTTTTTCATTGACGGCTAAAACGACCGTTATAGGCATTTGCTACTGGTCAACATACTAGGCCGCAAGCCCGGGGGATGTAAGATGGAGCAACCACACTGTCGCATTTTGCATGTTATACCCAAGCTTAATACGGGCGGCAGTCAATGGATGCTGTTTAAATTGCTGCATGCGGGGCAGGCTAGCCCAGAGTTTGATCAACAGGTGCTGTGCCTGGGCAAACCGGACCGGTTAAGCCCAATTTTTGCCGAAGCGGGCATTAAGGTCGAGCATTTGGGCATGGATCTAAAGCGTCCCAACCCATGGGTGATTTGGCGTTTTGTGCAATGCATTCGACAGGCTCGACCGGATATTGTGGTGAGTTGGCTGTTTGTGGCGGATTTTCTTACGCTGCTGACACGACCATGGACGGGCATTCCACGCTTGATATGCAATCTACGCACCTCCTCCCTTTCGCTCAAGAGTTTGGGGGGACTGGATTATATTTTGGTGCGGCTGAATCGCTTTCTCTCTTCCCGCATGGATGGCATGCTCCACAACGCCCATGCGGGCAAGCAGCAGTTGCAGCAGTTGGGCTACACGCCCTCATGGTGGCACTATATAGCCAATGGGTTTGATTTGGAAAAACTTCAACCCAACCCCCACGCACCGCGCCGCTTAAGGGAGCAACTCAAGCTACCAGAGGGGGCTTTTCTGTTTGGCTGTTTTGCCCGTTATCACCCTTGTAAGGATCATAAAAGCCTGTTGCACGCCTTTCAATGGTTACACCAGCGTCAGCCACACGCCTATCTGCTGCTGGTGGGGCGCGGGCTTGACTGTGCAGAGATGGACCAGTTGGTGGATCGGTTGCAGGTACAGGATCATGTGCTGCGTTTGGCGGAGTTGACAGATGTGGGGCAGTGGCTCCCTGGATTGGACGCGGCGGTATTGGCCTCCTCTGAGGGGGAAGGATTTTCCAATTTTATTGGGGAGGCGATGGCCTGCGGCGTACCGTGTGTCTCAACGGATTCTGGGGATCATCGTCTGGTTATTGGCGACACGGGCAGCATCGTGCCTGCTGGCGATGCCCACGCCCTGGGGGAGGCCATGCAGCGGATGCTGCTATTGAGCCCGCCAGAGCGGCAGGCTCTTGGTGTGCGGGCGCGTGAGCAGATTGTGGGCCATTTTGATATTGATCAGGTTGTGACAGCCTATCATCTTTGTTACCAAGCGCTCATGGCAGGGAGCCCCCCTGAAACCAACCAACCGCCCAAGGAGAGCTGACAAAACCACTTTGCTGGGGAGATCAGCCATGCACTTATAAACCAAGGTGGACAGGTGCGTAAGAAACTGGGAAAGTAAGCTCTCCTCTTGCGAGGTGTGCGGCCTCTTCTGCTGAGTATGAAGAGATCCACCAAGGGTTATCCCTTATGAGGTGGCCGATGACTTCCCCTTGTGAAATTTGCTGCATTTGGTCGCCCTTGTACAAATAAGAATGCGACGGAAAGCTTATTTCAACACTGCTTTAAAATCTATTTAAATCCATGTAGTTCCCATGTCCATTTATGCATCTATCACCCATCATTAGACATTTGAACGCCCATAATCGCACCTCATGAGCGTTTGGAACAGAGATACCAAGCCGGTGCCTGACCAATTTTCTGACACGATTACACAGGAATTACACACAAACAGAAACGGCTTGCATCTAAATCGACGCAAGCCGTTATTTGTCTGGTGCCCACAGAGGGAATTGAACCCCCAACCTACGGATTACAAATCCGTTGCTCTGCCAATTGAGCCATGTGGGCATGATGAACCCCGTTTTCTACCTCAGTGGGCGGGGGGATGTCAAGACCATTCAACCCCACCCCTGGCAATGTTACAAATGACCATACGGGGGCTCGGTGGTTAATCGCACATCCTCCAACGGTGTGCCCACGGTAAAATGATAAAGACTCTGCCAAGCCATGCCTTGCAGACCCCCAACCCGCTCGTGAAAGAGGTCGTCAAAATAACAGCCAATCCCCGTGCCCCGCACCCCTTCAGCCTCCGCTTCAAGATAGAGTACCTGCCCCAACATGCCTGCCTCCCAATACATATTGCGATAGTGCCAAGCCCCAATCTGCATACCCCGCTGCCACTGCGCCAACATGCCCATACTAAAGGCCGAATCCCCCGCTATGGCCTGTTTGCAGCTCACAATCATCGCCGACATGCGCAGATCATCGCTCATCAGCCGATAGAGGGGCAGATGCTCTGGAGACCCCTCCACCGTTTGCCACACATAATCGGCGGACAACGCCTGCTTTAACTCCGCCAAGGCATCCGGATGACGCACCAACTGATAGAGCCCCGCTGCCAACCCCGCCACCCGATGCACAAAAATAAGGGGATGCAGGGCCACCGGCCAGCTCTGACTGTCCCAAGGCGCCACCCCAGGGCGGGGCAACAGGGCATCCAAAATCCGATAAAAACCCGCCTGATCCAGCACCGTTTTACCATCAAACTGCTGCGCCGAACGTCGCTGATAGATCACCTGCGACAACGTTTTTGTACAAGGACCCGCCGCCAACGGCGGCCAATGGGGTAGCCCAATCTCTGCGAGTTCTACCCTACGTTGAGGACGCTCTGCGGCCTGCGCCACCTCTTCAATGATCGGCCAGCGGTGCATATAGCGCGGGCTCAGCACATTTGGGCTGCCCTGCCACACGCCCCGCAGGGCACTTTGCGCCCACGCCACCACCTGCTCCTGAACCAGCTCCGCCCCCACCCCAGAAGGGGAAACCCACACCAACAAATCCGGATGCTCTGGCTCGGGCTGACCCTTCTGTAACGCCGCCGTGGGCAACCCCAACAGCTGGGTAATGGTGGCATCCCCCACCCCATCCAACACCTGCACCCGCCAGCCCATCGTCACCGCCGCATAACTTAATGCCGCCACCGCATGACCCATATCCAACTGACAATAACGGTAGGCACGCTCCCCATATTTCCACATCTCCCGCCAAAATATGGAGGAAAAACCCACCACAAAACCCGGCTGCTCATGCCTCAGCCAGGGCTGCCCCGCAGCCACCACCAGCCGCTGTTCCAGGGCATGCCCATAGCTGTCATAGTGATAAACCCCGGCAGGTAGCGCCATATGCTCATCCCCCAGGGCGGGAATCACCAGATAGCCCTCCGTAGGATGCAGGTTGCCGCTTGAGGGGTTGCAGCGTAAGGCCCAACGCTGTTCACTATGGGGAATCGCCTTCCATGCCGCCAGACCCAAGGTCAGACCCAATACCGCCGCTATGTTGTATGGGGTGATAGGCTCCGCCTTAGCCCGAGGTTGATGAACGTGACAAAAGGGCCTCTGCTGCTGCATAGCTTGGCGCGGCAACGCCAACCGAGGCGCCCCTATATAGTGCCGAAAGGGATTGGGTTGGGTATCCCAATCCATAAACTCTGGACTGGCCGCATAGCGATCCGTGCGATGTTTGGTCTGTTGGTGATAGCGTACAATAGCATCCATCGTCATCCCTTAACCCCTGCAAGCAGCATGATTATCTCCCCCTCTTTCAGAAAAACGGGTGGCGCATAAGTTCCCCACCCCTACAGAGGAAAGCACCAAGATGCACGGGATTTCATTGGTCCGCGCCCTAGGCTGTGGCATAATGCCCCCGTTTTGTTGGCAAAGACGCCTGCCTCGCCGGGGCATGCGACCGTATAGAGAGGGTTTTATCCCATGCAATCGATGGACACCCCATTGCGTTCAGGACCGCAGAGCAACGCCGATCTGCCCGAGTTATCCCTTAAAGATGCCGCTTGGTTAGCCGGTATTACCCCCGATGCCATGCTGCGTTTTTTAGCCGCTGCGGGTCTGGAACTGGACACCGATCAAGATGCCTCGGAGCTACAGCTCACAGTGCCCCAACTGATGCGCGCTGTGTTTTTGCTCTTAGGCCAAAAAGATAACCGTATCGCCATGTTGCGCATGCAACTGGCCGCCGCGCTCAACCGGGAAAAAGAGCTGGCCGCCGCCCTACAGGCTGACCTCGCCGACGATACCCCGATTTTAGAGAGCAGCGAACCCATGGTGCTCATGCAACCCCTGGGTGACGATGACGACGATGATGAGGATGACGACGATTTCATCCCCAAGAAAAAGAAGAAAAAAAAGAAGAAAAAAAAGGCCGTTGGTTACCCTTGGTAAAGGCAAGCCCACCCCCTGCAACAAAGCCCCGGCGCTGCCCAACGCCGGGGCTTTGTTGGTCTTACCGCATAACACCCAAACCCAAGCATAAGGTTGCCTTAACCCAACCACGCTGCGAGCCGCTCCATGGCGATTTTTAGCTGCGCCAACTCCGCTGCATAACAGAACCGCACATGTTCATGGCTGCGGTAACGGCCAAAATCCAACCCTGGGGTAAAGGCGCAACCCGCCTGCTCAAGGGCCGCCATACAGAGCGCCTCGCCATTGGCCAGACCGGTTTTGCTTAAAACCTGTGTGGCATCCGCATAGATATAAAAGGCCCCCTTGGGCTCAACCCCAATGCCAAAACCCAACTTGGGCAACGCCGTTAACAGGTAGCGCCGGTTAAGATCGTAGCGGGCTACCTGTTCATCCATAGCCCCAGCGCAATCAAACGCTTGTAGCGCCGCATACTGAGCAATGGTGGGGGCCGAAATAAAGAGATTTTGTGATAACATCTCAATGCCCCGTACCGCCGAAGGGGGTACAATCATCCACCCCAAACGCCAGCCTGTCATCCCAAAATATTTTGAAAAGCCATTAATAACAATAGCATTTTCAGAAAACTCCAGGGCCGTACGCGCCTTACACCCATAGGTAATGCCGTGGTAGAGTTCATCGGAGATCACATACCCCCCCTGCCCCTCTACGGCACTCAACAGGGTTTGCATCTGGGCATCGGGAATCAAGGTGCCCGTGGGGTTGGAGGGGGAGGTTACAATCGCCGCCTTTAAACCACGAGCATGCTGGGGAGCCAACTGTTCCACCAGCAACTCGGCAGAGAGTTGATAGTGGCTCTGGGGTGAAACCGGGATCGCCACCGGCTCGCCATTAACAAAGCGCACCATGTTTGGGTAGCAGGGATAACCCGGATCGGAGAGCGCCACCCGGTCCCCGGCATCCAACAGCAGACCAAAGATCAGTTGAAACGCCCCCGAGGTACCCGGCGTTACCACCACCCGCTGGGGTGACACCGCCACCCCATAACGGGTTTGATACCACTGCGCGATGGCCGCCCGCAGCTCCGGTATGCCCAGGGATGGCGTGTAGCGGGTGCGATCTTCATCCAACGCCAGCCGGGCCGCCGCCAACACGGGAGCGGGGGTGGTAAAATCGGGCTCACCGGCCTCCATGCGCACAATATGGCGGCCTTGGGCCTCCAACGCTTTGGCTTTTGCGAGCATCTCCATCACATAAAACGGCTGAATTTGCGCTATTTTTTTTGCCCACTGCATCGCCATCATCCTTACCCATCTGGCCTTGAGGTTGCATCCCGTTTAGCAACATCCCCTATTTTCCCAGCATCGAGGCCACCATGTCCCAGCCCCTAACCTCCATCTTAATGCCAGTTTTCAATAACATTGACATTATGGCGACCTCCATACAATACCTCACTCAATTTACCGAGACCCCCTTTGAAATTATTTTGATTGATAATGGCTCCTGGGAACCCCAGACCGATGCCACCTACGCCGCCCTAAGCCAAGATCCCCGTATTCAGGTGATCCGCAATAAGACCAACCTCGGTTTTGGCCGGGCCAACAATCTCGGCCTAGCCCAGGCCAAGGGTCGCTATATCGCCCTGATTAACAGCGACATGTTTCCCATCGCCCCATGGTTAGGCGCGGTGCATAACCGCTTTGCCCAAGTTGAAAAGTGTGGGGCTGTGCAGGGGTTAATTGTGCTGCCCAGCGCCGAGCAAGGGGTCGATCAATGGAGCGTGCAGACCTGCGGCTCACAATTTAATGCCAAGGGGGAGGCAATCTACCGTCTACCCAACCTACCCATGCATGACCCCCGGGTCCACCAAGCCAGCCCGCTACACTCCTTCATGGGGACCGGTGTGGTATTGGACCGCGCGGTTATTGCCGAAGTTGGTTTTTTTGATGAAGAGTATGACATTGTATTTATGGAGGATACCGATCTCTCCCTACGCATCTCTCAGGCAGGCTATCGAGTCTATTATGAACCTGCTGCCCGTTTTATGCATCTCCACAGCGCCTCCATGCCCCATTTGGAGCAGGCTGTCTATGATCGCAGCCGCCATTTTAACAAGGCGCTCTATCATCAAAAATGGCCGGTGGAAAAGATTGATGCCATCCTGCAAAAACAGGGCTTTGCCTCCATCATGGTATAGGTTTTTTTCATACCATGGCCTCGGCGCTGGTTAGCACCACCAGCATGCTCACCTCGCTCCACTCCACCAGGGCACCGGCTACATCACCGGTAAACCCGCCGATCCGCTTATGGCTGCTGGCTCTTATAAGCCACCACACCAGGATAACCGTGCCCTGCATGGGCCAAAAGGCGCTTTGCAGCAGCAGTGGCCCCAACCATGCCAACGCCAGCACCACAACCAGCCAGGGTTTGGGCAGATGGTGGGCTGGGGCTTGGCCCATGCCCTGACGGGAGACATAGGGGGTGGTTAAAAACAGCAGGCCCACCGCTAAGCGGGCCAGCATGGGGGCCAGCACCACCGCCCACAGCGAGAGTTGCAGGGTAAGCAAGGCGTGCAGTGCGGTAAACTTGAGCAGCAGCAGCATGACGAGACTCATCACACCGGCGGGGCCAATATGGGGATCTTTCATAATCTCCAGGGTGCGTTGGGGATTGCCCAACCCACCGATCCAACCATCGGCCATATCGGCCACACCATCCAGGTGCAAACCACCCGTGAGCCATACCCACAGCAGGGTTGCCAGGGCGGCGGCCAGCATGGGCAGGGTATCGCCCAGCAGCCACAGGGGCAGCACCACCAACCCGCCAATCACCATACCCACAAGGGGGTAGAACAGCACCGCCCGCCCCTGCACCTCTCCCGACCAGCCACCGGGTTGGGGAAAGGGTAGACGGCTGAGCAGCCTGACGGCACTACAGAGGGGCCACCAGATCTGCTGTTGCCACCCTTCACGCACCGCCGGAGACCCCAGCTTGGGCAAAGGTGGCCATCTCATTATGGAGCGCACAGGCCATACGTAAGAGGGGCACCGCCATGGCGGCTCCGCTGCCCTCCCCTAAGCGCATGCCAAGGTTGAGCAGAGGCTCTTTACCCAACATGCGGCACAGGATGGCATGGGCGGGTTCAGCGGAGTGATGGGCGAGGAAAAACCACCCCTCCACCCCTGGGCAGAGGCGTTGAGCGGCCAGCGCTGCGGCACTACAGATAAAGCCATCCACCAATACCGGCATACCCAGTTGGGCGGCACGGATGTAGGCACCGGTGAGGGCGGCGATCTCAAAGCCACCCAAACATTGCAGGGTGGCCAGGGGATCGTGCAGCACCCCTTGATGGAAAGCCAGGGCGCTCTGTAGGGCGGCGATTTTACGTTGCAGGCCTGCGGCATCCACACCGGTTCCTGGTCCCACGGCTTGTTGGGGTTCGATGTGGGCATAGGCACAGAGCAGGGCGCTGGCGGAGGTGGTATTACCGATGCCCATTTCGCCGCCAATAAACAGGTTACCGCCGCTGTGGTGGAGTTGTTCAATCTGTTCGCAGCCAGCGGCCATAGCTTGGGCCAGGGTCGTGGGCTGCATGGCGGGTTGGCTACGAAAATCGGCAGTTCCAGCCCCACAGCGTCGGCTGATCACGCCGGGCAGAGGTCCTACATCAGAGAGCGCGCCTACATCCACCACGGTGAGTTGGGCCGCCAGTTGGCGGGCCAGCACAGTGATGGCAGCCCCCCCACGGGAGAAATTGCGGATCATCTCTACAGTAACGGCCTGGGGAAAGGCGGATACGCCATGGGCGGCCACGCCATGATCGGCGGCAAAAATAACGATGCCCACTTTATTCAAGGTGGGTTGAGGATTACCTTGCATGGCGGCCAAGGTGATGGCAAGGCTCTCTAGCCGCCCCAGTGAGCCGGGGGGTTTGGTCAGTTTGAGCTGGCGTTGTTGGGCGATGTGCTGGGTGTGTTGATCCAGGGCTTTGGGGGGGGCTTGAAACCATGAAGAGGGTTGCATGGTGATACCTATGCTGAGGGTTATGGTGCTCTGCATGCTAGCACGCCCCTAGGGGGATAGGGAACCTTACACGGCCCTTGTGGTGTTTCGTGCAAAGGGGAAGGCTTGTTGCAAAAGTGACGGACCATGCATTCCCTTGACCACCTATTATCAAATGCTTATATATGGCATCCCGTTTGCCTAGAGGTTAGGGTTGCGGTTTTGGTATTCACCCTTTGTTGAGTTTGAGTGGCCATGTCCAGTTTGAGTATGAGTGACCCGTTTCAGGTTTGGTTAAAGCACGTTGTGTTTAACGAGCAAGATTATGATTGCATTTGTGCCATTGCCCTTAAAATTTTGGATGGCAAGTGCAAGATGTCTGCGACTGGGTCTGAATTGATGATGCGTTTGTATGATGCGGTTGAGCCGACGGGTCTGTTAATGGCTCGTTTTCAGGGGCTCATTGAGCGGGCCCGGGGTGGCGAGGTGGATGGCGATACCATTCGTCGAGCCCGTGAAGAGGCTGAGTCGCGCATTGAGAAGGCACAGATGAAGGCGTTTAAGGCGGCGTTGCAGAAGGCTGGTTTATTGCCTGCGGTTGGTGGTGCGGTTGACGAGGCGGCTTAACAAGCTTTGGGGGGGAGGGGTTTTCTCTCCCCCTTGGGTTTTGCTTTTACTCTTTTGATCTTTTTGCATGTTCTCAAGGCTCGGCACCGAACGGTGTGGTTTCTATGCTTAGAAAAAGGTTAGAGGGGGGGCTGGGGGGAGACGTTCTCTGTCTCCCACCAGGGTTTTGCTTTTGATCTTTTTCTTTTTGGCTCGCCCTGCGCTAGGGGAGCTAAGCTGCGTCTTTTTGCCGCTTAGCGACCAGCGAGCCAGCCTTTTAATACCCTACTGGGGAAAATTGGGGGTTTTTTCAATTTTCCCCAGTAGGGTATGCCAAATGCCCCAGCGGGGGTTCGTTCCGGGCTGGGGTTGGGGGATGCAAAGTTTTTCCCCCTGCGCCCGTGTGCCCATCCGCCCGCCACGCTGGCGCGTGGCATCGCTACCCGACGCCCCGTACCACGTCCCTACAAAACCCCAGCTCGCCTAAAAAAGCCCCTGCACCCTTGTCCAACCGATGCGGAGCTAAAAAAAATCAAACGATCAAAAGATCTCTGGGCTTCGCCCCGAACCCCACTGGGCGCTGCCCAGACCCGCTAGGTGGGCAAGCAGAGCCTCCCCCCAGCCCCCCAATCCCTTTTAATCATTAGACTCCCTGGTTATGGCGCCATTCACAACCCCTTAAACATCCCCTCCCCCACAGCCCCACGACACCCATACCACGGCCCCACCCAACCCTTGCGCGCCACCATCATCACCAAACCCCGCCCCCCCGTCTCCACCACAATCTGCCGCTCCACACAGAACCCCGCCCCCTGCAACGCCCCAACACACCCCCCCACCCCATCCCCACGATAGACCACCACAACCCACCCACCCACCCGCACCAACCCATACGCCGCCGCACAAAAGGCATCCAACCCACCATGCAATGTCATACGCGCCGCCGCCCGTAACGGATCCCTCGGCTCACGATGCGCACCCGCTTCAAAATAGGGCGGATTAAAAAATACTCCATCATAACAACCCCCACCCAATAGCCCCCGCCAATCCCGTAAATCCCCCGCTATAACCCGTACCGCCACCCCATACCGCGCCACCAACAACCGCGCCTCCTCAACCAGTACCAACTGCCGCTCCAAGGCATCAATCACGCACCCCTCCCGCAATCCCGCCAAGCGCACCGATGCCTGCCCACAGCCCGCACCCAACTCCAAAAAGCGCCGTCCCGGTAAACCCGCCACAACCCGCGCTAATAACGCCGGCTCCGGCCCACCACCCGTACGCCGACATACCCCCGTTAACTCAACCATATACACCTCTTATAGCATTTAACTATGCTGTCTATATTTATATAGTATTGTACTTATCTGTCGATTGTGGGTACCTTGGGGCTCAAGCAAACATCAGCGATCAGCCCATCCAGAAGGAGCCGTACCCATGAGCACCACCGAAAATTTACAAGCCGCCTTTGCTGGCGAAAGCCAAGCCAACCGTAAATATCTCGCTTTTGCCAAAAAGGCCGAACAAGATGGCTTTAGCCAAGTCGCTAAACTGTTCCAAGCCGTGGCCGAAGCCGAAACCATCCACGCCCACTCCCACCTGCGCGTGCTTGATGGTGTACATGACACCGCCGCCAACCTAGAAGCCGCCATGGCCGGTGAAGATTATGAGTTCACCACCATGTACCCCGAGTTTATCGCCGCCGCCGAAGCTGAAGGCAATAGCAAAGCGGTTAAATCTTTCAAACACGCCATGGCCGTGGAAAAGATCCATCACCAGCTCTTTATCCAAGCGCTCGAAGCGGTGAAGGCCGGTCAAGATCTTGCTGAGGCAACCTTCCACATCTGCCCGGTCTGCGGCCATACCGAAATGGGCCCCGCCCCCGAAAGCTGCCCCGTCTGCGGCGTCAAAGGGGAGAAGTTTCTCGCCCTAGCCTAACCCATGTTTGACAAACCGTGTGGCAAGGCAGCCCAAAGCTGCCTTGGCCACCAGGTTTTATAGCGCACATGTGGCCTACACAGCCACGCTACCCCCCCGCCACACTCCGCAACCAAAAGGGGTGCCAAATCAACGAAGCCCCACAAAACCTACCCAACCAAGCTCCGCTTCTCTACCCTGCCGGGCCGCTGCGGCAGCTCCCCTGCACCACCCGCTCAAGAATAAATTCACTGACAAATGCAGATCATTGGCTTAGGGTATGCTTCAATTGTGACGCAGACTACCTAACGGAACTGGATCTATGCCTAGCGCTTATGAAATTGAGTGCCAACTGATGACCCAAGCGGCCCAACAGTGCCACGACACCATTATGCAACATTTTCGGTTGGGCCAAACCGTTGGCGAAGGGGCCAATGTACAGGATAAAGGCATCAACAACCCCCTAACCGCAGCCGACCTCGCCGTCGACGGTTATTTGCACGACACCCTGTTAACCGCCCGGCCCGACTATGGTTGGCTCTCTGAAGAGACGGTGGATAACCCAAGCCGCCTGAAAAACCAGCGTGTATGGGTCGTGGACCCCATCGACGGGACCAAAGAGTTTATAGCTGGCATTCCTCAGTTTGCCATCTCCATTGGCCTGGTAGATAACGGCCAACCTGTCGCTGCGGTGGTCTACAATCCCGCCTTACAGGAGATGTTTAGTGCCCACCTTGGCGGTGGGGCACAGTTAAATGGCACGCCCATTCATACCTCCACCCGCACCAGCCTACAAGGCGCTCGCTGCCTGGCCAGCCGCTCCGAAACCAAACGCGGCGAGTGGGATAGCTTTACCTCGGAGCTGCAACTGACCACTATGGGCTCCATCGCCTATAAACTGGCCCTGGTAGCCATGGGTCGCTATGATATGACCTTTACCCTTACACCCAAAAATGAATGGGACTTCTGCGCAGGTCATCTGTTGGTAACCGAGGCTGGCGGTGCCATTAGTCACAAAGAGGGGTCACCCTTTATCTACAATCAAGCGCAGCCCAAAACCCGCTCCGTTGTCGCGACCAACGGCCCCCTTCACGAACCCCTGCTCAACCGCTTGCGTGATGTCCCCTTGGGACGCGATCGACGTTAAACAGACCTTTTGGACCCAACCTGCCACCCTAGAGATAAAAAATATGGCTAAGATTGATGTTTTTGGTATCGGCAACGCCCTGGTCGATCAAGTTTATGCTGTAGAAGAGTCCTTTCTAACCCAGATCGGCGAAGAAAAGGGGCGCATGTCCCTGGTAGATCCGCAGCGCCAAGCCGAACTTAGCCGTGCTTTGGCATCAACCCCAGCCCTGCGGGCGTGTGGTGGTTCAGCCGCCAATAGCTTGATTGCTCTTACCCAATTGGGGGGGAGCGCCTTTCATGCCTGCCGTGTTGCAGAAGATGAAACCGGCCACTTTTTTGCCCAGGATCTAACCGCTAACGGTGTACAGCACCAACTGCACACGCTGCCCGCTGGCAGCAGCGGCAGTTGTATGGTTTTTATCACCCCCGATGCGGAACGCACCATGTGTACCTTTTTAGGGGCCTCGGCTGACCTACAGCCCGAGGATGTTCCCGACGCTATTCTGACAACCGCCCAGTGGTGTTATGTTGAAGGGTATCTGGTTACAGCACCCAACACCTTGGCCGCAGCCCTAAAAGGGCTGCAACAGGCACGGGCAAACGGGGTTAAAACCGCCCTGAGTTTTTCCGATGTCAATATGGTAAAATTTTTCCGCGACGGCTTTAGCCAAATGTTGGGGGAGAGCGGTGTAGACCTGATTTTTTGTAATGCCGAAGAGGCCCTGGCTTTTGCCGAAACCGACGACATGGCACAGGCTACCGCCGCACTAAAAAAACAGAGCCGTACTTTTGTGATCACCCTTGGCGCGGAAGGGGCACTGCTGTGGGACGGCCAGCAGGAGATCCAGGTCGCCGGTCAACCCGCCAAAGCCATCGACACGAATGGCGCGGGGGATATGTTTGCGGGTGCCTTTTTTTACGGCATCACCCAAGGCTGGGATTTTACCAAAGCCGCCCAACTGGCCTGTCGCTGTTGCGCCGTGCTGGTGACCCATGCGGGGGCGCGTTTGCCTAAGTCGCGCACCCAAGAGATTCTGGCCCAGTTTGTCCCATAAATAGACCCGTGCGGGGAGCCATGCGCTCCCCGCTAACATTTGTTTCGTCATTATGTTATTATGGGCTGAAAGAGTGATCGCTCATTTAAGGAATTTGACATCATGAACACAGACACCCCCCATGATCGACGCATTGCCGAGCGTGCTGAACACCCCAATGGGCGACGCCAGTATACCCGTGTGGAATATCGTCACGCCATACTGCTCAAGGATGCCTCGGGGCAGAGCTACGATGGCTCTTTCAACGATATTAGCCTTAAAGGCATGCTGTTTCTTGCAGAACATCTGCCCGAAGCTGGAACAGAGGTAGGTGGTGAGCTTCTATTGGGGGATGTGGTGATTGAGCTGCATGGCACTGTGGTATTGAGTCAAGCCGATCGGGGTGCGGCCATTCGCTTTATGGATATTGATTTAGAATCCTTTAGCCACCTGCGCACTCTGGTTTCATTAAATCTAGGGGATGCGGAACGCATTGACCGGGAGCTGTTTGATAGCCTATGAGTTTTCCTACCCATACGCTCTACCCCATATTGGATCAAGCGTGGCTGGATCAGTCGGGATTTCATATTTCGGCGGAAGCGGTCGCACAGCAGTTTAATACCCTACAGCTACCGCTTATTCAGCTGCGTAGTAAGGGAGAAGCGGGGGCACAGTGGGCATTTATGCAGCCCTGGGCCGCTGCTTTTCGCCGCCACGCGCCCAATTGCCGTCTTATCATCAACGACCGGGTGGATATTGCCCTGGCATTGGCCGCCGATGGGGTGCATGTTGGACAAGAGGATCTTCCGGTTGCCGTTTGTCGCCAAATCCTCGGCAACCAAGCTTGGGTTGGCCTATCCACCCACAACGCCGAAGAGATTGCTCTCGCCCGTCAGAGTGGATGTGACTATATTGGTTTTGGCCCGGTCCACACCACCGACACCAAGCAGAACACTTATCGCGTACAGGGCTACGCACGCCTGGCCGAGGCGTGTCATCTGGCTGCTCACTTACCGGTTATTGCCATTGGTGGCATTGGCAAAGATCGCATTACCCCTTGCATGCAGGCAGGGGCCGCCGGTGTCGCGATGATCAGCGCCCTTTGGCGTCAAGAGGATTGGATCGAGCGCCTAACCGATGCCCAGCACCGCGTGCATAAATGAACCAAGGCTGCTCGACATTCCTTCGGCGGCCCCCCTCCTAATCGCTAATTAAGTGTATGTCCCCGGAACTCCTGCGCCAGAATGGTCCTGCGAGCCTTGCACAGCTGAAGGCAGAGCTGCAGGCACCTAAGACAACCATATATCGTAATTTGAATAAAATGATCACTGAGGGCCGCGTGTGGCGGAATCTGATCTCTGGGGACGTTACATTTTCAACTGAAAAAGTGGTGCCCAAAGTAGGATCTCTAACACCTCGCCAGAAACAAGCGGTCGCCATGGCACAAGCCATGGAACGCATCTCCAGGTTGGAACTCTCTAAGGAGCTTGGTATCTCACCTCGAACAGCAAGTAGAGAGCTAGCCACGTTAGTAGCATTTAAGATATTGGAATTGGATGGAAAACGCGGAAGACATGCTGCGTACCGCTTATGTCATACTAACCATAAATGTGACTAATAGCTGATTTAATCTTGAGATTTAAGCTGTTAAGGCATAGTCTGATCAGCCAAACCTGACAATGACATTCTGTGGTACTGGGGAGACCTAATGGCAACAGGGCAAGAGTCTATGGTTCAACCTGCGCAAATATCAAAACAAAAAATTGAGGAGCTAGCTGAGCAGTTCGCACAGGTTGTTGGCTACCAGCCAGGCGGTGACCTTCGTGAAATCATTGAAAACAAACTTGGCGGCGAGCTGAAATATGCTGACGCATCTGAATGGTTTAATACCGAAGATGGTTCAATAAAGGTGCGTGCACGCAAAGATTTTACGATCACCCTAGCCAATTTTACTGGGCCTCTGAGAAATCGCTTCACTATTGCCCATGAGCTTGGGCACTACGTAATCCACTCTCGTATGGGTGAAGTTCCTATTGAAGCTCCTCGAAAAGGGCGCTCAGTTGCCGAGAGACAAGCTGATGCGTTTGCTGCAGCTTTTTTAATGCCCAAGGAGCAGTTTCTAACCTTCTTTGATTCAATGGGTGAAAATCCAGATCTAGAGCTAATTGCTGGGCATTTCCGAGTGTCAAAATCCGCTGCAAATTACAGGGCCCAGGAATTTGGCCACACAATCGATTGACCGACACTTAGAGCCACAACTCAGGCTCTTTTTGAGCGTTGATGTGATTGGATCAACTGCTTTCAAGCAGAACTGGATTGATACCAAGTCAAACGACTCCTGGTTTATTTTTTTCGAATCATTCTTCAACGACTTCCACACAAAGTTCAAATCCTGCATTGCTGACCACGCAAAAGAAGATGAGAGACAAGTAGATAGAGATATCTCGCCATGGAAATTTATGGGCGATGAAATCATTTACTCAATAGAAATCAAAAAAAGCTGGCAAGCGCTTTTCTTGTTAAAATCCTTTAGAAGTGCTGTTATAGAGCACAGGAATGAAATAGAGGACTCACGGAACTCTGTAAGTTTAAAAGCTACAGCATGGCTTGCTGGATTTCCTGTTGGAAATTCGGTTGTTGACACTCCGACAGGCGAAGATTATCTAGGCCCATTAATTGACACTGGCTTCCGTCTCTCTAAATTCGCATCAAGAGAACAAATGGTCATCTCGGTAGATTTGGCCTGGTACATCACAAAGAGTGATTCTCGCCCTGATGGTTTTTATCTTCATGGCTTAGAGACTTTAAAAGGTGTTCTTGGAGGAAGAGACTATCCAATCATTTGGTGGGATATGGACAATGCCCTGACTGAGAAAATGACATCAGTCGGCTTATTAAGCAAGATCGACTCGGCTAATCTCAACAAGTATTGCGAATGCTTTATAGAAAGAGCTCAAAAACCGTTAATTTTTCCTTTTTGCCCAGATGATAATGAGCGTCGCCCAGATGGGTATGATGAGGATCTAAAGTGTATCCGAAAGCTTAGAAATAGCGTCCCAGATGATCACCCATCGATTGAGGACGGTGAATCCGTAGACATCCAAATCAGTTCAGATAAAGACGAACAAGCGGTCAAAAACGCTATCGAACAAACTGAAAAAGAATTGAATAGCAAGTTATCGTAAATTGATAGACGGCATAGCTGCTTCATGAGTTCCGGGGACATACACTTTATTCATGATCAAAGGAGTTCAAAGGAGTTCCGGGGACATCTATGGACCCACCCCCTAATTGCAAGAAGAATTTTTTTATCTGACACAAACAAGGTGCGAATGCAGACATCTATTCGGCCTTTAGGTGGGATGACTATTTGATCCCTGGCCCTGATGGAAACCGCGCGTTTTCTCCTGGTCAGTTTCACGGCCTCGAAGGCCCCTGTCCCCGTGAGGTTTTGAAAACGCCGGGCTCGACCCGTTATGCCATCAAAACTTATTCTCTCGCAATCTTCGGTGAGAACTCAGAACAACCCCTTCACTTTCCCTTATCAGAATCTTTTAACAGCGGTTCGACGGCTATCCATGTGCGGTTTGCTCACGATAGTTTTCTCCCTTTACCAACAGAGCCCACAATATCCGGGCATTTTTGTTGGCTACCGCCACACAGGTGATGTTATAGCCTCGGCGCTCCCTTAATGCGTTGACCCATTGGCTTCGTCGATCGAATTCCGGGGACATACACTTTCACACCAAACACGTACATCTTTCAAATCGGCCTCATAATCGGATTCCTCAAAAAATACATCCTGCCTGCGGTTACCCCTCTGCGTAATATGGTGCGCTACACTTGGAATGACCACTCTTGCCAATCTCGCCATTATTTGTAATCACTCCTAATCGCTCATTAAGTGTATGTCCCCAGAACTCCTCCTCCCAGAACTCCTGCAAGGCCATGACCCGCCAAAAAGGGATGCGCACATCCGAGACCAAGTAAACCAACGTACCCTTGCCAGGGCCAGCGGTTGCTGTTCCATCAGCCTGCGCAGCAGCGACCATAAAAACCCAGATACTCAGGATCGCGGCGAGGAATGACCTTAAGTGCATAATGTCACCTAATATAACATGCTATATTCATGAGAAGTTATTCTTTGATCATATTTTGAACGCGCATTTCAAGCTGGCTGTGACCATTAACTGCCGTTTTCATCTTTGACAAGGATCTCCCGCCGCAAGGGTTTCAATAAACCCCACTGGATCGCGCACACAGAATCATTATTTCTTTCAAATTTTACAGCATTTTACATATCAATCTTATTCAAAAACACCTGCTCGCTGCATGCAAAACACCAAGCGCTCTGTACTGCTGCCACGTCGCGCCCACCCATTAGCCAACCCCACGCAGCCCTTGTGGGGCCAGGAGAGGCGTTACCCCTTCCAAGCGGATGTGCGTGTCACGGGCACCACACAAAAAAAGGCGACACCGATGTGACGGTGTCGCCTTTTTTGTAAGCGCCCATTTATCCCCATCAACTACCCTGCCGGTTCAGCAGCAGATTTCAAATTCCACGGGAGCAACAAGTCGAACTCATCCACGGTTTGCGCTGTGGCGAGGCCCTCAAAGACCTTTGTGAGATAGACGAAGGGCTCCCAACCATTGGCTTTGGCCGTTTCAATCAAACTGTAGAGGTTTGCCGAGGCCTTTGCACCTCGAACAGAGTTGCTGAAGAGCCAATTTTTCCTGCCAATCACAAAGGGGCGAATGGCGTTCTCGGCTCTGTTGTTGTCAATTTCCAGGCGTCCATCATCAAGATATCGAATCAGAGAGGACCACTGATTGGTCAGATATCCCATCGCTTCGCCGAGTTTGCTTTTCGGTAACACCCCTGCTCGATTATCTTCCAGCCAGGTTTTCAACTCATCGATAATGGGGCGGGAACGCTCCTGGCGCACCTTGTAACGTCGCTCTGGAGTAGCCTCTTCCTCACGCAGATCCTTTTCCACAGCGTACAGTTTCCGGATCAGCGACAGTGCCTGCCCAGCCTTGCCTATCTTGCCTTTTTTGGATTTTCCCAACGCTTTGATCGCCTCGTCGAATTGACGACGGGCATGCGCAAAACACCCCATCAGGATCACATCTTCCTGCGCACCCACACCCAGATAACCTGCATACCCATCCGTTTGCAACCAGCCTTTATAGCCCGCCAACAGCCGTTTCGGAACCTCGGCACCGCGTGTGGGATCGTAATCAAACAAAATCACCGGACTACCCGGGGGACCACCTCGCTGTACCCACATATAGGAGTTGCTGGCTGCAACTTTATCTTTTTCCTTAAGCACTTGAATCGTAGTTTCATCCATCTGCAGGATATCGTAATCCAGCATCTTGTCCCGCATCAGATTGATCAACGGCTGCACCAGTTGGCCGCACTGGATCATCCAATTGGCCAGCGTGGTTCGACAGACATCAATCCCTGCACGGGTCAGAATGGCGCCCTGTCGATAGAGCGGTAACCCATCGGCATACTTGGATACCGCCACATGGGCCAATAGAGCAGCTGTAGCCAACGCCTTGGGAATGGGACGTTTGGGTGTAGGGGCCGTCTTCACGCCCTGTTTGCAATGAGGACAGCCATATTTGATCTGGATGTGCCGCAATACCTGCACCTTGGCCGGAATAATATCCAGTTGCTCGCTGGTCTCACGGCCAATCTCGACCAAATGGTGACCATCCAGGCCACAAACCAATGCCGACTCAGGCAACTCATGAATGATATCCACCCGGGGTAGCCACTCTGGCAATGGCTTGCGCCCTTTGGACTTCACTTTGCGGCTATGGGCAGGAACCTGGATCTCTTCGGCATCCTCTTCAGGTTCCTCGGCAGCCGTCACTTCTGCCTCATCGAACAGACCCAACTGACGGGGATCGCTCTTCTCACTGGAACGCCCAAACCGCTTGGCAATGAGAATATTCAGCTTCTCCCTCAGAAGCTGGGCTTCATGCTCCATACGCTTGCTTTTGTCCTGTAAAAGGACATTTTCAGCCTGCAAGGAAAGTATTATTTCCCGCAAAGCGGCAGGGTCATCAGGGAGTGTCTTTGGTAGCGTTTTCATAGCCGAAATTATACCAAAAAAACCGCCTTAACACTCTATACAATCGAAGAAAAATGCAGTTTATTGTGACCCTTCATTGCCGCCAGGTTGTAGCCATCAAGTAGCCAATTCAGCTGCCGCCCCGTGATTTGGATTTCTGCGGCACCTCCCTGGCGCAACCAGTGAAATCGGTCCTTTTCCAGCCGCTTTTGCCACAGGCAGAAGCCATTACGTTCCCAGTAAAGGATTTTCACCTTGTCCAATGATCGATTGCGAAACACGAACAGAGCCTCATCAAAGGGATTCAACTCCAGTTCTGCCTCCACCAATGCAGCCAGTCCGTTGATCCCCTTCCTGAAATCCACCGGCTCCAAACAAAGATGGACGACAGAAATATCCGGCGATGGGCGCATCATCACAAGGCTGCCACAGATCGCAGGACAGAGAGCAAGCTCTCGCCACCATTCCCTGACCACTCCACCGTCATACCATTTGGGAACTGAATCCGGCAGACCCCTGCTGAAGACTTTGAACTCAATTCCAATCGCTGAAAACGTCGCTTGCCTGATCCTGACTCTTCCAGAAAACCCATTTGCGTCAGCTTGCGCTTCCAAAAATACAACGATGGAAGGCTCAGCTTATGGACTTCAGCGTACTCCTTAATGGTGCCGACCTCAGAACGACAACTGCGTAAATGATCCAGCCAGTACCGCTGCTTCTCACTCAGCACAGACGCCTCAATTGATTTGTCTTCCATGTTCGCCTCCTAAAATTTTGAATTTCAGAAAGCGTGACATACCTTCAGATCAAACTGAACCCTGGGGATAAATGGGCGCTTACCCTTTTTTTGTGTGGTGCCCACCAGCCCCATAAAGGGGGCGGATGCTATTCCTCTTCTGACTCGTCCTCGTCCCGATGCACCCGCTCCATCTGTTCCTCTTTGGTTTTGCAGTCGATGCACAGGTCGGTTACGGGACGCGCCTGCAACCGGCCAAGGCCAATCTCCACACCACAACCGCTGCAAAAACCATACTCATCCTCTTCAATGGTGCGGATGGTACGATCAATTTTACCAATCAGCTTACGCTCACGGTCACGGGTGCGCAGCTCGAAGTTACGGTCCGTCTCTAGCGAGGCCCGGTCCGTGGGGTCCGCAAAGACAGCCTTCTCCTCATGCATGCCAAGCACCGTTTTTTCAGCCTCTTCCACCAACTGTTGTTTCCATATCAAGAGTTGATGCCGGAAAAAAGCCCGCTGCATCTCACACATGTACTCTTCATCCTCAGAGGGGGTATACCCTTCTGGCAGAATGATATCCGCAATTTTTTTTTCGGCTACGCCTTGGTCGCTCATTATCTTTCCTCCATCCCGAGCCTCAAAATGGACTCGACCGAATCCAAGCCCATGCAACCCCCAGCTTGGTTCCAAACCCGTTTAAGCCAACGGCGAACTTTAGTCCATTTCACGCCAAAATGACAGGCACAAAGTGAATACCGCGCCCAATTATCCCCTTACACCAAGGTTGCCCTTGGCTTGGGTGAAAAGAGCTTGCCAGGATTTAGAATTCCATTAGGGTCAAACAGCGCTTTTAAACGCCGCTGCATCGCCAGATTCTCCGCATCCAACTCCCAACCCAGATAGTCCCTTTTTTGATAACCAATACCGTGCTCACCAGAGAGGGTACCATCCAGCTTAACCACCAGATCAAACACCCGATCCAACGCATCGGGCAGACGGGCCATCACCACAGAATCTTCCGGGTCCACCAACAGATTAACATGAATATTGCCATTACCCGCATGGCCAAAATTAACGATGGGCAAATCCACCCGCTCGGCGATGCGTTGTAACCCCTCAATGAGCTCCGGTAGACGCGAAACCGGAACCGCCACATCTTCATTAACGCGCTTAGGGGCCAAGTTTTTCAATAAGGGTGAGAGCGCATAGCGAGCCGCCCACACCGCCTTAGCCTGAGCAGCCTGCCGCGCCACCACCAGCTCTAACGGCGCGTAACGTTGTAAAATTTCCTGCAACCGCGCCACTTCACCCTCAACCCGCGTCACCTCGTCGGCCACCTCCAACAGCAGCAAAGCGGCACCCTGGGCCGGTATGGCCATGCCCGCTTGGCGCAGCAACCCCAAACAGGAGCTATCCATAAACTCCAGCGCCGACGGCGGCACACCCGCAGCCATAATGGCACTCACCGCTTGGGCCGCTGCCGTCACGCTTGCATAAACAACGCGCATTGTAAGTTGGACCGCAGGCTTTGGGGTAAGTTTCAGAATCGCCTGTGTAATCACGCCCAGCGTGCCCTCCGAACCCACCAACAGCCGGGTCATATCGTAACCTGTCACGCTCTTCGAGCAGCGCGAGCCGGTACGCATCACCTTACCCTCCGCCGTGACCAGCTCCAACCCCAGCACCCAATCACGCACCACCCCATAGCGCACCGCATTGGGACCCGCCGCACACATGGCCAGATTGCCACCAATAGCACAACTTTTTGAAGAGGAAGGATTGGGCGGCCAGAACAGGCCATGGGCCGATAACTGATCTTGTAAATCGGCATTAACCACCCCAGGCTCCACCACCACCAAACGGTCAGCCGGGTTGATCTCAAGAATACGGTTCATACGCTGCAAGGAGAGCACAATCCCCCCCTCCACCGCCAAAGCCCCCCCCACATTGCCAGTACCGGCTGTGCGCGGTGTTACCGCCACACGATGTGCATGACAGAGCGCCAAGGTGGTCTGGACATCGTGCAACGTGCTCGCCAATACCACCCCGTCGGGGCGGGCATACAGGCCAGTATTGTCCCAGGCGTAGGACTCCAAATGGGCACCATCCCGCAGCACCTTGTGTGCCCCCAGCCGCGCTTGCAGAGCCGTTAACACGGCCATTGACCCGCTATGTGGGGCACCCTTGGTGTTCACGCTATCCTCCTAACCACACTGGAACCGTGCCACCCTACCCAAGGGATAAGCCGCTACGGTTTGCTCGGCTCGCTCTCTTCTAATGGGGTGGGTTTATAGCTTTCGGGGTCAACCTCAATGTAAGAGACCACCTCTTTAACCCCCTTCACCACACTGGCGATACGCGCTGCCCGGTCCCGCTCCTGAATGGAGGCCGCCAAACCCGTCAAATAGACCACGTTTTTGGTGGTATCCACATGGATATCCAGACCCCGTACCTGCTCATCCCGCAGCAGCATCATCTTGACCTGGGTCGAGATCCAGGTATCTTCGGCCAGCTCCTGCGCCGAGGCATACTGCACTTTTAACTCCGAATGCACCGCCCGCACCCCACGAATCGCCTTGGCAATGCGCACCGACTCCTGCACCTCTTCTTCATTGGCTGCGGTACCCGTTAGCAACACCTTGCCACGAAACACCGTGACATTGACATTACCCCAGCTTACTTTATCGCTCTCAATGTAGGCCGAACGGATTTTGTTGGAGACCCACAGATCCTCCACCATCTCGACGGTGCCGCGACGCTCCACCGACACGCCGGTTACCACGCCCCCCCCTACGATGGGCGCACAGCCACTGAGCAGGCCCACCACCAACGCCACCATCCATCCACGCGCCATCTTGTTCCCCATCTGCTCCATCCTTGATTTCCAAATAAAGGAGGTTTTCCCCAGGCCCATCCATGCGCCCGTCTCTGCTCACTGAGCTACCAGCCCAGTTGAAAAGCATCTTGCACAATCTCTGCGTGCCATCCTTGCGCCTCACGCGCCACCAACACCGCATCAAAGCGGCATGGCGCGGCCATCCAGGCCGGGTTGGCCAGACGCCACGCCTCGGCCAAGCGGCCCAACTGACGCTGCTTGCGGCCATCAATGGCTTCACCCGCTGAGCCACTGACAGCACCTTGACGGGCTTTAACCTCGCAAAAGACCACCACCTCACCGTGCAGTGCGATGATATCCAACTCGCCATAGCGGCTGCGGGCATTGCGTTGCAAGATATGATAGCCCTTTTTCTTCATCATCTTACAGGCAAAATCTTCGGCCTGTTCACCAAAGCTTTTCGGGGTCAAAAAACCCATGCACGGCCCCCCTTTGCCCAACGACAACAGCCTGTTTGCAGCAAGAAACGTGCTAACCACACCAGCACTCCCTTCATGAGGTCGAATCTTTATGGTGCAACGCCATCTCATAAATCTGTTTGCGTGGCAACCCGGTTAGCTGCGCCACCTCTGCTGCGGCCATCTTAACCGACAACCCCCGTGCCAAGGCTGCCTGCAACAGCGGCTCTGGGGCCTGTACTGGAGGCTCGCCAGGGGCAATTAACACCACCATCTCGCCCCGTGGCTCATGGCTGGCAAAATAGTCTAACAGCGCATCGGCACGCCCCCGATGAAAGGTTTCATGTATTTTGCTCAGCTCGCGGGCCACCACCACCTGCCGCGCCCCCCCCAGTACCGCTACCACCCGCTCTAACAATTTTACAATGCGTTTGGGCGATTCAAACAGAATCACCGTGCGTGACTGGCTCTCAATGCTGCTTAAATAGCGCTTCATCTCCCCCTCTTTACGGGGGGCAAAACCGTCGAACAAAAAGGTGTCGGTGGGCAGACCCGAACCGCTCAATGCGGTGGTTACGGCGGTGGCTCCGGGCAGGGGCACCACGGTTATGCCTGCCTCAATACAGGCCCGCACCAACGGTTCACCGGGATCACGAATGCCCGGCGTGCCCGCGTCAGAGACCAGCGCGATGTTCTGCCCTTGCTGCAATTGCGCCAAAATGGTGGGGATACGACTCTGGGTATTGTGGGTGTGAAAACTGGTCATGGGCACCCCAATCCCCAGGTGATTGAGCAGCCGGCTGGTGTGGCGGGTATCCTCGGCTAAAATGCGATCGACCTCTTTTAAAAGGCGCACCGCCCGCAAGGTTATATCCTCTAGGTTGCCGATGGGGGTCGGAATAAGGTACAAAACACCTACTGTGGTGCTAGAATTGGTGCTTTGTGCCGTTGTCACCGCGCGATCCCCGTTATGTGGAAACAGTCATGCCCAGCCGCCTTTATCTGACGACCCAGCGCCCCTTAGGGCGCACCTATACCACCCTGTTTTTAGCGTTAGCGCTGCTGGGTGGCTGTGCAACGACGCCGCTGCTCAAGGGGCAGGCGCCCTCACCCATCACTCAAAAGGTGAAGGCCGAACCGCCGTCCAGCCCTGCCCCATCGGCCAGCACGACGGCGACAGCGGCCAACGCACAAGCGCCCAACACCCCAACCGACGCGGCGCAACCCCCGACACTGGCCACCACCACCCTCGCCGCCCCAGAGACCGCTGGGCTTGCTGAAGAGGCGGCCACCCGGTCGGATACCGAGTCGCTCCAGGCATCATCTGCCGATGGTAGCATGAACCCGCTGCTACTGGCTATGAACAAGGCGTATAGCAGCCACCGTCAGGGCAGCGCGTTATTGGTTAACAACCCCCATGAACGCTATACAAATCCTGAGTTACCTGCGGAGTTGCTCCAGTGGCAGCGCTATTTTAACCACTATCTGACCCAGGGTGGCTTGCAAGATACCATGACCCTCGCCTACGCCTATCCGGCGGATACGGTGATTCAAGGCCAGCAGGCCCATTTGACTTGGCGCATGATACGCGGTCAAAGCCCTGAGCGGTTAGAGATCTTGCTCAAGCAGCAACCCACCGACCGGCCCCTTATTACCCCCTATCTGGCGCTGGCTTTGGGGGATGCCCGTTGGAAGCAGGGGGATGCCCAAGGGGCGCGGCAACTCTGGCAACTGGCGTTGAGCAAGAGCAGCTGGACCCCCTTAACCCGCGAGGCCCGGCATCGTCTGACGCCGGACCGCACAGCGGCCATGCAGTTGGGTTTGTTGCTGCCCTTAACGGGCTCTTACGCGCAACTGGGCAACCATGCTCTACAGGGGGTACAGCAGGCGTTGGCGGACTATCCTGACGTACCCCTCGCGCTGTTTGTGGGGGATACCCAGGGCGATGAGATTGTGACAGAAAAGGTGGTGCGAGGCTTGGTCAAGCAGGGGGTGGAGCTCCTATTGGGCCCCATTTTTCATCTTGAGGCCGCCACCGCCGCCCGCATGGCGGTGACACTACAGCGCCCCATTATTGTGCTCAACCCCCGCAAGAGCATTGCGGAGATAGATCCAGCCAGCCAATCGGGCCGGCAGCATCCTCGCTGGATCTATCTCAATGCCTTTGATCCCGAGCAGCAGGCCAGGGATATGGCCCACTATGCGGTTAAGGTGGAGGGGCGGCGGCGCATCGCCTTTCTGGCACCAGACAGCGACTATGGGCGTTTGAGCGTCACGGCGTTTCGCAGTGAGGCCATTAAGTTGGGGGCCACGGTATTGGACCCCTATTATTTTCCTGAAGAGAGCCGGGATTTTTCGCCCTGGCTAAAAAAGATGGTGCATGTGGACCCCGACACGGTGGCGCAGCGCTTACGCCGCAGCAGCCGCTATCGCTCGCTGGATCCTGCCGATCCCCCTGCGCCCACGGACAGGGATGAGGTGGAGCCCTGGGCGGATTTTGATGCGATTTTTCTACCGGTTGCGGCCCAGCAAGCGCGTCTGGTGGCACCCCAGCTTGCCTTTTACAATGTGCGCACCCCCACGGTTTCACTGCTGGGCATGCCTTTATGGAACAGCCCGGAGTTACTGGCGGAGGGGACCGATTATCTACAGGGCGCGGTCTTTACCGATCTGCCTGCTGACCGCAAGGCCAGCTTTGACAACAGCTATCGCCGTCATTGGGATCAAGATTCTTCAACTTTATCCATGTTAGCCTATGACAGTGTGGTAACGGTGGCGCAACTGATGCGGGATATGCGCATGGAGGAGCTCCAGCACAGCTATTGGCTGAGCCTATTGAGCCGGGGCGAGGGTTTTGCGGGCATCACTGGCCCGCTGCGCTATATGCCCGATGGCCGTTCTGTGCGCAGCTACCCCTATTATCAGGTAGGCAATGGCAAGATCATCCCCGTGGTGTTGGACGAACCCCAATAACAGAGCCTGAACCCACCCCCCTTGTGTGGGGGTGGGGCTTGAGCAAACATAATCTTTTAGTTTATCATTTTCTGACTGATTAAGCGTATATGCTCTATATTCTAATATACGATAGGCTTTTATACCTATGGAGAGAAGATGACGGTTCACGCCCCCCAGGATTGCCCTGCTCAAGAGCCTATCCGTAGATTAAAATGCTACCTCGTCTCTTTTTGGGTCGATTTTTGTAACGATACGCCACTGTTTTTAGGCCAAGACAGTGCGTGCTGCAATGATAAACGAGGTTGGAAAAAACGATGTTCGACGCTTCGACAAGCGCTTGAAGCGTATGCACGTGGCGATGGGCCATTACCAGAAGGAATCCATAACCCTGGGGAAAAATTGCTTTGGTTAGCTGCCCTTGATTCTGTGATTCCCAACTTAAGCAACCAGCAAAGTGGGCACCGTAGCCCGCCCATGCGCTTTATTATAAATGGACAGTCGTGGAATCTGGTACGGCGTCATCGCCCCCTAGGACCTATCCACTTTCAGAAACAGGGGGGACATTTACGCAACTATGTGCGCCACCATCATATTTTTCCTGAAGTAGAGCGCGGCATTAAGCTCACAATTAGGCCCTTGCATTCAACAGGTTTACGACTCCGCCTTGAGACGATCGCACAGGCACAAGAGGGCGTATTACGCTGCTATCTGGGGAGTTTTCCGGATGGAACCGCCCCTGATTGGGGGGACAAGCCGGGGGGAAATTGTCGATGCCAGGAGTTGATAGACCCAGACCTCCGAGAGAGAAGCCTCTTGGCCGCGCTGGAGGCGGCAAAAGAACTTAAAGCTAATCTGGTTATTTTCCCCGAACTCACCCTCACCCCACAGTTGCGTGAATGTGTTCAAACGTGGCTTTATGATAATCAAGATCATGGTTTTGCCATGCTTATACCTGGCAGTTTTCATGAAATGGTTGAACCTTCCCAAGATCCCATCAACCGCGCTGTGCTGCTCTCTGGCTTAGGCGAAACCCTTTTACAGCATAACAAAATCATTCCTTTTAGCACCGCTGGCATGCATGAAAACATTACATCGGGCGATACCCTTACCTTGTTAGACAGCCCCATTGGCCTAATCGCCCTCGCCATCTGTCGGGATTTTCTGGAATCCGATGACAACACCAAGCTACCCTGGCAGAGTGTCGCCCCCCATTGGGCACTGATCCCTTCCATGAGCGAGATACAGGGGGTGAGGGCACATCTACGCCAAGCCAAAATCCTTGCCATGGCTTGTGGCACACGTGCCCTGGTACCCAACCAATCTTTAGATGGTAATTTTCCTGCCGGCCAACCAATTTATAGCGAGACATCTCCCAGTAAACATGGCTTTGCCGTGTGGCCAGAGGTTAACGGCACCCCTGTAGTTACGCATGTAACACCCTGGGAACGTTTATTCTTAATCCCACTCTAGCAAATGGCCGATAGATAGCTGTAAAGTGTAGTAAACCATGGTAAACTGTTCCCTTGGAGCCACCCAAACCCTTTACTTTGAGTTGCCATGAACTTTGATTTTAATCACGTTGACCCTGCTTGGGTCGCGGAAGTCCCCGAACTTTCAGAGATTCTGCAATCCATAGAGGCTACCGATCCGCTGGCATTAAGTGGACCGCTTGCCGAAACCCTGGATTATGTTTATCGGGTGCGTTTTGCCCGGCTGCTCATGGGCCACCCGGCCACTGAGGATATGGAAGCACTGGCTCTGCATATGGAGAGTGTTGCCGTTGTGCCCCGTCGTGCCAAGCAGCTCTCCGCTACCCATAAAGATCGCTGGCAGATGTTGCGGGATGTGCTGGAGGATCGTATGGCCGTTCGGGCGCTAAGCATCCCCAAAGCGGTCAAGACCCGCCCCCACGTGCTACCCATTTTGCGGCTCATTCGTGACACTGGGGGCATGACCCAACAAGCCTTACAAGAGCAGCTTGCGCTACAACCGGCCAACCTCTCCCGCATTCTTACGATGTTGGAGGGGTGGGAACTGGTGGTGCGCAATCGCGTGGGCAAGCAGAACTGGCTAAGCCTAGGACCACGGGCTGGTGAGATGCTTCAACCGGCTCAAGCACCAGCAACGCAAGCAACCACCTCTTCCACCCCCGTGACAAACAATATTTTGCCCTTTAACCGTGACCCCAAGGCCACAAAGAACGAACCTTGGCGCCCAAAAGGATGGGAGCTGGCTTCGGCATGAAAATTATAACGTTTTACTCTTTTAAGGGGGGTGTGGGCCGCACTGCACTGCTGATGCATTTGGCGATACAGTGGGCGGACCGGGGGGCTATTGTGGCGGTGGTGGATATGGATCTTCAGGCTCCTGGTCTGAGCTTTCATCCATGGCTGCAAGCCCACAGCGACCCTAAACTGCAAGAGCGTGGAATGAGTGATCTACTCTCCATCTACTACAGTGAGCAAGCACTTGAGCAGGAGCCCCCTCTCTTTGGTTTTTACCCCCCCAGCAAGCTTTTGCGAGAGGTCCGCGACCCCAGCGGTAAATGGGGCAGTGGTGGCCGGCTCTATGCCCTGCCCGCAGGGGGTCTAAGCCTACCCCAAGCGGACCACTATGAGCCCACGGCTGATCATCATTTTCCAGCAGACACTGACCGTGCAGAGCGCACAACGCCCCCCCCCGCCCAACGCACGCTACACGCCTTTGCGGACCGTTTTCGAAAAGATTTGGAGCAATTTAAAACCCCAGACAGCAAACGCCCCATTGACCTGCTCCTCATCGACAGCCGTACCGGTTATCTGGAGATGGAAGATCTGGCTGTGGGGTATCTGGCCGATCAAGTTGTGCTCATCTCTGGCCTAAATGGTCAAAACCTGCGTGGCCTAGCGCTTACCCTAAAGGCTTTAAGACCCCAACGCATTCCTGCGGGGCAATTTGCCAACCAGGCCCTTTGTGTCTTCTCCCCGGTACCAGCCCACTTGCATGACGACCCCGCAGCCCTGGCGGCGTTACAAACCGGTTATGATCTGCTGGAAGAGGCGTGCATCCAAGAGGAGGGGCTGCAAGAGGAGCTACCCCCTAAAGTATTCACCCTACCCTACACACCCCATTTGGCCATATCGGACATCCCTCTGCCCCGTGGCAGTTCGCCTGCCGGAGCACACCCTTACTGGCAGAGTGTGGTGGAGATCGCCAATGCGTTACTGCCCCAGCAGCAGCCTGAGCAGTTAATGGCGGAACAACGCCAGGAGACAATCCGTACACTGGGCTTACATGCGCACACCCCACGCGAGCCACGGAGCCAAGAGGGGCCTTATATGGGGCCGCCACTAAAACCCAGCTCTTCCAACAACCGACCCTTGGCCAACCTTTTCCGACTGCCTAAGTGGGACTGGCCCTTTAAAAATTCTCCTGACCTTAAACGTACATGGCTCAGCAAGGTGCCCTCAAGTAAGGGGCACACAAAGCAGTTTGAACCTCTGCTCAATGGACTTTGCATCTCTCTCTCTTTGAAAATCGAAGAGAAGAAGAAAATCTTTGATAATTTAGACAATCTAAGCCTGTACCAACAAACAGAACTTGTGAAAATATTCCAAGAAGAGCAGTACAAACTTTCATCTCTTGACGTAAAGCATGAAGAGCAACTCTTCACCCAATTATTTGAACATCAAAGAGCATGGGCTGGCCTTATGCTAGAGAGCCCAACGGCGGGGGATAGGGCGCTTTTAGAGTGGCCTTTAGAGGGCACCGATGCCTTTATTGCTTGGCGGGAGACACCCTACTACTGGCGGGCTATTCTGGAAAATGTCATCCATGGAAGCGATCTACTTAAAGAGGCGCGGCACGCTACCCTACAGGCTGGCATAAAAAGGGCAGGCCAATATATACACAAGCAATGGAAACCCCATTCTTTGCAGGGGGTTTTATCGCTGATTGAATTAATTCACCAGCATGCCCCTGACTTGACCACCCCCCTGTTAGAACGCGTAAAAACGCTGGCCGACTTGGACCATACAGGCACGGCTTGGCGGAGTGTTGCCCAGTTCTACCAGCATGTTATTCGATGTGATGGCTCCGCCAGCTCAGCTTATGAACAAGCGCTGGCAAAAAATCCGCAGGATGCGTGGACAGCGGCTGATTTTGCACAGTTTTTAGCCCAATCAGGCAAAGACCTAGAACGGGCCGAAGCGCTTTACCAGCAAGCCATCGAGGTCGACCCGAATGACGCCGGCATCCTCAACAACTTTGCCCTCTTCATGACCGATAAAAAGGGTGATCATGCGCAGGCTGAAATTCTCTACAACAGAGCCATCGAGGCCGATCCAAATGACGCCATCGCCCTAGGCAATTTTGCTCACTTCATGACCAAGATTAAGAGCGATCATGCGCAGGCTGAAATTCTCTTCAACAGAGCCATCAAGGCCAATCCGAATCACGCCAAAGCCCTAGGCAATTTTGCTACCGTCATGACCAAGATTAAGAGCGATCATGCGCAGACTGAAATTCTCTTCAACAGAGCCATCGAGGCCGACCCGAATGACGCCAAAGCCCTAGGCAATTTTGCTACCTTCATGACCAATATAAAGGGGGATCATGCGCAGGCTGAAATTCTCTTCAACAGAGCCATCGAGGCCGATCCGAATAATGCCAACAACCTAGGCAATTTTGCTCACTTCATGACCAATATAAAGGGGGATCATGCGCAGGCTGAAAGACTCTACAACAGAGCCATCGAGGCCGATCCGAATCACGCCAACAACCTAGGCAATTTTGCCCTCTTCATGACCAATATAAAGGGGGATCATGCGCAGGCTGAAATTCTCTTCAACAGAGCCATCGAGGCCGATCCGAATCACGCCAACAACCTAGGCAATTTTGCTCACTTCATGACCGATAAAAAGGGGGATCATGCGCGGGCTGAAATTCTCTATACCAGAGCCATCGAGGCCGATCCGAATAACGCCAAAATCCTCAACAACTTTGCTAACTTCATGACCTATATAAAGGGGGATCATACGCAGGCTGAAATTCTCTACAACAGAGCCATCGAGGCCGCTCCAAATAACGCCAACGCCCTAGGCAATTTTGCCCTCTTCATGACCAATATAAAGGGGGATCATGCGCAGGCTGAAATTCTCTTCAACAGAGCCATCGAGGCCGATCCGAATCACGCCAACAACCTAGGCAATTTTGCTTGGTTTTTGCTCGGTCGCGGACGCCTTGAAGAGGGACGCCTCCAATTAGAAAAATCGCTCTCGCTCCAACAAGAAGAGGCGGATCCTACCCTGCAAGCTGAGACCCGCTTTTATCAATACGCTCTTGGCCCGGCCCACCAGCGCAGCGAAGCCCTGGCTGTACTGCGGCGGGTACTCATGGAGAAACAAGGGCGCTCTCCAGGGTGGGATTTTGCTGGCATCCTTGAACAAGCTGAGCAAAGGGGCCACCCCCATTACCCGTGGTTAATCCGCTTGGCCCAGGTAATCTCTGCCGGTGCACCCGTAGAAACCCTAGAGCCATGGCCCGACACCACGACTTGAGCAAAGGGCCCTCCACGCTGCAAAACGGGGCAGCCCTCTATGGGGCTGCCCAGCGGACCGCTCCTACAGACGGGCCAGCAGTTCGGTTTTTTTGGCGTTGAACTCTTGCTCGCTAATCCAGCCCTTTTCCTTGAGACCGGCCAACTTTTCAATGGTGGCAAAGATCGCCTCCCCCGTTGTGCCAACCCCAGAAATAGCCCCATGCAGTACCGGCTGCTGAGCCATAGGCTCCTGCATAAAAGCTTGCTGCGGTGGCTGGGGCGGGCTCTCCATGGCAGGCCGTTGCTCAGGCTGGGGCGCGGCCTCGATCGGCGCAGCCGCTACCAAGGGCTCAGGCGGGGCCAAGGGGTTATCCAAGGCCACACGGGGCAGTTGGTTTAACGCAACCACGCCAAACTGGCTGGTGAGGGTAATTGAACCATCCACCGACTGCTGCTGGCTAAACCCCCCTATCTGGTGGTTAAGGGTGTCATAAACCACCACCCCACCAGCATCCACCGCCAAACGGTTGATCTGCGGAAAATAGGCGTAACGCATGTTGTTTTGACTGCCCGACGAGGCCGGTTGACCCAAGGCTGACGGCCACCACTGGGCTTGGTTGCCACCCGGCATAAACAGACTCACCCCCGCCCCCGGTGCCGCCTTGGGGGGGGGCGCGAAGGGTTGGCTCAAATAGAGCGAGGCCAGCTCCCCACACAGGTTATCCACTGTCATTTTAAGGCCATGGTTAAACATATCCCCCACCATGGTCATGCCACCCTGCATCCACTGCCCACCACCGCCCAGCTCGGCGATATTAAATTGGGCCATGCTCCCACCACCAGCCGCCACAGCCTCCAACATCTGCGACACCGCAGCGGTTGAGAGTCCATAACGGGCGGCAATGGCATCCACCATCTGTTGTCCTTGGGGCGTTAAACGGCTCATTGATCTCATCCTATTCGGTTACGTGGTCCATGCTTTGATGGCCCAACGCCACACTGCGTAGGGTCTGACCAGTGGCTCTATCATGGCACGGATGGGCTAAGATAGCTTGTGCAATCCACCCCACCGGCGCCGAATAGCCCCCCTCGACTAAACAATAATTCGCCGCCGCACCAACTTAACCGCCAACACAAAGCCCACCACCAGGTAAAGGCTGATCACCCCCAAATGCAGCAGCACATCGCTCACCACCCCACCGGTCGCCAAGGGCCGCATGAGCGCAACCACATGGGTAAGCGGGAGCATTTGTATCCCCTGTTGCAGCAGCACAGGCAGGCTATCCACCGGATAAAAAACCCCACAAAACAAAAACATGGGCACCGTCACCAAGGTGGTGTAATAAAGAAAAAATTCATAGCTGGGCGACACCGCCGTCACCACCATGCCCAGAGAGGCAAAGGTAAGCCCGGACAGAAAGACAATGGGCAGCGTCAGAAAAAGATCTTGCACCGCAAAGGCCCCAAACAGGGTTGCCACCAGAAAGATCGCCAACCCTGCTATCAACGCCTTGCTGGCGGCCCACACCACCTCACCGGCCACCACATCGGCCACCGTCAACGGTGTGGTAAGCTGGGCATGATAGGTATTTTGGCGGGTCATGCGGGTAAAGGCACCATAGAGCACCTCAAAGGTGCTGCTGTTCATGGAGCTGCTGGCAAGAATGCCCGACGCCACAAACACCAAATAACTCATCCCCCCCACTTCCCCCACAAAACGCCCCAGGCCATAACCCATACCCGCCAAATAGAGCAACGGCTCCCCCAGATTGCCCGCTAACGAGGCGGTATAGGTTTTGCGCCACACCATAAAATGACGACGCCAGGTTTGTATCCACCCGCTACTGGGTATGTAGTCCCTTACTCGCATGGTTTCCCTTACCACCTAATCCCCATCACTCTGGCTTAATCGGGGCTAAAAAGTTAATCAAACAGGGGCTGCCGCCCTCAATCCCGCAGCTCCCGGCCCGTCAGTTTTAAAAACACATCCTCCAGATTGGCCGGGCGGGCCAGCAGGGTTAGATCATGGCGGTTGCCCAACTTTTCTAACACAGCCCGCGCTTCATGGGTGTAACAAAAGAGGGTATCCCCCACCTGCTCCAAACGGGCAGGCAACTTGGGCAACTCCGCCAACAGCAAGGGGATGCTGGAACGCACCTCCACCACCTCGGGCTCCACATGGCGGTTAATCAGCTCCAGCGGGGTGCCCTGATCCAAAATGTGACCACTGTCTAAAATCAGCAGACGGTCGCACAGTTGCGCGGCCTCCTCCATATAGTGGGTGGTCAGCAGCAGGGTAATGCCCTGCTCCCGTAATTGACGCAAGCGCTGCCAGATTAGGTGCCGCGCCTGGGGATCCAACCCAGTGGTGGGCTCATCCAACACCATCAGCTCCGGTTCGGCGACCAGCGCCCGCGCAATCACTAAGCGGCGTTTCATCCCCCCAGAGAGGGTGCGCACCGGGGCGTTGGCACGATCTTCTAACTTGGCAAAGGCCAAAAGCTGCTGAATACGCGGCTTGATCTGGCGATCGGACAACTGAAAATAACGACCATAAACCAGAATATTTTCCCAAACCAACAGGTCATCGTCCAGATTATCCTCTTGAGCCACCACCCCTAAACGGCGGCGTACCTGGGTGGCTTCGGGGGTCATGGGCTGGTCAAACACCAACAGCTCGCCGCCATCCACCGGGGAGAGCCCTGTCACCATGCGCATGGTGGTGCTTTTACCCGCACCGTTGGGGCCGAGAATGCCAAAACACTCGCCCCCATGAATCTCAAAGTTGATTCCGTGCACAACTGGCGTATTCTGATACTGTTTGGTTAGGTCCGTCGCTTGGACAACACAGGCCATCATGGCTCCTGGTGTGATCAAAAAGTGGGTGAAGGCCCATCTTTGCGCGTCCAACCGGCTACGGCAATGGGTAAAAACAGCTTTTCACCAAAGGAAACCCCATTATGCAGCCTCTTCTTACCGCAGAACAGATGCGCCGCGTCGACCAGGACACCATTGAACGGTTCGGCCTGCCCGGCATGGTCTTGATGGAGAACGCAGGCCGCGCCTGTGTGGATCTGCTTTACGCTCGCCTGCCCGACTTGGCCCGGCGGCGGGTGCTGATTCTGTGTGGCGGTGGCAACAACGGCGGCGATGGTCTGGTGATCGCCCGCTGGCTGCGGGATGCAGGGGTGGATACGCGGGTGGTCCTGTTTACCCCGGCTGACCGTTTAACGGGGGATGCCGCCACCAACCAGCGTCTCTACACCCGTTTGGGCGGCGAGCTGCGCGAGGCCCTGCATGAAGAGGATCTGGCCAAGTTGCCTTCCTGGCTGGGCCATGCGGGGGTGGTGGTGGACGCCCTGCTGGGTACCGGCCTGGAAAGAGCGGTGGAGGGGCACTTTGCCCTGGCCATTGAGCAGCTCAATGCCAGCCGTAAACCGGTATTGGCGGTGGATCTACCCAGCGGCATTCATGCCGATACAGGGCAGATCTTGGGTTGTGCGGTACGGGCCACCTGGTGCGTAACGTTCGCCGCCGCCAAAATCGCCCACTACACCCACCCAGGGGCGGAGCATTGTGGTGAGATCACGGTTGCCCCTATCGGCATCCCGCGCCCCATGCTGGAGCGCCCGGAGCACACCGTATCACTCAACAGCCCAGCACGATGGCACCCCCCCGCGCGCTCCCCCGCCAGCCATAAAGGCAACCATGGACACCTATTAATTTTGGGGGGATCACGGGGAAAAGGGGGCGCCCCAGCCCTTGCCGCCATGGCGGCCCAACGCATGGGCAGCGGATTGATCACCTGTGCGGTGCCCCGCTCGGTACAGCCCCAGGTGGCGTCCCTCTGCCCCGAAGCCATGACCTTTGCCATGGATGAAGAGAGCGATGGCGGCATACTGCCGGAGCATCGCGGCCCCTGTAAGCAGCTTGGTTTTAACCCCAGCGTGGTGGCGGTGGGACCCGGTTTAGGCACCGGTGGTGGTGCGGCAGAGTTGATCGCCCAGCTTATGATCACGCCACTGCCCATGGTGATGGATGCCGACGCCCTCAATTTATTGGCCCTACAACCGGGATTACTCCGCGCCCACCGGGCGCCTGAGTTGGTGCTTACCCCCCATCCCGGTGAATTCTCCCGGCTCTGCGGGCATCGGGTTGAAGAGATCCAAGCCGACCGTGTCACCATAGCGCGCAATTTTGCCCGCTCCTGGCGGGTGTGGCTGGTGCTCAAAGGAGCCGGTACGGTGATCGCCTCACCCGATAACCGGGTCTGGATCAACCCCACCGGCAACCATGGCTTGGCCACCGGTGGCAGTGGTGATCTGCTCACAGGTTGCATCGCTGGGCTGATGGCCCAGGGCTGGAGCCTGCAAGACGCCACCCTGGCTGGGGTCTGGATGCATGGCCGAGCAGCGGAACTGAGCGCGGCCGAACAGGGCGGCGCGGCAGGCATGCAGAGCCGCGACCTGCTGCCTTACCTGCGCAGGCTCCGCAACCAGCTCCCCCAAACCACCCCATGAGCGTCGCGCAGTGCCCAACCCTAAGCATCCGTCACACAGGGTAGATGCGCTTGAAGCCTGCCATTATGGTCCCCCTTAGGGATGGAGCCACAGGGGCAGGCTTCAGGCGTATGACGGGATAAAGCACATTTTTTACGGAAATTTCTCAAACCTGTCATACTGGTTAAGGCATTGCGCGGTATGCCTAGGCCCAGGATGACTATTTTTCCAGTGCATTGTTGCAGGCTTACTCATTTTTCAAAATTTCTGGTTACGCTTTTGCCGAATTTCTGACACCATGGCCTTCTCGGTTACAGTTGGTGAGATATTAGCTATCACGCCCTAACTTGGCCGTCTGGGTTAAAAACGTCGCCGCTGTTTTATCAATTAGGGGAGTGACATGAGTCATTTTAAACTTTCGTCGGTGATGGCTTTGGGATTCGGCATCGTGACCGCCCTACTCCTGGTGGTCTCCGTAGCCTCTTACTCGGGTTTGCAGAGTGCGGTAACCGGCTTTGGCAATTATCGCACCCTAGCCCGCGATACCAACCTGTTGGGGCGTTTGCAGGCCAACATGCTGATGATGCGCATGAATGTTAAGGATTTTAACATTTCTGGCGACCAAAAGGATGCGGACGAATTTAATGCTTACGCCACGTCGACCGGTGCGTTTCTCGAAGAAGCCAAAAGAGAGATTGTGCAACCAGAGCTGGCTTCTCTCATCATTGAAATCGACCGTAAGATTGACGAATACAAACGCGCTTTTGAACAGATCAAGGCCTTCCGCGTTTCACGCAACAAGGCTGTTGAAGTAGGCATGGACCCCAATGGTCTAAAAATGCGTGAAGATCTCACCGCCATGGTGGAGTCGGCCTCCAAAGATGGCATGGCATCGGTGGCCTATCATGCAGGACGCGCCCAAGAGCACCTGTTATTGGGGCGCTTGTATGCCCTGAAGTTTTTACAAGACAATCACCAAGCCGATGCCGACCGCGCCTTACAGGAGTTACAGAGCAACCTAGACCCCCTGTTTGCCACCTTGGAAAAAGAGCTACAAGACTCTCACCGTCGAAGCTTGATGGAGTCGGCCAAAATCACACGCAATGCTTATCTCTCTGCTTTTAAAGAAGCTGTCACCATTATTGAAGCACGCAACAAAGTGATAAAAGAGAGCCTGGATCGTCTTGGGCCAGAAGTGGCCAAGGCCGTTGAGGATGTCAAACTCTCCCTTAAAAACGAGCAAGACAAGCTTGGTCCTGCCGTGCAGGCCGCGAACGAAGCGACCATCACTTTGGTCATCATTGTCTCTTTGCTTAGTGTGCTGGTGGCAATAATCATCGGCTGGTACATCACCCGTCTGGTGCTACGTCCATTAGGTGGCGAACCGGCCTTCCTGACCAATCTGGTTACCCGCGTTTCAGAGGGCAACCTCAATGTCAAAATCGAAACCAAACCCGGCGACACCAGCAGCCTTATGGCTGCCATGGCCAATATGGTGGAGCGGCTGCGTGGGGTAGTGGGCGAAGTCAAATTGGCTGCCGATAGTGTGGGCAGTGGCTCGGCGCAGATGTCCAGCTCGTCAGACTCCCTCTCCCAAGGGGCCAGCGAAGCGGCGGCCAGCGTCGAGGAGACCTCGGCGGCTATGGAGCAGATGTCGGGTAACATTGCGCAAAACTCAGACAATGCCCGGCAGACCCAGACCATTGCCCAGCAAGCCTCGCAAGATGCCCGTGAAGGGGGTAAAGCGGTTGCCAGCGCTGTAACCGCCATGAAAGAGATTGCCGATAAAATCTCCATTATTGAGGAGATTGCCCGACAGACCAACCTGCTGGCCCTCAATGCCGCCATTGAAGCCGCACGGGCTGGTGAGCATGGCAAGGGGTTTGCCGTGGTGGCGGCTGAAGTGCGCAAACTGGCGGAGCGCTCCCAGAGCGCCGCCAGCGAAATCTCTCAACTCTCCACCTCTTCGGTAGAGGTCTCTGAGCGGGCGGGCAGCATCATCAACAAATTGGTGCCGGATATTCAGAGAACCGCAGAGCTGGTGGCACAGATCACCACAGCATCTATTGAGCAAAACCAAGGGGTCGATCAGATTAACCGTGCCATCCAGCAACTGGACCAAGTCACCCAGCAAAATGCGGGCACGGCCGAAGAGATGGCGGCAACAGCGGTTGAGTTGCAGGGGCAGGCCCGCCAGTTACAGGATACGGTCTCCTTTTTCAGCATGGACCACGGCGTAACGCGGCAAGGAAGAGCAAGCCAGCAGCATCTGGTTACGGCACATCCCAAAGTGACTGCCCGCGCCCTTCCCAAAACCAGCAAACCGGTGGTACATGCCGCACCCATGCCTAAAGCACCCACCGCCAAGGCCGGTTCGGCCAAATCATCGGGCGTCATGCTGGACCTAAGTGATGATGACGATAATGATGCCGACTACCAGCGTTTTTAATGTCTGATCGGAACCAGGCCCGGGGGGAGCATCGCCCTCCCCCGGGCGCCGTTCTACCCACCGGCAAGCCCCACCCTCCCCCTGCTATGGGGTGTTGCCTAGCGCAGCACCTTCAAACCCTATCCCAGCATCGCACCCCCTTTTTTTCATGCCTGAAGGGTGCTGTATACCTGAATGGTACGCCACAGGCCTGATGTTTGGTGTGCTTTACCCCCCTTATCATGACCCGCTTATGCTACCTACGCCTCGCCGTGCTGATCGTGCCAATGGCCGAGTTGCTTAATCTGCTCGGGGGTGCGGTAACAGCCCTGCATGCTGCCCATAAAAAAGGCGCAATAGTCATGGACGGTGGTTAACAAGTGCTGTAACTGAGCCTCGCTCTGCACATAGGGGGTGTTGCCCACTGACCAACTGGGGGAGTGCAGGCTCAGGGTAAAAACCCGCTCTCCCCGCTGCCACAACCAGCGGCTGTAGCGCTGCAAATCGCCAAGCTCATAGCCTTCGGGCGAGAGCCGCATACGGCTGAGCAGACCACTGCGCGAGAGTAGCCCGCCCAACCGCAGCCGCCGCCCCCAGGGGGTGTGTAACCAGGGTTGCAGTCGCCCCCCCAGACCATGCAGCCCACCCATAAAACCGCCGGTGGTGGGTAGACACAGCAGCCGTTTAGAACCCGCGGCAAAGCTAAAAGGGTGACAGGGGTAAGCCCGATGATCCGGCCCACCATCCGCCGATTGGTCAAACCCTGGCGAAGGACTAAGATCCACCTGATAGCCCAAATCCCCCAAAATCGCGGCGGTGTTGGGACCAAAACCGTAGCGTCCCGCCTTGTAGAGGGTGGGCCGTACCCCAAAATGGAGGGCAATGGTTTCGGTCAACGCCAGCAGTTTGGCCCGCTCTAAGGGTTCCGGCAGATTGCCAGGATAAGCGTTATAGGGCGTAACCGGCTCCCGGTGCGGGGGGTTAACCCAGGGGTGCAGATGCGCGCCAATGTGGCAGCGCCCCGCCTGTAACAAGGCTTTGAGGGGTTGGTAACCTGCCTTCTGAGCCGCCACCGCATAATCCACCACATAGATGGGTTGCACCCCAAACTGATCGGCAATGGCTTGTAGCCGTTGCACATACTGCATATGGCTTACGTCGATCTGCTCGCGATTAAAGGGGGCGGCCCAGTCAAAGGACTCCTCGGTGTCCACCACCATCTGTAAAATGGGGGGATGTTCGGTGGGCAGCCGCACGGGCCGCATAGAAGGGTGCATAGGGTTTTACTCCCACGGCAGCGCCGCCTGCTCGGTATAAAGATAGCTTAGTTGGGCTGGGCTAAGCCGTTCACTTAAAAAGGCCATGGCAATACCATAATCTTCTAGGGTACCCACGCGCAGCGCGGGCAGCATACGCTGCTCCACATGGGCAGAAAAAAGCCCCTGCCGCAACAGCCAGCGGCTAAAGCTGTGGTGATGTTCCAGTAACGTATGTTGTGCGCCAATATGCAGCAACATGGCTGCGGGTAAACGTTTCCACATGCCCCGCTGCCAAACCAAGTGGCACGGTTTACCCCCGCTCAAATCTTGCAACACCGCTTGGTGCAACCAGGGGAAGCTGGCATGTTCCCGCCACGCCAGCTGTTGCGCCTCCGGCAACACCGCCAAGGCATCGGCACCCTCAAGCATTTTAGCGGTATCGCCCCAACCGGGATGGGGTAAGAGCACCCGCCGCAGCAAAGGGACCATCTGAAAACCCAAGGCTTGATAAATGCGACGGGCCCCATGGCTGGGGTTGGTCGCCACCACCGTAAGGTTGGGCTGCTGCAACAAGCTTTTAAGCATCTCCATGGAGATTTCTGCATGGGCTTCGGATACCCGCCAACTGGCCAAATTAGCGATCAGCTCCTGCTGTCCCTCCACGATGCGCTGACTGTAGATAACCGCCATTACCCCTACCAGCAGGTTGCCCTCTACCATTTTATACCCATGGTTGCGCCGCTCTGCCAACCAAGGTTGACTTAGGGCTTGGCGCCACTGCATGGCATTGGGTTTGCCGTGCATCTGTCGCTGCAAAAAATCGCATACATCATCCAGATCAGCATCGGTTATGGGTAACACGCCTACCTTCATTTTGCTCGCACCCTTTTGCCGTAACAATGGCCTCTACCTTAAGGCTTGCTTATTAAACCTGTGCAGTCTAGTTGCTTTAGGTAGGTTTCTCCACCCTTGTCAGGTGGGGCGATGCCCACACAGCCCGCTTTGATTGCTGCTGGACGCCCTTGGCACAACGGGTTACAATACCCCCGATTATGATTTCAAGTTTTTGTTTTTACACCTATTGGAGCGCCAATACCGATGCTTAACCGGCCCCCCATTCTGGCGCTTGCCCCCCACAGTTGGCACGACCGCTGGCTCAGCCGGCAGCAGTTAATGAGCCGTCTGGGTGGCCGGGGTTGGCCCGTCACCTACAGCTATGGTCCCCTCAATGTGTGGCAGCGCGAAAGCCCCCTGTGGCAACAGGCCGGTTGGTTGGGGGGGGTTGAACAGGTTGACCATGTGCAGGTGGATCAACCGGGCCGCTGGTTTCCCGCTTGGCAGCGCTACCCCTGGTGGGATCATGTGGCGCTGCGTCTGCACGCCCAACGCATGCAGGCCCTTATGGGGCATGCCCAGGCTGACCGACAGATTCTTTTTCTGTTTCATCCCCGCTTTTGGCCCTACGTAGAACGGCTACAGCCGCGCTATGTGGTCTACCATATCTATGATGTCTTTTCCGTTATGGATAACTGGAGCCCGCAAATGGATCACTACCAGCAGCAGTTGGTGGAGCGGGCCGATCTGATTACCACCTCTTCCCAAGGCATGCTGGAGCAGCTCCCCACGCCGGGCCCGCAAAAGGCCAAATTGCTCAATAATGGCGCCGATCCCCGCCCCTTTATCGAGGCCGATGGCTGCCCCTGCCCGGCAGATTTGGCCATGATCCCCGGCCCCCGCATTGGTTATGTGGGCACGGTCAATGCCAAATTGGATCTGGAGATGATCTTGTATGTCGCCAGCCGCCACCCCCACTGGCACTGGGTGTTTATTGGCCCGGTCATGTTGGAAGGCGAGCAGGCCAAGCAGGCTAAAGCGCTGTGGCAGCAGTGCTGCGCCCTGGATAATGTGCATCTGTTGGGGGCCAAACCCAGGCAGGCGGTACCTGCCTATGTACAGCATATGGATGTCAACACCATCTGTTACCGCATCCGCCCCGACGATTGGGTAATCCATGGCTACCCGGTCAAACTGCATGAATATTTGGCCACCGGCAAACCGGTGGTAGCCGCAGCACAAAGTGCGGTTAAGGATCAGTTTAGCCATGTTGCCGCCATCGCCCAGCACCCCCAACAGTGGGCCGATGCCCTGCAAGCCGCCCTCACCAACGGCGGCGTGGGCACCCCCCAGACCCGCCGACAGGTGGCCCTGCTCAACACCTGGGACCAACGCACCAGCACCCTGGAAAATTGGCTGCTGGAAATGTTGGCGTAGGCTCTCTTTTAATCCTGGCACATAAGATGCTGTAGGGATCATTAAGTTTGCATTTTTTGATCCCGCACAGGCCAGGATAGGCCGTATAACCAATGGATTGGCAAGGGATTCCGCTATAAACCAGACGAATGGATCGTCTGGTCGACTGGCATACATGGGCAGGATTTGCCCACTTGGTCTGAAAGGAATGACCATGGCCCTTGTACATAAGGCAGAAGCCCATGATGGCATGCCCGCTTCCATGCAACGGGAGCCGGCTCAGCCTTACACCCAACGCATGGCCCACCTTATCGCGGTGGGCAACCTGGCCCAAGCTAAGGTGGATAGTCGCCGCCTGCTGGAGACGGAGTCCCACAATCTGCACGCTATTTATACCTTGGGCTATCTCTACTGTGCCCAAGGCAATCTGCTGTCCGGCTTAAATAGCTGGCAAGATCTGGTAGAGCTGCTGCACGATCACGAGCAGTTACTCTATTTGCAGCCCCAGCAGCTGCTGTTTTTACAAAGCTTTTGCGGCCAGTTATTGCAAGTGTGCGGCGAGGTTAACCATCTGGTCACCCTACAGAGCAACCCAGAGCTACACCATGCCCTATGCAGCATGGGCTATCGCACCGCCCGCACCTCCATGAACCTGCGCAACGCCCTAGGCGACCCGGTGGTTAAAGAAGACCCTGAGGTGCGCTTTTTAGAGCGTTTAAAGCCCTATCGGGATCGCTCTGGGCGTAGCCGCTTTCACTATCGTCCCCCCTCACCCCCCGCGTTACAAGTGGAGCCCACCAACCAAGGTTTGGGCACCTTGCATCGGTTGGGGGAGATGAGTCGCACTCAAGGTGTGTTGGCACTCACCACCTTTGAGCAGGCCCTGAGCAGCTGGGATGGCGCCTGCCATCAGCTTAGCCTCGCCTATCTACCCCAAGCCGAGGTGGTCACGCAGGTGGTGCTCAAGGGCGCGTTGCACCTGCAAGCGGTGGGCGAACCGCTGTTGCATCCCCAATTAGATCAGCTCATTACCATGGCGAAAGCCAAGGGGGCCAGGGTCCATCTGCGCACCAACGCCGTATTACTGGCCGATGCCGCCATTCGCCAACGCCTATTGCTGGCCCCGCCCGACACCCTCCAGATCGCCCCAGATGGCACCTGTGCCGCTGAGGTTGACGCCATTCATGGCCCTGGTGCCTGGACGCGCATGCTAGAGGGGCTGACCCTGCTCCGGCAGGAGCGTAACACCCTGCATTTAAACGATGCCATGCTCATCACCCTGGTTTTGGATGCCCATTATGAGGCTGGTTCGCCGCTGTTGTTGGAGTCTCTGGCAAACCTTGTAGACCGTATTGAACCCGCTGCGGTTAACTATGAAAATGCCACCCCCAAATGTCGGGAGCCCTTCTACCAACTCAATTTATTGTGGGATGGTACCTTGATCCCCTGTAGTAAGGACATCAATGCCCGCATGCCCCTTGGTAGCGTACAGCAGCAAGGGGTAGATATGATCTGGAATGGCCTTACCGCCACCGATCATGCCGAGGATCTGCTGCTTAACCGGCTGGAGTCCCACAGCCAATGTCACAGTTGTCACGACAGCCACGACTAAGCGGATGGTTGCCCCCCTCTGCCGCCAGTGCGGAGGGGGTATTACGGGGCATGGCGCCACTTAAAGCCACCCGCCCGCCTCGATTGCCCCCTGCGGTGATCGCCCTTCTTGGTTCTTGTTTTTAATAACCTTACTGCGTGCAAAGTGGTCACTATGTTATGCTGTTGGGGTTATTTGAACGGCCCGCCCCAACCCAAGGTGCCCAGCCATGCCCGACATTCACCCCATTTTGGATGCAGATTTACCCGCAGCCGCCCACTTTCTGCACACCCATATGAACCCCAATCTAAGCACCACCCAGTGGTGCCAAGCCTTTCAGCATGGCTGGTTGCCCGACCGCCCCAACCATGGTTTTATGTTGGTGGATAAGGGGGAGATTGTGGGGCTCTTTATGGCGGTTTACGGACAGCGCTTGATCCGGGGCACGCTGGCCCGCTTTTGCAACCCCAATAGCTGGGTGGTGTTGCCCGCATACCGGGGCAACTACAGTCGCCTATTAATGCGTGCGCTGTTGGAGCAGCCGGATTTTCATTTTTTTATTACCACCCCCAACCCGGTGGTGACCAAGCTGTTTGAGCGTGCCCATTTTACCACCATGGATGCCCGTCTCTCACTGCTGCCCTGTCTACCGGGGCTACCCTTACCAAGACAGGCCATCCTCACCGACCTGGACGCCATAGAAGCCTCCCTGGATGCCGCCAATGGCGCCATCGTGCGGGACCATCGCGGGTTGCCCTGGCTTAAATGGGTGGTGGTTGGCCCCCCCCAGCAAGCCTGCTTGGTGCTGTATAAAACCCGCATCTTTAAAAAACTGCCCAGTGCCCGCATTCTTTACCTGAGCAATACCACACATTTCTTGGCTCAGCGCTGGGTGTTGGGTCGTTACCTGTTGCTTCGCCATGGCATGGCGACCATGCAGGTCGATACCCGCTTTTTCCCAACACCGCCACCCCTCTCTTACACGCTTATTGACCGGCAACCCAAACTCTACTCCAGCCCCACCCTGGAAGGTGCGGATTTTGGCTATATCTACTCCGAGTCGGTGGCTTTGGATCAATAACGCCGTTGCCGTGCTACTCGGGCACCAGCCAGCTCTCCCCGGGCTGTAAGGTACGAAAATGTTCTGCATCCACGCCTCCCGCTTGCAGGGCCACGGCGAGATCTTGCAGCGGCTGGGTGCGCCCTTCATCGGTCAGGGGAAAGGTGCCCCAATGAATACCCAGCGTGTAGCGGGCTGCCAGATCGGTATGCGCCTGCACCGCCTCGGCGGGATTCATATGGGCATGGCGCATAAACCAGCGCGGCGCATAGTGACCCATGGGTAGCAGGGCCAGCCGGAAGGGTCCATAGCGCTGCCCCTGTTGCACAAAGGCGTCGCTATAGCCACAATCCCCGCCAAAGTAGAGGTTGCCATGGGCGGTGGTGAGTACAAAGCCCCCCCACAGGGCTTGATTGCGGTCCCACAGGGTACGCGCCGACCAATGTTTTACCTGTACAAAGTGGGCCTCCACTACGGATGTTAGGGGCAGATGCCCACCCCAATCCAGCGCTTCGGCGGGCACACCCATCTCATGTAATAGGGCCACACCGCCCAAGCCCACTAAAATGCGCGGTTTATGCTGGGCATAGAGCTGTTGCAGGGTGTCACGATCCATATGGTCATAGTGGCTATGACTAATCAGCACCACATCAATGGGGGGCAGATCGGCCAGGGCCACCCCAGGGGCATGCACCCGCCGGGGCCCCAAAAAACGCACCGGGCTGGCCCGTTGGGACCACTGTGGATCGGTAAGTATATTTAGCCCGGCGGTTTGGATGAGTACGGTGTTATGGTTAACAAAGGTCAGCCGCAGCGCACCCCCCGCAACCCGTTTGGGGGGGGCGGGCTGGGGGGCGATTTCCACCCACTCTGGCCAGGGGGTTTTCTCGCCGAACAGCTTCCATTTGAACAGATCCAAGAACCGTTTGGGGGGTGTTTGCGTGTCATAAAAGCGCTGACCATCAAAATGGTCGCTGAGTGGGCCACCATAGTATGGGGTTGCCAGCATAGAGCGCATGAGCAACCCCAGCACGATCAGCAAGAGCAACCCTAAAGCTATTTTCAACATAGCGAGACACCTTTGTGGGTGGATTTCTTGGGCACATTCAGGGACAATCTTGCAAGCAACTGTTGTTTCACACCAGCCTATTGAGTCTATTCCATGGATAAGCAAGCAAAAATTTATGTGGCGGGCCATCGTGGCATGGTGGGTTCCGCGATCTGCCGCTATCTACAGGGGCAGGGGTACAGCAATCTTCTGCTTGCAGGACGTGAAACCTTGGATCTATGCCGTCAGGCTGAGGTGGAGCAGTTTGTCGCCCAGCATGCGCCGGAGTATGTGATTATTGCAGCGGCGCGGGTGGGGGGTATTCACGCCAACAGCACCTATCCTGCTGAATTTATCCGCGATAACATCCAAATTGCCACCAATTTAGTTGATGCCTCTTACCGGGCCAAGGTTAAAAAGGTGCTGTTTTTGGGCTCTTCGTGCATCTATCCCAAGCTGGCCCCGCAGCCTATGACCGAAGATTGTCTGCTGACGGGTGCCCTAGAGCCCACCAATCAGTGGTACGCCATTGCCAAGATTGCGGGCATTAAGTTATGTCAGGCTTACCGTGAGCAGTATGGTTTTAATGCCATTAGCGCCATGCCCACCAATTTATATGGGCCAGAGGATAATTTTCATGATCTTAATGCCCATGTGATACCGGCGCTGATTGCGCGTTTTCATCAAGCCAAGCTAGCGGGGCAGCCCTCGGTGATGGCCTGGGGCACGGGTTCGCCCCGGCGTGAATTTTTGCATGTGGATGATTTGGCGGAGGCGGTTATCCACCTCTTGGATCATTATGAGGGGGGGCAGCAGGTTAATGTGGGCACGGGGCAGGATGTGACCATTAAGCATTTGACCGAACTGGTGGCGCAGACGGTGGGGTATATGGGGGAGATTGTCTGGGACAGCAGCAAACCCGATGGCACACCAAGAAAGTTATTGGATATTAGTAAGATTGAAGCGCTGGGCTGGAGCCCCAAGATCGACTTGGCGCAGGGTTTACAGGGGGCTTACCAGTGGTACCTTGACCATATCGACGCTGTGCGCATGCGCTGACACGCTGGCTCAAGCCGTGTACATTTTTTAAGTTGGGGGGAGTTCCCCCAAAGGGGGCTACTTGGGGCGAGTATGGGGTGTTTTGAAGGGCAGAGTGCCGGAACACTCTGGCTCCTGTTTTACAAAATCCTACTTTTGGGTGCAGCGGGTTAGCGCGACGAAGCCGCCCGCCTGAATTCCCCTGAGGTGTGCGGTTTTGCTTATGCGGCGGCAACGGGCAGTGATTCGACAGTGACCGAGAGCCCGTAGGTGACAAAAAAGGGGAGTTGATAGAACCGCCCGCCTACCTCGACCTCTTGATAACCCCGTTGTCCCTGTTGTTTCCAGGTTAGGCGATAGAGATTTTCCGTATGGGGTTCGGCGGAGAGTCGCAGCTTCACCTCGCGCCGGGTTTCCCCTTCTAAAGACAGATTTAAAATTTGGGTTAGGTGATTTTTGGTCTTCTTTTCCAATGCCTTGAACAATGATCCTTGTAATTCGAAGCCGCGCCCTTTGGCTTGTTCGACGTGAATTCGGGTGATGGCGCTGCGGCTAAAGCTCAGTTCGCTGACGAGGGCGGTTTGGCTGTGTCGGTTGTCGAGAGGAAACTCTTCCACTGCCACCACGACTTCGTTTTCCGCTTCCACAAACTCTTTGACGAAGTGGATCATGATTTCACCCGGTTTAACGGGTGCGGGCTGTGGGGCTCGCTTATGGGCGATGCGATGGGCCACTGCGGCACAAAGATAGCCACCAGCCATGGCAATGGGGATTAGTTGAATCATGGGTTGAGTCACCATAACAAGGGTGTTGTGGTCGAGGAGCGGATTAGCTTTCGTTTCGGCTTTTTTTATTAGGAATTTCATAGATCAGGGTATGAGCCAGGGTCAATCCCACAAAGGCCCAGCTTACAGGTCCGTGTAGGCTCATGGGTTTGATGATGCGCAGGCCGGTGAGCATGCTGAGTGTCAAGGTGGCGGCCATACCCGCTTTGATGGCCTCCCGGCCCATACGACGTTTGGTACGTGTTGGAGTTTGGCGTGCTGCGGGTCGGTTTCTGGGACGAGGGGCTGCCACGGCTGGCTGTTTTAACGCCTGCGCAGGGCGTGTTGCGGGGGCGAAATAGTTGACATTGGCGTCCATGGGTTGCTCTGTCTCCCTAGAGTCTACATTGTTGCGAATAATATACATTCTTATTCGCAACAATCATCTTGTCAATGGTAGATTTTGGGGGGCTCTAAAAACAGGCACCACGGCATGGACCATCTTGGTGAGATTGAGGGATTGTAACCGCATTGAGAGACAACAAGGTTCATGGATTGCTTGAATGGGGTCATTTGTGCGTGAGAAAACGCATCGTTCTTATCATAGGGCGGGATTCAATAAGCATCCTACCAAAAAGGCCAAAGAGAATTCAGCCTCTGCACCCTGTTTGTGCTAGGTGCAGAAATTTTGCTTGTTATTAGGTGGCTGCTATAGATTTTCTTGGAGTTCTTTTTTCTAACCAGACGCGGTAGCAAGTTAGCCGCCACAAAAGAGATAACGCCCCAGGACCAATATATGAGGCATATGCTTGCCAAGTATTGGGTTGTGGGTGGGGTTGGGGGTTGTGGGGACATACACTTAATGAGCGATTAGGAGTGATTACAAATAATGGCGAGGGGGTTGTGGGGACATACACTTAATGAGCGATTAGGAGTGATTACAAATAATGGCGAGATTGGCAAGAGTGGTCATTCCAAGTGTAGCGCACCATGTTACGCAGAGGGGTAACCGCAGGCCGGATGTATTGTATTTTTTGAGGAATCCGATTATGAGGCCGATTTGAAAGATGTGCGTGTTTGGTGTGAAGCTTATGGTGTGGAGGTCTGGGCTTACTGTTTGATGACGAATCATGTTAATCTCATATTGGTTCCAAAGTCAGAAAATGCTTTACAGAAAGCGATGAAGAAGATTAGCCAACGCCATACGAGAAGAATCAATTTCAAGAAGGGATGGCGAGGTTATCTTTGGCAGGGTCGATTTGCATCAACGCCAATGGATGAAGCGCACACATTGCAGGCTGACGTTATGTGGAGTTGAACCCTGTTAGGGCAGGAATGGTATCAGAAGTAGGTGATCATCCATGGAGTAGTGCGAGCACACATTTGGGTCAAGAGTGGGCTCCCTTAATCCCATTGGGGCCTTTATTGGATTGGGTAGACGATTGGAAGGCTTATTTAGAAGCCGGTAATCGTCGTGAGGAACAGATGCTGATTCCACTGCATGAACGAACAGGTTGGCCAATGGGCAGCGAAGCGTTTACAAAGCGATTAGAGCAGCAGACGGGACGGAAGCTTGGTAAGCAGAAACCGGGACCAAAGTCAGAAAAGAGTGTTGATCATGAACAAAGTGTATGTCCCCGGAATTCCTAAGCCTTTATTCAAATATTTACACGCAACCCTCGCCCACGATAACCGCTTACTTATGGGGGGTTCTATTCTCTTTTAGCCATAAATTTGCTTGCATCTTTCCAAGCGAGGTCATTATGATGCGTTAACGATAGATGGCAGGCTGTTTGCAGACGATTGGCGGTAAGTTCGTTTGCAAGAGAATCTGAAGCAGGGAGAAAATAATGCGCATTCATGATGAAAGTGAAGGGTTTTAACCGTGGATGAAAGTCCACTACCCATAACTCTGGTGGAACTTTTATGGCAAGGGCGTGGCGCTCTTGCCATTTTAGTATCGGCCACGTTAGCCAGTATCTTTGCCTTTTTTTCGATTCGCTCTTCGCGAAAGATTGCCCGCGTAAAAAACGCCAGCGATATGCTGTTTGCCTCTAAACGAGATGACAAATTTGTAGGAGGCATGAAGCAGCTGCGCGCTTACAGCAACGACCCAGATGTTGACGTCGCTAAATTTGCCTACCCTGATAATTTTTTAAGCCTTGAGGCCGAGCATATACGTTACATTGCCAACCATTTTGAGCGGGTCGCTGTCTGCATAGACAATGGTGTTTTTGATGAAAAGACCGTTAAAGAGGCTTGGTACACGATGATTGTGAATACGTGGCCCCAGGTGGAGCCATACGTTAATATGCTGCGGGTTCAGGTCCAGCACGACAAAAGAGGCACCCACTACCAAGCATTTGAAGCCTTGGTCGTACGCTGGAAAAAATCCCCTCTCAAGAAAAAATAGAGTGCTACAGTGACAGAAGATCGGTGGTGGTTACGTAAGAGGATAAAGGGGCCGTTTTCTAAGCCTTGTTTGATAAAGTTGATAAAGTTCCAGGGACATACACTTAATGAGCGATAAGGAGTGATTACAAATAATGGCGAGATTGGCAAGAGAGGTCATTCCAAGTGTAGCGCACCATGTTATGCAGAAGGGTAACCGCAGGCAGGATATATTTTTTGAGGAATCCGATTATGAGGCCTATTTGAAAGATGTGCGTGTTTGGTGTGAAGCTTATGGTGTGGAGGTCTGAATCGGGACCAAAGTCAAAAAAGAGTGTTGCTCGTGAATAAAGGGATGTCCCATGAATTCAACGCCATACGAGAAGAATCAATTTCAAGAAGGGATGGCGAGGTTATCTTTGGCAGGGTCGATTTGCATCAACGCCAATGGATGAAGCGCACACATTGCAGGCCGCACGTTATGTGGAGTTGAACCCTGTTAGGGCAGGAATGGTATCAGAAGTAGGTGATCATCCATGGAGTAGTGCGAGCACACATTTGGGTCAAGAGTGGGCTCCCTAAATCCCATTGGGGCCTTTATTGGATTGGGTAGACGATTGGGAGGTATATTTAAAAGCCGCTAGTCGTTGTGAGGAACAGATGCTGATTCCACTGCATGAACGAACAGGTCGGCCAATGGGCAGCGAAGCGTTTACAAAGCGATTAGAGCAGCAGACGGGACGGAAGCTTGGTAAGCAGAAACCGGGACCAAAGTCAGAAATGAGTGTTGATCATGAATAAAGTGTATGTCCCCGGAATTCCCCGGAATTCCGCAGGTCAAATGGAATTCGGAAGAGTATCCGAATTCCATATTGCATATTGCTGGAAGATGAGTCAAATTGGTACCATGTAGTTCTGCATGTTTAGATGAGTTTTTTAATCAAAATTTACGAGTTTGAGGTCGCTATGATTGCTGAAACCATTCACCCTGAAACTGGGGAAATAATAAAACTTAAACTTCCTGACCTGGATGCTGATGCTTTGAATAAGCTATTGAAAGAGTATGCAACTGATAAACAAATCAAAAACAGCTTAGAGAAATTGCCTATACCAGCTGAAGCGAAAGCTTTCATGTTCAAATTCGCTAAATGCTCAATCACTGTGGGTAGCACCGTGATTAACATTGGGAAGAAAATCTTGGAGACTGTTTTGACCCTGACAGGTAAATATCCCCATTCAACTTTCGGATTGATTTTTGCAGCTTTATTGACTTTCTTGATTAGCGTTATCCCAGGTATTGGCCCCATCCTATCGAGCTTCCTTGGCCCAGTTTTGATGCTCTTTGGCTTAGGAAGGGGAGTTTGGGAAGATCTAAAAAAAGATAATATCTCCTTGGCAGATTCAATTATCAAGAGCGCAGAAATTTTTGAGCCTCTTAAAGGGTAGTGTTGGCTATGTCTATTAATCAGGAGATTGAGGATTTTTTTTCAACTTCTCAAGAGTCGGTTCTCGAAGAACCAGAAAAATTCAAAGCTCGCCTGAAGATTGGTTCTGAGTCATTCACGTACTTAAACAAGGCTGAAAATTTGAGCGATTTTTTGACTGTGCTGGGAGGAGGTGGCTTGGCCTCCGCTGGAGCAGCAACAGCCTGGTTTGGGTCTTTAGGGTTGGTTGGACAATTGGGGCTTGCTGTAGGGGCTGTGTCTACCCCTGTCGGGTGTGTTACGCTTGCTGGAGTTGGGGGAGCTGCGGCAGTGTTTGGAGCTCAGCGCCTATTCAAATCTGTAAAAAAAGAGGCTATTTCTGAAGTTCCCAAATTCATTAATAGTCCTATTGATGTCTTGGCTGCATCAATCCTAAATATCTTTGCTCCCATAGCCCTCAAATTAGCTCATTCTGATGGAAACTATCGCGAGTCAGAACGCAAGGTCATACAAAGATATTTTATCAATGATTGGGGGTTCAATCGTTCATATCTTGTTGAGGCTTTAGCCGAAATGGAGAAAAACCTGGACAAGTATAGTTACGCTGTTCTCTCAGATAATTTGCGTGATCTTGAAAAAACTGGTGATCTGAAATTTTCTGTTATGACAAAGGAAATTCTTACAATCGCTAAATCAGTCTGTAACGCTGATGGATTTATTCACGAGGCTGAAAAGAAAGATCTCCAAAACCTAATGGCCGCATTTAAAGCTATATAGCAGGTGTTTTAACTGAAAACCCAGAAAAAAGCATGAGACAAGATGCCGAATTTATCAAACCAACTAATTGTAAAGCTTATTGTACCCTCGGTTATCTTAGGTAATGTAATTTCAGTAACTGCTATTTACTATATTTCTCAAGAACAGGATCTTGGTGGCCTAAAGTTCATTGCATTGGCCGGGTGTTTTCTGTCTGCGATAGCAGCACTTTTTCTGAAAGAGGCGAGGAAAAGTGCTGAATATCACAAGATCCAATTAGAAATAATAAATAACCAGGAAAAACTTGCAGCGATTAAAGAAAAAGAATCGTATTTAAAAGAAGCTGTGGATGATTTGCAAAAGAAAGAATCTGCAATCAGAGATAAACTTGTTTTGCTACAACAATTTAAAGAGTTTAACGACGCAGATAAATTTCTACAAGAAGAGATTCATCAACAGTCTGAGCAAGATAAAGAGGTTTCAAAATTCATTGATGAAAAAATTCATGAGATTTTTGATAGAATTAAAACTGACTACTACACTAAAGACGGGCAATTTCAATGGGGTAGGATGGAGTATGAGTTAGTGTCCATAGCTCAACAAATAGCTAAAATTTATCACCCAGATGCAAAAAGCCCGATTTTAGAAACAAACATTGAAAAAACAGTTAGGGCATTTAATAGATTAAGCCTTCAACTTCTTGTAATGCTTGACCAACTACCCTTCAATATGAAGGAAACATCACTGAGCGATTTTTATGCATACATTAAAAAAGGAGTGGCTTTTTATAAGGTTTATAAAAAAGCAGAGCCCATTCTCTCCAAGGCAAAGTACGTCACTCCACTGCTTAGAATTTCCGCTGGTAGTCACCCACTGACTGCAGTGGCTTCAACTGTTGCTGCTGAAGCCGGGAAAGAGTTCATTAAACATAAAAAGGAAGCCATGGGGTTGGCTACATTAAGTGATTTGGTCAATATGGTAGGAGATCAAGTCGCTTATCTCTATGGGCCTTCTGTCAGGTTTAGAGGGATTGAATGGCTGTTTTCCCTTGAACTCACAGAAATTTCCAAGGTGTTCCACCCCTTACCTCATAATGTCCTTTCTCAATCACTTCAGACGGTCTCTGGAATCTCTTTCAAAAGTGAATATGATCGTATCTATGTATACAGGCACTTAGCTGCGGGAAAAAGCCTTGTATATAGCGTAGATGGAGCTTACCAGCTAAACCAAAGTGACAGAAGTGTTCTTGTAGAAAAGCTTGAATCTTTCATTAATGAGTCAGGCCTTTTGGCAGGGGAAGAGATTTACAACTCCAAGAAAACATTTGAATGGAGAAAGCAGTTATTTGATCGCTGCGGATCTAAACTCTCATTTAAAGCTGACTTTCAATCTGATAGTGATTTGAAGCAGGTTCTCCATACTGATTCACCTGTTGAAGCCGTAGATAGGAATCTTGCAAGTTTTATATTAAATCTGGTCCATATTTTACCTGATTTTATTTATGATCACGTGTCTCTTCCTGATAATGCCATTTGCGACTATAAAAAATTCTGGATGGTAGGTGCGAAGGGGCGTCTTGAGCTAGTGGCTCAACATGGATCCGATGCCTTACATCACATTTGGCAATTTCAGGTTGACGATGATGAAATTGCACTAAACCGTGTCAAGCATACTGTGAGCGATGATTGTCATATCCTCGGAGGCAGATGGCTAATTGATATGCCAACATCAACACTGATTATGATAGAAGGCAAAATCGGTTATGTCTACGGGAACCATTTTAAAGCATTGATAAAGTGGAAGTCCGATATTGACTCCCTACGCGGATTTCAACCAGAAGTGGAGGAAAGTGAATGATTCCTCATCAAGAACTCAAAGAACGCCAAAGAGCTCTAAGGGGCCGTTTTCCTGAAGACTTAAATCTCCGTGTGCACAGAGGTCTTTGAGCTGGTTAAAACGGGCTGAGCAAGCAGGGAGTTCCAGGGACATACACTTAATGAGCGATTAGGAGTGATTACAAATAATGGTGAGATTGGCAAGAGTGGTCATTCCAAGTGTAGCGCACCATGTTACGCAGAAGGGTAACCGCAGGCAGGATATATTTTTTGAGGAATCCGATTATGAGGCCGATTTGAAAGATGTACGTGTTTGGTGTGAAGCTTGTGGTGTGGAGGTCTGAATCGGGACCAAAGTCAAAAATGAGTGTTGATCATGAATAAAGTGTATGTCCCCGGAATTCTCCCCGGAATTCTATGGTTTGTGTACCGTAAAAGCCTGCTGGCACGACACAACGCCTTTTGTAGCGTACAGAATATCCACAAGCCTCGTTGCGGAGCGTGTTTTGAGTTCCAATATCCACACAGACCAATTTCGTGAGGTATCCTGAAGATTCTGGACACTTTTGTTTGGTATGATGCCCAAAAGGGGTGTTCATAATGAAAAAGGCTCAGAGTTACACATCGGAATTCCGCAGCGAAGCGGTCAAATTGGTTTTGGAGTAAGGGCTTACGCTGGAGTTGGCAGCTGAAAGGCTCGCCATCCCCAAGAGCACCCTGTCGAATTGGACATCCGCCGCCAGGACGCATGGTAAGGAGATGCTAGGAGGCAGATCTGTTTCTGATCTTGAGGCGGAAATTACACGATTACGCAAAGAGTTAAAGCAGGTCCGAGAAGAGCGTGACGTGATAAAAAAGGCCACTGCGTACTTTGCCAAGGAGACGCTGCAAAATACTATATAAAAATAGATTCGCGCCATCCACCAGGAGCGAGTTACTTGCCCACCACGCCATCCACTAGGAGCGTGTTACTTGCCCACCACGCCATCCATCAGCGCGGCCAACTCGCCCGTTAAAGCGTGCCGGGAATAACGGGCTACCACCGCTGGCTTGGCCCGCTCAACCGCGCCGCTACGTACCTGCTCCACAAACGCCGGTAATGCATTCTCCTGGGCCGTGGCATCGTGCAACGACCATATGCTGCTCAACCCCGCCGCTCGCATCAAATCCGCCGCATCCCCTTGAACATCCCCCAACGCCAAAATAGGCTTGCCCATGCGCAAATACTCAAACAACTTGGCCGGAATCAGATCATTAAAATGGGCCCCTTGCAACAACAACAGCGCATCCACCTGCGCCATCTCCTCCAGAGCCTGCGCATAGGGCAGCGTAGGGGCCAACCGCACCATGCTACGCAACCCATTTTGATCAATCTGCTGCTGAAGATACTCCTCCATTCCACTGCCCCGAAAGGTGATCTGCAAAGTCTCCGGACCCACCACCCCCAAACGGTGCAACCGCCCCAAAACCTCCAATAACGTAACCGGGTCTCGCTCATCCTGACCCGGATAGATAATACCACTATGCAGCAGATGCACCGGCTTTTCCGGATCTGCTACCCTGGCCAAAGGCAAACCCTGAAAATTCTCTTCATCAAAACCGTTGGCGATCACCTGAATCTTATCCGGATCCATATAGGGATAACGTTCCCTGTATAACCGCTGTATGCCCGGCGTCGTCACCACCACCCGGTTGGCACTGCTGATATGGCGCGCCTCTAACGTGCCAAACAGCTCACGCTGACGCGGATGCGCGGGAAAGGTCGCGTTGAGCTGACAATCCCGAAAATCCGCCACCCATGGCACCCCACTAATCAGGCTTAAACTATGGGCAATACGGTGACAGGTGGCAATGGGATAGGTGGCCCAAATCAAATCCGGTTGATCGCGCTGAATGATGCGCAAACCCCGCCAAATGGCAGGCCAGCGCCAACTACGCCAACGGTCAGGACGCGCCGTAAAACCAAAATAGCGCCCCGCAATCGCTAAATGACGGGTGGCATCCAGCGCAAAACTACGGTACACCGGCACCTGTGGGGGAATCTCCACCAACTGCTCCGGTGTGGTTTGCGCATAGCTGCGGGCATGGGCCGATAAAACAATGGGCTGCCAACCATAATCGGGCAGATAACGGCAAAATTTTAAGGCCCGCTGGGTGCCGCTATAACCCATGGCAGGTGGAAAATGGAAGGCGATCATCAGCACGCGTTTGCCCATCATCGCCCCTCCCCTTGCGCGGTCCACTGGGTAAAGAAATCCCGCATCCCCATAAGGGATGCGGGCTCTGCTTGCTGGTAGGGGTTCGGGGCCCCTGCCAGCCGGCTCGCCCACCCTGTGCCAGCAGATATGGGGCGCTCCGCATGCTTAGATCCCGCGTGCTGCCTGCTCATACCCAAACAAGCAAGCCTAACTGAGTTTACCACAACACTGCTTATACTTCTTACCACTTCCACAGGGGCACGCTTGATTGCGCCCAACCTTCTCCCCATCCCGCTTAAAAGGAAGATGGGGGGCACCCTCACTGGATGGACCCTCACCCTCCCCCCCCCAACTGCCACTCTCGGGATGGTTAAGACTCATCTGCTGATTACGCGCCTCGGCCAGCTCCGCCTCATAGGCGGCCACCTCTTCCGGTTGCTGCACCTCTACCTTGCCCAAAAACTCAATGGCCTCTTCACGGATGCGTTGCAGCAGCATGCTGAATAACTGAAAGGCCTCGCGCTTATATTCGTTCAACGGGTCCTTCTGGGCATAACCACGCAGATGAATGCCCTCTTTTAAATGGTCCATGTTGAGCAAATGCTCTTTCCACAGCGTATCAAGCACCTGCAACATGATGGATTTTTCCAAATAACGCATCAAGGGCGGGCCTAAACGGGCCTCGCGGGCCTCACTATAGGCTTTCACGGCGGCCATGGCGCGCTCCTTGGCAACCAGATGCGTGACCCCCTCTTCATGCTTCCACGACTCCACATTCAGGTCCAGATTAAACTGGTTGAGCATCGCCTCTCTAAAGCCTTTGGCGTCCCACTCTTCAGGGTAAACATCTTCCCCGAGGTGACTATCCACCAAAGCATGGACCACCTCTTCCCGGATTTCGTCGATGAAATCACGAATATCCTCGTTCTCCATCAACTCCTTACGCTGATCGTAGATCACCTTGCGCTGCTCATTCATGACATCATCAAATTTGAGCAGGTTTTTACGAATGTCAAAGTTGCGACCCTCAACCTTTTTCTGGGCCGACTCCACCGCTTTATTGATCCAGGGGTGCACAATGGCCTCGCCATCCTGCAAGCCCAGTTTTTTCAACATGCCATCCATGCGCTCCGAACCAAAGATGCGCATAAGATCATCCTGCAAGCTCAGGTAGAAGCCGCTCGAACCCGGATCACCCTGACGCCCGGCCCGGCCCCGCAACTGGTTGTCAATGCGGCGGGATTCATGCCGCTCGGTACCAATAATGTGCAGACCGCCCGAAGCCAGCACCAGCGCTTTATCCTGCTCATACTCGGTGCGGATCTGAATTTCCTGCTGGGTGCGCTCGGCTGGGCTCGCCTCGGGATCGATCTCTTTTTTCAGGCGCATCTCCAAGTTGCCGCCCAACTGAATATCGGTACCACGACCGGCCATGTTGGTGGCGATGGTCACGGCCCGGGGGCGTCCCGCTTGGGCGACAATTTCCGCCTCGCGCTCATGGTGTTTGGCGTTCAGAATCTCGTGGGGGATCTTCAGCTTTTTCAAAAAGTGCGAGACCATCTCCGATTTTTCAATGGAGACCGTCCCCACCAGCACTGGCTGGCCCTTTTCATAACTGACCTTAATATCTTCGGCCACCGCTTTGAGCTTCTCTTCCAAGGTGCGGAACACCATATCGTCGCGGTCGATGCGCACCATATCCCGGTTGGTGGGGATAATCACCACCTCCAGATTATAGATGGATTGGAACTCCGCCGCCTCTGTATCGGCGGTACCGGTCATGCCCGCCAGTTTGTTATAAAGACGGAATAGGTTCTGGAAGGTAATCGAAGCAAGGGTTTGGGACTCGTTTTGAATCACCACCTGCTCTTTGGCCTCCAACGCTTGGTGCAGACCGTCCGAGTAACGACGTCCCGGCATCATGCGTCCCGTAAATTCGTCAATAATGACCACTTGGCCATCTTTAACAATATAGTCCCGGTCCACCTCAAACATGGCGTGGGCCTTGAGGGCTTGGTTAACGTGGTGCACCATCTCGATATTGTGCAGATCGTACAGATCCCCGTCACGCAGCAGCCCCGCTTGGCGCATGAGCTGTTCAATCTGCTCATTGCCCTCTTCGGTAAAGGTAACGGAGCGCTGTTTTTCGTCCAAAGTATAGTGCCGCTCTTTTTCCAACTGAGGAATAAGCCGATCCACTTTATAATATTTATCGGTGCTGTCTTCGGTGGGGCCGGAGATAATCAAGGGGGTACGGGCTTCATCCACCAAGATTGAATCCACCTCGTCCACGATGGCATAGTTCAGGGGGCGCTGCACCATCTCTTCCAGTGAAAACTTCATATTATCCCGCAGATAATCGAAGCCAAACTCATTGTTGGTACCATAGGTAATGTCGGCATTGTAGGCCGCTTTACGCTGTTGGTCCTCGATACCGTGAATAATGACCCCCACGCTCAACCCTAAAAACTGATAGAGCTTACCCATCCACTCCGCATCGCGGCGGGCCAGATAGTCGTTGACCGTCACCAGATGCGCACCCTTGCCACTCAGTGCGTTCAGATAGAGCGACAGGGTAGCCACCAGGGTTTTACCCTCACCGGTTTTCATCTCAGAGATTTTACCCTGATGCAGCACAATGCCACCAATAAGCTGCACATCGTAGTGACGCATACCCAGCACACGTTTACTGCCCTCGCGCACCACCGCAAAGGCTTCTGGCAGCAGATCATCCAGGGTTTCCCCTTTCTCCAGGCGTGCCTTAAATGCATAGGTCATGGCGGTCAGCTCAGAATCGCTGAGCGCTTCATACTCTGCCTCCAAGCCATTGATACGGTCCACCAGCGGTTGCAAAGAGCGCAGGTAGCGGTCATTTCGGGAGCCAAATAGTTTACGGGCAATTGCGGAGAACATGAGTCGTCTCTTTATCTTTCCATTTAGTTGCAGCAAACCGAACCCTGATGATCGGCTCAAACCGCACGGGTGAAGAGGATTCTTATAGCACGTGCCGCACCCAAGGTACAATCCAAGGCCGCCTAAAAGCGGCACAAGGGGGGGCATAAACCTGCTTTTTCCATTTTGTGTGTCAACTTAGACGACGCAACTAGGTTGCCCAAGCACAAAAAAGGTGCCTCCCAAGGGGGGCACCTCTGTGTCTGTTATTCGATTAAGAGCGATAACCGCCGGTCACTCCATGACCAGCTTGGTATCCACCCCTTCCTCTTTTAGCACACGGGCTGCCCAATCGGCTTCGGCACGGTAAGGAAAAGGCCCCGCCCGCACCCGGGTAAATTGGGTCCCCCGCAGTGCCAAGGGTTGCGACTCCACCGGAATACCCATCTGCTGCACGCGCCGCTTCAGGCGGTCGGCATTGAGCTGGTGGGCGTAGCTCCCCAACTCCACATAATAGAGTTCACCCTTGGCAAGGGGGGGGGCCGACTCCACCTGTTTGGGTTTGGCATGCACCATGGTGCGTTTTACCGCTGGAACCTCATAGGAGGGCTCCGCACCTTCTTCATGAGACGCTGGAGCAGCATACTCCGGCGCTACAGGCGCATAGGTTGGCGCAGCATACTCCGGCGCTACGGGCGCATGCGCTGGGGCAGGTGGTGCGATGGCTGGAGCGGGGGGGACAGCCTCAACGATTTGTGGCTCGGGAATCCTCTCCTGGGTTCCATTGACGGCCTGACCCTGGGGCATGACCACCTCACCCACCGGGGGATGGCGGAGCGGGGGGGCGCTCTGCACCTCCACTTGCTCTGGCACCACTAAGGGCGCAGGATCCAGCATCTCTTCGACGGGTTGCTCGGGTTTGGCACGTTTTTGTTCTGCCAATGCCTCCCGTTGATCACTGGGTGTGCTATAGTGAATAGGGTATTCATGAATAGGGCTGGAACAGCCTGACATACCCAACAGCCCCAAACTCACGATCCAACCAGTGGCATAGTGCCAACGGTGGTGAAACTGAAACAGCCCCATGGCGCTTCTCCAGCTTTTTCTGAGTAATGCGTGACGTTGCACGCTCTTTGCAAACGACTCTGGCAGTGTGGCGTAGGAGCCTGTATCTGCCAATATGGTGACATCTTCTCATACGCTATTACAAAAATCGCACCAATCCGCTACCGAGGTCGTCATCATGTCTATAAAACGTTCGCTGCTTATGCCTGTTTTGGGATGCTTGCTTGTATCACTCAGCGCTTGTACGTCTCCAGAGGCGGTCACCAATGTGGCTTTAAGCAACCCTTCCCAACAGCTAACGCCAACCGCGAGTGTGGAGCTGTTGGACGATTTTCCCAACCGCCCCTACAAAACCATTGCCCGCCTAGAGACCCAGGGGAATGAAGCCGCCAACTCGGATATTTTTCTCCTTGAGAACATGCGAGCCAAGGCACGCAACATTGGTGCAAGTGCCATTGTGGTGGAGAAAAAGAGCAAAGAGATGGTCACCGGCACCGAATCCATCTATGGCCCCTCCATCTACCGTGTTTTGCGTGGCACAGCCATTCTCTTTACCGATGGTAACTAGGGGTGGCGGCCGGGGATAACCATGGCAAGGGAGACGAGGATTTTAAACTCCCTTTCCAACCCCGCAAAGCGGGGGCGCCCACGGCTTTGCGGGGTATTATGGGCAAAGTCGTCGCGCCATGGATGGAACATCCCACCGGACAGGCCAGCTTAATCTGGAAATATTGGCACCGTGCCATCTCGCCCCACATTGCCCAACACACCGAACCGGTACGCTTAAACAAGGGGGTTTTGACGGTGCGGGTGGATTCTGCCAGTTGGGCACAGGAGTTATCTTTTTTAAAAACCGAGTTGTTGGAACATTTAAACCGCGTCCTGCCCGAGCCTTTGGTCGCGGATATGAAATTTGTGCAAGGGCCGCTCAAGCGTCATCAACAACAGCGCCCGCCAAACCCAAAGACCCCCCTTCCCCCCCCCCGGCCCGACGAGCAAGAGAAGGTGCGTGCCATTGTCGCCCATGTGGCCGATGCAACCCTGCGAGAAACCCTCTACCGCACCCTTACCAAACATCTGGTCTGGATGCGTCTGCACCGCTCCCCTTTTAAGTAGCCCCACCCCCCATAACCCAGGCCATCTCCCCAGAGTGCCCCACTGCGCTTGTTCTAACACCTGTTGCGGTTTGCACCACACTCGGCGCCTTGCTTAAACATGTAACCTGACAGAATGCACCTCCCCACGAAAAAGGCCCCTACCACAAGGATAGAGGCCCCTTTTACCGCACCGTCACAGATACTCTAGTAACGGTAGTGATCCGACTTGTAAGGACCATCCACCGAAATACCCAAATAGTCTGCCTGCACCTGGGTCAGGGTGGTCAGCTTGGCCCCCACCTTCGCCAAATGCAGACGCGCCACCTTCTCATCCAGATGCTTGGGCAGCACATAAACCCGGTTCTCATACATCTCACCCCGGTTAAACAGCTCAATCTGCGCCATCACCTGATTGGTAAAACTGTTGGACATGACAAAACTGGGATGCCCCGTCGCACAGCCCAAATTCACCAAACGACCCTCCGCCAAAACAATAATGCGGTTACCACTGGGCATGGTTACATGATCAACCTGGGGCTTAATGTTGTCCCACTTCAATTCACGAATCGACGCAATGTCAATCTCAGAATCAAAGTGGCCAATGTTGCAGACAATCGCCTGATCCTTCATCTGCTCCATGTGCGCCCGGGTGATAATATCCCGGTTGCCCGTGGCCGTCACAAAAATATCCGCCTGGGAAGCGGCCTCTTCCATGGTCACCACCCGGTAACCCTCCATCGCCGCTTGCAAGGCACAAATGGGGTCAATCTCCGTCACCCACACCACCGCACCCAAACCACGGAACGCCTGGGCACAACCCTTGCCCACATCCCCATACCCACACACCACGCCAATCTTGCCCGCGATCATCACATCCGTGGCACGCTTAATCCCATCCATCAACGACTCACGGCAACCATACAAGTTATCAAACTTCGACTTGGTTACCGAATCGTTCACATTAAATGCGGGGCACTCCAACTTGCCCTTCTGCGCCATCTCATACAGACGCAACACCCCGGTGGTGGTCTCTTCAGAGATACCACGCACACCCTTCATGATCTCCACATACTCGGGGCGATGCAAAATCTCCGTCAAATCACCCCCATCATCCAAGATCATGTTGGGAACCCAACCATCTGGTCCCTTGATGGTCTGCTCCACACACCAGACATACTCCTCCTCGGTCTCACCCTTCCAGGCAAAAACCGGCACCCCTGCCGCCGCAATGGCCGCCGCCGCATGATCTTGTGTCGAAAAAATGTTGCACGATGACCAACGAACCTCCGCCCCCAGCGCCGTCAACGTCTCAATCAATACCGCCGTCTGAATGGTCATGTGCAGACAACCCGCAACCCGCGCACCCTTCAACGGCTGCTCTGCACCATACTCGCTGCGCAACGATACCAATCCTGGCATCTCGGTCTCTGCAATCTCAATCTCCTTACGACCCCATGCCGCCAAACCAATGTCAGCAACCTTAAAATCTTCGCCAGGAACCAATTGCATTTTATTGACCTTAACGTTCATAACGACCTATTCCCTCATATAAATGGAATCCCGGGCACTGTCGCGCCCGGGACCAATTTTACCGATCATGCTGCCCAGAAACCCTCTGCACAGCCCGTATTCGCCTACCCTACCTTACAAACCTGCATCTGCCCGCAGGGCCGCTGCCTTGTCCGTGCGCTCCCAGGTAAACTCTGGCAACTCGCGACCAAAGTGACCATACGCCGCACTCTTTTTGTAGATGGGACGCAATAGATCCAACTGCTGCACAATCGCCTTGGGCCGCAGATCAAAATGCTTCTTCACCAACTCCGTAATCGCCTCATCATCCAGCTTGCCGGTGCCAAAGGTGTCCACCATTACCGACATCGGCTGCGATACCCCAATGGCATACGCCACCTGAATCTCGCACTTCTCCGCCAAACCCGCCGCCACAATGTTTTTCGCCACATAACGGCCCATATAGGCCGACGAACGGTCGACCTTAGAGGGATCCTTGCCCGAAAAGGCCCCGCCACCATGGGAACCCATGCCGCCGTAGGTGTCCACAATGATCTTACGACCCGTCACACCGGCATCCCCGACCGGACCACCAATCACAAAACGACCCGTGGGGTTGATAAAATATTGGGTCCCCTCATGCAGCAACTCAGCCGGAATCACCGCACGGATCACCTTTTCAATGATCTCTTTCTCAATGGTGTCATGGTCAACATCCGGGCTATGCTGGCTGGAGATCACCACCGCCTCCACCGATACCGGCTTATCATCCACATAACGCACCGTCACCTGCGACTTGGCATCGGGCCGCGCCCAGGCCAGCTCACCACTCTTACGTAACTCCGCATGTTTTTCCATCAAGCGGTGGGCATAGTAGATGGGCATGGGCATTAAGACATCGGTCTCTGTACAGGCATAACCAAACATAATGCCTTGGTCGCCCGCGCCTTGGTCCAGGTCAATACCCTCACCCTCGTTTACACCCTGGGCAATGTCCACCGACTGTTTGTCCAGCGCCACAAAAATCGCCGCCGTATCCCCCGAATAGCCCATGGTATCCGCCGAGGTATAGCCAATGGCGTTGATGGTCTCACGGGCAATTTTTTGATAATCAATGACCGCCTTGGTGGTAATCTCACCAGCAATGGTGCAAAAACCTGTGCTGACCATGGTTTCACAAGCGACCCGTGACAAAGGATCTTGGGCCAACAAAGCATCCAAAATCGCGTCGGAAATCTGATCCGCCATTTTGTCGGGATGCCCCTCAGAGACCGATTCAGAAGAGAATAGATAGTTACGCGGCATGTTCCTCACGCTCCTGTGATGCCTAACAGCACGATAAACCGCACCCATCCGAGTACGGCGTTGATTAATTCCCATGTAGGTCAATCGCCAGACGCATCGCTGAGCCCGGGCCACCGACCCTACATCCCCACTTTTTTCACCATCCTACTTGAGTGACCAAACGCCAAGGAAGTTTTCCTCTATTTGGCCGATTTGCGATGCATATCTCGGTGCCGGACCACCACTCGGTAGCCCATCTGCCCCAGCATCTCCCCCAATCGATCCACCAGATAAACCGACCGATGCTGGCCGCCCGTACAGCCAATATCCACCGTAAAATAGCATTTACGCTCTTTGATGTAGCGGGGGATCAAATAGCCAAACAGCCCCTGCAAATGGGTTAAAAACTGCTCGGCTTCACCATCCCTATCCAAAAATGCCCGCACCGGCGCATCCATACCTGTCAGTTCACGCAGGGCCAAATCGTAGTAAGGGTTTTGCAAAAAACGGGCATCCAACACCATATCCGCATCGGTATTGGAACCATACTTAAAGCCCAATGAGCGCACAAACAGGGTGATGCCCTGCGTATTGTGCGCATCCATACGAAACAGATCCGCCACCCGCTCCTGCAACATCTGGGGCCGCAAATAGGTGGTATCAATCACCAGATTGGCCTGTGCCCGCACCGGCTGCATACGCAACCGTTCTTCTTCCACCGCCTCTTTGACGGTGCGTAGCGCCTCGCCCCCCCCACCAGCCATATTCCGACCCGCTAAAGGGTGGCGCCGCCGGGTTTCGCGAAATCGCTTCACCAAAATATCGCTGTCGGCCTCCAGATAGAGCAGCTCCAGCCGCGCCGTCATCTCCTGCAAAATGGGCTGTAAGCGCTGCCAAGCATCGGGGTCTCGCCCATGCTCACGCATATGCAGCCCCACCGCCACGTGGCTATCTTCGGTGCTCTCACTCAACTCACGCATGAGGCCCGGCAGCGCCAGCAGCGGTGGGTTGTCAATCCAGAGATAGCCAATATCTTCCAGACTCTTCAACGCCGTGGACTTACCCGCTCCAGAGAGCCCCGCCACCACAATCAAACTGGTCACTTGTGGGGTCTGCACCCCATGCTCATCCATGGATCCCTCAGCCATACCGAAAAAAAGTTAGCCCCGTCTACTTTTCACCCAGCTGCTTACGTCGTGACGAAGAGGGTATGTTCAACGCCTCACGATATTTCGCCACCGTCCGGCGGGCCACATTGATGCCCTGCTCTTTGAGCATTTTCGCCAGTTTTTCGTCCGAGAAGGGGCGCCGCAACGGCTCGCTCTCCACCAACTTACGAATTTTAAACTTCACCGCCTCCGACGAGTGCGACTCGCCACTCTGCGAGGTCAGCGACGAGCTGAAAAAGTATTTCAGCTCAAAGATGCCCCGTGGTGTGTGCATATACTTATTGCTGGTCACACGACTGGTGGTTGACTCGTGTACCCCAATATCGTCGGCCACATCCTTGAGAATCAATGGCTTTAGATACTCGGGTCCTTTGTCCAAGAAATCTTCCTGAAAACGCACAATGCTCTCAGCCACCCGATAGATGGTGGAAGAGCGCTGCTCCAACGATTTAATCAGCCACTGGGCATTGCGGGCCGATTCGGTCATAAACCGCTTGTCATCGGCAGAAGCGTAACGGGAAATTTGATCCTGATAGTGGCGATTAATGCGCAGCCGTGGTTGGGTTTCGGGATTGATCTCCACCACCCACTTACCGTTTTGCTTGCGTACGTAGACATCCGGCACCACATAACTGGTTTGATCGCTGCCATAGGCCAGACCCGGCTTGGGGTCTAAACCGTGGATCACCGCCACCGCGCTGGCCAGATCCTCTTCACTAAGTTTTAAGACCCGACTGAGTTTGCGAAAATCCCGCCGCGCCAAATCATCCAAATGGGCCAACAGTGAGGTATAGGGGGCCACCGCCATGCGGTCTGCCTTTAACTGCAACAACAGACACTCCGCCAAGTTGCGCGCACCCACCCCAGAGGGTTCAAAGGATTGAATTAAGAGCAGGGCATCTTCCAGATCATCCAAACTGGCCCCAGTCGTCTCCTGAAAACTCTCCAACGGTGCGGTTAGGTAGCCATTCTCATCAATGGCATCCACCAACGCCATACCCAACGCTCGCTCGTGCTCATCCCGCGCCGACAACCCCAATTGCCAGATTAGATGATCCGACAACGTATCATTGCGCACCAGGGTGTTCTCTAGCGGTGGCGCTTCTGAGGTATTAAGTGAATTGTTGTGGGATTCAAAATTAGAACCGGCATCCGAATAGACGTCGGACCACTCGGCATCCAACGGTAAATCCTCACTCAGGTGCGTTACCTCTGGGGTCTGGGGCTCATCAATCTGGAAACCATCCATCTCTCCAGTTGAGCTGTTGTTGCCCATAAACTCCATATAGTTCTCGCCATCCAGCCCTGCGCCATCCACGGCGGCGCCATCCTCACCCAGAGGGGCTGTATCGCCATCAACCGCATTGCCGTTTTCGTCTTCACGCTCCAGCAGTGGATTCTTCTCCAACTCCTCCTGAAGATACTCCTGAAGATCCATGCTAGACATCTGTAGCAGCCGAATGGCCATCTGCAACTGAGGTGTCATCACCAGTTGCATACCCATCCGCAGCTTGAGTTCCATACCCAAAGCCATGGACAAACTCCCTGTTAAAGAACCGACCCCCCACCCCGTGCCAATGGGGCAGATCACGACCGACCCTTGTGTAGTACCACTGTGAAGGCTGCTTAAGTACAACCTTTCGTTATGACTCCGACATCCTGATCAGAGTTTAAAATTTTCACCCAAATACATCTTTTTCACCCGTTCATCCTCCACCACCTTGCTCGGCTCGCCGCTTGCCAGCACGCGCCCCTCGGAAAGAATGTAAGAGTGGTCGCAGATCCCTAACGTCTCACGTACATTATGATCTGTGATCAATATGCCGATGCCCCGCTCTTTTAGATGGCGAATGATCGACTGTATATCCCCCACCGCCAAGGGATCGACCCCGGCAAAGGGTTCATCAAGCAGAATATAGCGGGGCTCAATGGCCAACGCCCGCGCTACCTCAACCCGGCGGCGCTCGCCGCCCGAAAGAGAGTAACCCTTGGTGCGGGCCAAATGGGCCACACCCAACTCCAACATCAGCGACTCCAACTTTTGCAGACGCTTCTCCCGGCCCAAGGGCAGGGTTTCCAAAATCGACAAAATATTGTCCCGCACCGTCAATTTACGAAACACCGATGGCTCTTGGGGCAGATAGGCAATACCAGCCCGCGCCCGTTTAAACACCGGTTCGGCGCTAATATCCCGCCCGTTCAACACAATGGAGCCACTATCCGGACCCACCAGCCCCACAAACATATAGAATGTCGTGGTCTTGCCCGCTCCGTTGGGACCCAACAGACCCACCACCTGCCCCGGCTCCACGCCGATGCTCACATTGGCGACAATCTCCCGCCCTTGGTAGCGTTTGCTCAGACTGCGTGACTCTAACCGGCTTGTGGGTTGCCCACTGTTGACCCCGCTCTTCATAAACTTTAGGGCCTCTCCCTAGGGTCGCTGCTGGGGTTTAATATCCCCATCAGGAGTGATCACCGCCGAAACCCGTCCCTTCCGGCCACCCTCTACTTTAACATTTTGAATCTGCCGGTTTTCATCCATCTGCAACACAATCTTTTGACCTTCCAGACGATCCTTATTGTGCTGCACCACGGCGGTGCGGTTATTGCCCTCCAGGCTCAAAGCCCGGCTGCTCACACTATAGACCGCCTTGTCAGCCCGCCCGATGTGATCTCCTTGCCGTAGCACCACATTGCCGTTGGCCACAATCTCACGAATGCGATCCTGCTTCGTGCCACCCGCTTGGCTGGGGCGGTAGGTAACCACCATACGGTCAGAGAAAAGCTGCATCGCCCCTTCCTCTGCCTGCACATTGCCCTTAAACACCGCGATTTGTTTAAGGTCGTTCATCTCCAACGCATCCGCCGTAATGGTCAGAGCCCCCTGTTGGGCATGCCCCTCCACCACCATCATGGCGCTTATGAGTACCACCAACGTGGCCAACATCCACTGTTTCACGATAGAGCCCATGCTCACACCAGATCCTCGGTGCCCTGGAGAAAGATTAACCGTACCCGTTTAAGCACATGCAATTCTTGTGCCTGTTTTAACAAACGGAGCCCTACACCTTCAAGGATTATATTTTCTCCCACCAGTTTAAACGCCTTGTCGGTAGAAAGCTCCCCCTTTTGGGCATCAAAGCGCAACAACTGTGTTGTTAGCCGTCGCTGGAGCTGGTCTGTCACCTTCACATCCTGATTAAACTCCATCGCCCGACTCGCCCCATGCACCCGCCCCGTCAAAGCGTAGACATAGACGGCACCCCCCTTTTCCGTATACAACACCAAGCGTGGCGCGCGAATCTCTGTCCAGCCGCTGATGCGCTGTTTGGCCCCCGGGGCGCTCAGTGCCCACTGCAAGCGATCGCCATCGTATTGGGTTAGGGTAATGCCGGTCACATGCCCTTGGGCATCCACCTCGGTGGCAAGACCGCCACCACCCAACAGCTCGGCGGTGCCTGGCAAATCCTGCTTGGACAGATACCAGCCCGTCACCCCGACAATGCCGATGGCAGCGAGCAAAAACATATTTTTGACATGCTTACGCACGGTATTGACACCCTACCCAATCATTCTCGCCATGATAATATCCCACTGATCCCTGGCTTGTAACAGGGCATCCGCCAAGGCGCGTACCGCCCCGCCCCCCCCTGGCTTGGGTGCCACCCAATCCACCCGCGCCCGCACCGCCTCGTGTCCATCGGCAGGGGTGGCCGCCAAACCGACCCGCGTCAACACGCCCAGGTCGATCAGATCATCCCCCATATAGGCACATTGACTGGCCTCCAACCCCAAACGACCCATCTCTTCGCACAGACAGAACCACTTATCCTTCACCCCTTGGTGCACAAAACTCATCTGTAACTCGGCCCCACGCCGGGCTACCAACTGGGATTTTCGCGCGGTAATCAACCCCACATGGATACCCGCATCCAACATTAAACGAATGCCCAAGCCATCCTGCACATAAAAGCGTTTGAGCTCCTCGCCCTGATTGCCGTAGTAGATGCCCCCATCGGTAAGCACCCCATCCACATCCAGAGCCACCAGCCGGATCGCCTTTAATTTTGTACGAATGGATGCCTCCACCACAGCCCCCTCTTTGCCCTTAGCGGTCACTCATACCACCCCAGCCCGTAGCAGATCGTGCAGATGAATTACCCCGACCAACTGCTGGGCGTCCACCACCAACAGAGCGGTAATGGCGCGGGTCTCCATATCATGCACCGCTTGGGCCGCCAACGCATCGGGTTGAATCGCTTTGGGATTGACCGTCATAATCTGCTCGGCCCGCAGGTTGAGCAGATCCCCCGGATGATCCTCCAACTGTCGCCGCAAATCGCCATCGGTAATAATCCCGGCTAGGCGCCCATCCTCTTCCAGCACCGCCGTCAATCCCAGTCGCTTGGCGGTCATCTCCCACAGGGCATCCTTAACCAGGGTGTGCCGCGCCACCTGGGGCAGTGCCGCCCCATGATGCATGAGATCCTCTACCTTGAGCAGCAATTTACGCCCCAATGCACCGCCGGGGTGAAACAGCGCAAATTGATCCTCGCTAAAACCCCGTGCTTCCAACAGCGCCACCGCCAAGGCATCGCCCAGCGCCAGGGCCGCCGTGGTGGAGCTGGTAGGGGCCAAGTTCAAGGGGCAAGCCTCCCGCGCCACCGAGGCATCCAAGGCCACATCGCTCTGCCGGGCCAAAGTCGAGGCCATGCGCCCCAGGATGGCAATCAACGGGGTACCTAGCCGCTTAATAACCGGCAACAGCGCCAACACTTCGGCGGTTTCACCACTGTTGGAGAGGGCAATGACACAATCCTGGGCGGTAAGCATACCCAGATCCCCATGTATCCCCTCCCCTGGATGCAGATAGAGGGCGGGGGTACCGGTGGAGGAGAGGGTTGCCGCAATCTTATGACCGATTATGCCCGATTTACCCATGCCGGTCACCACCACCCGCCCCGTACAGGCCAAAATCTGCTGCACAGCCTGAACAAAATCGCCATTCAGCCGCTCGCGCATGGCTAAAATGGCCTCAGCCTCTAATTCTAGCGTCTGGCGTGCCCGTGCCAACATATCCCGATTATGATCGCTCTCCATCCACTCTCTCCACTTAACACCATGCCGCTATATCATGGACCAGCAAGCGACTAATTTTGCCTCTATTCATGGCTAAAAGACCATGGTTCGCAAAGATTGTCACAGGGGTTTGCAAAAAAAACCGATCACATCCGCCGCCACAGCGGCTATAATGCGGCTGCATCGACCCCATTCACCGGCCTAACAGGTGCCGCAAAGCCTTCAATGGAGCTCCCATGAGCCAGCGCGACAACAAGCCCATGACGGTACGCGACCGCATGATCGGGAACGTCATCACCCTTACCCCTACCACCACCCTGCGCGATGGCATGCGGCTAATGACCAGCCAATCCCACGCGGCTCCAGGCTTTGCGGTGGTGTTGCAGGATATGGTGCCCACCGGTCTTGCCACGGAGTTTGATTTTTTAAAATGGATTGTCCAAGGACGCGACCCCGACACCACCAAAATTGGCGACATGCGCCTCTCGCGCCCCCACGTCGTCCACGAGGGCACCCCGGTACAGGAGCTGTTGGAGCTCTACAGCCGTCGCCGTTTTCGCCGTTTCCCTGTGCTTAATGATGAGGAGATCCTCATCGGCACCATCAATGAAAAACAGATCCTCGCCTCACTACCGCGCACCGATCTGCTGAAACAGTTTCGTGTCATGGATGTAATCCGCAAACCGATCCCCATGCTCTCTCCTGGCATTCAATACCGGGAGGTTGCACAAAAAATGTTTGCTTGGCATCGGGGCTGCGCCATGGTGGTGGATGAGGGTATCTTGATCGGCATCGTCACCGAGCGGGATATAATGCGCCTCCGGTTGCGCGAAGATTGGTCCCCTGAATGGATGCTGGACGATTTTATGCGTCGCCAACCGGTCGCTATTGATCCAGGCCGCACCTTGGATGAGGTGATGGAGATCTTTATGGAGACCGATCACCGACGCCTACCCATTGCGGATATGGACGGCACCTTTCGTGGCATGATCAGCATGACCGATGTGATCAAGGCCATGGCCAGCAATCTACGCAGCCATCAGGCGGTACTCAACCCCGAGAGTGTGCCTGAACCTGCCGTATGGCTGCTCCCCAAAGAGAACCATCCCATCCTAGCTTTTAATGAAAAGAGCAAACAGATCCTGGGTCTCACCGAAGAGGCCATTAAGGATCATAACATCACGGCGGACCATCTGGTTAAAGATCCCGAAATCTGGACCGCGCTCTATACCCTGCTGACACACTGCGAGGAAATTCGTAAAATCAATATTCCAGCTGTGACCACCCAAGGGCGTCAAATGAGCATGCTCTCGCGCATCCGGCTGGTCAAGACCCCCTCCGGGGAGGAGCGCATTTTCTGGGCGCTGCTGGGGGACACCCATAACGATTATTAAATGGAGAGAGCCGCCCATGTCCCTTATGAACGATGACCAGATGGTTGAGATGTTAAAGGTCAGCAAAACCATTGCTGTGGTTGGCCTAAGCCCCAAACCCGACCGGGCTTCTAACAGGGTTGCGGCCTACATGCAGCGCCAGGGCTATACCATCATTCCTGTGCATCCTGGGGTGGATCAAGTCCTGGGTGAAAAGGCCTATGCCACCTTGGAGGATATTCCCAGCCACATCCAAGTGGATATTGTGGATGTTTTTCGCCGTGCCGAACAGACCCCCGAGGTGTGCCAAGCTGCGGTTAACATTGGGGCCAAATATGTATGGATTCAGCTTGGCATTGCCAATGCCGATTCCATGGCGATCTGTGCCGCAGCGGGTATACCCGCCACGCAGGATCTCTGCTTAAAGATTGAACATGCCCGTTTGCAACACCAACTTTAACAGCCCAGGTTTTTGACAAACCTGCACCCAAGCGCCCCCCCTGCCCAAGCCCCCACCCTTTTTAAACAGGGCTCAGCTTTGGGCGGGGGCCCACCGCCGACAACAAAGCGTGTGCCGCAGCGGGCAGGTTATCCCCCCACGCCACGCCTCAAACATTGATCGAACGCGACACTCTACGCCCTCGAAGCATAAATTTAACCATGCCAGCGGCAAAATAATCTGCTATTTTAAAGCATAAACACCATCTTAATTTCACCGCGCGGTTGTCCCGCATCACCAATGGGACAAAAATTTTTGTATAATGCACTGCCTTGGACACCCTATCCAGGGTATAGTGATCACACTGGACTTGACCCGTTTTGGACTTTGCACCGCTAGCCTGTAGGAGCGCCCCATGGGAATGACACGCCGCCGTTTCTCTGCCCTGGCCTTATGCACCCCCCTATTACTTTGGGGATGTGGTGAATCCAGCGACAAACAGGCCGCTGCAACGCCCCCGCCCACCCCCACGGATGAACAGGCGACCCTGCTGATCTACTGCGGCATCACCATGATTAAGCCTATCATGGCCATTGGCAAGCTGCTGGAACAGCGCGAACCAGTCAAAATGGTCTATACTCAGGGGGGGTCGCAGGATCTCTATCTGAGTTTAAAAAAATCCCATGAGGGGGATCTCTATCTGCCCGGCTCGGCCTCCTATCTGGAGCGTAATATGGCCGATGGCCTGTTGGGTAATACGGTGCATGTGGGCTATAATCAAGCCGCGTTCATGGTTAAAAAGGGTAATCCACTCAAGGTAAAGGGCGATATTAAAGAGCTGCTGCGGGAAGATCTCTCGGTGGTTATCTGCAATCCAGAGAGCGGCAGTATTGGGCGAGAGACCAAAAAAATTCTCACCGATGCTGGCATCTATCAGCAGATTTTTGAGCGGGCTACCTACCTTACCACCGCCTCGCGCACCCTGAACGCCGCCCTAAAAAAGGGCGATGCCGATCTCATCCTCAATTGGCGCGCCACCGGCTACTTTGAAGAGAATAAAGCCCTATTTGATGTGGTGGATCTGCCTGCTTCCATGGCCATACCGAAAAAATTGGTGCTCAGCAAGTTAACCTTCTCGCGGCACCCCCAACTGGCCGAAAAATTCATGCAACTGGCCGCCTCGGAAGAGGGGCAGCAGATCTTTCGTGACTACGGCTTTCTGGATAACAAGGCTGACATAAGATAGCTTTTATGTTCAATGGAATAACATGGCTAAAGCCCAAACAAGGCGCACCCACAACCGAGATCGGTGTCTCGCCTCGGCGCTGGGTCTATTTGCAAATGGCCCTGTTTTTGTTTGCCTTTATTCTTTTGTTGCTGTTGGATTTTATCTTTGCCCACGTGATCCATGAGTTAGACCAACAGACCGAAAACCAGCGTGCGCGGATTTTTTTGGGCGAACAGATCATCCATAATCTGGCCCTTATTGAAAAAGGGGTCTACGCCCTGCCCTTGACCCCGACCCCACGGGGTCGGCTGGTGGTGCGGGGGCAGGTGCTCAATGAGCTTGCCAGTCTGCGCAACACCCTCAAGGTGCTCAAATGGGGGGGGGTGGTCAATCTGACCACCCATCTTAACCTGAGCACCCAGGTACAGATGGTACGCTCGGTACGGTTTCACATTGATGAACACCAGACCCCCTTTGTGCTGGAGATGATCGACCTGGAGCCTAAGCTGGACCAGATCGAGGATAAAATCTCGTCGCTCTCGCTGCTGCTACGCCAACGCGATCGGTTGAACCGCACCTCGGCCAACCAAACCGAACCCTTTCACCACACCATCGAGCGTTTTATCAAAACCATTCCGCCCCTGTTTGTGCGCATGAATGAGAACGCTAACCGCCTTTTTTACGAGACCAAACTGAACTTGGAGGCACTGGAACAGCAGGTCGCGGCCCAGCGTAGCCGCTATCGCACCATGCAACTGCTGTTTTCCCTATTGGTTATGGGCTTGGTGCTGCTCATGGGTCTGTTTATCGCCCGACAGGTGGATCGCACCCACCACAGTTTGCAGCAACTGATTGTGGATCTCACCCACGCTAAAGAGCTGGCCGAATCTGCCAACCGTGCCAAAACCGCCTTTTTGGCCATGATCAGCCATGAGATCCGCACCCCCCTGCATGGCATACGCGGCATGACCCAACTGTTGTTGGGGACCGAAACCAACCCTCAACAACAAAAACATCTGCATGCTATTGAGCAGAACAACCGCGCCCTACAGCAGATTATTGATGACCTCTTGGATCTGGCTAGTCTGGATGCTCAAACCTTGGAGATTAAAGCACAACCCTTTGATCTCTTGGCGTTAGTTGAACAGGTTATGACGGTCATCATGCAGCAATCCGACACCAAAAATCTGGCCCTTGGCTATCATCTACCCCAACCCTTGCATGGCAGCTACCTGGGGGATGGTCCTCGCATTGGTCAGGTTTTGCTTAAACTGCTGGGCAACGCCCTTAAGTTCACCGCCCGTGGTAGCATCACCCTGGATCTGGCGCTCATTAGCCGCCATGAGACACAGCATCTCATCCGCTTTAGTGTGCAAGACACGGGCATAGGCATTGCCCCCGAACTCCAAGAGGCGCTGTTTGAACGCTTTGCCCAGGCTGACGATTCGGCCTCGCGCCGCTATGAAGGGGCGGGCTTGGGGCTCTCCATCATCAAGGCCCTGGTGGCACGCATGGGGGGAGCGATTCACTTAACAAGCCAACCCTCCCAAGGCTCCCTGTTTTGGTTTGAACTGCCCTTGCAACCGCTGCCATCCAACGGCCCAGCACCCTTGCCAAACCTTACCCACAGCCATCTGCTCTACTGGCATGGCAACAGTATCGTGGGTGAGCTGCAACGCAATCTATTAACCCCCTATTTTGCGCGGGTTACGCTGGTTATGGATGAGGAACAGACCCTGCGCAGCCTGTGGCGATTACACGCACAAGGCAGACCCGTGGACCTGCTGCTGTTGGACCACCCCAACGCAGTTATGGCCCAGGAGCTCCGGCGCAAGTTGCGTAAAGAGAGCCCCTTTGAGCATCTGCCCATGCTGCTGTTACACCCCCACTCCCCATGGGCCACAGCCCCTAGTATGGAGGGGTTGCACACCCTGGAGCGGCCCTTGCGGCTACGCCCTGTATTGCACAAGCTCGATCAACTGTTGCATGGGGTCGAGAGCACCCCAGAACCGCCCGTGGATGAGCCCCAGGCGCTCCCCAGCTTACAAATTTTGGTGGCGGAGGATAACCTCGTCAATCAGCAGATTGCCGCCGGTTACCTCACCCGTTTGGGGCACCGCTACCAATTTGCCAAGGATGGCATTCAGGCGCTCAATTTGGTGCAAAAAGGGGGGTTTGATCTGATCCTCATGGATGTTCGTATGCCAGATATGGATGGTTTGGAGGCCACCCGTCATATACGTGCCTTACCAAAACCCTGGTGCGACATCCCCATTGTTGCCCTGACCGCCAATGTCTTTGAACAGGATCGTCAAAATTGTCGGGAGGCCGGTATGGATGGCTTTTTACCTAAGCCCTTGGATCTGTCCCAACTGGAGCAAGCACTGCGCACCCATTTGCACTCAACGCCAGGAGCCACCTCATGAGTATGAGCGGTAAAATTATCACCCTGGTCTGTGTGATTGCCATTTTAGCGGCGGGCAGTGTGGGTTATGCCACCATGGAGCGGTTGCAAAAGGAGCTGACGCTGCATGCCCAACAACAGGTGCGCCACACCACGCAGCAGGTAAGCCACAAGCTGGAACAAGGCATCGCCCTGTTGATGGCCGATGTGCGCACCCTAGCGGCGGATCCCGCCCTGTTGGATCTGGCGGAGCTCGCCCGTGGCGTCCCCCATGAGCATGGCGATGTCCACGCGCACAAACAGCGCATGGCACAGATTTTTACCAATCTTTTACAGCAACGGGCTGACTATCAGCAGATCCGCCTTATTGGTTTGGATGAGGATGGGCGGGAGCTTATCCGCATCAAGCGCCAGCCTGACAACACCCTCACCCAGGTTGCCCCAGCGGACCTGCAAACCCAAGGACAGCGCAGCTATTTTAAGCGCACCATTATTCTGCCAAAAAATCAGGTTTATCTCTCTGAGATTAATTTAAGCCGGGAAAATCAGGTTATTGTAAGCCCACACATGCCGGTTATTCGTGCCAGCATGCCGCTTTTTGACCATTTGGGGGAAACCTTTGGTTTGCTGGTCATCAATCTGGATCTCAGCCGTCTGCTGGCGGATTTGCAGCACCAGACCCCAGGTCAGAGCATGCATCTGTTCAACCATCACGGCTATCTACTGGCAAGCAGCCCACCGCAGGCCGAGTTGCAGAACTTTGGCTTTGAGTTTAACCAGCCGCCGTTGATGCTCACCCTCTACCCGGTTTTGGCCCAGCAATTAAACCATAGCGCTGAGAGCGCCTTTACTTTGGTGGCACAGGATGCGCCATCCGGCACCCATGAGCTGTTGGGGGTGCAGACGCTCTACCATAACCCCAACCGCCCCGACCAACGGTTGGTGATCACGGTAAGCATGCCCTACCAGAAAATTTTCACCACCCTTTACAGCTCCAGGGATGAGTCTCTGCTTATCGGTGGCGGCATGCTGCTTATGGCCTTGCTGCTGGCGGTGCTGTTGACCCGCTCTTTGACCCACCCCTTGCGGGCGATGATTCGCGCGGTCGAGGATACCGCCCATGACCAGGGCCGCCACGCGCTACCTGTAGGGGTTGGGGGGGAAATGGGGATTCTAGCCAAGGCTTTTGCGCAGATGTTGCAGCGCACCGCCGAGCAGAACGCCGCTCAAGCCGATCACCGTGCTAATCAACTCTTAGAAGCCACCGACGTTGGGGTGTTTGGTATTGATGACCAGGGTTTGGTCTCTTTTATCAATCCGGCAGCCGAGCGCATGTTGGGTTACAGTCGTGAAGCGCTGTTGGGTAAAAATATCCACAGCATGGTGCACCACGCCTATGCCGATGGCACACCCTATCCGGAACATGCATGCCGCATGTCGGCGGCCCTACGGGAGCAACGGGAGTACCACGTGACCGATGAGGTGCTGTGGAAACAGGATGGCAGCCCTTTTTATGTCACCTACAGCAGCATTCCCCTCTGGCAAGGGGATCAGCGCAGTGGTGCGGTCATCACCTTTTGGGACACCACGGAACAGCGCCAGGATGAGCAGAAGCTAATCGCTGCCCAACAAGAGGCGGAGTTGATCGCCGCCGAAGAGCGCGCCCTAGAGGCTCTCTTTAAGTTGACCCTGCAAGAGAGCGCCACCACCCACTATCTCGAAGAGGTGTTGGAGGCGCTGATTCACTCGGTACCCTGGCTCAAGCTTAAACCGGTGGGGGGGCTCTTCCTCACCGATGAGAGCGCCCCCCAACCCCAGCTCAAGTTGGTGGTCAACCACAATCTTGACCCAGAGTTAAAGCAGCGCTGCGCCAAAGTCCCTTTTGGCACCTGTTTGTGTGGTCTGGCGGCCCAAAGTGGCACCCTACAGTTTGCCAGCTGCATGGATCACCGCCACGTCATTACCTTTGAGGGGATTACCGCCCATGGGCACTACAACGTGCCCATTATGGATGGGGCACAGGTACTGGGCGTGATGGTGCTTTATCTCGCCCACGGCCACGAGCAGAAGGAGCGGGAGACCGCCTTTCTGGCGCGAGCTGGGCATATTATCAGCATGGGATTAATGCGCCGCCGTGCCGCCAAGGAGTTAAGCTGCGCCAAGCAACGCGCCGAGCGGGCCAACCATGCCAAGTCTGATTTTTTGGCGACCATGAGCCACGAAATTCGCAATCCTATGAATGCCATTATCGCCCTTAGCCACCTTGCCCTGGAACAGAGCCACGACCAGCGCCAGAGGGACTATCTGAGCAAAATCCACACAGCGGGCCAATCGTTGTTACGTATCATCAATGACATCTTGGATTTTTCCAAAATTGAGGCGGGCAAGCTGGAGATTGAACAGACCGATTTCCAATTGGATGATGTGTTGAGCAACCTTGCCACCCTGACCGCGGTTAAGGCCCAAGAGAAACAGATTGAGCTTATTTTCGACAAAGCCCCGGCGCTACCCCACGCCTTGCGTGGGGACCCTTTACGCCTGAGTCAAATTTTGCTCAATGTGGTGGGCAACGCCATTAAGTTTACCGAGCAGGGCGAGGTGGAGATGAGCATTACCCGCCACACCCAACGGGGGGAGCTGCTGGAGCTCTGCTTTACCGTGCGCGATACCGGTATTGGGATGAATGAAGCGCAGATAGCGGAACTGTTTCGCCCTTATCAGCAGGCCGAATCTTCGACCTCTCGCCGTTTTGGGGGCAGTGGTTTAGGGCTCTCCATCAGCCACCAGTTGGTCACGCTCATGAACGGGACCATTCAGGTGAGCTCAACACCCGGGGTTGGCAGCCAATTTGTTATTACCTTGCCCTTTGCCGTTTTGCCGGATCGGCCAGAAAGTCTCGTCATACCCAAGCTGTTGACGGGGCAGGTGGTGGTGGCCAGCGCCAACCAGCGCATGTGTGACGTGGTGGCAGAAAACCTTGGCCGCTTTGGTCTGACCTGTGCCAGTGTCGGTGCCATGAGCACTCTGCATCAGTGGTTAGAGAATAACCCGCTGCCCCGCTTTATGGTGTTGGATGCGGATATGCTGCCGGTCTCCATGGCACAAGATCTGGAGCTGCTGCTCAACCCCATGCTTCACCGTTTTGTCGAGGGGGGGGTGCTGATGTTACATGGCTACCAGACTCAGCAAGCGGTTATGGATCTGGCCGCTAAGGATGCACGGGTGGGGGCGGTACAGAAGCCGGTCACCTCTTCCAGCCTCTATGATGGTGCAGTACAGCTCCTGGGGGTAGGCTCCCTTAGCGATGCCCAACACGCCCCGGTACAATCCAATGCCTCGCCCACCACGTGGCCCCAACTGACTGGCCGTCATATGCTGGTGGCAGAAGATAATGCCATCAACCAGCAAATTATCCAGGAGCTCTTGAGTAAAGTCGGGGTAAACGTGACGCTGGTCAACAACGGGTTCGAGGCGGTGGAAAAGGCCAACCCCCTGCATCATGACGCCATTCTCATGGATCTGCACATGCCCCTTATGGATGGCTTTGAGGCCACCACGCAAATCCGCCAACGGTTTGGCAACACACTGCCCATCTTTGCCATGACCGCCAGCTCAACCCCAGAGGATCAAAAACAGGTGCAGCAGAGTGGTATGAATGGTCACCTGACCAAGCCCATTGATCCAGTTCTTTTGTACACCAATCTAAGCCAATGGCTTGGCGAGCAACCACCTAAGCCGCCATCGGTTTCATCCCCTCAACCCGCTCAACCACAACCGGCGGACAGCCTGCAAAGCGTGCCGGGGCAACCGGGCCAGCGCTCTCCTGCTGGTCCCCCCAATATACCGGGCATCAATTATACGCTAGGGCTGCAACAACTGGGTGGGGATGCAGAGCTCTATCACCAAATACTTCTCGCCTTTGAGCAAGATCAGCGGGAGACCTCTGCTAAACTGATTCAGCTACTGGAAGCGGGTGACTTGGCCGCCTTGGAACCCTTGGTGCATACGCTCAAGGGATTGTTGGGCAGTGTTGGGGCGGAGCGCTTACGCGCCAGGGTCATCGCCCTGGAGACCTCGCTGAAGATGGCTCAACCCAAAGAGAATATCGCTGCACTTATTCAAACGATGCAGGCGGAGTTGGCCCCCATGCTGGCGGCCATTGCCCAGCTACACATTAAAGCGGGGCGTTAAGGGAGCAGGCTCTGTTCGATCTCTTAATTGGAAGAGCTTTTTTGGGGGGGAGGACGTACCCTGATCAACCACCCATTAGCGGTGATAGGGCACCCCATGTTGTAGGGTCATGGCGCGGTAGAGTTGCTCAGCCAGCATAACCCGCACCAGCATGTGGGGAAAGGTCATGGGACCAAAGGCCAGTTTAAAGGCTACCCCCTGTAAAACCCGTTCATGCAACCCATCCGGGCCGCCGATGATCAGTCCAACATCCCGATCACCGGCTTCCTGCCACCGGAGTAGCTGAGCGGCAAGCGTCTCGCTATCCAACAGTTTGCCCCCCCGGTCGAGGGCCATCCAGAGACGCTTATCCATCTTTTCCAAAATGCGCTCGCCCTCATCCGCAATCGCTTTGCTGCGGGTCGCCGGGCTCTCCTTGCCGGTACGCTGCCCTTCGGCAATCTCCACCAGCTCCAGACCACCATAGCGTTTCATGCGCCCTGCATAGTCGTCAAACAGCCCCTTCTCATGCTTGGGCATGCCCCGACCCACAGAGAGAATGCGAAACCGACTCACCGACGGCCTGCCCCATCTGCTTCATCTGCCTCGTCGTCTTCATCGTCTTCATCGTCTTCGTCATCCCAGGCATCATCCTCTTCTGCTTCGTCGTCATCCCAGGCATCATCCTCTTCTGCTTCGTCGTCATCCCAGGTTTCATCATCCTCTTCGTCCCAGCGTTCCTCATCGTCGTCGCCGTCCCAATCGTTATCGGCGCCCCCTTGGCCATCATCGTCGGCATCCCATGTGGATGCATCCAGGTCGGCGGCGTGCCAGGGGTTTTCGGCATCCCGGTGGGCGATTTGTTGGGCCAGTGCTTTAGAGGGGTGGGGCGAGGAGGCTTCGGCACTCCAGAGTTTTTCTAGGTTATAGTGGGCACGTACCTCTTCACGGAAGATATGCACCACAATATCGCCAAAATCCATCAGCACCCACTCACCTTCTTGCACCCCTTCGACGCCGATGGTAGGTAGGTTAAGTTGCGACGCTACTTGGTCTACCTCGTCGGCCAAGGCGCGAACATGGGTGGTGGAACGGCCTGTGACAATAATAAAGAAGTCCGCCAATCCTGAGCGGCCTTCCAGATCCACCAGCACGATATCCTCGCCCTTTTTATCATCCAACTTGGCTTGAATGGTATGGGCAGCTTGGGTGATCTCTGCCTTGATCTGGTCATCGCTCTTAACGTCGCTCATGGGCGGTACAGCTCCTGCTTCTGTATGTAGTTCACCACCCGTGTGGGGGTGAGATAGTCGATACTGCGCCCCGCCACCAGCGCTTCGCGCATGGCGGTGGAGCTAATTCCCATTGGCGTAACCGGTTGAATAATCACACCGTTACGTCCCATCTCTTCACGGTAGAGCAGTTCGGGACTCTGCACCATGAAAGGTTCCAAAAAGCGTCCGGCTTCGGTCTGTTGCAGATCCACGATATAACCGGGTCGGGTCATAATACACAGGTGGGCGTACTTTATCAGCAATTGCCACGTTTTCCACAGGTGTAGTTCATTCAGCAGGTCGCTACCCAGCACCAACACCCACTCGATGGTAGGGCGGCTGCGTGCGAGGCTACGTAGGGTATCGATGGTATAGCCTACGCCATCTTGTAGCACTTCGATATCATTGGCTTCAAAGCGGGGTTCGCGGCTTACGGCCAGGCGTACCATATCCAGCCGCTCTTCGGGGGTTGCCTGCATTTCACGCCCTTTAAAGGGGTGGGCCCCGCTGGGGATAAGCTGCATACCGTCGAGCCCCAACCCTTCCATCACCTCCATGGCGGAGCGCAGGTGGCCTAGATGGGGCGGGTTAAATGAGCCCCCTAGGATACCGATACGCCGGGCGAGATGTTGGCGAAATGCGGTAACCATGGTTAGCTTCTCAACTGACCATCGCCCAGCACGATCCATTTTTCACAGGTCAGTCCTTCCAGGCCGACGGGGCCGCGCACATGCAGTTTATCGGTGGAGATGCCCATTTCTGCGCCCAAGCCGAATTGAAAGCCGTCATTAAAGCGGCTGGAGGCGTTGACCATGACGGCGGAGGCGTCCACTTCGCGCACAAAACGCATGGCGGTTGCGTGGTTTTCTGTCACAATAACTTCGGTATGGCGTGAGCTATGGGCGTCGATATGGTCCATGGCTTCTTCAAGATTTTTCACCACCCGGATAGCGAGAATTGCGGCGAGGTATTCGGTATCCCAATCCTCCTCTGTCGCGGGGATGACGGGGGCCACTTCGCCCACCAAGCGGATGGTTTCGGGGCAGCCTCTAAGCACGCAGTCGGCTTGGTTGAGCCGTTTAGCCAGGGCGGGCAGTATGGTTTTGGCGACCTTTTCGTGGATGAGCAGGGTTTCGGTGGCATTACACACGCCGGTACGCTGCATTTTGCCATTAAAGGTGATGTCAATGGCTTTAGCGGGGTCAGCGTCGGCATCAATATAGGTATGACAGATACCATCCAGGTGTTTGATGACAGGGATGGTTGCTTCATCCATGACCCGTTGGATCAATCCTTTACCACCACGTGGAATGATAATATCCACATATTGATCGGCTTTTAGCAGGGCACTGACGGCGGCTCGGTCGGTGGTGCTTACCACTTGCACGGCATCGCTGGGCACACGTCCCTTTTCCATACCTTGGGCGAGGGCGGCGGCGATGGCGCGGTTGGAGTGAAACGCTTCAGAGCCACCGCGCAGGATAACGGCATTGCCTGATTTGACGCAGAGTGCGGCGGCATCGGCGGTGACGTTGGGGCGGGATTCGTAGATGATCCCGATCACACCGAGGGGCACGCGCATTTTACCCACTTGCAGCTGGTTGGCCAGGCGACGCATATGGTTGATTTCGCCGATGGGGTCGGGCAGAGCGGCCACTTGGCGGATGCCTTCGGCCATGCTGGCGATGACTTGATCGGTGAGGCGCAGGCGGTCGAGCATGGCGTCGGTCAGGCCATTTTTTTCACCGGCTTCCAGGTCTTTTTCATTTTCTACTTGGAGGATCTTTTTACAGGCGATCAGGGCATCGGCCATGGCGTGTAGGGTTGCGTTTTTGCTACCGGAGTCTAACCAAGCCAGTTGACGGGCAGCTTTGCGTGCTTTTTTGCCGATTTCGTCGATGAGTTTGATGCTGTCGTTGCTCATGGTATTGCCTTGTTCGCTGGTTTTTATGCCGCTTTACGTCATTATGTACGCTTTTGCGTTTTTTGCGCTGTCCCCCCACGCTTGCACCTTACTTTTTAATGCTTCTACGCTCAAAAAAAAGTTTGAGGGGGGGCTGGGGGGGGAATTCTCTATCCCTCCAGGGTTTTGCTTGTGATTTTTTGCTGTTAGGCTTTTTAAATCCTTATGCATGGTTTCCACCCAGCGCCCGTGCGCCCAACCGCCCGCCACGCTGACGCGTGACATCGCTACCCTATGCCCCGTACCGCGCGCCTACAAAACCCGTGCTCTCTTAAACAACCCCTGCACCCTTGTCCAACCGGTACGGGGCTAAAAGATAAAAAAAATCAAAAGATCTCAGGGCTTCGCCCCAAACCCCACTGGGCGCTGCCCAGACCCGCTGGGCGGGCAAGCAGAGCGTCCCCCCAGCCCCCCCAATCCCTTTTAATAATGGGACTCCCTGGCTATAGGGGCATGCACACCCCCCCTAACCTACTTGACCAACTGCACCATGTCATCCCGATGCATCACCTCTTCATCAATAATAAAACCCAAGGCCGCCTCAATCTCCCAACTATGCTTACCCTTAATCTGCTCCATATGATCACTGCGATAATTCACCAACCCCTTGGCAATCCGCCGCCCCTGCACATCACAACAATAGAGCGCCGCACCCCGATCAAACACACCCTCAACCGCCACCACACCCCGCGCTAAGAGACTCTTGCCCTTTAATAAAGCCGCAACCGCCCCCTCGTCCAAAAATAGACTACCCTCACACGTTAAACCATTGGCAATCCAACGCTTGCGGCTGCTAATGGCATCCCCCAACGATAAAAAGAGCGTACCAACACCACCCCCCATCACCGCCCCGATAGGATCCGCCTGAAAACCATTGGCCAACACCGTCATACACCCCGTACGCGCCGCCATCTTCGCCGCCCGTAACTTCGTTACCATACCCCCAGAGCCAACCTCCGAACCGGTACCACCCGCCAAAGCCTCAATCTCCGGCGTTACCTCCACCACCAACTCAATACGCTGCGCCCTCTCATCCTTACGGGGATCCGCACTGTATAAACCATCCACATCCGATAACAAAACCAACAGCTCAGCCTCTACCAAACCCGCCACCAACGCCGCCAGGGTATCATTGTCACCAAACCGAATCTCCTCCACCACCACCGTGTCATTCTCATTAACCACCGGCACCAAACCCAAGGTTAATAAGGTCTCCAACGTATCCCGCGCATTCAAATAACGACGCCGGTTCGCCACATCATCCCGCGTTAATAATATCTGCCCCGTATGCAAACCATGGGTGTTAAAAGCCTGCTCATAAATCTGCATCAACTTGCCCTGACCCGCCGCCGCCGCCGCCTGCTTCTCTGGCAGTGTTGCCGGACGCCGCCCCAAACCCAAACGCGACGCCCCCGCCGCAACCGAGCCCGACGTGACCACCACAACCTGCTTGCCACGACCCATCAATGCCGCAATCTCCGCACAACGGGCCGCAATCCAATCCTCGCACACCCCATCCTTGGTGGTCAGCAAGTTTGAACCAATCTTAACCACTATCCGCTGGGCAGCCGCCACACGCTGCCACGCCTCCGTAGCCTCACGCATACTCACTCCCGGACCCAAATAACTTCCACACCATCATCATCATCGTCGTCATCATCGTCATCTTGCCACGACGGAGCATGCTCATCCCGTAGCGCCTTGCTGCCCGCACGGGTCGGAGCATCCTCCAAGGCATGACCCACCTTGCCCTGCTTTAACCGCCACTGTTTAACCATACCACCAACATGATAAACCAACGCCTCAATACCCTCTCCCGTGGCCGACGAAAGGATAAAGACCGGTGGCATCGCCTCCCCCAACCGCTCCTTAAACCACGAAAGCACCACCTGGCGATCCTCTTCCCCCAACAAATCCGCCTTGGAAAGCACCAAAATACGCGGCTTCTGCGCCAACTGCTCCGAATAACCCGCCAACTCCGCCTCAATGGTCTGAAAACGGCTCACCGGATCATCATCCTCCAGCGAATCAATCTCCACCAAATGCAACAACACCGCACACCGCTCAATATGCTTTAAAAAAAACATACCCAGCCCGTGCCCCTCATGGGCACCCTTAATCAAGCCCGGAATATCCGCCATCACAAAACTGTGGTCCATCTCCACCCGTACCACCCCCAAATTGGGCTGCAAGGTGGTAAAAGGATAGTCCGCAATCTTGGGTTTCGCCGCAGAGACCTTGGAGATAAGCGTGCTCTTGCCCGCATTGGGCATACCCACCAACCCCACATCGGCCAGCAATTTCATCTCCAACCGTACCCACATCTCCTCACCCGGAAAACCCGGATCAGCCCGACGCGGGGCTTGGTTGGTGGAACTCTTAAAATGCATGTTGCCCCGGCCACCATCCCCCCCCTTACAGGCGAGAAATTGCTGACCATCCTCCACCATATCCACCAATATGGTGCCGTCGGCATCATCCCGGATAATGGTCCCCACCGGCACCTTGATGATCAGCGCCTCCGCCGAGGCACCGGTACACTGTGAGCCCATGCCATGGGTGCCCCGCTTGGCCTTAAAATGCTGCTTGTAGCGAAAATCAATAAGCGTATTCAGGTGGCCATCGGCTTGAAAAATAACATCGCCACCACGCCCCCCATCGCCGCCATCCGGCCCACCAAAAGGGATATATTTTTCCCGCCGAAACGAGATGCAGCCGCCACCGCCGTCGCCGGATTTTAGGTAGATTTTCGCTTCGTCTAGAAATTTCATGATGTCCAGATGGTGGTAGGTGTGGAGATTCAGAAAATGCCCTAACAAGCGTGACCAGCCATCGCTGACCCTCAAGCATGGGCTAAAAAAGTCTCGGCAGACAACGCCTTGCGTAGATCAAAGGGGTAGGCATTGCATTTTTCTACCCTGTACCGAAAGATCCTTTGGTCACAAGGTTGATCCTGTCAAACAGCGCTAACGGTGGCTTGGCCCAGACCAAATATAGCCACTTTACAAGCAGCATAAAACAGCACCCCTGCAAAAGAAAACGGGGAAACGGCCTAAAACCGTTTCCCCATCATCCTTGCGTTGCGAATGCTCACCACCCGCAGCTCACAACGGCTTACTGAGCCGCCGCAACTTCCACATTTACATATTGACGGTTGCGCCGCATGGTGAAGGCCACTCGACCCTCCTCCAGCGCAAACAAGGTGTGGTCTTTACCCATACCCACACCAACGCCAGGCCACATTTTGGTGCCGCGCTGACGCACCAGAATGTTACCAGGAATCACGTTTTCGCCACCGTACTTCTTAACGCCCAAGCGACGACCTTCTGAATCACGCCCGTTGCGGGAACTACCGCCAGCTTTCTTATGTGCCATGACGTCTCTCCTCTATACCCGTCTTAAGAAATGCCGCTAATGCGAACCACCGTCAGATTTTGACGATGACCCTGCGTGCGGATATAGTTCTTACGACGCTTTTTCTTGAAAACAATAACCTTCTTGTCGCGCATCTGGCGAATGATGGTGCCGGTAACTTTGGCGCCTTCAGTCGCCTCACCTACCTTAAGACCCTCATCACCACCAACCATGAGCACATCATCAAAGATCACCTCGCCGCCAGCATCGCCCGCCACTGTCTCAACACGCAGGACGTCACCTTGGGACACTTTATACTGCTTACCACCGGTACGAATTACCGCATACATCGATCATTCCTCCAAAAACGCATCTATTTCAATGCGTTATAACTGTGGTCTAAAAGCCTGTTCCTAAGGGCTGAGTCGTTTAAAACCTTCGCCCACAGCGCTTGGGAACCGACTCTCGGACCCGCCAGACCTGTAAAAAGGTTCGTGTATTATCATGAACGCCAAAAATAAGTCAAGAGAAATCCCCACACACGTCACACGAACACCCCCCTTTTTCACCCCTGCATGGCACGTTGCAGCAACGCCAAACTCTCTACCAGCGGCAACCCCACCACCGCACTATAGGAACCTTCTATGCGATTAACCAAAAAACCGCCCATGCCCTGAATGGCATAACCCCCTGCTTTATCCATAGACTCGCCATAATCCACATAGGCGGCAATCTCTCCAGGCGCGACCTCGCGCATAGATACCTGCGTGATCACCACATCGCTAAAGATCTGCCCCTTGTTATCGCAGACCGCTATGCCGGTCATCACCTCATGGCAGCGCCCCACCAGCCGTTGCACCATCGCTATGGCCTCGGCGCGGTGTTGTGGTTTTCCTAAAATTGCGCCATCCACCACCACCGCCGTATCTGAACCCAAGGTTAGATGCCCCGCCACAGCCCCAGACCGGGCTTTTTCCCGCGCCAAGCGTACCACATAGGCTTGGGGATCCTCCCCGATGCGTGGCGTCTCATCGCACGCCACCGGGTTAACCATCGGATCTAGACCGACTTGCCGCAACAGTTCCAACCGCCTTGGTGAGGCCGACGCCAAACAGACCTTCACCTCGCCATTAAGCCACCACAACGCGGGTAACGCTTGCATGGCATATCTCCCCTCTGTAAACAGGCTGCTCTTTCTCTCTTTGCCGAATGCAGACTGCATATTATTTTATGGATATGCTATACTCTGTTGCCTAGTGATTATAAAGTGCGGTTGTTATCTCAAAAAAGCGCCATGCTGTCGCCCCAAAAATGACAACATGGTGCCGCTGCCTTGGCAATTTGCCCTTGACCTTGGGCTGTGATACTCCGTATGTTCCCTTGACTTTGATCTCCTCTATCAAAGAAGAGAACCCTGCTTGAAACCAGAAGGATTCAAGCCTACTGAAATGAATGGGACGGCTAAAACCCTATGGCCCAACAGACCAACGAAGCTTTGGCTCGTCTGCGTAGCCTGGTTGAACAGGATTTGCAGCGCACCAATGAAGTCATTTTGGAACAGCTCAACTCCCCTGTTGAGTTGATCACCCAGGTGGGGGATCATCTTCTTAACAGCGGCGGTAAGCGGTTGCGCCCCATTTTGACCTTGGTAACAGCCAAGCTGTTTGGGTATCAAAAAGCCGATGTCCATGCGCTGCTGGCGGCTGTGGTGGAGTTTATTCACACCGCAACCTTGCTGCATGATGATGTGGTGGATAAGTCCAACACCCGCCGGGGACAGGCAACCGCCAACTCGGTATGGGGCAACAAGGCGCCCATTTTGGTTGGCGACTTTCTCTTTTCCCGCTCGTTTCAGATCATGGTTGAACATGGCGATTTACGGGTTTTGCGCATTGTTTCCGACTGCTGCGCCATTATCTCTGAGGGCGAGGTGATGCAGTTGGTGGCCAGCAATGATCTGGCCACCGATGAAGAGCGTTATCTGGATGTGATTCGCCACAAAACGGCCTCGCTGTTTGCCTCGGCTTCGCAGTTGGGGGCGGTGGTGGCGGATCAATCCGACGAGATTGCCCAGCGCATGTATGATTATGGCATGATGTTGGGCACCGCTTATCAGGTGGTGGATGATCTGCTGGACTACTCGGCCGAGACGGAAAAACTGGGCAAAAATGTAGGGGATGATTTCCAGGAGGGTAAGATAACCCTACCGGTGATCCACGCTTTCCGCTCAGGCGATGCGGAAGAGCAAGCTTTTTGGCGGCGCTGTTTGGAGGATGAAGAGCAGGATGAGAGCAGCTTTGATCATGCCCGTGCTTTGATTGCCAAGCATGGTTCGCTGGACTACACCATGTCCCAGGCCCGCGCGTTGATTGTTAAAGCCAAAGCTGCATTGGCTCCCTTGCCGGAGAGTGCCGAGCGCCAAGCACTGATGGATTTGGCCGACCTTTCGGTGGATCGGGAATATTAAGCAACGGGCCATGCAACGGGTATTTTTGCGCCTATGGCGTAGGTATCGCAGCGCTTGGCGCAGCAACCGATTTTTCCGTTGACCCCACTTAACAACGGGTCTATGTTAGGGCCTCTTCAAAAATGACCCTCGGGGTGTAGCTCAGACTGGTAGAGCACTGCGTTCGGGACGCAGGGGCCGTAGGTTCAAATCCTATCACCCCGACCATGTATTTCATAAGATTTAAGCAGTTAGGGATTACCGCCCTAGCTGCTTTTTCTGTTTTCAGCATGGGGGTGAGCCCATGGGGAGCGGTGGCCATACCAAGCATCGCAACATACCCTGTATGACACACCAAAGCGCTGGGATGCGCATTTCTTCCCCAGCGGGTCTGGCTTACAGGGGTCATGACGGTTTCCCCTTTACGCCCTACCCCAAGCGGACATAAACCGAGTCATGAAGATTCATTGAGTTTTAAATTTTATCAGCCTATACATAACCCTATGAACGATACCAAACCGGACATTTGCACGAACGATCGGGGCGAACAGGTCACTACGTTCGAGTCCTTAAACATTAAATCCCCCGCTAACCTTAAGGGGCCTCTTTAAAAAAGCCGCGCAGCTGGTTAAGGAGTTGAGCCTTGCGTATGGGCTTGGTCAAATGGAGACTACAGCCCGCCTCTATGCTCTTCTCTAAATCCCCCTCCAAGGCATGGGCCGTCAGCGCCACAATGGGCACCGGCTCGCGCCCCTGCTGCCGCTCCCACTGGCGGATGGAGCGCGTCGCCGCATAGCCATCCAGCACCGGCATCTGCATATCCATCAAAATAAGATCGTAGGCATCCTGTTTGGCCATCGCCACCCCTTCGGCACCATTTTGGGCAATGCTCACTTGATAAGGGCTAGCTTTTAAATAAGCGACAATAAGCTGCTGGTTGTCCACAGAGTCCTCAACCAGCAACACTTTGCGCGGCACATCAACCGACCACTCCGCCGCTTCATCCTGCATCTGCCGCCGTTCAAGTTCTGTAACCTCCTGGTAGGGCAAGGTAAAGATAAAACAACTACCCACCCCATCCTCGCTCTCTACCCAGATACGCCCCCCCATCAACACCACCAGCTGCTTGCAGATAGCCAAACCCAAACCGCTGCCACCATAACGCCGCGTCAGACCCGATTCAGCCTGCGTAAATTTATCAAAAATATGCAAAAGCTGATCGGCATGTAGACCAATCCCGCTATCCCTAACCTCAATACGTAAGTAGGTGGCATCCTCGGGATCCCGACGCACCACCACCACCACCTGCCCCCGCTCCGTAAATTTAAGAGCGTTCCCCAATAGATTGGTCAATACCTGCCTTAGCCGTCCACTGTCCCCCAAAATATGGGTGGCCAAGCCCTGCTCCCACTCACTCACCAGCGCGATCCCTTTCTCATGGTAAGGGAGTTGAAAGAAACCCAGCAGATCCTCTACCAAAGACCGTAAATCCATAGGCGCCATATGGAGGGTTAAGCGCTTCTCCTCAATGCGGGATATGTCTAAAATATTATTGATCAACTCCAACAGGGCACTACCGGCCTGTTGCAAGCGGGCCAACTGCTGGCGCTGTTCAGGCTCTTGCACCGTCTCCAGCAGAATATCACTCATGCCCAGCACCACGTTCATTGGGGTGCGAATCTCATGGCTCATGGTCGCGTAAAATTCACTCTTTACCCGATCAGCCGCCTGGGCATCCTGCAAGGCCTGTTGCAGGATGTGTTGGTGCCGCGCCACGCCAATCAACCACAGGTAGACCAACCCACCAGCCAGCATTCCTCCCCCAATACCGGCACCCCATATCACGGGCACATAGGGCGAATCCTGATCCCACCCGTTTAAGGGCTCGGCCGCCAATTGCCAACGACCATCGGGCAGTTGCACATTTTGCAGGACAGCTCGCTCATTAAACAGTTCACCCTCACCCGAGATCAGATCTCCCTGCGCCCCCAGCCCGTCACGCCCACGAATGGCCAGTTTAATCTGCTTGGATACCTCATAGATACCCGCCGTAGTAAACAGCTTATCTTTATCAATGACCGTGCTTGCCAACCCCCAGTAAGCCCCTTTTTTTCCATCCATTCCCGTGCGATAGATGGGTGTTCGGCTAATAAACGCTTCCCCACCCTGCACCAATTTTACCGGACCGGCCACCACCGTACGCCGTTCGCTAATGGCCAACTGCACCGCAGGCCACTGCTTGGCATTTTTGCGATAGTCCAACCCTAACGCCCGCTCGTTACCGCTAAGGGGATAGATGTAGCTAAGCACATTGTCAGGGGCCAAACCTAAATTTCGAATATTGCGACTCTGCGCAATGATTTCGCGGGCCATAAGCTGGAAATTTTGCTGACTTATGTTTGGCTCAATGGCCACATAGGCCAGCAGACCCATGGTGAGGTGAAAGCTAAGATTAATCTCATTTTCTAAAAGACCTCGCAGTTGGCTGAGCTGTTCTAACACGGTTACCCGCAACTGGTTTTGGTAGCGGCCATTTTCCTGCACAGCCAATAAACCGGTTAACAACAGACTCAACAGCAGGGTCAAACCCCCTGAGAGCACCACCCGATTTGGTGCCCTAAAGCTACGTGTGGATGTGCTTGCTCGATCCATGGTTACCCATCGTGTTTAATGATCCACCTATTTTCAACACAAGGGTACGATTCTACCGGATTACTCCGCTGCAATAACAGTGCTAAAATGGATCGCAGCGGCGACCCTGTTCGATCTCCATAATGGGTTCCAACCCAGCGCAGCCACACGCCTCCCTGGCGCAAACGGGTAGCTAGGCTATAAACAGACGCAGGCTCACCTCCACTACAGAACCCGATCCCAACCATCGCCGTTGCCGACAAACCGCAGGATCGGGCTTAAAACAGCCGGGCCAGCAGGTGGGTGACGGGACCCCACAGGGTGACACCCAGCAGGGTGCCCCACATTAACTCCCGCGCCCAGCCGTTGAGGCCCGCCAGAAAGCGTTTGAGTCCCACCACAAAAAACAGCAGTCCCAGTGTACTCGCGGGTAAAAGAATGGGGGTCATGGACCATTTTGGCGTGCCCTGCCCCAACAGCAACAGCATGGTGAAGGAGACCGCAAACATCCCAGCCACCAGCATGGTATAGGGGCCTTCACGGGCCCCCAGTACCCGCCCTTCAGGGGGTGGACCCAGCGCATGTTCTTGCCCCGTCATCACCCAAACAGCCATCAGCACCATACCCACAAAGGGGAAAAACAGGCCCCGTAGCTGATGCCACGCCGCCGACTCTAACTGATCCAGGTGACGCACCACCCCCGGCTCAATGGCGACACGGGCTAAGGTGGTGGTATCGCTCCATAGGGTGGGCAGCACCTGCATGGGGGCATGCTCCGGTTGCCACTGCCAAGCCCCTTGCGGGTTTTCAACCACGGCGTGGGCTTGACGGCCATCCCCCAAGCCCAGCACCACCAGCACCACCAGTAGCAGCCCCGTCAACCATGGCATCAAGCCTAGCCCAGACCAGTGGTAGCGCCAACGTGCCCACAGCAAAAATCCCAACAGCGGCACCACCACCACCGGCCACAGCAGTGGCACCGTAATGGCGCAGAGCAGCAGCAACAGGGCGGGCATGGGCAGATCCCATAGACGCAGCGGTGCAGACTGTTTTAAGCGATCATTAAACCACAGCAACCACACCAGCAGCCCCCCCAGCAACAGCAGGCTATTACCATCGGCCAAACCCAGCAGCTGCAACCCCCCCAGCTGCATCTGCACTGGCAGCAGACTCCAGCAACTCTGCCCAACCATCACCACCGCCAGCCCCATCCATTGCCGATTACCCTTGAGCCCAAACCAACGCATCAAGCCAAAGAGGGTCAGGCCCAACATCCAGCCATGGGCCGCCAGCCATGCCGTTTGACTGGTGGCCGTCACCCCTAGCAAGGTTGGCCAACTCTGTAACACACAGTTGGCCGTGCCCAGCCATTGCTGATGGCTCACCATCCACACGCTCAGCTTGGCCTGCTCGCTCCATAACTGCGTCAGTGCCACACCGGCCCCAGCTTGAGGCTCGACCACGGGCATGTTCCATGGCAGCAGGGCCAATACCAACACCAGGGTTGCGCCCAGTTGTAGCAGCACCTCGCCATCCACCGCTTTACGCAGCTTTTTCCACACCAGCAAACCATCGGCCCGCCGCCACCACAACAGCCCGCTCAATGTCAACAACCCCAACCCCAGCAGCCACCCCAGACTTCCCGCTGGCAGCGGCCAACTGAGCAGTCGGCTGACCACCATCCATAGCCCCATGGCGCTAAAATAACCCGCCCCTAGCTGCAAGGCCAAAGGGTTGTTGATGGCACCGGGCACGCTCCAACGGTAGAGCAGCGCACCCGTTGCCGTGAGTAGGAGCACTGTCACCCCTACCACCAACCAGAAGATCCAAAGCATGGTGTCGACTCCAAAAAAAAGGCCGCTCCGAAATGCACTCTCGAAACGGCTGCCACAGGCTGGAGAAAGAAAGGTGTACGCAAATGTGCGCGATTAAGGGGCCTCTCTCGTAACAAAGGCAGAATGCACCCTTGGGTCTATTAAGGACGCGCCTTAATTATTCGACCTCGGCAATTTGGTGAATTTCAAAAGAGTTACCACAGCCGCAGCTGCTAGAGGCATTGGGGTTATCAAAGACAAACTTGCTCTCCATCATGGTCTCTTTAAAATCAATGGTCATGCCTTTGATGTAGGGAATAGAGACCGGATCGGTATAAATTTTTACGCCGTCAATGGTGATCAGTTCATCCCCGTCCACTAAGGCTTTGCACAGCTCAACCTCGTAGCGAAACCCCGAACATCCACCACTGTTAATGCCCACCCGCAGACCCAACACCGGCTCTTCAGAATAACGAATAAAACGTTTGGCAGCTTTGACAGCCCCAGGTGTCAACTGAAACATGCTTCTCTCCTTGTGGGGATCGCCCACCGATGGAAATCAGGTTAACCAACACCCTCACATGGCACAACAAACGCAACGGGCATACCAAAGATATAATGATATATTTCAAATATATATAGATTATATTATTGTTTTGTTTCAGACGATTTGTCGGTTTTGCAAGGTTTACGACACAACAAACCCCAGGCAACCCCAGCGGGCAGAGGCCCCTTGTGGCAGGCAAAACCGGGCCACCACCGCAAGCGTAGGCTGAGCGTAGCAGTGGCCCACCTTAACCAAAGGGATCGTCTGGATCGAAACTTTGTAAACTCAAGCTCAGCATATTGGTTTGGTTGCGTGATTCTGCCTCAGCCTGTTGAGAAAAGAGTGTTGTGACGGCATAACCATCCTCTTCTACCGCATGAAAGGCGAACCAATCCCCCAGCACGGCGAGAATGCTCTCCACCGTCTCTTTTTCCTGTTCCAACTGAAAAATATAGTGATTTAGTGCACCGAGCAGCTCTCCATGGCGCTTTTGATGGTGCGTCAGCTGGTGGTCAGACAAACCATGCTCGCGATAAAGATTCTCTTCCGAGTGAAAGTGAAAAGCGGCAAACAGTTGGATCTCTTGCAGTAAGCGTACTTGTCGGGGCAAGCTTTTGCTGTTGCGCAGGGCGGGCGTCAAACGCGCCAGTAGATCCACAAAAAAGGCGTGTTGCAGATCAATTTCATCCAACCCGGTAACAAACGCAGGATTGATGGAGAGGGTTTTCATGATTGTGCGCTCCTTGCACCGCTTTGACGGACCGTTTCTTCAGCATCTTCACGCTAGCCGCACTTCTCATTTTACCCTATTTAGGGGGTTACGTAACACCGTTTGGAAATTTTTACACACATCTTAATCCATCTCTGTAACCCATCCAAACAACCGGCCTCCCTCTATGGTTATACGCCGTTTTTTGCTGGCCAACGTTTTGTGCTTCCGCCTCGCCTTATCCCTGACGTACTTGTTTACCTTAAAGCCGGGCAAAGCCGTCTAACTGGGGGTAAGATTTCATTTTCTTACCCGTATCAACCCGCTATAGTGGGTCAACCCTGCCTCCCCACCCATGGCGTTTGGGGATCGAATCGGTATAAAGGGACGGGCAAACCGCACTCAGCCACCGCGCCGAGAGCAATGCATCGCTCACGCATATGGTTAAACAGCATGGCGTGCCATGGCATGCTTTATCCCAAACCCGACACCCTGCAACCCAACGGCTGCTCCGGTGTGGAAAAGCGTACAGCTTATGTTACAACCACCGCTCCCTCCCGGCTTTAAGCTGACCCGCTACACCCTTGATAAGGTGATGGCAACAGGCACCTATGCCATTGCCTATCTGGCCCAGCGTACAAGCCACGCGGTGGTGATTAAAGAGTTTTTTCCCAAGGCGCAAATCTACCGTGATGAGGCGGGCAACGTAACCCCTAATCGTGGGGATGTGGGGTATTTTAAGCATAACCGCAGCCGCTTTCGTCATGAAGCTGAACTGCTCGCTCGGTTACACCACCCTGGTATTATCCCTCTGGAGGAGAGCTTTGATGCCCTCGGCACCAGCTATCTGGTCATGCCCTATGTTGCGGGCGAAAATCTGCACCAACGCATCCGCCGTCGCCCGCTGCATGAAGGCGAGCTCCACGCCCTGCTGGTCGCCCTTGCCCAAGGGTTGATCGCTGTTCATGAGGCTGGCTATTGCCATCTGGATATCAAGCCAAATAATGTTTTATTGCAGCAGGATGGGTCTCCGGTACTCATTGATTTTGGAGCAGCTTGGCACCAAAAAGAGCTGGAACGGGGACGCGCCGACCCCCTTTTTACCCGCGACTATAGCCCCTATGAACTGTTTACCAAACAGCATGTGGGCTGCCACAGCGACCTTTATAGTCTTGGTGCCCTTGCCTACCGGCTGCTCACTGGCCATGCACCGGTTTGCAGTCAGATCCGGCACTATCACTTACACAAGCTGGGCAGCGACCCCCAGCGCCCTTTGCACAAAGATTTTGCCCACCGCTACAGCCGCGCTCTCTTGGATGCCATTGATACAGCCCTAATCTTAGAGAGCACCCAACGCCCCGGCGATCTACATCACTGGCTTACACACCACCTACAGCCCCGCTATCGTGGCAGCGACCACCCCCACCCCATGCTGCTAGAGGGTGATCGACAGCTTTACGCCGAGCGGCCAGATGAAGCGCTACAAGCCTATCAAAGTGCCGCTCAGGCGGGGGATTATGCGGCCCATCGTGCCATCGCCAACCTGCTCAAGGCGGATAAAGCGCACCCATCTACCATTCATGCAGCGTTGCTGGCGGGTAGTATGGCAGGGGATGCTGGCTGCGCGGTGCTGTTGGGTGCGCTGCTGCGGGATCATCCCAAGCTGGCCCAGCCACCCGAGCACACCCCTATAGCCTTTTACCAACAGGCGGCCAAATTGGGCAATCGCAAGGGCATGTATCGTTATGCCCATCTGTTGCTCAAACAGGCCCGCGCCAAGGCGGGACAGCCACAGGCATTGATTAAGGGCATTCATTGGCTACGCCGGGCCGCCCAAATGGGCTACGCCGAAGCACAGTGGCGGCTGTTTCAGGAGTTACAGGATAAACAGCTACCCTCGCTTCCCCCCGAGCACCCTTTTGATTGGCTCCAGATGGTTGCCTTTCAAGAGTGGCCTAAAGCAGCTCTGCGACTGGCTGGCTGGTACGAAGCAGGCGATGCCCCCCTGCCTGAGGTTGATCTAAGCCAGGCCTACTATTGGTACCGTCAGGCTGCTTTGCATGGAGCCTTGCAAGGCCAGTTAATGCTGGCACAAGGCTTTTTACAGGGCCGTGGGGTGGCACGGGACCCCAAACAAGCCTTTTACTGGTTTGAGGTGGCGGCTCAACAGCAGAGCGAGCAGGCCTATTACCATATGGCGTTACAGTTGCACAAAGGGCATGGGGTGATCCGTGATCGCAACCGGGCCCGCACGCTCTTTCAACAAGCTGCCCAAGGGGGTTACGGCCCGGCGCAAAAGCGGTTGGGGGATATGCTGGCACGGGGTGAAGGCGGGCCACGTCAGGTGGGTGAGGCCATTAAGTGGTATATGCAAGCAGCCGCTCAACAGGTGGAGGGTGCCCAACAAGCCCTACAGCGGCTGTTGATTCTGCGCCTTCCCCAACCGCCCGCAGGTTAAGGATAGGACAGATCGCGCCGCGGCGCCTTGTCAAAAAGGGAGGAAAACCAAAAAAAACAGTGCCCAATAGGCGCATCTCTGCCGATACGCAGAGTGCGTTCATTTTTTTTCCTATTGCAGGATTGCTGCATGCATAACCGCGCTCTACCCGAAGGCTATACCCTAGGCAATTACCAGATCCATGCGGAGCTGGCGCGCAGCAGCTTTGCCATCGTCTATCTGGCCTTTCATGCCAGTGGTCCGGTGGTGGTTAAAGAGTTCATGCCCCAGCTGCCGGTGCATCGGGATAGCCTAGGGGGGATTTCAGTCCGTGCCGACAATCAAGCCGCCTATGCGGCTCAACGTCAGCGTTTTCGCTATGAAACACAGCTGTTAGCCCACCTTAAACACCCCTCTATTCCCCCCTTGTTGGACCATTTTGATGCCCTTGGCAGCAGTTATATGGTGTTGCGTTATGTCCAAGGGGAGGATTTAGAATCCCTCGCAAAACGCCGCTTTTTAAACGAGTGGGAAATCCTCCAACTGCTCAGCCCCATTTGCCAAGCCCTTAGCCAGTTGCATGAGTTGGGACAGAGCCATCTTAATCTACGCCCCAGCACCCTGTTAATCCAACCCGATGGCCAGCCCATGCTTACCAATTTTGGCTCAGCCTGGTCCATGGGCAGTCTGCAACGGGGCGAAGCCAATTTTCATTTTGACCGGGGTTACAGCGCATTAGAAATGCACACCGGAGAGGGCGTCGGCCCAGCCAGCGACCTCTACACCCTAGGCGCTACCCTGCATCGTCTGCTGGTGGGCGAACCCCCGATCAACAGTGTGGTGCGCCACCTTTACCGTAATGATTATGGTGAAGATCCCTACCGCGCTTTGCGCCGTCGCTATCTGGATCTCTTTAGCCCCGCCCTACTCGAAGCGGTGGATTGTGCTTTAACCCTAGATGTGGCCCAGCGTCCCGCAGATATTCAACAATGGCTGGAACGTTTTGATCTTCACCAGCCCGCCCCTGAGTTACCACGCCCCCACCCTCAACTCTTGGCGGGGGATCACTACTACCGCATGAAACATCGGGACGAAGCGCAACTGGCCTATATGGAAGCGGCCCAGGACGGGGCTCATGCCGCCCATCGGGCGACGGCCCAACTGCGTTTACGAAGCAGCACCCAAGAGGCCCTGCAAGCGGCCCGTGATCACCTGTTTGCGGGCTCAGCGGCGGGGGATCTGGAGGCCACGGTGCAGCTGGCTAAACTGCTCAAGGAGCACCCTCAATTGGGCAGCCGTGGCATGACCGCCGCGACCTTTTACAAACAGGCTGCCCAGCAGGGGCACAGCAAAGCCATGTACCGCTATGCCATGGAAAAGTTTACCCAGGCCCTTAGCGATCAGATCGGCAGCCCGGCCTTGGATCAGGCCATCAACTGGCTGTGGCATGCGGCCCTGGCGGGTTTTGATGAAGCCCAATGGGCGTTGGCTCAGGATCTGGATGCCGGACTTATCCCCTGTAACGAGAATGAAGCACACCACTGGCTCACCTATGCCGCCCATCAAGGTTGGATTGACGCCCAACTGCGGTTGGCGAAAAAGGCCTTACAGGGTACGCCACCCCACATTCCACCCGATCCAAAAGGGGCCTGTTACTGGTACCAAGCCGCCGCAGAGAGCGGAGAGGTTGAGGCACAATTGGCCCTGGCCGAGCTGCTCATGCGGGGGCGCGGCACCCCCCGTAACACCGCAGAGGCCCTCTACTGGCGACAGCAGGCCGCTCTGCAAGGCAGTCGACAGGCCCACTTTTTACTGGCCATGCAGTACTACAGTGGCAACGGCGTGCCAAAAAATCTTGCGACGGCCCGGCGTGGTTTTGAATCCTTGGCCCTGGGGGGGCATGGCCCCGCGCAAAAGATGCTGGCACAAATGCTCATGCGGGGGGAAGGGGTGATGCGCAATCGACTACAGGCCCGCCATTGGTATCGTGAAGCGGCCAAAGCGGGGGTGCATGGCGCGCAAGAGGCGCTTCAGCGCATGCAGCGCCCAACGGCACCACCGGGTCCCAAACAGAGCAAACCCCGTGGTCAACGGGTCGCCCCCACCCCCAAGACCGAGTAGTAGCATTGCATCCCCCGTTTGCCATGGCATAATGGTACCCTCTACTCAAGCTCGACACGACCGGAATGACCATGCCCCAGCACGATCCCCTCGGCACAGCCCTAAGCCAAGCGATGCAACAGGGCCGTTTTGCCCAAGCCCTCCAGCAGGCCAACCGACAGCTCAAAAAGCCGGGGCCACACCCTTATGCCCTCTGGCAACTTGCCGCCCAAGCAGCGGAAAAGCTGCATGACATACCCCAAGCAGAGCGTTTATGGCGCATGGCCATCACCGCCCCCGATCAGCAGGGGCAAGCGCTGGTGGGATTGGGCGAACTGCTGGAAGAGGCCCAACGCCTGCCAGAGGCGCACACGGCCTTTCGCACCGCCCTCGGGTTTAATCCGCACCTGGGCAGCGCCCACCACGGACTTGGCCGCTTATTGGAGGGCGCCGGGGAGCTCCAAGCTGCCCTCCAATGTTACCAGCAAGCTGTCACCTTGGAGGGGGGGCTCAATAGCGCCCGCTTTCGCTTGGGCCGTCTGTGGCAACGTCTGGGCGAACCGCAACAGGCCAAGCAAGCCTTTGCCGAGATCCTTAGCCAACACCCCCATTTTTATCTGGCCCGTTTGCATCTGGCCGAGTGTCAGCAACGCTTGGGGGAAGCCCAACAGGCCGAGCAGAACTATCTGCTGGTCATCCAGCAGCAAGCCAGCCTGCCCGAGGCCCACAACCAACTGGCCAATCTCTATACCGATCAACGACACTTTGCCCAGGCCATTCACCACTATCAGGCCGCCATTGAGCTACGTCCCAGCGTGGCGATGTTTCACTATAATTTGGGTTACGTCTATCTGCTGCAAAATGACCATGCCACGGCAGCCCAGCACTATAGCAACGCCTACCGGTTGGATCCCCAGTTAGGCGGCGCACTGGGCAGCATGATCTTGTGTGATATGATGCTCTGCCGTTGGGACCGCCTAGAGGCGCACATTGCCGGGGTTAAGGCACTGCTTGGGGGGGAGCGTGCCCAACACGCGCCCCCACTGGTCCCCTTTATTACCACTTATCTACCCCAAATCGGTGCCGCTCTACAGCGTCAAGCGGGGGCACAGTTTACCCAGCTCTCCTTTGGCGCTATTATGGCGCAGCCCCCCTTGGCTGCGGCCCATCGCCCCCGCGCCACGGGTAGCCCCCTGCGCATTGGTTACCTCTCTGCGGATTTTCGCAACCATGCCATTTCGCGCTTAGCCATCGGCGTGTTGGAAGGGCATGATCGCCGCCAATTTACCCTTACCGCATTTGCCATTGGCCCCGACACCGACGATGCCATGCGCCAGAGGGTCAAACAGGCAGTACACCACTTTCATCTCATCGGTCATTTAGATGACGCTGCCGCAGCCCGCTTCATTGCCGCCCAAGAGATCGATATTTTGGTGGATATGATGGGCTACACCACCCATGCCCGACCCGGAATTTTGGCCCACCGACCGGCCCCGGTGCAGGTTAGCTGGTTGGGTTATCCCGGTGGCATGGGGGATCGACGGCTGGCCGATTATCTGGTGGGGGATCCCATCAACACCCCCGCCCATGAGGCGCACTTGCACGCCGAGTGGTTGGCGATTATGCCCCATTGCTACCAGCCCAACCCGCGCACGCTGGCCTGCGATCCAACCCCCAGCCGTCAAGAGGCCGGTCTGCCCCCCCAAGGGGTGGTATTTGGCAGCTTTAACCAGAGCTACAAAATCACCCCCCAGATTGTGGCGCTGTGGAGTCGGCTGCTGCATGCCGTTGAACATGGTGTTTTGTGGCTGTTGGATCCCGATCTGCCGGCGGCGGTGGAACATTTACAGGCCCATTTTGCAGCCCATGGCATTGCCAAACAGCGGGTGATTTTTGCGCCGCGTCTCTCCATGGCAGCACACATGGGCCGCTTGCCCTTGGTGGATGTGGCCTTGGATACCTTTCCCTACACCTCCCACACCACCGCCAGTGATGCCCTCTGGAGCGGGGTACCGCTGGTGGCTTGGCGGGGAGAAACCTTTGCCTCTCGCGTTTCGACCTGCCTTGCCATTAACATGGGCATGCAAGAGCTGGTGGTGGAGGATGGCGAACACTACTTGGCGCTGGCTCAAGCATTGGCCCACGACCCTCAGCGCCGCGCCGCGCTGCGTGACCGTTTACGACAAACCAGAGAACATGCCCCTCTCTACGATGCCCCCCTCTTTACCACCCATTTAGAGCATCTCTACCAGCAGATGTGGCGTAACCATAGCCATGGCCAACATCGCCTCATTGACGGCTCGGGAGCAACCCTTGATCAACCCATCGCGCGCCCATAATGCCCCCCTTTCCATAACGTTGAGGAACCCCCTCCATGTCCATCACCACGCAGCCCCCTCATGCCCTGCCCCTGCGGGAGTTTGTGCCCTTGTTGGCGCTCTTGATCGCCCTAGTCGCACTCTCTATCGACGCCATGATGCCTGCCTTAGATCAAATTGGCACCGCCTTACAGAGCAGCGGACCTAAAGAAAATCAGCTTATTATCTCCGTCATGTTTGCCGGTTTTACCTGTGGTCAGGTGATCTTTAGCCCCATCTCCGACACAACAGGTCGCAAACCTATGATTATTTTAGGCTTGGCTATCTTCATGCTCGGTACGCTGATCTGTATTTTTGCCGAAACCAGCACCACCCTGCTGCTAGGGCGTTTTTTGGAAGGTTTGGGGATCTCCAGCCCACGCACGGTCTCCATGGCCCTGGTGCGGGATCTCTATGCAGGACGCCACATGGCCCGTATTATGTCCATGGTCATGGCCCTGTTTATCTTGGTACCGGTTATCGCACCGACGCTGGGACAACTCATTTTAAATCTTAGCCATTGGCGCATGATCTTCATACTGCTGTTACTCACCGCTGTGTTGGTCATGGTCTGGTTTGGCCTGCGTCAGCCAGAAACCCTATCGCCCAACCATCGCCACCCGTTCTCGCTATCACGCTTAAAAAGCCTTTTTACAGAGGCCCTAAGCCACCCCATTACACGAACCTATACCGTCGCTAATGGCCTTATTTTTGGTGCTTTTTTGGGCTATTTGGTCTCTGCTCAAACCATTTTTCAGCATCTTTATCACTTGGGCAGCGCGTTCCCTTTTTATTTTGGTCTTATGGCGCTTTCGGTGGGGTTTGCCAGCATCAGTAATGCCAAATTGGTCATGCGCTTTGGTATGCGTCTGCTTACCATAGTCGCCCTCATTGGCACTGTTGTGACCGCTACGGTCTGTTTACTGGTGATCTCTTGGAGCGCCAACCCACTCTCCTTGACGGGCTTTATTCTCTGGGGTTTTCTCTCATTCTTCTGTATCGGCATTCTCATGGGTAATGTGACAGCGCTGGCGTTGGAACCGATGGGTCATCTGGCGGGCGTGGCCTCTAGCGTGGTGGGGGGGCTCTCATCCCTCATGGCGGTCTCTTTGGGCACGGCCATTGGTCAGGCTTTTAATGGGAGCGTCGTTCCACTCATCAGCAGTTTTGCGGTGCTTAATTCGGTGGCCTTGATAACCGTTCTATGGTGTCAGGCACGCACCGCTGAATCCTGATAAACATGAACCATGCAACGCCATCCGAACCCCCTGCCCACCCCAGATGATCCCCTGCTCAATCAGAGCAACAGATCCCCGATTTTTAGCCCTAACCCCTGCCCGTGGCTTCGCAACCAGTGGCGGTGCTCCCCATAGAGAGGGTCCATCTCGGCCACCAGTTGCCAAAAGCGTGGCCCGTGATTACGGTGACGCAAATGGGCTAATTCATGCACGAGCACATACTCTGCCACCGCAGGTGGCGCATGGACCAAATGGCGATTAAAATTTAAGGTGCCCCGCACCCCGCAACTCCCCCAACGACTACGCATGAGTCGTACACGCATGCCAGTGGGGTGCAAAGCATAAGGTTGGCTATAGCGTGGCAACCACCCGTGCAAGGCATCCAACAAGGTCTGGGACAAATAACGCTTTAGCGCGGTTTGTAGCGCCTGCTGCGCCACCGCGTCGCTCCATGCGGCGGGGACCCACGCGTGTAACTGCTGTTGGTGCCGCGCTAAGATCACCCGCGCCTCGGTAGCCGGCTGCCAGACCAACGAAACCGGCTCGGCCCACAGCATCACCGTCATACCATCGGTTAACCCGGACAACCGAGGCGGTGCTTGGTGTTGGTTACGGCTCCAGTGTTGGCCGATCCACGCCTCTTTGCGTTGAACAAAGGCCTGGGCCTCTTGCAAGCTTACACCGGGGGGCATGCTCACCCGCACCGCCTGCTGCCCAATGGTAATGCGCAGATGCCGAGCCCGCGATGAGCGGCGATAGTGAACGGGCACCTGCCACTGCTGCCATACCAACTGCTGCTGATGCTCCATCCCTGTTTCCCTCACCTCTTCCCCGCTCGCTGTACGATTTACCGACCTTACCATAGTAGAGTGGTTAACAAACAACCCTCACCACACAAAAAAAAATGGCCGGATGTGCGCACATCCGGCCATGAACAAGATATGTCCGCATTGCAACGGACCACGCGCCTGTGGAAGGGAGTACACCACACACCACGTGTAAGACGCATCCAGCGTCAGGGAGGCATTCCCCCCACAGCCACACCCAAATCTAGGTGCGGCTTCCATTGCGGTGGCAGCCGCAATGGTTGCAGAGGGTTAACCCCCGGCCTAGCGTCATCAGTAGATATCCCGTTGCAACTCTTGTAGGGCATCACCGATAACACGATCAAAAAAATCCATTAAGTCCGAAAGATCTCGTGCAGAGACATCCGCCAAATCGCTATGGGGAGAGATTAAGGCACCCACCACCCGATAGCAGCGAGAGGCCCAGTTCAGCCGATCCAGGGCGGCCCCTTCAATATGCTTACGGGCCAACGACTCTAGGTCAGCCACGCCAACGCTGGCTCCGCTGAACACCACGCCTTCGGTCTCCGCGCTTGTCCTATAATCCGACGGGTCACAATCATTGGCCACCGCCCCCCGCTGAGTCGACGCTGGCAGGGCCGCGCTGGGGGGGTCTGGCCACCTTTGCTTGCCCCCCGGCACGGCCACATGAGGCTCTACACCGCAAAAATCACTCATGATGGCCGCCCCCAGGCGTGCTGCATGCCCCGGGTTGGGGCGGCGTACCATGGCTGACCATCGACACTGCGGATCAGCGCGGGGTCGTAGGGACGCGGGGTCGGTTCTTCACCCTCCAACATCACCAGCACAAAATCACCCCATAGGGCCACCGCTTGGCCTTGTCGCTGCTGGTTTCCTTTGAGACACACCATAACCGTCTCCAGCTGTTTTTGAGTTTGCATGATCTATCCTCTCAAATCAAGCAGCAATCTGCGTTGTGTTAGTTTTTCCTGCGTTGATGTCTACAGTAATAGCTGTTTTCTGCTATGTTGACAAGCATTTTTTCACCGTTTATCGGGCTCAATTTTTGTCATACAACGCGGTTTTTGCTTGACTAAGATTTGATATAATGGCAGTTATTAGCGATATAGCAGCTTACTGCTATGTTGTACCGCGATCTTAAAAGGAGCGTCCTTATGCATGCCGCATTATCCCAACGCATTCGGCAGTGTGCCCAAAAGGTTGGCAGTGGCGATACGCTGGCCCGCCTGAGTGGTATTCCCCGGCGCACCATCGAAACCTATTTGACCGGCCAGTCTGAACCAAAAGCATCCCGCTTGGTGGCGATTGCACAAGCGGCTGATGTGGATGTTGGTTGGCTGGCTTGCGGGCAAGCCAGCCAGATGGAATCAAGCCTGCCTGACGATGAATATACGCTGGTGCCCCGTTATGCGGTGGAGGCCAGCGCAGGGCATGGTGGCGCCATTGATGAAGAGCCCATTGTGGAAAAATTGGCCTTCAAATCCGACTGGATCATTGGTGAAATGGGGCTCGATAGTGAGCGTTTAGCGCTGATAAACGTCCATGGCGATAGCATGGAACCCACCTTGCGCGGTGGTGACATGCTGCTGTTGGATCTGCGCCGGGTGGAGGTGCGCGATGATGCCATTTATGTCTTGCGGTTGGAAAATCATCTTATTGTCAAACGCGCCCAACGTATGCTGGACGGCACCATTTTAATTCGCAGTGACAATCCAATTTATAAAGAGCAGAGCGCCTCGCCCGAGCAAGCCCGTCAACTGTGCGTTATAGGACGAGTGGTGTGGGTAGGGCGTCGCATCTAATCCCATCCGACGCATAAGCTAACACGCCCCGGTGTCATGCTAGCGGCCTAAAGAGGCCCTCCAGCTCGGCAGCCGTCCCGCTGCCTGCCCCCACCAACAACGACTTACTCTATTGATTATTATAGGATTTTCCAATCTAACACCCAACCATACTAAAAATCTCTTTATATAACTCACACGCTAAACCTCAATTCCCACCAAATACACCAGCTATAAATTGACAATTCAGCCATGCCTGGGGTATCCATAATAATAGCGGTAAAGGTCGATCTTGTTGTCTGGGTCCGTTAAATCCTCTCTATCAGCAGGGTTTGGCGGCAACGTTGCTGTCCCAAATACGAGCTCTGTCCCTCGCTGGGGGAGGTGCTCCCCACTTCGTAGCCAACGCCTTGGGCTATCCAGTCTGGGAAAAATCGGGGAGAGCCATGCCCTTTAGCGTGGCAGTGCATTTATCATGGCCAAGCGGCCCCGTTAGATGAGGCTTTAGGTCGGGTGTTTTGCATGAGCATGCGGAGGGTGTCGCTGTTTTGACAGAGGATCTACCTTCGTTCTTTATGAAGCCTTAGAGAGGTAAATCATGGCACCTCATCCCCAGCGGAAACGGCTTTGCAATCCTCTCTTCAGAGCCGTACTGGGCATGGTTTTGCTGCTCGGTTTTGCCCGCTCAAGCTGGGCCAACACAGAATTCCCCCCTCGCTACCAAGTCATTCTTATGCCCACCTTGGCAGCGCCTACCATTGATTCGCAGACAAGCGCTTTTATTCAGCAACTGCATCACCTAGGGTTTCAGAGTGGGGTCAACCTCGATCTACATATTTTGCGACCCAATGGTGACCGCCAACAGGCACGGGCGCTTTTAACCGAGGCTTTGGCCCAGCGGCGTCCAGATCTGGTGGTCACCAGCGCCACCATCGCCAGCCAAGAGGCTCTGGCACTGCTTAAAGGACAAAACATCCCCCTGCTGTTTATGACCGTTGCCGACCCAGTGGAGGCCGGGCTGGTTGCCTCTTTGGATAAACCCAACACCACCCCAGTGACCGGCTTCTCTAATAGTGCCGACCGGGCGGTGCTCCTTAGCATCATCAAGCAATTGCTCAATTGGCCCGCCATGCAGCGGCCCATCCGCATTGGTCTCATCCATAGCGACTATCCCGCAGCCATGGGAGACGCCAAACAGTTAGAACAGTTGATGCACACCCAGCCCCTCATCACCCTGGTGCAACGGGTTATCCCCTACCAAGAGGAGCAAGAACAGCTGCCCAACATGTTGAGCGCACTACAGCAAGCCATTGTAGCCCTTGAAAGTGAAGTGGATTATTGGTGGTCTCCACACGATCCTATCGCCGATGGTGCTGACTACATGACGCTATTTAATAACCACTCCAAGCACCCCGTGCTGTTTGGTTTAACCCTGCGTAGTGTGCAACAGGGCGCCCTGCTCCACCTCTCCCCAGATAGCGTGGCTACAGGGAAAGAGGCGGCCCAGCGGGCTGTGGCTATTTTGCTGGGCACCCCTGCGGAAAAACTACCCATTACTTCCCCAAAAATGATGGCGTTCGGCCTTAATTTGGCGACCGCCATCAAAATGGATCTGGTGGTCCCCTCGCAAATTATGGAGTTGGCTAAAGGCAACCTCTACCAAACGGTGTCGCCATGAAGCTGAGCCATAAGTTTATTTTGACGCTGTTGCCGCCTATTTTGCTCGCGCTCTTTGGTTTGGGTTGGTGGCACCATCACACCACCATGGCTGAAGTAACCAAGGCCAACGAACGCTATCTGCAAACGCTGCTGGATGGCTTTATGGAAAACGCTCTACAGCGGCGCTTTGTCATTTTGCAAGAAAATAATCTCAATGATATCGCCTCCTTTGTGCAAACATACCGCCGGGAGATCTATGCCGACGCGGAACGCATTGCCCAAAAGCACGAAGTCCAGCTGATCATCTACGATACCCGTGGCAATGTTCAATACGCCACCAGCAAGCCCATCACCAAACAACCCCCTATTGAGCTCAAGCAGCTTCTGCTTCCCGACAGCACGGGCCGCTTGACCGCGCTGCCGCCCTCTGGGGATGAAGCCACGGGGGCCCTCTATCTGCAACAGGGGTTTTCCCCTTGGCGTTGGCAGATTTTGCTGCTTGCCAGCGATGCCCAACTTACCGCAGCGGTACGCAACATACGCCACACCACCCTGTTGGTGGCAGCACTGCTCACAGCGGCCTTTATCTTGCTGGTCTATGGTTTGCTGCGGCACTTGGTGCTGCAACCGGTTGCCCTGTTGCGACAAGCTTCTAAGTGCATTGCCCACCACGAACCACTGCCTAAGTTACCCTTGACCGAAGGGGATGAGATCAGCCATTTGGCCATTGCCATTGCGGCTATGTCTCGCTCCATTGGCGAATATCATCGCCATCTACAGACCCAGCGGAACCGGTTTGAAACGTTACTGGCTGCCAACCCCGATTTGATTAGCCTGAAAAACCGGGTCGGTATCTATCAAGTGGTCAACCCTGCCTTTTGCCATTTTTTGGGGCTTCCTAAAGAGGCGATCCTCGGCCAAGATGATGCCCGCCTGTTTACCCCCCACCAAGCCGCACGCATACGGCAAGCCGACCAATGGGTCTTATCCAGTGGCGCACCCTCGGCACAGGAAGAGGAGGCCGTAGGCCCTGACAACCTCCCGCTTTGGCTGCACGTTATCCGCACCCCAATCACCCAGGCTACGGGGGAGGTTTCGGGCATTTTAACCACGGTGCGCAACATCTCGGCGCGACGCATGGCCGAGGAGGCCCTGCGCACCGCCCATGAGGGGTTGGAGCAAGAGGTTGCCCAGCGTACCCAGGCACTCCGTGAGAGTGAAACCCGCCTGCGTATTGTGACCGAAAACCTGCCTGCTGTGGTGTGGATGAGTGATCCCTTACTGACCAGCATGCACTTTGTTAGCCCGGCCTATGAACAGATCTGGGGGAAATCACGGGAGAGCCTGTTGCAAGATCCACAATCCCTATGGACCAGCATCCACCCGAGTGACCGCAGTTTTGTACTCAAGCGCATTCTAAACAGCAACGGTCAACCGTGGGAGGCGGAGTATCGTATTCTGCATCCCGATGGCACCACCCGTTGGATTCGTGAACAGGGTGCCGCCTTTCGCGATACCCATAAGCAGATCCTGTTTTTAATTGGCTGCGCTTTTGATGTGACCCCGCTAAAAGAGACCGAACGGGCGCTCTCCACCGCGAAACAGGAGGCGGAATCAGCCAACCATGCTAAGAGTGCCTTTTTAGCCACCATGAGCCATGAGATACGCACCCCGTTAAATGGCATAACCGGCATGATAGAGCTTTTACAACGGAGCGCTCTTAGCGTGGAACAACGTCAACAGGTGGAGACTATCTCCAAATGTAGCGTGGTTTTGATGGATATTTTAAACGATATCTTGGATCTTTCCAAAATTGAGGCTGGCCAGTTGGTATTGGAGCGCGCACCTTTCAGCCCAACCCAACTACTGCTTAATTTGTTGGAAGTGATGCAACCACAGGCCCGCAATAAGGAGTTGGATCTACAGCTTAATATGGATGAAAAACTCCCCAGTACCATGCTGGGGGATGCCACCCGTCTACGCCAAGTGGCGCTCAACTTAATTGGCAATGCCATTAAGTTCACCCCACGGGGATGGGTTAAAATAAGCTTGCTGGTGCATGAACGGATCGACGATATTGTTTGGGTTGAGTTAGCGGTACAAGATCAAGGTATCGGAATTGCTGATGAAAAACTTGTCCATCTGTTTAATCCTTTTACCCAAGCCGATAGCAGCATCACCCGCAACTATGGGGGTACTGGGCTAGGACTGGCCATCAGCAAACGCTTGGTCGAGGCGATGGCCGGTGCCATTAGTGTCACCAGCATCGAGGGCAAAGGCACCCATTTTCGCGTGACCTTACCCATGCAGGTTGCGCATACCCCTCTACCTGCCGATGCGTTCGCCCCGCAAGAGACGCTTGCTCTACGACCACTACAGATGTTGTTGGTGGAAGATGAGACGGTTAATCAACAGGTTGTCTGTGCCTTATTAGAGGATGAAGGACATCACGTTGATGTGGCCAACCATGGGGAAGAGGCCGTGCTTATGTGCCAGCAGCGTGCCTATCAGGTAATTTTGATGGATCTACGCATGCCTAAGATGGATGGGTTAAGCGCCACGGAGCAGATTCGCCAACAAGGCATGAACCAACAGACCCCCATTATCGCTTTAACAGCGGATGTATTAAAAAGCACTCTGGATCGCTGCCTAGAGGTCGGCATGCAGCAGGTTTTGACGAAACCCATACGGCTGGTGCAACTTAACCATGCCTTGGCGCACATTGGTCTACCCATGGCTCCGCCGCGCCCCCCTGCCCAGGCGTTATCGGAACCAGCGCCAGAAGCGACCGAGAGCGCTCTCCCCACAGAGTCTGAGGAAGATACCTGTCTTAATCTGACCAGGTTACGTTATCTGGTCTCAAACATGGATCAAGACCATTTACTAAACATTATACAAGCTTTTAAAACCACTTCTGAAAATTGTCTAAGCGGCATGCAGCAAGCGCTGGAGAATGGGGATGAAGGGGCCCTGCGCCACACCGCCCATAAATTGGCGGGCAGTGCCGCCACCTTGGGACTACAGCGGGTGATGGAGATGGCCAAGATCATGGAAGAACATAGCAGCCAACCTTCGGTACAACACAACCAGCTTAGCCTCTTACGCTATCAGGTGGAGTTGGGTTTTAGCGCCATCGCCAAGGAGACAGGTCTGTCGTTACAGATGCAGGAAACCGAACACGTTGCATCGCTCTAAGCGACCATTCCATGGCCCCCTTTGTCATCCCCATGGGGGGTCCGCCGGTCCCTGCACCCGGCATGCCCCACCCTGCGTCTTCACAGGCTACTTGCTGGCACCCAGTGACGTGCAAGAAAAGTCGCCCCTTTTTAACGCAGCGGCAGAAAAGGTGTCATAGCTCCATTGTATTCTTCTAACTCTTGCACTTTTTTAGTAGAGTAAGAGGGGTGCCATTTTGACAGGCACGTGAAGGTCGCATGGCGTGTCGTCAATACACCAAACTGAACGTTGCTCATGCGCGCTGAGCCCCGCAATACCCCCTACTCAACATGGGAATGGTGAGAATGAACACTGAGAACCCAGATTATGTCATTGTGGACGGCAAAAAAGTGGCGGTAGAAGAGCTGCTGCGGGACAACCGGCGTCTTAGTGATGAGAACAGCCGCTTGCGTCAGAGCTTTAGTGACTATAAGCGCAAAGCGGATAAAGCGATGCTGCGTCACAAACAGGAGCGCAGCTTAAAGCCTTATCAGGCAGAGCTTATCAAGCTGCAAAACTATTTAGAGCACGAACAGCTCAAGATGGTTGTGCTATTTGAGGGGCGCGACGCAGCCGGAAAGGGTGGCACCATTCGCCGTGTAACCCGTTATATGAACGAAAAGCACTATCGTGTGGTTGCCCTGGGCAAACCCACGGAGGAGCAGAAAACCCAGTGGTATTTTCAGCGTTATGTCACCCAGCTACCCACAGGGGGCGAGTTGGTGCTGTTTGACCGTAGCTGGTATAATCGCGCGGTGGTAGAGCCCATTTTTGGATTTTGTACGGAAGAGCAGTACCACCATTTTATGGATGGTGTAACCTCGTTTGAGAAAGATCTGGTGAATGGTAACACCATTTTGGTCAAACTCTACTTCTCTGTGACCAAAGATGAGCAGGCCAACCGTTTTGAGCGGCGTCAAACCGACCATCTGCGTCAGTGGAAGCTTTCTGAAATTGACATGCAGGCCCAAGAGCGCTGGTACGATTTTACTTTGATGAAATATCGCATGCTCAAGGGCACCCACACACCCTGGGCGCCTTGGACGATTATCCGTTCCAACGATAAATATTTGGCCCGTTTAAACGCCATGCTGGCCATTCTTAACTCCGTTCCCTACGAGGGGCGAAATCCTGAACTGGACTATGTTCCCCATCCTGAGGTGGTGGTTTCTGGAGCGCGTGAGATTGAGTTGATGGAGCGTGAGCTTATTCGCGCGGGTATGTTTACCCACTGAATATAGGCAGCAAGGCCAACTTACTTTAGCGTAGGCATAGGTAGGTACTTGGTGTGGTAGATTGGTTTAACATGGGATGGGCATTGCGCCATCCCATGTTTGTCTAAGGGTCTGACGATGCAACCGCTTAACCCGCGCCATTCGCTGCATATCCTACTGGTGGAGGATGACCCCATCAACAGCCGGGTAGTCACCGCGCTGTTGCAGACACTGGGGCATCGGGTCACGGTAGAGAAGGATGGTATTGGTGCCCTGACCCAATTTTATCGGGCCAGTTGGGATTTGCTGCTCTTAGACATTGGTCTCCCCGACATCGACGGGTATCGCATTAGTCGCCGCATTCGGCAGAATGTAGATAGCAAGCGTGCTGGCCTACCGATTGTTGCCATAACCGCCAGCCAAGATGCCGCCATTGTGCCCCAAGTTTTGGCGGCAGGCATGAATGGTTTACTACGAAAACCCATATTGGAAGAGGATTTTTGCCATGTTTTGCAAAATCTTCAACCCACCTTCCTCGCCCCACCACCAGCCGCCGCTGAGATACCTACAGCACCGAGTACCCACAGCACTGAGGCCATTTTGGACGAGCAACATTGGCAACGCATGGCGCCACTTATGGAACGCGCGGCGCTGTTGGAAACCGTAGTTATGTTTCAACAGAGCGGGCCAGATTATCTGCAACAGGCCATACAGGGGGTTGCCGATGGTCGTGCCCATGAGGCGGCCCAGGCCCTGCATAAATTGGCTGGAGCGGCCTCTAATATGGCGCTGGGGCGTTTGGGTGATGAAGCCAGACGGTTGGAAAAGCTCTGTTATGGCGCTCCACCACCGCCCATCGCAAAGCAGTTGCTTGCCCTACAGCAGCTTATGCAGCGCTCCTTGCGGGCTTTGGAGCGTATGGCCAATATGGTTTAATGCTTGGTAAATTTTTGGGAACAGGCTAACCTTTGGTCAGCGGCTTGGGCATCTGACCAAACAAGGATGCGGGCCCCTTGGTTAGGTTAAATTTTATTTACACAGCGCCAGAATGGGAGCTGCACTAGCATCATGAGAGCCCTAATCGCCGTGTCATTTGCTGCCCTGCTGCTGGTTAGCCTTCCTGCGCAAGCCGAGCCGGAGCAGGCCCCTGCACAAGCCGAGCCGGAGCAGGCCCCTGCACAAGCCGAGCCTGAGCCGCCTGTTTTTTGTGTCCAGAATGCCCTAGCTGCACGCATCCATGTGCAAGCTTTAGACAGCAGCCCTTTTGAGGGGGATATTGCGGCGGGGGCGCATCTTTGTTGCAGCAAGGTTCAGTGTAGCAAGACGATCACCCCATTGATCGTGATGTCTGGCTACATCCCCCTCTCCAACAGTGCGCAGGCAGGCTGGAAATCGGACTGTCGGGTCAAGGCCCATGCGGGCCGCACAATCCGCATAACCGGCATTTTGGAGAAAATTCTGTGCGCACCTTAACCCCTACCTTTGTTACAGGTGAGGGGGGCCGTTTATGATATTACCCCCTCCCTTTGAATTTATGCCGAATGATCCAGATGCGGCGCATCTTAAACAGGCCCTAAACGGCCATCCCGAGGCTTATGCCTTGGTGGTGCGACGGCTACAGGTGCGGGTATACCATTTTGTGTTGCGTCACATCCATTCACCGGAAGACGCCGAAGATTTAACGCAGGAAACTTTTTTAGAGGCGTATAGAAATCTTTCACGTTTTCAAGGTAATTCGCTTTTTTCAACATGGTTATTGGGCATTGCCCACAATATGGCGCGCAACTTTAGGGGCCGTGCGCCCCACTACAGATATGACATAACCGATGATTCGGTTTTGGAATACACTTCGGATGATCGGCCCACGCCCCATGATTATGCGGACGAGGCCGACCGTATGAAATTACTCAAACGGGCTATGGAGCAGCTACCGGAAGAGCAGCGCGAAGCCCTGACGTTGATTTCATTGGAAGAGTTGAGTTATGAAGAGGCCGCTGTGGTGGCGGATATCTCTTTATCGGCGTTAAAAACACGGGTATTTCGTGCGCGCAAACATTTGCGAGAACTTCTGCACAAGGGTGGCGTGTTGGATCAGTTTGAGCCACAAGAGCGCGGCGAGCGCACCGGGGGGCGGTTGTAATATCACGCTACACGCACCTGGGGCGATATCTATACTAGACACTCCAGCTGCATTGGGAGATACAGCGGGTTGTGAAATCATAAAACGCCGAAAGGCGTAGGGGTGGGTCGTGATGCCGGAAACCAATAATCAAGAACGCCATGCTGAGTTAGAGGTTGAAGAGCTTCTTAGTCGAGGTCTGGATGCCGATCTGGATCGCCGTGAGATGCGTAAGCTCTACCAACTTGTGGCTGAGCGAGTTGACTTACCGGCGCGCATGGGCGCGATGGTAGAGACCGAGCTGGCGCTCAACCGTTTGGGGCAGCAACTTAGCCAGCCATTACCTAAAGTAGATCTCGCAGCCGCCATTGTTGCCACCCTTGAGCGTGAACGTGGAGAGAGTGGTGCATCGGACCATGCGCCCCATCCTGTGGTTCAGCTCTGACAGTGGGTTCACCGTGCCCACCATCTACATTTTCAGCCGCTGTCGTTTGCTTCGGGTTTGGTTGCGGCGGGGGTTGCTTTGATCGTGTTGCAATCGCCGCCGATGGTGGAGCGTATTTTACCTGGGGTGCATACACCACGGTTAGAGGTGAGTGACATTGCCTATAAACAGGTTGAGGCGCAAGTTGAGTGGACCAACCGTTTTATTTTAATGCCGGGTCATACCACGCGCATGGCCTTGCGGGAGCGGGCCAACCGTTCGGTGATGTTGCAGTTGGAATCTATGGAGCCTGCCCCGATTAATTTAACCCACAACGCGCCGGGCTTGGGTGTGGATGTCAGCCGGGAGTTGGTGGTGGATGGCATTCGCATGGTGACGCTGCGTAATCCCCGTGCGGGGGATGAGGTTAGAATCGAGAATACGGGTCGGGTGCCGGTTGTGGTTTTGACCCGCAGTAACGGTACCAACGCTGCGGTTATGGAGACCACTACCAGACAAAGCGGCTCCACCGCACGCATGTAGTTTGCTGTATCCTTAACACCATAAAAAAACCAGACTGGACACACAAAAGGGAGCTAACGCTCCCTTTTGTGTGTCCAGTACCTGTCTACGCCCCCCACGACACCCAAGCTCAAGGCTGTAAACTTTAGCATGCGGCTAACCCGGATATTTCATGAATCCAAGACGCGCTCGCTTGAACTTTGAATTTTAGAGAACTTTTAATGCTTGAAAGTATCTCGTGCGCGCTAAAAAATCCTTTAAAAGCCAAATCTCTACGCGATCTTCGAAGGGATTCATAAAATATCCGGTCTAAACTGGGGCTCTGTCAAAAACCCTTGCGAACACCGTTGCCTAAGCGAACGCCTGCATATGGGGGTTAACCAGCAAGGTCCTTGATCCCCCCTGCCCATTGGGGTTGGGATATGGCATCATGGTGGGGTATTGGATTGACCTTTACCACCGTTGGGAGCCCATGCAAACACCAGTTACCACCGATACCATGGCCTGTCCATGGTGTGACACCTTGCATAAAGTACCCACCCCTTTACCGGAGGGGCAGTTTCACTGTGTGCGCTGTCACAGTACCCTATTTCATTATAAACAGGGGGGTGCGCGGCGGGCTTTGGCGTGGGCGCTGAGTGGCTTAATTTTGTTGATTCCTGCCATTACCCTACCTTTCATGGCGTTGGAGGCGGGTGGGCAATGGCAGGCAGGCTCTATTTTGGATGGGGTCATTGCACTTTGGGAGAGTGGCAGCCCGGTGGTGGGGGCTTTGGTATTATTGACGGGCATGCTGGCGCCTACGCTGCATATTGCCGGTTTGGCGTTTGTGGCGTGGTTGATGCGTCGTGACACACCACCGCCCCATTGGGCAGCCCCACTCTACCGGCAGGTGGGGGTGATCCGTCACTGGAGCATGCTTGAGGTTTATATGCTGGGCTTAATTGTGGCGGCCACCAAACTGGGGGATCTGGCCCATGTAAGCATGGAGCAGGGTTTATGGGCCTTTGTGGGTTTGGTGGTGGCCACCAGCCGGGCGGGTGCGGCGTTGGAGCCTGCACTGGCGTGGCGCCGCTGGCAGGTGCCCCGATGAGCAGCCGCTATGGTCAGCGCGCACCTCGTGCCATGGCACATCACCTACAGCGTTGCGAGGCGTGTGGTTTGGTGGTGGCGGTGGCCCATGTGGGACCATGCCCCCGTTGTTTGGGTAAGTTGCATGTGCGGCGTCCGCAGTCGATTACCCGCACATGGGCACTGCTGTTAACGGCGACATTACTCTATATTCCTTCTAACACCTTTCCCATCATGTCGGTTGTGAAGGCGGGGCAATATAGTTCAGACACCATTATAAGTGGCGTTATCTCACTTTATACGGCGGGCATGTGGCCGTTAGCCCTGATTGTGTTGGTTGCCAGTGTGTTCATACCCATGCTCAAGTTGGGGGCGCTGACCACGTTGTTGATATCGGTTCAGCGGGGCAGCCGGGTTGCGCCACGCACACGGCTGCGGCTTTACCGTTTGACGGCTTGGATTGGGCGTTGGTCGATGGTGGATATTTTTGTGATTACGATTTTGACGGCGTTGGTCGAGCTTGGGGCGGTTGCGACGATTACGCCAGCACCGGGTGCCTTTTATTTTGGTATGGTGGTTGTGTTTACGCTGTTTGCGGCGGAGTCGTTTGATCCTAGGTTGATTTGGGATGTTATGGAAGAGTCGCCGGAATCTTAGAGATGTATGCCCTTTTGTTTGGGATCATGGTGTTTGTTAAACGTGTATCTGTTGAGGAGCCCTGCTGGTGAATGGTGCGCTTGATGAACTGCCCAGCCCCCTTGCCCACCCTAAGAAGAGTGAACGGCATGGTGCGCGTTGGATTTGGTTAATTCCTATTTTGGCGACGGCATATGTGGTGTGGTTGGCGGTGGCGCATGTGCAGGCCATGGGGCCGGAGATTACCATTACCTTTGCCAACGCGGACGCCATTCAACCGGGCAAGACGCGGGTTAAGTATAAGTCGGTGGATGTGGGCATGGTGACGGGCATGCAGTTAAGTGATGATCTGACGCAGGTTGAGGTAAGGGTGCGTATGGATCGGCTGATGGCCAAACATCTTTCGGCCAGCACACGGTTTTGGGTGGTGCATCCTCGGTTATCCATGCGTGAGGTGAGTGGTTTAGAGACGATTGTTTCTGGGGTTTATATTGCCATGGACCCGGTTTCGACGGGGCAGCAATTTGATAGTTTTCAGGGTTTGGAGGCCCCGCCCTTTTTAAGGACGGACGAGAGTGGCAAGCGTTTTTTATTGAGTACGGCCAATTTGGGTTCCATGCGCAGTGGTACGCCGATTCTTTACCGTGGCATACAGGTTGGCAAGGTATTGGGGCATGATTTAGACAGCGCTAATAACCGGGTATTGCTGCATGTTTTTATTAAATCGCCCTATTTTGACAAAATACGCAGCAATACGCGCTTTTGGAACGCCAGCGGATTGGATCTCTCGGTTAATGCGGATGGATTTCAATTAAACACGGAATCGGTTGAGACCTTATTGACGGGGGGCATTGCGTTTGATACGCCGGATTCGTTGGATAGTAAGGGGGATTTGCAGCAGGGACATATTTTCCCTTTGTATCCCAGTCGGGAGGCGGTGGAGGAGCGCATTTATGAGCGGAAGGTGCGATTTGTACTCTTTTTTGAGGAGTCGGTCCGGGGTTTAAGGATTGGCGCACCGGTGGAGGTGAGGGGCATACGGGTTGGTCGGGTTTTGGATGTGCAGATGCGTTTTGATCCGCAGGTTGGTCGTTATCCCATTGTGGTCTTGGTCGAGGTTGAGCCGGAGCGGATTATAGGGGATGCGAATGCGCCTAGGGATGACAAGCAGTTATTGGCGGCGATGGTGGCGCAGGGTTTACGGGCGCGGTTAAAGACGGGCAGTTTGATCACGGGGCAGTTATTGGTGGATTTGGATTGGTATCCGGGTGAGGCGGTGCATTTGGCGGGTTTGGCGTCGGATTATGTGGAGTTACCGACTTTACCGACGGAGATTGCGGAGATGACCAATGCCATAAAGAATGTATTGGTTACGTTACAGAAGCTACCGTTGGAGTCTATTGGCAAGGAGTTGCAGGAGACATTGGCGGGGTTGAACAGGCAGGTTAACAGTCATGCGGTTGAGGATGCGATTGCGGCGGTATCGGCGACGATGGGTCATTTAAATGAGCTTTCGGCACAGGTTAGCCGGGAGGTGCCCATGGCGACGCAGGGGGTTAATCGTTCTTTAAAGGCGTTGGAGGCGATGCTGTTGCAGACCAAGCGGACGTTATCGGTGGTGGAGTCGGTGGTGGCACCGGATGCGCCGTTGCATGATCATGCGGTGGCGACGATGAAGAGTTTATCGGCGGCGGCGGAGTCGTTGAGCAGTTTGGCGACGGCGTTGGAGAAGGATCCACAATCCTTATTGTTTGGTAAGAACAAGTAGCGGGTGGGGTTTGGTTGAATGCGCATATTATTTGGCATGATCGTATTATTTGTTTTAAGTGGCTGCTCAACATTGGCGTCGAAGACGGATGTGGGGGGTAGCCATGGTGGGGAGGGTAAGTTGTTATTGACCTCGATGGTGGATGGGGGGGTTGTGCCAGCGTTGGATGGGGTGGTGGTATCTTTGAGGCCGGTTGAGATACCGGATTATGTGGATCGTAGTGAGTTGGTTAGGCGTGGGGGTCGTGGTGTTATTGTGACGGAGAGTCCGGTATGGGGGGAGTCGTTAAATCGGGGTATAAATCGGGTTACTGAGATTAATTTGGCGTATTTATTAGGCAGTGCTCGTGTGGTTGGGGATGATAGTTATCGGCAATTTCGGGGGGGTTTTATTTTAAAGACGCAGCTTTTTAGGTTGGATGCGGAGGGGGATTTTTTAGTTTTGGAGGGGCGCTGGCATATTTTGAGGGATCGCAACCAGCCGCCGGTGTTGAGTCGGTGGTATCGCCATAGGGAGTCATTGGAGGGGGATCGTTCGATGGGGGGTCAGGCGTTGGCGATGAGTCGGGCGCTGATGGCGATGAACCGGGAGCAGGTGCGGGACATAGAGGGTTTATTGAAGTAGGGCAAGGGGGGGAAGGCGTGGAGGGGGTATTTGAGGGATCTTGAATGCTTATATGCCCAGGGAGTCTCATTATTAAAAGGGATTGGGGGGTCTGGGGGGAAGCTCTGCTTGCCCACCCAGCGGGTGCAGGGCGGCGCCCTGCCGGGTCTGGGCGGAGCCCAGTGGGGTTCGGGGCGAAGCCCTGAGATCTTTTGACTTTTTTAATCTTTTGATCTTTTGTAAAGCCCCGTACCGATGGAGCAAGGGTGCAGGGATTTTTTTTAAGCGAGCACGGGTTTTGTAGGGGTGCGGTACGGGGCTTAGGGTAGCGATGTCACGCGCCAGCGTGGCGGGCGGTTGGGCACATGGTGGATGGGGGGGGAAGCTCTACATCCCCCAACCCACAACCCAACTCGAAACTGAATGCCTCTATGCCCAGGGAGTCTCATTATTAAAAGGGATTGGGGGGTCTGGGGGGAAGCTCTGCTTGCCCACCCAGCGGGTGCAGGGCGGCGCCCTGCCGGGTCTGGGCGGAGCCCAGTGGGGTTCGGGGCGAAGCCCTGAGATCTTTTGACTTTTAAATCTTTTGATCTTTTGTAAAGCCCCGTACCGATGGAGCAAGGGTGCAGGGATTTTTTTTAAGCGAGCACGGGTTTTGTAGGGGTGCGGTACGGGGCTTAGGGTAGCGATGTCACGCGCCAGCGTGGCGGGCGGTTGGGCACATGGTGGGTTGGGGGAACAACTTGTAGGCACAAAGGCGCTGGGGGATAAAGCTCTACATCCCCCAGCCACAGCCCAGACCTAACCCCCGCTGGGGCATTTGGCATTCCTTAATGGGGGAAAATTGAAAAAAAACTCAATTTTCCCCCATTAAGGAATTAAAAGGCTGGCTCGCTGGTCGCTAAGCGGCAAAAAAACGCCGCTTAGCTCCCCTAGCGAAGGGCGAGCCTAAAAGCAAAAAAGTCAAAAAATTAAAAGCAAAACCCTGGGGGAAGACAGAGAACTTCTCCCCCCAGACCCCCCTCTAACCTTTTTTTAATCATAAAAGCCATGCCGTTCGGTGCCAAACCTTGAGTACATGCAAAAAAGTCAAAAAATTAAAAGCAAAACCCTGGGGGAAGACAGAGAACTTCTCCCCCCAGACCCCCCTCTAACCTTTTTTTAATCATAAAAGCCATGCCGTTCAGTGCCAAACCTTGAATACATGCAAAAAAGTCAAAAAATTAAAAGCAAAACCCTGGGGGAAGACAGAGAACTTCTCCCCCCAGACCCCCCTCTAACCTTTTTTTAATCATAAAAGCCATGCCGTTCAGTGCCAAACCTTGAATACATGCAAAAAAGTCAAAAAACAACAAATCATAAAATTAAAAGCAAAACCCTGGGGGAAGACAGAGAACTTCTCCCCCCAGCCCCCCCCTAACCTTTTTTTAATCATAAAAGCCATGCCACCACAGGCAAACCATCACCCCAAACAAAACATAAAAAAAATAAACCCAAATCCAACCCCATACACCAAAAACATCCCTATCAACAACCCAACACCAGACGGAAACTTTTCCTCAAACCCTTTCCATGGTTAAATGGTCCCTCACCCAAAAAAACCAACCATGGTACCCGTCCAAAACCCACAGGACCTGGATTACATGAAACGTAAAAGCACCATCAGCATTATCTTCTTTACCGTGTTTCTCGACCTGCTCGGTTTCGGATTGGTCCTACCCCTACTACCCAACTACGCCAGCGATCCCATGTTCCACGCCTCCACCATGGAAATCGGCGTGCTCATGGGGATCTACTCCCTCATGCAATTTCTCTTTGCACCCCTCTGGGGCCGCCTCTCCGACCACATCGGACGCCGCCCCGTGTTAATCATCGGCCTCTTCGGCTCCGCCCTCTCCTACCTGATCTATGGTCTGGCCGAAAGCTTAATGGTGCTCATCCTATCCCGCGCCCTGGCCGGCTTTATGGGGGCCAATATCGCCGCCGCCCAAGCCGCTATGGCCGACCTAACACCCCCAGAAAAACGCGCCCAAGCCATGGGCATCATCGGGGCCGCCTTTAGCCTAGGCTTCGTGCTCGGCCCCGCCATGGGCGGCTACCTCGCCAGTACCTACGGGATCAGCGCCGCACCCCTGGCCGCAGCCCTCATCACCGGCCTCAACGCCGTGGCCGCTCTCTTCCTGCTCTCAGAAACTCGTGACCTGAGCACCGAACAACAACAACCCCTAAGCAAACGCGCCCACCCCCTCTCCCTACACCCCTGGAAACAAGCGCGCAATTACCCAGGTGCCTTGATGGTCTGCCTGTTTATGGGCCTGTTTATCACCCTGTTCGCCGCCTTTGAAATGGCCCTGCCCCTCTGGACCCAAATCATCATGGGCTGGGATAGCGGATCCCAAACCATGGCCGAAAATGGACACCTGTTTGCCTTCGTCGGAGTGGTTATGGCCATCGTGCAAGGTGGCATCGTGCGGCGATTGGTGCCCAAAATTGGCGAAGTGCGTACCGCCTACAGCGGCCTAATCTGTATCGCCCTCGGTTTGATGCTACTAGGACAAGCCAGCAACTATACCACCCTGCTCATCGCCCTCGGCCTCGCCGCAACAGGCGCCGGTTTGGTCCACCCCGCCTTCTCTTCACTGGTCAGCCTCAATACCGATAAAGATAAACAAGGACTCATGATGGGACTGTTCCAATCCATGGGCGCTCTGGGCCGCGTGCTAGGCCCCCTATGGGCTGGCATCGCCTTCGTCTCCCTCAAAGGTAACCTGTTTTTCGTCAGCGCTATGGGTATGACTGTGCTGCTGGGCGCCCTCATCCCCCTCAGCCGAGATCGCATTAAGGACGCCCGCCAAATAGCCGCGCAAGACGCAAAATCATAATACCCAAAACCTGCTCAGGGGGGCGCGCACCCTCCGCCCCCTTGAGCTGCCGATCCGCATTTTGACAGGTGATCAAACCCTCCGCTAAATGCTTGGCCGATACCTGCCGACACTGCGCCAAAAAGTGATCTTTCTCTTTCCAAAAAATCCGTAGCTTGCGGGTAACTTCATCCCCACTCATACCCCGCTGCATCCACCCCTGCGCCTGAGCCAAACGGCGAATACGCTGGGTAATCAACCCCAATAACGGCAAAGCCTCCGACATCCCCCCCGCCTGCACCAAACCATCCAACGTATGCAACGCCTTGGCCGCATCCCCCCGCAATACCGCATCCGCCAAATCAAAACCACTGTGCAACGCCGCCTCACCCACAATGGCACGGGCATCCTCTAGGCGAATGGGACCTGGCTTACCCACATAAAGAAACAGCTTCTCTAACTCCTGCTCAGCACTGCGGGTGTCCCCCTCCAACAGCTGTACCAGCAGAGGGATCAAATCTGGCTCAGCCGCACTAAAACCATGACAGCGCAGGTGCTCCTCAATCCACCCCCCCATCTCCCGCCCCGCGAGCGCATAAAAAGGGACCACCCAACTCTGCTCATGCTTCTCTAACCCCTTACGCAAAGTGTGCGAAGCGTCTAGGTTATCCGCCAAAAAAAGCACCACACTGCTCTTGGAAGGCTCGTTTTCCAAATAGCTCAAAAACGATTTTCTTAGGGGTAATAGAAGCTTATCCGCCTCTTTAACCACCACCAAACGCATGGGCGATAGAAAGGGAATGGCCCGGCATGAACTTAAAAAACGCCCCTCATCCAGATCCCCCCCATAAAAACGCTCCAGATCAAAATCCGCATCCGCATCCGGCCCCAATACCCACTGCTCAATCTTTTTCGCCGCATCCTCAATACGCCCCTGCTCCTGCCCATAGAGCAAAATCACCAAAGGGTAGTGCTTACCTTTCAGTTTACCCAGCAGCTCTCGATCTTTCAGTTTCATATCCGGTCGCTTACTTTGTGTGATCCCCCAGAGTAAAACCTAACCACCATCCCTAACCATGGGGGGATTCACGATTAGGCAGGTATCTCTAAACACGCTGGCTTATACTGCACCACCCATGCGCTCCTCGATACGGCTCAACAGACCCGTATTGCGCTGCATATTCTCCTTATAGGAGATCGCCATCACCAACGCCTCATAAGAGCCCACCAAGACCACACCCTTACGCGCCCGCGTCACACAGGTATAAAACAGGTTGCGATAGAGCATCTTACCATGGGCCGTTACCACCGGCGTAACCACATAGTTAAACTGCCCACCCTGGCTTTTATGCACAGTAATGGCGTAACAGGGCACAATGTTACCCATCTGCTCCCGATCCAACAGCTTTTGCGCCTCATCAAATTTGGCAATGACCTGAAGCTCCCCCTGGGCATCCTTGCTGATCTCCACAATCTCCCCTTGGTCCCCATTAAACAGCTCCAGATCATAATCATTCTTGGTCTGCATAATGCGGCAACCCGCCCGATAGGCAAAGCCGTCCAACTCCAACACCTCCTGCCCCGCCTGATAGGGGTTGAGCTGCTCATGGAGCCGCTCGTTCAGCGCCTTTACCCCCACCTCGGTACCATGCATGGGAGTAATCACCTGGATCTCCGCCCCATCAATGCCCCCCACGCGCATCATCTTGTCTATGCCCTCCAGCATACGATTGGCACACTGATGAAGATGCTCCATGCCGCCCGTAACCGCCACAAATTTAAAATCCCGCGCCATCTGTGGACGCCGCCCATGCAAAATCTCCACCGCCCCCAAGGCGATACCCGAACCCTCCGCCTGCCGGTGTACCTCTGTCAAGCGCGCCACCGGCACCACCCCACTCTGAATTAAATCCTGCAACACACGCCCCGCTGCAACCGACGGTAGCTGATCGGCATCCCCCACCAATAACAGGCGGCAGTGGTCCGGTAACATCTGTAGCAGTGAACTGGCCATCCACTCATCCATCATGGAGCTCTCATCCACCACCAGCAGATCACACTCAAACTTACGCTGACCATCCACAGACTCATCACTGCCCTTGCCCATTAAACGGTGGATGGTCAAAGCCACCTCCCCGGTAGCCTCGGCCAACTGCTTGGCCGCCCGCCCCGTGGGGGCGCACAGCTTAACCGTTTGCTTGTTTTCTACGGCATGCTCAATGACATAGCGGGTGATGGTGGTCTTACCCATGCCAGGACCACCGGTTAAAATGGCGACCTTGTCCTGGGTAATGGTCTTGAGCGCCTGACGCTGATCCACTGAGAGGCTAAAATGGCCGCGACTCACCCGCTCAATCCAGCCATCGCTAATGGTCTCAATGGGGCTTGGCCCGTGCAAACGGCTGATATGGTAAGCAATCTGTTTTTCATAGTCATGGTAACGGGTAAGCTGCACAAAAGGGCTGCCATCCCGACCATATACCCGCACCAACGGCCCCTGACCAAGATCCAAACGCTCCAACACCATGGGCACCAAATTGAGCTGATCCTGGTGCCCCTGTAAGGCCAACAAAACCGTTAGCTGTTGGTGAAAACGGGGCTCTTCTAGCAGGGTGTGCCCCTCATTATTGGCCAATTGTATTAAAATCTCCTGCATACCCGCCTCAATACGGCGCGGGTCCAAACGCTGCATCCCTAATTGCAGAGCGGCGGCATCGGCCCGCTGAAAGGTGATGCCCCGCACCTGCGCCAACAGATAGGGGTTCTCTTGCACCATCTTGAGGGGGTCGGCTTGGGGATCGGCTTCCCGCAGGCATTTACTGACCGCGCGGGTCAAAGCCGCACCAAAACCCAGTTGATAGAGCAACAGCATCAGTTGGGCATCGTCCCGTGCTTTTTGCCAATTTTTTAAGATACGCCCATGGTTGGCCTTACCCACCCCACGCACCTCCAGCAGCGCTTCGGGACGCTCATCCATCACCTCAAACAGCGCTTCACCAAACCGCTCGACCAAGCGGTTGGCCATGGTCTTGCCAATGCCCTTGATGGAGCCACTCTGCAAAAACAGTACAATAGCCTCCCGCAGGGTGGTCCCCAGGGGCTCCATGCGCTCGGCCTTAAATTGCCGACCAAACTTGGCGTTGCTCTCCCATTGGCCATGAAAACACAAGCGCATCTCCGCCGCCGGGGCCGCCAACACCCCCACCACCGTCTGGGTCTCCTCCGGGGCCTCATCCGGGCGCACCACCATCACCGCATAACCGTTTTCCAGATTATGGAAGACCACCTGTTTAATACGCCCACAAAAGCTCTCCACACCCTCTCCCTGCTCTAAAGGATTGCCACTCACCAACCCTGCTACCCCTCGCGCACTGGCGTTCTCCTGTCGCCCAGCGCAGGGTCACATCCCCCTACCCTATACGGGTTTATGCGGTGATGGCGGATCTTTGGCCACCAACATGACATCCACCTGCAACCCCCCATCGGGATGGTTGTGCAACCGCAACCCTCCCCCGTGCGCCTGGATAATATTGCGTGCAATGGCCAGCCCCAACCCCACCCCACCGGTATGACGGCTGCGGGAGGCCTCCAACCGGGTAAAGGGCTCCAACACCCGTGCAAATTCCGACTCAGGGATGCCCGGACCATGATCGCGGATGCTCAATTTAACCCCATCCCCTTCAGCGATGGCGCTCACCGCCACCCGTTGGCCATACTGCACCCCATTGCTTATGAGGTTACTTAGTGCCCGCTTCAAACTGGTACGCATGACCCAAAAGGGCAGATGATCGGGCACATCCAGAGTGATGGTGTAGCCCATTTCGGCAAACTCCTCCTGTAACCGCTCCAGCATCGCCGCCAGATCCACCCGCTGCCACGGCTCCTGCTGCTCCATGCCTTGGATGAAGGCCATCGCCCCCTGAATCATCTGCTCCATCTCTTTGATATCTTGAAAATAGGCGTGCTGAACATCCCCTTCAATGAGCCGCTCGGTGCGCAGTTGCATGCGGGTTAAGGGGGTACGCAGATCGTGGGAAATGGCCGCCAACAGCTGCGTGCGCTCCTGCACATGGCGTTTAATACGGGCCTGCAAGCTGTTGAGGGCTTGGGCCGTTTGCCGCAGCTCACGGCAACCCTGTACGGGTAAGGGGGGACGATTGAGATCCTCCCCCAAACCATGGGCCGCCTGCACCAACAGGGTCAAGGGACGGGTGGTCAACCGCACCGCCACCACCGCCAACAGCATCACCCCTATGAACAGCGCCAACAGCGCCCCAAAAAGATGGTCGGGGCGATCAAACACCTCTTTGGGCAGATGGTTGTGAAACTCAACCCAGTTGCCATCCCGCAGTTGCACCTGCGCCAAAAAGGAGAGACCATCGGGAAAGATGCGCTGCATGCCCCCCATATGTTGACGGTGGTGGCGCTGGTGTACATCCTGCGTTTCGGGGGGGCCTTGCCACTGCAACATTTTAACGCGTATCTGCCAACCCACCCCAAATACGCTCTGTAAACGCTGTAAAAACTGCTGGGCCATAGGGTGCGAGGGTGCATCGCCAATCACCGCATCCGAGCTGGGCGCGATAATCTGTATAAATTGCAGCGAACTCTCCATCAGACCCAGAATCTGCTGCCGTTGCTGCGGCAACAGCGGATCCAGATTCTCCACCACCCCCTTTAACCGATAGGCCGCTTGAATACTGCCGTAGTTCGAGAGCGCCTCACTGCGTTCATGCAGATGGAGCACCGCACTTAAAGCCAATACCATGGAGATGCCGGTCATCAAAATCAGCAGCAGTTGCCCAGAGAGGGTGCGCGGCAGCAGCGCCAGCCTCATCGCGCCTGTACCTCAGCTTTAAGAATATAGCCCTTACCCCATACGGTTTTAAGCAATTGCGGCTCTTTGGGCTCTTGCAGACGTTTGCGCAGGCGTCCAACCTGTACATCAATACTGCGGTCATAGATACCCGCCTGACGCTGCTGATAGAAGGCCATAATCTGTTCCCGATCCAAGATTTGATTGGGATGGTGCAAAAAGGCCAACAGCAGGGTCGCTTCACCCCGGGTTAGCTCCACGATCAAACCATCGGGGGCGATGAGCTCCTGAGCCTGCACATTCATGTGCCAACCCGCAAAATGGTAATGGTTAATGGGGGGGGCCGCGTGGCTGCGGGGCATCGCCCGGGCACGCCGCAACACACTGCGCAGACGCGCCAGGAGTTCACGGGTACTAAAGGGCTTGCTTAGATAGTCATCAGCGCCCATCTCCAACCCCACGATGCGGTCGGTCTCCTCCCCCCGCGCGGTCAGCATGATAATGGGAATATCCGCCGTCTGTTTGTCTACGCTCAACCGTTTACAGAGCGTTAAACCATCCTCTCCGGGCAGCATGAGATCCATAACAATGACATCGGCCGGCCACGCCGCGAGGGTGCTGTTCATCGTTTCCCCGCTGGCGAGAGTGCGCACCTCAAAACCATGACCCCGCAGATAGTCCGCTACCATGGTGCGGGTGGGCTCGTCATCTTCAACGATCAGTATGCGATCCTGCTGGGTCATGGATAAGCGCCTTTGCTCGATCTGGATGGGGTAACAGGGGCACCGTTGGGCAAGGGGCGATACCCAACGCCAATCTATAACACAAGTATGACAGAAAGCACGGTTTGGTCATACCGCAGAAACAATTTTGGGAAACGGTCATAAAATTCTAATATTTTGCCACTATTTCAATAGATTATTTACATTAAACCCGCTGCCCATTCCTGATAAAATCTGCCATGCTTAGATCCGTGGTGTCAAACCACTCTCAGGTTGCGCCTATGGTTCACTGGTTGAGATCCAGCAATCTCACCCCCGTGGCCAGCGGGCCATAGGCCACCTGTCCGAAAGAAAAAGGAATGCCAACTCATGTTGCATTTAGGGGCCCTCTTTGCCACCCTTTTTTTAGCGTGCACCGCGCTGGCTGGGAGCGATAGTCCCAGCTATTTTGAGCTGCAAGGGATGCTGGCGCAACACCCCAGCGTAGCTGCCCTTGAGCAGAGTGGCTTGGGCCAAGCCACCCGCGCCCAAGGGGATATGGGGCTACCCAACCCCACCCTTGCCCTGGGCATCAATAATGTGCCGATCCAGACCCCTACCCGTTTTGACCGTTTTTTGCCCAGCAATAAAAGTATCGCCATTGCCCAACCGTTGCCCAATTTAACCGCTCGACGTGCCAACCGTGCGCTCACCCTTAACCGCAGCGATCTCGCCCTTGCCCAAGCCAAAAACACCCAGGCGCAATTGACCCTGCAACTGATCACCAGCCTCGCCCAACGCCAACGCATCGCCCAGACCATACAGGTGATTCAGGCCCAATTGGATAAAATCAGCGAACTGGATCAGTGGCTCAAGGGCGAGATGGCCTCCGGTAAGCCTGCCTATGGAGAGGTTGAGGCGCTGGATATTCAGCACAGCCAACTCCAAGAGCAGCTTTTGTTGCAGGAAGGGGAGGATCAGCGCCACAAAGCCACCCTAGAGCAGTTGGTGCAGCAGAGCCCCCGTATCGCCCCCCCGGCCCTGCAACCCTTAACGTGGCAGAACCACACCCCCATCGCGGTTGAGATTGCCCAGATTAAACAGGCCATGGCCAGCAGGCAGGTGGAGATTACCCAAGCCAGCCTGCGCCCCGATTATGGGGTTAACGCCATGTGGCAACAGCGTGAGGATGGTAAAAATTTTAGTGGCGAGGATTGGTACAGCATAACGGCCACCATCAGCGTGCCCCTATGGGCCAAGTGGAACCAAAAACCCAAGATCGCCGCTGCCAAAGTGGCGGTCGATGAGGCCAAGTTGCTGGTGGATGACGCCCTACGCAGCAGCCGAGCCAGCTATGACACAGCCCTGGCGGAGTATCACACCAGTGGTCAGTTACTCAAGGCCATTACCAAACGTCAGCAGGAGATCCGTGAGTTGGAAGCGGCCATGAACCGCCGCTATGAGGCTGGTGAAGCCTCATTGGAACAGCTCATCAAGCCAGCCATGACCCGCATTAAATTGGGGGAGGATCTGGCCCGTCATCGCGCCTTGCAAACCATTGCGGCGGCCAAGATCCACACCCTTTTTTATAGTCAGGTGCAACCATGATGCGGCGCTATCTTGCAACCCCCCTGCTCTGTTTGCTGTTGATTTTGCCTCAGTTGGGTTGGGGCGAGCCAGCGGTGCAACGCTACACTTGCCCCATGCACCCCCACTATATTGCCGATCAGATGGGCAGCTGCCCCTTGTGCGGCATGGATCTGGTACCCTTGGCGGCGGGCGAGCGCCCCACCAGCAGCAGCCCGGATAATCCACGCAACGCTGTCACCATTGCCCCGGAGACCATTCAAAATATGGGGGTACGCTACGGCATCCCCCAATGGACCGAGTTTGGTCGCCGTATCCGTGCTTTTGGCATGGTGATGGAAAATGAACGCGCCCAAAGTGTGGTGGCCAGCCGTGTCGCTGGCTGGATTGAAAAATTGCAGGTTACTGCGGTAGGCGACACCATTCAGCAGGGCATGGAACTCTACCGACTGTTTAGTCCCGATCTGGTGGCCGCGCAGCGGGATCTGCTCAGCGCCGCTCAACAGCAGGGGGGTGGGCGTCTGCACGCGGCCACCCAACGCTTGCTGGCACTGGGGGTGGAACGCCGCTTGATTAACCGTTGGATCGCGGAAAAAAGCCTCTCCGAGCGGGTACCCTTTTACGCCGAAGGCAGCGGCACCCTCAGCCGCTTGGAGGTCCGCCAAGGCAGTTATGTCAAACCGGGGATGACCCTAGCGGTGATCCAGGACTACAGCCGGGTGTGGCTTAACGCCAGCGTGGCGGAGAAAGATCTCTCCCGCATCACCAAACAGACCCCCGTACGTGTGCTGCTACCCCACCTGCCTGGGCGTAAGGTGGCGACAAAAATTGATTATATTCACCCCATCATTGATGCTGCCAGCCGCACCGGCACGGTCCGCTTGCTGCTGGATAATCAGGATGGCGCCCTGCGCCCCGGGGCCTATGCGGATGTGCTGTTCGAGGTCGGTGTGGATCGTCGTCTGGCCCTGCCGGACGGGGCATTGCTCAACGATGCCCAAGGCTACCACGTGGTGCTGGCCCTAGGAGAGGGACGCTTTCAGCCCAAAGCGGTCAAGGTGGGGCTCTCCAGCGGTGGCTTTACCGAAATCCTGGAAGGTCTGGACGAACAGCAGCAGGTGGTGATCTCCGGGCAATTTCTCATCGACTCTGAGAGTGCTTTAGGGGAATCCTTTACCAAGCTTGAGCGGCTCAAACCCCCCCTTAACCAGCTTGCGCCAACCCCCGCCCAACTTGCCATGCTCGATCATTTGGTGGATGCCGCCCTCTATATCCATGAGGCCCACATAGATGGCTACGCCGTAGAACCGACGCAGTTGCAACCTGCTCGGGATATTAAAAGCCTGCTCTGGCCACACTTTGGCCAGACCCGTTTGGGGGCGATTCTCACCCAGGCTGAAGATGCCCTAAGTAGGGCCCAACAGGCACGCACCCAAGCCGAGCTGCTCACTGCGCTGGATCAGCTGGTGCAAGCCCTGCAACCCTGGATACAACAGGGTGCCGCCCAACACTATCAAGCCAAGGGGCTGCATCTTTTCCAACATCAGGGAAGCCCCGCGCGTTATTGGCTGCAACTTGGCGCCGAAGCCGCCTCACCCTACGGTCCTGGTCCCAGCCAAGCCATACCCTACCCGGCGGCCCATGAGGCCAATCATGGCTGATACCCCTCACACCCCCCCCAGCGCGGGGCACGATCCCACCCAATCCATGATTGCCCGTCTGATTGAGTGGTCCATCCACCATCAGCTCATTGTGGTGATACTCACCCTTGGTTTGGCTGTCGCGGGGGTGTTGGCGGTGCAGCGTACCCCACTGGATGCCATTCCCGATCTTTCCGACACCCAGGTGATTATCCGCACCGAGTTTCCCGGTCAAGCCCCGCAGATTGTGGAAGATCTGGTTACCTATCCCCTCTCCACCACCCTGCTTGGTCTACCCAAGACTCAGGCGGTGCGTGGTTTTTCCATGTTTGGCACCAGCTTTGTTTATGTCATCTTTCAAGATGGGGTGGACATGTATTGGGCCCGTAGTCGGGTGGCCGAAGCCTTGGCCACCGTGCAGAAAGATCTGCCCGACAAGGCCACCCCCCGCATGGGACCAGACGCCACCGGGGTGGGATGGATCTTTCAATATGCGTTGGTAGACCCCACCGGCCAACACGATCTGGCGGAGCTGCGTGCGTTACAGGATTGGTTTTTAAAATTTGAGCTGGCCACCGTGCCCGGTGTCTCCGAGGTTGCCTCGGTGGGGGGCTTTGTGCGCGAATATCAGGTGCGTATTGACCCCAACCGACTCCGCGCCTTTGATGTGCCCCTCAGCCGGGTGCAACAGGCGGTCAAAGCCGCCAGCTTAGAGGTGGGGGGGCGGGTTTTAGAACGGGCCGAAACCGAGTTGATGATTCGCTCGAAGGGTTATGTCACCTCACTGCACGATCTGCAACAGGTGGTGGTCTACGCCAAAAATGGCCGTCCGGTACTGCTCACCGATGTCGCCCGCGTGGTGGAGGGTCCTGAACTACGCCGAGGGGTTGTGGAACTCAATGGTGAGGGCGAGGTGGTGGGGGGCATTGTGGTGATGCGCTCTGGGGAAAATGCGCTTACTGTCATTGAAGCCGTGCAAGCCAAGCTGGCCCAACTGCGCCCCGGATTACCCGCTGGGGTGGAGATACGCACCGTCTACGACCGCGCCCCGTTGATTCGGGATGCGGTGGATTATCTTAAACATAAATTGCTCGAAGAGGGCTTGGTGGTCGCCCTGGTCTGTCTGGTTTTTTTGCTGCACGTGCGTTCGGCCTTGGTGGCCATCATCACCCTACCCTTGGGTATTTTAGGGGCCTTTATCCTGATGTCCAGCCAGGGCATCACCGCCAATATTATGTCCTTGGGCGGCATTGCCATTGCCATTGGCGCCATGGTGGACGCCTCCATTGTCATGGTCGAAAATGCCCACCGCAAATTGAGCGACTTGCCACAACCTCGCTCGGCGGCTGCCCGCAGGCAGGCGCTTATTGTCGCGGCTCAAGAGGTTGGACCAGGGCTCTTTTTCAGCCTATTGATTATTACCGTTTCGTTTTTGCCGGTGTTTGCCCTCACCGGTGAAAGCCATCGCCTGTTTGCCCCCCTGGCCTATACCAAAACCTACGCCATGGCATTTGCTTCTATTCTATCGGTTACAATCGTGCCCATTCTTATGGTGTGGCTGATCCGAGGGCGCATTTTCAAAGAGCTAAGCAACCCCCTTAACCGACTCTTTGTCGGGCTTTACCGGCCTATTTTACGCCTCGCGTTGCATCTGCGCTGGTTTACCCTGCTGCTGGCCGTGGTGGGGTTAATGAGCCTACAGATCCCGCTCAAGAATTTGGGTTCCGAGTTTATGCCCGCCCTTTACGAAGGAGAGCTGCTCTACATGCCCACCACCCTACCGGGGGTCTCCATTGGCAAAGCCAAAGAGATTTTGGCCCAGACCAACCGCCTGATCATGACGGTGCCAGAGGTTGAACGGGTGTTTGGCAAGCTGGGACGCGCCGATACCGCCACCGATCCCGCGCCCATCTCCATGATTGAGAGCTGGATCAAACTTAAACCCAAGGCCCAGTGGCGCACTGGTCTGGATGTGGAGGGGCTCATCAAAGAGCTTGACCAACGGGTTAAACTGCCCGGATTGGTCAACAGTTGGGGGTATCCCATCAAAATTCGTATGGATATGATCTCCACCGGCATCCGTACACCGGTGGGCATTAAAATTTCTGGTCAAGATTTGCAAGAGATTGGCCGCATCGCCCTGGATGTGGAGGCCGCCGTCAAGGATGTACGCGGTACCCGCAGTGCCTTTGCCGACCGGGTGAGCGGCGGGCGCTATCTGGAGATTGACCCCAATCGGGAAGAGTTGGCGCGACGCAATATTGATCTTGCTCTGTTTCAATCCATTATTCAGACCGCGCTGGGGGGCATGAAGATCGCCGAGAGCATCCAGGGACGGGAGCGCTATAATATTCAGATGCGCTATGACCGCCCCTTCCGCGAGTCGGAGCAGGATTTGGCCGAGATTTTGGTCCCTACCCCCATGGGACAGCACATTCCCCTGGGTGAGTTGGCCACCATTACCTATGCCGAAGGGCCCCCCATGATTAAATCCGAGGATGCTCGCCTTACCGGCTGGGTCTTTGTGGATATGAGCGGGCGGGATATGGGCGGCTATGTGACCGAAGCCCAAGCGCACATCGCCAAGGTCGTTCCGCTTCCCCCCGGTTACGCCATCACTTGGTCGGGCCAGTATGAGCAGATGATGGAAGCCCGCCAACGCCTAAATATCGCCATCCCCGCCGCCGCCGCCATTATTCTGCTGCTGTTGATGATCCACTTTGGCCGCCTAGACCGCACCATGATGGTCATGACCGCGCTGCCCTTTGGCTTGGTGGGGGGATTATGGGCGGTCTATCTGGCCGACTATCATCTGTCGGTGGCGGTGGCGGTGGGCTTTATTGCACTGGGGGGAATCGCCGTGGAAACGGCGGTGGTTATGCTGCTCTACATTGACCAACAGGTGCGCCATGACCAACCCCAAAATCACCGCGCCCTGTTTGATGCCGTTATAACGGGGGCCGCCATGCGGGTGCGCCCTAAATTAATGACGGTGGCGGTGATTATAGCGGGTCTGCTACCCATTTTTTATACCGACGGCTCGGGTTCAGACGTGATGCGCCGTATTGCCCTGCCCATGGTGGGGGGTATGCTCAGCACCACCTTGATGACCCTCATCGTGATCCCCGTCCTCTATATGCTGTGGGAGGCCCGTCGCCTACCCATAGAACCCAACCCCACCCTACATTCTGGAGAATGAGCATGCAAAAACGCCTTATTACTGTGTGTGCCGCCCTACTTCTGCTCTCTGGGCAAGCCATGGCCGATTCTCATAGCACCATGGATCACAGTGGCCATAGCATGGCTCCTGCGGCTATGGATCACAGCACCATGGCACAGGAGCAGCCATCTAACCAAGCCGATGCCATGGGCCTGATCCACCATGTGGATGCCAAACAGGCGCGGGTCAACTTAACCCACGACCCCATCCCCGCGCTGGGCTGGCCCGGCATGACCATGGATTTACCGGTGAGCAACAAGGTTGATTTAAGCGCTTTTCAAGCGGGGGATAAGGTCCACTTTACCGTTAAACTGGGGCGGGATAATACCTACCGCATCATCCAAATGATGAAACATTAAGTAAGCCTGACCGGGTGGCCGTAGCGGTCGCCCGGTTACCTCCCTCTACCTACCCCCGCAAACCGATCCACACCTGCCTTACCCTACGCACGCTTTTCAAATGTGTGTTAATGTGTTACTCCAAATTGGGAAACTCTTATGTTCATTCTGACACTAAAGTGCTGGAATAACGAAATTCCTGCTTTGTTAACCGATCCCTGTGGCTTACATTTTTGTGCAAGATTGAGATCACCATGCCCAAACGGCTCTTGATACTCTTGTGTGCGCTGGTGCTCTACAGCCACCCTAGCTGGGCACTGGAGAGAGCATTAGAACCCATCACCCTACAGCTAAAATGGCAACATCAATTTCAGTTTGCGGGCTACTATGCGGCCATTCGTAACGGATATTTTAAAGATGAGGGGCTCAATGTCACACTGCGTGTGCCCAAAGCGGGGGAGGACCCCGCCGAGTTGGTCGCCGCTGGGGTAGGTGAGTATGGCATCGGTTCTTCAGAGTTGGTGGTCTCGCGCCATAAGGGTCTGCCCATTGTGGCGTTGGCCGCCGTGTATCAGCACTCACCCTTTGCCATCGCGTCCTTAAAAAGCTCCTCCATTCGCACCATTCATGATCTGGCGGGCAAACGTCTGATGTTGGAACCCCAAGCTGCCGAAATGTGGGCCTATATGCGCAGCGAGGGGATCCCCACCAACACATTGCAGCTCAAAGAGCACACCTTTAACACCGAGAGCCTTATCTCTGGTGAGGTGGACGCCATGAGTGTCTACGCCACCGATGAGCCCTATACCCTGGATAAGCTGGGCATACCCTACCAAATGTTTGATGCCCGTTCGGCGGGGATTGATTTTTATGGTGAGGTGCTGTTTACCACCGAGCAAGAGATCGCTCAAAACCCCCGGCGCGTTGCCGCTTTTTTGCGTGCCGCGCGGCGGGGATGGTATTACGCCCTGAACCATGCCGAGGAGGTAGCCAACTGGATTTACCAGGACTATAGCCAAGCCAAGTCGGTGGAGCAACTGCTCTACGAGGCCAAACATAGCATCCCCCTCATCCGTCCTGATTTGGTGGAGTGGGGGTATATGAGCCCGGGCCGCTGGAAGCATATTGGCGAAACCTACCATAAACTGGGCATGTTGGATGACACCTGGAACCTGGATGGTTTTCTCTACGATCCCTCCCAAAAAGATGAGAACCTTGCAAACCTCTATCGGTTGCTGCTGTTTGTGGTGGTGGCCTTGGTGCTGGTAGCGGTGGTGGGGGGGCGCTTCTATGTGTTGAACACCCGCCTTACCCGCGAGGTGCACAAACGTCAAGAAGCCGAAAACAGAGCCCACGACGCCCTGCATGAGACCCGTAATCTGCTGGCCATTATGGCCCACGATTTTCGCAGCCCGGTCAACGTGATCTTGGCCGCGACTCAATTGATTGAGGTTGTGTTACCCGAACAGAGCGCCCTGACCCAACGCGAGCTGCATAAAATTAAGGGCGCGGTACAGAGCCTAGAGACCTTGATCAACAGCTGCCTAACCTGGGACCGTCTGGAGGGTGCCCACCATGGCGACCATATGCGGCTGGACATGGTAAAACTGGTCAAACAGGTGGTGGAACGCCATCAGGAGATGGATCCCGAGCGACCCATGCAGAGCCACTTTCCCGATGGCTCGGTTATGATTCATGGTAGTCCCACCCTGCTGGCTGTTTTAGTGGGAAATCTGCTGGACAATGCGAGTAAATATAGTCCACAGGGTGCCAGTATTGATTTGCTGTTACAAGTCGTCAAAGATAAAGTAGAGCTGCGGGTCAAAGATCAAGGGCCAGGTCTATCTGTTGATCAGCTTGAACAGGTGTTCGATAAATATTACCGTTGTCCCGCTGCCCCTTCAGGCAGTGGCAGCGGCATTGGTTTAAACGCGGTGCGTCAAATTGCTGTGGCCCATGGCGGCACGGTGCAGGCCGAGGCGGGTGTTGGGGGATGTTTTGTCGTCTCACTACCACGGATAGAGGAGCTGTCATGAGTTGGGTAGCACTGGTTGAAGATGAGCGCGACTTTCGCGAATCGGCACGGGATTTTTTGGTCTTACAGGGGTTGCAGGTGTTCGAGGCCAGCCATGCAGCCCAACTGGCCCACCGCTTGACCCAAAGCCCCCCCATTCAAGTGGTGGTGCTGGATATTAATCTGGGAGAAGAGATCGGCTTTGATATTGCCACGACCCTGCATCATGACCACCCCGATGTGGGTATCATTATGCTCACGGGCCGCGATACCACCGAGGATTATCTAATGGGCCTGAGTGCTGGTGCGGATATCTATCTGGCCAAGCCGGTGGACCTGCGTATTTTAGAGGCCAAAATTCAAGCCCTGCTGCGTCGTCTGCATACCCCCTCTACCCCTCACGCCAGTTGGACGCTCAACCGCAACACCTGGAACCTTACCACCCCCGATGGCGACAATATTCCCTTAACCGCCACAGAGTTGGCTTTCCTCACCATGCTGGCAGAGAGCCCCGGCGTGCCCGTTGCCTATGCCAACATTGTGACCATCTTTCAAGACCCCTCCGACAATGATATTCACCGCGCCTCGGTGCTGCTCAACCGGCTGCGGCAAAAGGTTATGAACATATGTGGTGCCCGCCTACCGGTGAAATCGGCCCGTAGTGTGGGCTACAGCTTTACCGGCTCTCTACACCTGGCGTGAAGGTGAGGTTACACGCCCCCCACCGCAACCGGTCCAGCTATCCGGCGGCCAACCACCATGGTGCTGTCACACCACACTCAGAGCGCCGCATCCCCGACGGTTCCAGTGGTGCATGTCCTATACACTTCTAATCCGCCGTCGGACTAAGTCAGGGCGTGATAGCTCTCCCTCTCGGTATAGCGTCGCACCATCTCTACTGTGGTGGCCACCCCCAATTTGGCATAGGCCTTGAGCCGTTGGTTCTCCACGGTACGCGGGCTGACCTGTAAGGTTGCCGCGATCTCACGGGCCGAGAGCCCCTTAACCACCAGATCCACCACCCTGCGCTCATTTTTACCCAATTTTTCTAAGTCATCAGCCAGCTGCATGACCCGCTGCTGGAGCGGGAATTGTTTTTGATCCTGGCCCATGGCCACTTGAATCAACTCCGTCAACTTAACCTGATTTAAGGGTTTTTTGATAAAAGCAAACGCTTGCTGTTCCAGCAGCTCCATAAGGGTCTGCTCTTCACAGCGATAGGACATAAAGATACAGGGATGGTGGATCTGTCGTCGTTTTAACTCTCCCAGCAGACGCAATGGCCCCCAATCTGGCAATAACATATCCACCAGCAGACAAGCAGGCCCGTTGGCCTGATATTGGTTCAAGAAATCCTCGGCGCAA